>NZ_MAXA01000001.1 GCF_001854695.1 Parafrankia soli
TCCACGGACTGCTCCACGTCGTCGGCCTCGCGTTGCTGCTGTTCTCGCTGATCGAACGAGAGGTCCGGCGTTCCACCGGTCCGACCGGAACGGTCGCCGGTCTCTACGCTGGCCGACCCGCCAAGCCCACCGGCCGGCTCCTACTCGAAGCCCTCTCCGGCCTGCGTCTCGTGCCCGCCCGCGACGGCCAGCCCGCCTACATCCCCCGGCCCACACCGCTCCAGCAGCGCGTACTCAACCTCCTCGGAGTAGACCCGACCAAACCCCCGTGATCACGAAACGGGCAGGTCAAAGCATGAAAACCAAACGTGCGGAGTACAGGAGCCCCGCGCTCAGCACGGCCGGAAGGTTCAGCAGCCATGCGGGGCGCCCTAATCGGTTTCGGAGACGGACTCGGGAACGGTCGAGTTTCACGGACTACCTCCTTGGAACTGCCGCCGAGATCTCGCCCGGCACACTCAGGAGCACCTGGGGGACGGAGATCAGGGAGCAGATGGAGATAGTTAGCTACCGTTCGGTAACAAGTGCAATTACCGGAGGAAATGAGGCCATGGTCGGTCGGTGATTCTTGAGATCGGTCCCATGTCCTGCTAGTGGCGTCGTGACCAGGCTTTTCGGGCGGCCGTGCGTAGTCCGTGCAGCCTGGTGCCCATCGGGGCACGCTCGATCCGCCGGCACCATCGTGCCGGCACGATGGTGCCGTCCCGTGCTCGGCCGCCCACGCGGCTCACGGCGGTGAGGCTCGGCTGGATGTGAGTTGAGGTCACCGGCGCGTGGTGAACGCGGTGGCCAGTGCGGCGAGGGCGTCGGCACGGCGCGGTAGTAGGCCCACACGCCCCGCTTCTCCCTGGTGACGAGGTCGGCGTCAACGAGGATCTTCAGGTGGTGGCTGACCGTCGGCTGGCTCCGCCCGAGCGGTTCGGTCAGCTCGCAGACGCACGCCTCGCCGCCGTCCCCGGCGTAGATCATCGATGGGTGGTTGTGATGGCCAGGCGTCGCGGGATTCAGATGCCTACCTGTCCGCCGGCTTGGCCGTGCCGTTCACGGGTGCACCAGGCGCGGGTGCACCAGGCGCCGGTGCGCCGGGCGCGGTGGGCACGGCCGGGGTGGAGCCCGGCGTGCCGCTGGAGAGCAGGGAACGGGCCAGTTGCAGGCCCGCCGCGCCCTGTGACAGCGCCTGGGTCAGCACCTCGCCCAGGCCGGCCGCGCCGTTGAGGACGATCAGCTGGTCGACCGCGCCGAACGGCTTGGCCGCGGCCTCGACGATGGCCGGCCACTGCTCGGCGAGCTGCTGGCCGATGACGGCGTCCTGGTTGACGGCGAGCGCGTCGGCGCGGGCCTTGATCGCCTCGGCCTCGGCCAGGCCGCGGGCCCGCATCGCGTCGCCCTCGGCCGAACCGACGGCCCGCTTGGCGTGGGCGTCCGCGTCGCCGATCGCGCGGGTCGAGGCCGCCTCGGCGGTTGCCAGGACTCGCACCTGCTGCGCCCGGGCGTCCGCCTCCGTCCGGACCCGGGTGGCGTCCGCGGCGGCGGCCAGCTCGATCTGGCGGGCGGCCGCCTCGGCCGAGCTGATCTGGGCGTCACGGGTGGCGCGGGCGAGCGTGGTCTGCTCGTAGGCGCGGGCGTCGGCCGGCTTGCGCACGGACACCTGTAGACGCTGCTCCTCCAGCTCGGCCTCGAGCTGGGCCACCTTGGTCTGCTCGACGACGACCTGCTGGTGCGCGGTGGCCTCGGCCAGCGGGCCGGCCTGGGTGGCGCGGGCCGAGGCCTCGTCGACCTCAGCCTGGAACCCGGACTGCTTGATCGAGCTGTTCCGGTTCGCCTCCGCCTTGAGAGCCATGGCGATCTGCTCCTGCTCGGTGGCCTCCCGGTCGGCCTCCGCCTCGGCGATCCTGGCCTGCGCGGCGACGGTGGCCACGTGCGGGCGCCCGAGGTTGCGGATGTAACCGGTCGGGTCGTCGATCTCCTGCACCTGCAGCGAGTCGACGATCAGGCCGAGCTTCTCCATCTCGGTTCCGGAGCTCGCCCGGGTCAGCTGCGTCAGCTTCTCCCGGTCCCGGATGAGGTCCTCGACGGTCAGCTGGCCGACGATGGCGCGCAGATGGCCGGCGAAAACGTTGTGCACCCGGGTGTCCATCTTGTCCTGCTGGTCGAGGAACCGGCGGGCGGCATTCGCGATGGACGCGTAGTCGTCACCGACCTTGAAGATGACCACACCCCGGACACCGACCGGGATTCCCTGCTGGGTGACGCATTCGATGCCGAGCTGGGCGGCCCGCAGATCCAGGGACATCCGGCGGACGGTCTGCACGCCCGGCGGTACCAGCACGCCCTTTCCGGTGACTATCTTGAATCCCAGGCTCTCGGCCACGGCGTCGTTCGGGTCCTTGTACGCCCGCATCCCGGAGATGATGAGTGCCTCGTTCGGTTCGGCCACCCGCCACATCAGTTTGAACAACGCGACGGCCAGCACGGCGCCGACCGCGACCGAGATGAGGATGATCATCATGTTGCCTCCGCTTCACCCCACGGGAGATCTGGTCAACGGGCGTCAGCCGGCCCGCGGCGGGGCACAGCGGTTGGCGCGCCGGGGCACCGTTGGCCGGTGGGTGGCCACGACCGCGGTCACAGTCTGATCACCAGCACGGTGCGAGGAGGGAAATACTCGACGACGAGAATGCGCGAGCCGACGGCGAAGGTCACCCCGTCGTCGGCCGCATAAGCGTGGAATGCCTCGGAGCCGCCCCGTACCGCGAGCATGACCTCACCGACCATGCCCGGGGCTATCTTTCCCGTCACCCGTCCTGTTTTGCCGATCACTGTCTGGTCGGCCATCGGCCCCTCCACGCGACAATTAATGATCGTAGGCTTTTCCGGTCGACTGGCAATGCCTGTGCCCGGCGAAAAGCTGTCGTCAGCGCGACTGTGGCCGCACTTCACAATCATCGCAGGTTGTCAGGTGGATGGCGGTCCCGTGCGCCGGCCGGTGGGAAGTCGGGACCGGCTCCCCGCCCGGTGACGGGGTCTGGCCGCGCGAGGTCTGCTCCGCCTGGGGATTTGCCGTGCGGGGCCTGGCGGCCGGGACGAGTGGGCGGGGTGACCACCCCGCCCACTCGCCGCGGCGAAGCCGGAGCCCGCGCCGTCAGGCGTTCGGGTCGAAGGAGATGCCCGCAGGCATCGCGCGCTCGAGGTGGTAGTTGAAGTTGCCGTCCTTGAGACCGAAGACCGCGCTGCCGAAGTTGGCCGCGCTCAGCGCGTCACGGACCCCGGCCGGATAGCCGTTCCAACCGACCAGAGTCGGGTAACGCCAGGTGTGGAGCTCGTTCTCCGGCGGCTCGTCGCCCGAGTTGGCGAGACGGAAGTCGTGGGTGCCGACGCCGTCCTTGTGGTAGACGATCTTCGGGTGGTTGCCGTCCCAGCGGACCTGGCTGCGGGGGTAGACGTTGAAGCTGCCGTGGGCCGAGGCGGAGACGTACTGGGCCTGGTTGTTCTGCACCCAGACCACGACATGCTCCCAGTCGTGCCGGTGGCCGCCGATCGTCGCCTGGTCCTTCTCGAAGTAGAGGCCGTACAGAATCGCGCACCAGCCGTTGTTGCACTTGTAGCGGGCGTAGCCGTTCGTGTTGTTGAGGTCGGCCAGGTCGTGGCAGCCACCGTTGAGCGCGCCGGACGGGTTGAGCCCGCCGTTGACGGCTCCGTTCGCCCCGATGGCGGGCGTCGGGTAGCACCCGTCGGTGTCGTAGTCGTAGGCCGGCTGGTACGTCTGTTCCATGGTGTCGGCGTTTCCGGGCAGCGCGGCCGGGGGTGCCGCGAGCGCAATCKTCGGAAGCGCGACGACGAGCGCCAGGGCGCCGCCGATCACGAGCGAGAACCGGCGGATGCGCGTTTTCTTCCTCACCACGTCCTCCTGGTCGACCGCAGCATGGGCAGGGCGGTCGGATGGGCATGCTGTCTCCAGCATTTCGGCTCCCCCCGACAACCGCGGCCGGGCCGGGTTTCCCCGTGATGAAGCGTTGGCCAATACTGGGAATGAACGCGCAGGTCGGCATCGCGCCGTCCCCGGCCCGCCCGGCGTTACAGTGCTGGCGCCGGGCGGTTCACCTGGTTCGATGCCGGGGAAGCGCCTGCGAACTCCGCGGCGGGAGATCGCCGCGACGCTCCGGCGGGAGCCCCGGTCCGGGCTCCCGCCGGCCTGGGGTTAGAAGACGCCGATTCCCGCGGCCTCGTTGCGCTTGCGCCACTCCTCGCGCGACATCCGGGTGACGTCGACATCGGCGGCCAGCCCGCGCAGCGCGCCCACGGTGGCCTGCTCCCTCGGCGTGTGGGAGAACGGGTCCCAGCCGAAGAAGCGGCTGGCGTTCTCCCAGGTGATCTGGTGGATCTCGTCGTCGCGGCAGCCGGCCTGCTGGAGCTCGTTCCAGGCGTGCTCGGGTGACTCGGGCCAGGTCGTGTCGGTGTGCGGGTAGTCGCACTCCCAGGCGATGGTCTCGATGCCGATCTGCTCGCGCAGGCGCAGCCCGGCCGGGTCGGTGATGTAACAGGCCAGGAAGTGCTCCCGGAACACCTCGGAGGGCAGCTTGCCGCCGAAGTCGTTGTGGATCCAGCTCTGGTTCTGGAAGTGCCGGTCGACGCGGTCCAGGTAGAACGGGATCCAGCCGATGCCACCCTCGGAGAGGGCCACCTTCAGCTCGGGGAAGCGCCGCAGCGTCGGGCCGAAGAGCAGGTCCTGCGCGGTGAGCATGGTGAGCTGGGACGGAATGACGATCATGTGGTCGATCGGCACCTCGGGGGCGAGCTTGACGATGTCCCAGGCGCCGCCGATGTGCAGGCTGAGCACCATGTTCTCGTCGACGAGGGCCTGCAGCATCGGGTCCCAGTGGCCGGAGAGGAAGCTCGGCCAGCCCTGCGCGTGGGGGGCCTCCAGGAAGCTGATGGAGCGGCAGCCCTTCGCGGCGATCCGCCGGATCTCCTTCACCGCGAGCTCGACGTCCCACATCGGCACGATGCCGAGGGGGATGAACCGGCCCGGGTAGGCGCCGCACCACTCGTCGATGTGCCAGTCGTTGTAGGCCTGCAGCATGATGAGCGAGAGGTCCTTGTCGAGGGCCTCGGAGAACGTGCGGGCGTTGAAGCCCGCCATCGTCGGGAAGCACATCGAGGCGAGGACGCCGTTGGCGTTCATGTCGCGGACCCGCTGGTGGACCTCGAAACAGCCCGGACGTAACTCGGTGAAGGCGCCGGGGTTGAATCCCCACTCCTCCCGGTGCCAGCCGACGGTCGCCGCCATACCGAACGGTGTGGACGTCTTCTCGCCCTGGAACACCCACTCGTCGACGCCGGCCTCGTTCCGGACGACCTTCGGCACGGAATCGAGCCACTTCGCCGGGACATGGTTCTTGTACATGTCCGGCGGCTCGATCACGTGGTCGTCGATGCTCAGCAGAATCATGTCGTCCATGTGCATGGTCCGGATTCCTCTCGCTGTGGACCGATCCGTGGTGAGTGGACCGGCCGTCGTGGACCGACTGGTCGTGACGGGAGGTGGGCCGCTGTCTCCGGTGGCGGTACCGCGCCCTCCGGCGCGCACACTCCGGCGCGCACGGGAGCCGGGTGGCCACCTCCCGTCGCCGAGCCGTGGTTGTGATCCTCGTCGCCCGGCGGGGCGCCGGGCGACGGACAATGCTAAGGATGGCAGCGTAATTCAGACCAATCCCCGGCGTCGACGTTCTGCCCGGTCAGGGATCCGTCCAGAACGGCCAGCCGTGGTGGCCGGGCCCGGCCGCTCCACCCGCTCTGCCCGGTCCGTCCGGCTGCTCCGCGCGCTTGTTCAGCCCCCGGGACCCGCGGGCCCGTCGGGGCTGGCGGTGGGGCTCACCGCGGGGGCGGGCGCGTCGGCGGCGTCCACGGGGTCGGGCGGGGTGCGGGCCTCGATCTCGGTCAGGTATCGCTCGACCAGGTCGATCGTCTCGCGGTGGCCCATGGTCATGCCCAGCGCGCCCTCCATCACCAGAACCCGGGAGACGCTCGCCATCAGGCACGTCACGACCACCGGCGGGATCGTGGCCGGATCGACTCCGGCGGCGGTCAGCACTCGCGACAGGGTGGCGAGCTCCGCCTCGCGGAACCGCTCGGCGTAGGCGGCGATCTCCGACCGGATGGCCTTCCGGTGGTTCGCGAGCGCCATGAACTCGACCATGAGGGTCGTGCCGCGCGAGTCCAGGTCGACGTCCCACAGCGCCCGCAGGGGCCGCGGCGAGGCCAGTGCGCGCCGCTGGCGCTCCAGGTTGGCCTCCGCGCCGCGCCGGAAGACGGCGAGGAACAGGTCGTCCATGGTGCGGAAGTAGTAGTGCACGAGGGCGGGCTTGATGCCGGCCTTCGCCGCCACCCGCCGCGAGCTGACCGCGGCGTACCCCTCCTCGAGGATGATCTGGGCCGTCGCGTCGAGCAGGGTCGTGCGGGTGCTCGAGTCCTCCGCGCCGAGGCGGCGGGGCGAGGTCATGCCGTCACCGCCGCGCCCGGGGCGCGGCCGTGTGGCGCGGCTGGTGCGGAGCGCGGTGTCCGTCCGGTGTTTCCTTGACCATTCGGCGGCATGGCGCTGTGCACCCGCCGAGCATAGCCTTCCGACTGGTCTGAACAACGGTGTCGCGCCATTACGCCGCGAGTGTCGGGAATCTCAACTATTCTTTCGTAACGTGACCGCCTCCGTATATTCGTCCGGCGGAGCTTTTGAACCCGTCGGCGTCGGCCTGGCACGGATGGCCGGCACAGCCGATGCGGCCGGCACAGCTGATGCGGCCGGCACAGCTGATGCGGCCGGCACAGCTGATGCGGCCGGCACAGCTGATGCGGCCGGCACAGCCGATGCGGCCGGCACAGCCGATGCGGCCGGCACAGCCGGCGCAATCGGCATGGTCGACATGCGGCGTGGGGCGCGGGTTCTCGGCGGCAGCCACCACTACGAAGGTGACCGGCTCGTCACCGGCTGGCATTCCCACGATCTGCACCAGATCGAGTACGCCATTTCCGGGATGGTCGAGGTCGAGACCGCCGGCACCCACTACCTCCTGCCGCCGCGGCAGGCAGCGTGGATCCCGGCCGGTCTCGAGCACAGGGTCACGATCAACTCGGCGGTCCGCTCGATCGCCGTGCTGTTCGACCCCCGGCTGATCGACCGGCCGGGGGACCGCGCCCGGATCCTCGCCGCGCCGCCGCTCGTCCGGGAGATGATGATCTACGCTCGGCGCTGGCCGATCACCCGCCCGAGCGGTGATCCGGTGTCCGACGGCTTCTTTCGCACGCTCGGCCACCTCGTCGTCGAGGCGCTCGGTCACGAGGCTCCGCTGAGCCTGCCGACCTCGACCGATCCGGTCGTCGCCGCGGCCATCTCCTATACCCAGCGCCACCTCGACGCGGTCTCCGTGGCCGAGGTCGGCCGGGCGGTCGGCGTCTCGGAACGGACCCTGCGCCGCCTGTTCCGCACCGCCCTCGGCCTCTCGTGGCGGCACTACCTGGTGCAGGCCCGGCTGCTGCGGGCGATGGCGCTGCTCGCCGACCCCACCCGGTCGGTGCTCGAGGTGTCGACCGCCGTCGGCTTCGAGAGCCCGAGCGCCTTCGCCCGGGCCTTCGCCCAGTACTGCGGCGAGCGCCCGTCGGCCTACCGGCAGCGGATCGGGGTGGTCCCTCCGGCCCTGGCCCCGGTGGGACGGCGTCCGCACCGCGGCGGGCGCTGACCACCCGGCGAGCCCGGCGACGTGTGCCCGCGACCAGCTCGGCGGCGGACGTATGGACACTATGTCTACCGAACTAGTTGACAAATGGTGCCTCCAATACCTACGTTCTGACCATGGCTGAGCACCCGCGCCTTGTTCGTCGTGCTCATGTTGACCTCCGCCGCGTCGCCAGCGCGCTCTGTCTGCCGGTCGGCTGACCGCCCGCCACTGCCCGGAACGCCGCGGGCCGTAGGCCGCGGGTCGCGCCACGCGGGTAGTGCTCCCGTGGCGTCTGCCGCCCCCGGTTACTGGCCGCGTCTCCCGCTGAGCCGAACCGTGCCGCGCACACACCGCCAGACATCCGCGTACTCCCGCCGCCGGTGCGGGAGGCGCCCCACCGTGCAGGCCTTCGACGGTCGTCGACCCGGTGGGTCGACACGCGCGTGAGGAGGATCTCCGTGCCCATCCGGAGCGCGAACCCGCCCACCATCTCGCCGACCGGCCTCGCCGGGCCCGGAAACGATCGCAGGGACACCTCGAAAGGCGCCGGATCGGCGGCGGCCGTACTGCGCGCCGTCCTCGATCACGGGCCCGTCGCGAGGGGGTTCATCGGCACCGCGACGGGTCTCAGCCCGGCCGCGGTCTCACGGCAGACCGCCGACCTCATCTCGCTCGGGCTGCTGCGGGAGCTGCCGGTCGCTGCCGGCGCGCCGCGGGCGGGGCGGCCGAGCGTGCCGCTCGACGTCGACACCGACACCCACCTCGCCTGCGGCGTGCACATCGCCGTCCCCATGCTCACCTTCGGAATCGTCGACCTGCGGGGCCGGGTGGTCGCCCGCGAGGAGCTGCCGCACCGGGGCGAGGCCGACGACACGCTCTCGACCATCGTTCGGCACCTGCCCGGATTCCTGCGCCGGCACGCCGGCCACCGCCGGGTCCTCGGACTCGGCGTGGTCACGGGCGGCCACGTCGACGCACGGACCGGCGTCGTGGTCGAACACGAGCCGCTGGGCTGGCGGGACCTGCCGTTGGGCCCGCTGCTGGCCGCCCGCACCGGCCTCCCGGTGAGCGTGGACGGCCATGCCCGTGCGCTGGCTCAGGCGGAGATCCTCTTCGGTGAGCCGCGGGCCCGGGCAAGCCTCGTGCACCTGTTCGTGGGCCATGTGGTGGACGCGGCCATCGCCACCGGCGGAGTCGTGCATCACGGCCTTCGCTCGGCGGCGGGCGGGGTGGCGCACCTGAACCTGCCCGGGGCCGACCTGCCGTGCTCCTGCGGCGGCCGGGGCTGCGCCCAGACCGCACTGTCGGACCGCGCGCTGCTCGTGAAGGCCGTCGAGCTCGGAGCCATACCGCGACCGGAGGCCGAGCTCCTGCTGGGGGCGGCCCGTGCCGGCGACGACCTCGTGGTGGGACTGCTGCGCCAACGGTTGCGGGGGGTCGCCAGGATCGCCGCGACGCTGCTCGACATGCTGGACCCGGAACTCCTCGTCCTGACCGAGATGTCCGCGATCTACCTGCCGCACCTGCTCCCGGACCTGTACGAGGAGATCGCCCGGCTCTCGCGCGCGTGCGGGGACCCGGAGCGGGTCGTGCGCCCCAGCAGCTTCGGGACGGACGTGCTCGCCGTCGCCGCGGCGGCGACCGTACTCGACTCGGTGCACCGCAGCCCGCGCACGGTGCACACCCGCCGCGACCGGCAGGCCACCAGGGCGGCCGAGTGGTCACGACCCCCGGTAGCGGCTCCGTAATATTTCCATCCGATCGGAAATCATTGACCTGGCGAATTAACCGAGCAACGATGGAATTGTGAAGGACGCCGCCGGGCAGCGCCCCGTGGGAACTCGGGGGAATGTTCTCCCGGTCTCCGTGGATCGATGTACGGCTCCGGGTGGGCGCCGCTCCGGCGGCTTCTTCCGGCGTGGCTCCCACTGTTCCGTCCTCGTCCAGCGCTGAATYTCCACCATCCCCGGTGGATTAATGCTGGCCGGGGGAGTGTCGCGCCGCACCGGTGACCCGTAACCGCGCTCCATTGTCAATCTCTGCCCGCGCTGGTTGCCGGGAGGATGGTTGGCGCGTGTATTCGGGATGATTCCCGAAACCGGTGCCGGCATGTTCTCGACCGCGTTTTCAGGCGGTCCTTCTCCCGGTACCCGTACGCATTCGCGATCCGAAGGGAAATGTGACGATGACCAGTCAGGTCCAGACACTGATCGACGTCCGGCCGTTGTCCGGATACACCGGCGCCGAGATCCACGGCGTCGACCTGCGGGAGGAACTCGACGACGCGACCATCGCCGAGATCCGGTCCGCGCTGCTGACCTGGAAGGTGGTGTTCTTCCGCGACCAGAACCTGGACCACGCCCAGCAGGTGGCGTTCGGGCGGCGCTTCGGCAAGCTCACTCCCGCCCACCCGCACGAGACCGCGCCCCCGGAGGGGTTCCCCGAGATCCTGCCGATCGACAGCCGGCGCTACGCGCAGCTCTTCGGCAACCGGAAGGTCACCTATGACAACGGGTGGCACACCGACGTGACGGCGCTGGTCAACCCGCCCGCCGGGTCAATTCTGCGCGCCGACATCGTCCCGCCCTACGGCGGTGACACCGCCTGGACGAACCTGGTCGCGGCCTACCAGGCCCTGCCCGAGCCGCTGCGGACGCTGGCCGACAGCCTGCGCGCGCGGCACAGCTTCAGCCTGCCGATCTTCGACGGTGGCGAGTACGGGAAGCGGATCGCCTCGAACCCGCTGGTCGCCATCCACCCGGTGGTCCGGGTGCACCCGGAGACCGGCGAGCGGGCCCTGTTCGTCAGCCCCAGCTTCACCGCGCGTGACAACGAGATCATCGGCCTGTCCGCCCGGCAGAGCCACCGTGTCCTCGAGTTGTTCTACGAGCAGATCGCCCGGCCGGAGTTCACGGTGCGGTTCAAGTGGAACCCGGGTGACATCGCCTTCTGGGACAACCGCGCCACGGCGCACCTCGGGCCGTCCGACCTCGGTCATCTCGACTTCGACCGGGTTCTCTACCGGGTGACCCTCGAGGGCGACGTCCCGGTCGGTGTCGACGGGGCGGAGTCGGAGCTGGTCGCCGGCCGGCCGTTCCTCGGCTCCTGACCGTCGCCCGCGGCGTCCTGAACCCCTGACCGCCGGCGCCGACCCAGTCGGCGCCGGCGGCTCCTGCCACCTGGAGAAACCCATGCACCATCGACGGACCCGTGGGCGGCGGCTGGCGCTCGCGTCCGCCGGCCTGGCCGCCCTGCTGACGGTCGGCCTCGCCGCGTGCGGCGGCGGCGACTCGGACCCGGCCGCCCCCGCGTCCGGCGGAAAGGCCGGCACGCTGCGGATCGGCGACCAGAGCAAGTTCCTGGAGCTCCCGATCGCGCTGTCGGGCGCGGGCCGTGACACCCCCTACAAGCTGAACTGGAACAACTTCGCCGACGGGCCACACATGAACGCCGCGTTCAGCGCGGGCCGGCTCGACGTCGGTTTCATGGGCGACACGCCGGTCCTGTTCGCGAACGCCGCGGACGCCGGAGTGGTCGCCGTGGCCGTGGCGGAGAACAGGGTGAACAGCCAGACCATCTTCGCCTCCGCCGGCTCCGGCATCCACAGCCTCGCCGACCTGAAGGGGAAGCGGGTCGCGTTCACCCGGGGGACCTCCCTGCACGGCTATCTCCTCAACCAGCTCGACTCGGTCGGGCTCACCCAGGACGACGTCACCCCGGTCAACGTCCCGGCGGCGAGCCTGCCCGCCACCTTCTCCTCCGGAGCCGTGGACGCCGTGGTGTACGTCCGCCAGTTCGGCGCGGCGGTCACCGCGCAGAGCGCCGGGTCCTACGAGGTGGAGACCAAGCCGCTGCCGCAGTACTCGGTGCTGCTCGCGGCGAAGGACGCGCTGGCGGACCCGGCCCGCCGCGAGGCGGTGCGGGACTTCGTGCTCCGCCTCTCCCGGGCCTCGGCGTGGCCCAAGCAGAACCCGGACGAGTGGATCCAGAAGTACTACGTGGAGACGCTCAAACAGGATCCGGTCGCCGCGCGGAAGTACTTCGAGAGCCTGCCGGAGAGCAGGTACACCCCGGTCACGGCGGCGTTCGTCGACAGCCAGCGGACCCAGGCGAAGCTGCTCGCCGACGTCGGGGAGCTGCCCCCGTCGCTGAACGTCGACGACGAGGTCGACAAGGCGTTCACCACCGAGCTGACCGCGGCGTTCACCACCGCGAGCCTGCCGACATGAGCACTCTCCCGAGCACTCTCCGCCCACGGCAAGTCGAAGGGAGGACGACATGACCGAGGTCATCGGTGAAGCCGCTCCCGCGCCCGGCCTTGTCAACGTGCCCGTGACGTCCGGCGTGCCTGTGGCGTCCGGCGTGCCTGTGGCGTCCGGCGAGCCCGCTGGCGCCGGACCTGACGGGCCCGTGGCTCCCCTGCTCGAGGATCCGACCGGCAAGCGGAACCGCGCGCGGCGCGCACGGGCCGTCCCGTCGTGGGCGCGTCGATTGGCCGGTCCGGCGCTGCTGCTGCTCGGGTGGTTCGCGGTCACCGGATTCGACCTGGTCAGCGACCGCGCGTTCGCCTCGCCCGGCGCGGTGCTCGACGCCGCCCGGGAGCTGTGGGGCTCGGGCGAGCTGGCCGACAACCTCGGCGTGTCCCTCTACCGGGTCGGCTGGGGATGCGCGCTCGGGGTGGCGATCGGCCTGGCGCTCGCCGTGATCGCCGGCTTCTTCCGGTTCGGGGAGGACGTCGTCGACTCGGCGATGAACTTCCTGCGCACCATTCCGGTGATCGCCCTGCTCCCGCTGATCATCGTGTGGATCGGCATCGGCGAGGAGGCGAAGATCTTCCTCATCACCGCCGGCGTGGTCTTCCCGATCTACATGAACACCTTCGCCGGGATCCGGAGCGTGGACATCAAGCTCGTCGAGGCGGGCCGGGCCTTCGGGCTCGGCCGGGCCGGTCTCGTCCGACGGGTGATCATTCCCGGTGCCCTCCCGGGCTTCCTGGTGGGGCTGCGCTGGTCTCTCGGCGTCGCCTGGCTGCTGTTGGTGTTCGCCGAGCAGGTCAACACCGACTCCGGCATCGGCTACCTGCTCAACAGCGCCCAGGCCTGGAACCGGACCGACATCATGGTGCTCTGCCTGGTGATCTACGGACTCCTCGGTCTGCTCTGCGACGGCTTCGTCCGCCTGCTCGAAAGGAGCCTGCTGTCATGGCGACGCGGATTCTCCGGGACCTGACCGGCGCCGACGAGGCGGCCGCGGCGATCCGGGTCCGCGGGCTGACCCGGGTGTTCGGCGACCACGTCGTGCTGGACGGCCTCGACCTGACCGTCGCGCCCGGCGAGTTCGTGGCCCTGCTGGGGCGCAGCGGGTCGGGCAAGAGCACCCTGCTGCGGATCCTCGGCGGGTTCGACGACGAGGTCAGCGGCGAGGTGCTCGCCGCCCGCCGGCGCGCGGTGGTCTTCCAGGAGCCGCGGTTGCTGCCGTGGACGCGGGCGCTGGGCAACGTCGTCCTAGGCCTGCCCGGCGCGGACGTCGACCGGCGCGGGCGCGCCGCGCTGGCGGAGGTCGGGCTCGCCGGGCGCGAGCGCTCGTGGCCGGTCACCCTCTCCGGCGGCGAGGCCCAGCGGGTCGCGCTGGCCCGTGCCCTCGTCCGCGAACCGGATCTGGTCATGCTCGACGAGCCGTTCGGCGCGCTCGACGCGCTCACCCGCATCCGGATGCACGCCCTGCTCCAGGAGCTGTGCCGCCGGCACCGCCCCGCCGTCCTCTTCGTCACCCACGACGTGGACGAGGCGATCCTGCTGGCCGACCGGGTCCTCGTCCTGACCGACGGCCGGCTCTCCCTCGACGTCCCCGTGGGCCTGCCGACTCCCCGGCCCCGGGCCCATCCCGCCTTCGCCGCCCTGCGCGCCCGGCTGCTCACCGAGCTGGGCGTTCGTGACCTGGCCGAGGCCGCAACCTGACACCCCGACGGGGCCGTGGTCTGCGGCGGCCGGGCGCGGGGTAGGCAGGCCGGTATGCGCACAGGCCGAGGCATGCTCATCGTGGCGTCACTGTCGCTCGCGGCGTCGGTCGCCGGCTGCGGTGGGTCGGACGGACCGGCGGACCAGGCCGTGTCGGCTCCGCCGGGCCCGCCGGTCGTCTCCGGGACCAGCCAGCCGCCAGCCGCGTCCACCGCGCGGCCGACCGCCGTGACGGGCTCGACCGGCCCGTCCGCCGGGATCCCGGTCACGGGTGCCGGCGGTGCCGGGCCGGCCTGCGTGTCCACCGGCCTCGCCGCGTCCCTCGAGGACGTCCAGGGCGCGGCGGGTCATGTCTACGGGCGGATCGTGCTCAGGAACACCGGTCCCGGCACCTGCTCGGTCGTCGGTTACCCCGGTGTGTCGGTGGTAAACGCCACCGGTGGCCAGGTCGGGGCGGCGGCTGACCGCACGGGGCCGGCGGGCACCCCGGTGACGCTGCCACCGGGCGGCAGCACCGGCGCGACGCTGGCGATCACGCAGGCCGGGCTGCTTCCGGGCTGCGAGGAACCAGGTCAGGCGGTGCGGGGCTCGAATCTGCGCGTGTACCCGCCCGACGACCGTGGGAGCCTGCTAGCGGCACTGCCGGCCGGTGTCGAGACGTGTCGGGATCCGGCTGTGCACCAGCTCGCGGTCGGTGCCTTCGGCCAGCCCTGACCGTCCTGGTCACCGGCGCGCGCGCCGCGCCGCGGTGACGATTCCGCCCGGCGGTCGAATTCCGGGGTGGGTGCCACCGAAAGGGGCGGCGGGCCAGCCCGGACCAGCCGGCCGGGTTACGGTGTCCAACGGTGGCACGCCGCCGCCCGGTCGCCGAACCCGTCCGCGAATTCTTCTCCGCTCGCCTTTCGAGGCGATGCGCGCCGGTCCCAGTTCCAACGCCTTCGTCGTCTTCCTGGCGCGCCGGCTCAGCGGATTTTCTCCGGCCCCTGCCCCGGTTGCCACCGCGTCGAATCCGTGGCTTGAAATCGGAGCAGAGAGCGAGCCCGCAGTCGATGGACCGCATCCGCTTCCTCAACGCGTTCGACACCGCCCTGCTCGAATACCAGCTCCTACACGCCGACGTGCCGATAAACGTGAACTGCCTGCTTCTCGGTACCGGACCGGCTCCTGGAATCGACGAGCTGCGCGCTTTTGTCGCCGAGCGCCTGCGCCGGTTCCCGCTGTTGACCGAGCGGCTCGTCTGCCTGCCGGGGCGCCGCGCGAGATACGGCTGGCGCGCCGATCCCGAGGTCGACCTGGACTGCCTCGTCCGCGAGCACCCGGTGTCGTCGGCCGCGCCCGCACCCCCGTCCGTGGACGGGGCCGCGGCGGCACCGGGGTTCGCCGGGACGGCGCTGCGCGACTTCGTGGAACGGCTCAGCGGCGCGGTGGTGCCGCTGTCGGGGCCGCCGTGGCAGCTGTGGCTGCTGCGCTCCGCCGACGACACCGAGTTCGCCCTGTTCTACCGGGCCAGCCACATCCAGCAGGACGGCACGGCGAAGAACCTCGTCCTCTCGGCCCTGTTCGGCATCGGTACCGACCCGATGGCGTTCGTCCCGCCGCAGCGGCGCGAACCCGGTCGCGCCCGGGCCCGGGAGGTCGGAGCCGCCGCCGCGCGCTCCCTGCGGTGGCTCACCCCCGCCGCCGGGTCGGCGGTCCTCGCGGCTCCGTGGGCGGGGCGGACCACACACAGCTGGGAGACGACGTCCCTGTCGCTGCTGCGCTCGATCGGCGCCGCGGTGGGCGGCACCGTCAACGACGCCTTCCTGGCGGCGCTCGCCGGCGCCCTGCGACGGTGGACCGGCGCGGACGGCGCGGACGGCGCGGGCGATGCGGCTGGTGTGGGTGGCGCTGGCGGCATGGTCAGGGCGGGGGGTGCGCTGTCCGGCCGGGCCGGTGGGATGGCGGTCGCGATGGCCGTCAGCACCCGCCAGCCGGGGGAGCGCGCGATGCTCGCGAACTTCGTGGCGGGTGCCCGCGTCGTCCTGCCGTGCGCCGAGCCGCTCCCACTCGGCCGCCTGTTCGCGGTACGTGACCGGACGGATCGTCTCAAGCAGGGCGGCACGCTCGGCCTGGGCGAGCGCCTGCTCTTCGAGCTGCTGCCCGCGCGGGCCCGGCCCCGCCTGTTCGGCGCCGGGCTGAGTGGACGTTCGTCGGTGCTGTCGGTGTCCAACCAGGCCGGGGCGCCGGGCCCACTGGCCGCGGCCGGACGGCCGATCACGACGGCCGTGCCCGTCCCGACCCTGTTCCCGGGCGAGCGGCTCGCCTGCCACCTCGGCGGCCTCGGTGACACCGTGAGCGTCGGGACGGCCGCGGACGCCGGTCTGCCCGGATCGCGCGATCTCGCCCGGCTGTGGGCGGCGGAGGTCACGCTGCTCGCCGACGCCGTCCGGGCGTTCGCCGGGAACCGGGCGCTGCCATGACCCGGACGCCGGCCCCGCGCCGGGCCCGGGCTGTGCGAGGGGGCTGGCTTGGGCGAGGGGGCTGGCTTGTGTCGGGGGGCTCGGCTGGGCGGGTGCTGCCGGCGGTGGTGATGCTTGTCGTGGCCTGCGTCACCCCGGTGGCCGCGCGTGCCGGCGGGCCGGCACGCGGCGCCACCGAGCTGACCGTGGCGTCCGCCGCCGCCTCGGACCGCCTCGACCACGTGTCGGTCCGGCTCCGCGACACCGGGCCAGGCCCCGGGGACGGCTACGCGCTGACCGGCGCCGCCGGCGACGCGACCGAGGGCGGGATCGCCGTCCTCGACGACATCTGGGAGCAGCGGACCCGGTCCGTGGGCGGCGCCGCCGAGCTGCGCGGCGGCGCGACGATCACCATCGCCGCCAGCCGCGACGCCGCGGCCGACCGGCCGTGGTCGGGTTCGTGGGCCCTGCGGGACCCGTCCGCCGGGATCGAGATCACCGCGGACGTCCGCGGTGAGGTGCTGCGGCCCGCCGACGGAACCGCCACCTGGTCCGGCCCGGCTCGTGTCCGCGGCCTGGACGCCGCCAGCGGTCCCGGGCGGCCCTCGACGGCCGAGATCACCATCGTGGACGGCGTGCCTGATCCCGGTGACCACGTGGTCCGGCTCCGGCACGCGGGCGTCGACCGGTGGGCGGCGGTGCGGGTTCCGGTCGAGGCGCCGGCCGGCCCGCTCCCAGCGTTGTTCCACTTCCCGGGGATGTTCGAGACCCCGGCGGTGGCGGAGCTTACGGGCCGGCTGTCGTCGTCCGCCGACCGCGAGCGTTACCTCCTGGTGGTCCCGGCGCATGAGGGGATCGGCTGGCAGGGGGTGCCCGGCGGGGAGGACTCCCCGCCCGTCGACGACCCCGGGTTCGCCCGCGCGCTCGCCGACCTGGTGATCGCCAGGTTCGGGGCGGACCCGTCCCGCCTCTACGCCTCCGGCACCAGCAACGGCGGTCTGTTCACGCAGTCGCTCGCCTGCCGGGCCCGCGACCGCTTCGCCGCGTTCGCCACGGTGGCGGGGTCGGCGCCCGGAGCCGGATGTCCCGGCTACCCGCGGGCCCGGCCCGCCCCGGTGCCGATGGTGGTCCTCCACGGCGCCGACGACCGGGTGCTCAAATATGCGGAGGCGGCTGCCGGGGCGCAGGCCTGGGCACGGTCCGCCGGCTGCGCGGCGACGACCGTCGACACCCCCCTGCCCGACCGGGCCCCGGCCGACGGCACGACCGTCGTCCGACACGGGTTCGCCGGCTGCCAGGCCGGCACGCCGGTGGTTCTCTACGAGATTGTCGGCGGCGGCCACACCTGGCCCGGCGGTGTCTCGTTGTTCCCGGTCGACGTGCTGGGTCGGGTCAGCGGCGATCTCGATGCGAACGCCGTGATCTGGAGCTTCGTGTCGCGGTTCCGACTGGGGAACTGACCGGCCGGGGCGTGGGCAGCGGTGGCCTGGCCGCTGGCGGGTCCGCCACTTGGCTCGAAGCAACCTTCGCGACGGAGGATCCCGCATACGCTGCGATCCGTGGGGAAATCCGGGCGGGGCGACGAGCTCACCCCGGGGGAGGTCCGGCGGCTCGCGCTCGCCGCCCAGGGGCTGATCCGTCCCCACGGGCCGGCCCCGGCCGGTGCCCGCGCCATCCGGAACCTGTTCGACCTGGTCGGCGTCGTGCAGATCGACTCGGCGAACGTGCTGGCCAGGGCGCACTACCTGCCCGGCTTCTCCCGCTTCGGCCCCTACCCGACCAACGCCCTGGACAGCCACGTACACACCGACCGCAAGGCGTTCGAGTACTGGGCGCACGAGGCGTCCCTCGTTCCCGTGCAGTGGCAGCCGCTGTTCCGCTGGCGGGCCGAGCGGGCGCTGGCGACCGAGCTCAGGACCCTGGCCCGCTGGCTGGAGCTGGACGGCATCGAGGTCGAGCCGCGGGGCTCGCTGGCCGGCGCCCTCGCCTGCGAGCTCGGGTCGCGCTCGGTGAGCGGAACGTCCAGCGAGCGCAGCGCAGTGTGACCGGGGTTCCCGGCGGGAGGAGCGCCCTGCGGCGGGGGGCCTGGTGAGTGGAGTGCCCTGTGGCAGGGGAGCGGAGTGAGAGGAGCGCCTGCAAGATGGCCGTCGTGGGGATCACCGGGCACCGCGTCCTGTCGCCGGAGGTCGAGACGTTCACGACCGCCGAGATGCGGCGCCTGCTGGGCCGGCACCGGGCCGCTGAGCTGGTCGGTGTGAGCTGCCTCGCCGAGGGCACCGACAGCGTCTTCGCCGACCTGGTGCTCGGCCTCGGGGGCCGGCTTGTGGCCGTCCTGCCCGCGCGGGACTACCGGGAGTTCCTGCCGCCGGAGCACCGAGCGGACTACGACCGCCTGCGCGCCGCCGCCACGCGCGTGCGCACACTGCCGGGGCCCGAGGTGGACCTGGCGGCGCTGATGGCAGCCAGCGAGGCCCTGGTCGACGAGGTGGACGAGCTGATCGCCGTCTGGGACGGCCAGCCCGCCCGCGACTACGCCGGCACCGCGGACGTCGTCGCGTACGCGCGAAGCCAGCACAAGCCGGTCCACGTCGTGTGGCTCGCGGGCGCCGTCCGGGACTAGTCGCCGCATCAGACATCCGCCCTGGCCACGCCGGCGCGGCGATTCCTGCGGGTCAGCGCGGGGACAGCGGGACCACGCCGATCTGGACGGGGGTGAGACCGCTGGTCGGTGGCGGCGTCGGCGAGGCCGGTGCTGGGCCGGGGCCGTTGGGTGCCGGTCCGGCGCCCGCGGCGGCGGCCGGGGGCATCGGGGCGGCCGGTGGGGTCGAGGCGTGCGGGGTGGTCGCCGACTCCGGGGTAGGTGCGGCAACCGCGAGGCGCGCCGGGGCCGGCCGGCCGGCCGGCCCCGGGGGGCGGGCACGGGCCGGGGACCCGCCTGTTCCGCCGGACGCGGTCGGGCCGCTCGGTGGCTGGCTCAGCGGAGTGCCCGGCTCGGTGACCGCGGGTTGCTCCGCCGTGCCCGGCTCCTCAGGAGGCGGGGCCGGCTCGGCGGGTGGCGGGGCGGGTGCGACCCGAGCCCCTCCGGGTCGCCGCGGGTCGCCGGGCTGATCCGGGACGGGTGTCGGAACAGGCGTGCCCCGCGGGGCACCCGCCAGCGGCACGGTGGCACCGGCGACGACAGCGGTCGGCCCCGACGAGGGACCCGTGGAAGCCGCCACCGCGACCACCGTGACCGCGGTCATCACCCCGGCCGCGACCGGCCGCCAGCGCCCGCGCCCGCGCGCCGCGTCGCCGGACCGGACACCCTCGCTGCCGCTGCCGCTGCCGCTGCCGCTGCCGCCGGCCCGGCGGATCTCGCCGGCGGCGCCGGCACCGACCACCTCGCGGGCCTGGCGAACCGGGGACCGGGATCGTGATCCGGCGCGGCGGCGTCCGCGTACCGGCATGCCGGGTCGGTCGTCGAGACTGGCCCGCAACCTGTCCAGTCGGGCGAGCCCGGCGGCATCCCGCTCCGTGGCGATTCTTGCGCCCGTGCCACTTCCGCTGCTTCCGCCGGCGGTGCGGGCCGGCGTGGGTGTCGGGCGAGGGCTCGTGAGGGCGTCCCTCAGCACGGTGCGGACCTGGCCCCGCGGCATGGCGTTGAGCACCGCGACGGTGGCGGGGTCGTCCATCCCACCGCTGTTCGGCCAGCCAGGCGGGGGAAGGCAGCCGGTGCCGGCAAGCGCGACGACGCGGGCCCAGGCCGCGACCGCCGGGTCCGGCGGGCCGTCGTCGCCACCGGGTCGGGCGGTCATGCCGAGGCCCAGGTTGACCAGCCGTGGGCCGGTGAGGGAGAGCACGATGTCGTCGGGGGTCGGGACGCACAGGTCCCGGGCCGGGCCGCCGGCCCGACGGGCGGCGCGTAGTCCGTCGAGCAGCGCCGATGCGAGGACGTGCAGTTCGGCGGGGGAGAGCGGCCCGCGTTCGGCGACCTCCCGGGCCAGTGTGGGTCCGTCGACGAACTCGGTGACCAGGTAGGGCAGCCCCGCGAACCGCGACGGTGCCGCTGGCTCGGCGCCGCCGTCGGCGCTTGCGCTGGCCGGGAGATGGACATCGGGGTCGGGGGCGACGACTCCGGAGTCCAGGACCGCGCAGCGGTGCGGGCCGGCGGCGGCCCGGGCGCTGTTGGCAGCGGCGGCGAAGCGTTCACACAGGTGCGCGTGCAGCCGCCGCGCCGCGTCCGGGCCCTGCCCGGTGGCTGTGGGTGGTGGCTCCGAGTCCCGTTCGCTGACAGTGGGAGGTGGTTCCGGAACGCGCAGCGCTACCTGGGCGCCGCCGACGGCGCGGCTCAGGAAGACCAGCCCGCCCGGGCCCTGGGCTATCCGGCCGAGGACGGCGTAGGGGCCGATCGTGGACGGGTCGCCGTCCAGCAGAGGCCGCACCCGCCTGGGCAGGGCTGTGGCCGGCCTGGACGCGGCCGCCGTCATTCCGGACGCGGCCGTGGTCATACGGACTCCCGCCTGGTGGCGGCGTGCTGACCGACGGTGCTCACCCGGTCGAAGGTAGCCGCTCGGGCCGTTTCCGTGAAGACCGGTCCGCGTTCTTCGCTGCTCTTCGCCCCGGTTCGCGCCGCCTCGACCCGCGAGCCGCGGGTGGAGGCGAGGGCTTCAGGCTGTGGGGGAATCGGGCCGGTACGTCCGCTCGATGCCGTCGAGTAGCCAGGTCAGCGCCTGCTCGAACCGTTCCGAGGCGAAGGGGGCGTCCCCGGCGAGCATCCGGGCCAGGTGTGGGAACTCCCCGCTGTGGAGCAGCTCCCGCAGGGTGGGCTCGGCGTCGATGCGGCGCCGCAGCCCGCACAACGGGCGCGGGACGTCGGCCTCGATGGCCCGCGCCGCGAGCTCCCGCATCGCGCAGCCGACGACCAGGTCGTCGACCGCGTGCACGATCGTTCGCTGGGCCGCCGGGTCGGTGGTGAGCCCGGACGCGACGGCGAGGGACTGCTCGATGTGCCGCAGCTTGTTCGGCCCGAGAGCGGGGCGCAGGCCGAGCGCCAGCGCCCAGGGATGGCGCAGCAGGCTCTGGCGGGTGAGGCGGGCGATCCGGGTGAGGCCGGTGCGCCAGTCCGGGCCGGTGTCGGCGAGGAGGTGCTCGGAGGTCAGCGCATCGAGCATCAGCTCCAGCAGTGCTTCCTTGTCCTGGACATGGGTGTAGAGGGTCATCGTGCCGACGCCGAGCATGGCGGCGACGCGCCGCATCGAGACCGCGTCGAGTCCTTCGGCGTCGGCGATCTCCAGGGCCACGGCCACTATCCGCTCACGGGACAGCCCGGCCCGGCTGGCGGCCGGTCGGTCACCGGCTCCGCGGGGCCTGGCCGGGTCGACGGATGTGGTGTTCATCGCACGTTGCTCCCCGGATACGGTTTGGATTCCGTACAGCGTACGACGTAGGGTCGGTCGGACGTCCGTACGGTGTACGGGGACCTGGTCGCGGGCCGGCGCGGCCGCCAGATCGACGACCGGTGCGGCTGTGGGAGGGCGCGATGGCGAAGAGCAGGGGCAAGCCGAGAGCGAGATCCGCGGGATCCAGGGGTGCCGGGGCGCAGGCGCGCAGGCGGACCGGCACGGCGACGCCGGCCGCGGCGAGCGAGGCGGTGACGCCCGAAGCCCCGGCGGATGCCGCCGCGGGCGCTGGCGACCTCGGACCCACCGGCGGCGACGACGCCGCGGCTGGGGCTGCTGCCGGTGGGGCTGCCGCTGGTGAGGTCGTCGCTGGTGAGGCTGCCTCTGGCGAGAGTGTCGACGGCGAGAGTGCTGACGGGGAGAGTGCCGACGGCGAGGCTGTCGATGCGGCGGCCGCGGGCGCCGGGGTGGCGCGCGAAGGCGCTGACAGCGAAGCGGCTGACCGCGAACAGGCTGACGTGGTGGCCGGGGCCGGCGAGGCGCCTGCCGAAGAGGCCGAGGTGGCGGCCGGGACGGTGGCTACCGACGAACCGGCGGCTGAGAAGGCCGAGGTGACGGCCGAAGCGGTGGCCGCTGGCGCGGGCGTGGCCGAGGAGAAGGCTGAGGGGCAGAGCCCGCCAGCTGAGCCCGAGCCTGAGGCCAAGCCCGAAGTCGAGCCTGAGGCCAAGCCCGAAGTCGAGGCTGAGTCCGAGATCGCGGCCGAGGCTGCGGTTGTGGCCGAGCCGGCGGTTGCGGTCGAGCCCGAGATCGCGGCTGAGCCCACGGAGGCGGTCGAGGTCAAGTCCGAGGCTGCGACCAAGACCGGGGCCGGGACCGGGACCAAGGTCGGGACCGGGACCGGGACCGGGACCGGGACCGAGACCGAGACCGGATCTGGGACCGAGGCCGGATCCGACGTCGAGGCGCAGGCCGCGGTCGCGGATGGGAGCGCGGTGGAGCCGGAGGCCGGTGCGGAGCCGGTCGAGATCGTCGTTCCTGAGCAGGCGACCGCTGCCACGGTCGCGGTGGCCGCGGTGGCGGCGACCCCGGCCGCCCCGCCGGTCGCGGTGACGTCGGCGGATGCGGTGACGTCCGAGGGCCTGGACTCGCCGGAGGGCACGGCGTCTCCGGAGGGCACGGTCGCGCCGGCCGGAGCCGCGGAGAAGGAGGCGCTCGCGCCGGGCCAGGTCGCCGGGGAGAAGACGGCCGCCCCGGCAGGCCGGGGGCGGCGGGTGCCGGCCTGGGCGGTGCTGGCCGTGTGCTGCTTCGCCCAGTTCATGGTCGTCCTGGACGTCTCGATCGTGAACGTCGCGCTGCCGTCCATGCAGACCGAGCTGGATCTGAGCTCGTCTGGTCTGCAGTGGGTGGTCAACGCCTACACGCTGGCCTTCGCCGGGCTGCTGCTGTTCGGCGGGCGGGCGGCGGACCTGTTCGGGCGGCGCCGGGTGTTCATCTCCGGGCTGGTGCTGTTCACCGCGGCCAGCCTCGCCGGCGGCCTCGCCGAGAACCAGGTCATGCTGATCGTCGCTCGTGCGGTGCAGGGGCTTGGCGGTGCGGTGCTCGCGCCCGCGACGCTGAGCATCCTGATGACCTCGTTCCCGGATCCGCGGGAGCGCGCCCGGGCGCTCGGCATGTGGGGCGCGACCGCCGCCGGCGGCGGCGCGATGGGTGCGCTGGCCGGGGGCGTGCTGACCGAGATCGCCGACTGGCGGTGGGTGCTGTTCGTCAACGTGCCGATCGGGCTGGTGCTGCTTGTCGGAGCGCGGGCGGCGCTGGTCGAGTCCCGTGGTCAGGCTCGCGGAGTGCGCGACCTGGACATCCCCGGCACCGTGACCGTCACGGCCGGGCTCACGGCGCTGGTCTACGGCATCGTGCGGACGGAGTCCAGCAGCTGGGGCTCGCCGGTGACCGTCGGCTGGCTGGTTGCCGCGGCTGTGCTCCTCACGGCGTTCCTGATCATCGAGTCACGTACCGAGAACCCGCTGGTGCCACTGGGCATCTTCCGGCGCAGGGCGCTGCGGTACGCGAACACGATCGGCGTCGTGATGGGCTCGATCATGTTCGGACTGTTCTTCTTCCTGACCCTGTACCTGCAGCAGGTGAAGGGGCAGGGGCCCCTCGAGGCCGGCCTGGCGCTGGTTCCCATGCCGATCATGATCATTGTTGGGTCGCAGGTCAGTTCCCGGACGGTCGGCCGGTTCGGCCCCCGTCCGCTGATCATCGGCGCGTCCGTGATCGTGGCGTCGAGTGTCTGCTGGCTCAGTGCGCTGAGCGCGCACGGCTCGTACTGGAGCGAGGTGTTCGGACCGCTCACCCTGCTGGGATTCGGGATGGGCATCAACATGGTCGCGGTGACGACAGCCGCCACCGCGGGGGTGCCGCCGCAGCTCGCCGGGCTCGCGTCCGGGCTGCTCAACACCGCGCGGCAGATCGGCGCCGCCGTCGGCCTGGCCGTCCTGGCGATCGTCGCGGACACGCACACCGACAGCGAGCTGGCCGCGGGAGCCGACCGGGCCGACGCGCTGACGTCGGGGTATTCGCTGGGATTCCTGGTGTGCGCGGCGCTCATGTTCGGGGCCGCCGCGCTGGCGGTGTTCATGCCGGGCAAGGAGTCACCGGTCGTCCCGGCTGGTGCCGCCCAGGCCCGCCCGGAACCGGAGCGCGTGGAGGCCCTCGCCGAAGCCTGACCCGCCCATCTGCGCGTCCGCCGGTCCGCCGGTCCGCCGGTCCGCTGGTCCGCGGTCCGCGCAGACGAACGCCGAGTTCCGCGCCCAGGCCCTCCGGACCCTCCAGGCGCCCGTCCCGGGCTCCGGGTACACCGGGCGCGGAGAATCGAACAGCCAGCGTTGGGGCCCGTCACCACTGGTGACGGGCCCCAACGCTTCTCTGCGGCATCGGATCGAACACAGAGTAGTTTCTCAAACTCCCAAAGTAGCCAAACGTCGAGAATGGACCCCGCCTCGCCTGGCTGACCCGCGGCGACGGCGAAGCGTGGCGGGTCAGCCGCGGGCGGGCGGTCTGGGGTGGGGGTGGTGGCGGCTGAGACAGGGGACCGGCTGGTGTGCCTTGTGGCCGGTGGCGGCTGAGACCGGCCGGCCTGCCTTGTGGCCGGTGGCTGTCCCCGCCTCGGGGTCCGCCTCGCGCCGGCACCCCGAGCCCTGGGAGGAGTCGCCCGAGCCCTGGGAGGAGTCGGAGGTCGACCCGTCACCAAGATCTGTATACGGAGATGGATACAAGTCGGGATACATGTTCATCGCCGTGTTACGTGACAGGACGTGAGCTGAAACGACCGCGCTCGACCCTGACCTGCATGCAGCACACCGGGGGATGGTCTTCGGACGCCCGACCGCCGACGGGGCGCGGATCCGCCCGCCCGGCAGCGGATTCGCCCCTGGACCTGATCCTCCTGGCGGCCCTCGCACGGGCCCCGCGCCGGCCGGCCGGCCGGAGGGGATCTCCCATCCCTTCGCGCGAAAGACACGTCATGACACCCACAGCACCGCTCACCGTGAGTGCGCGTCCCTACGAGTACACGTTCGACCCGGCGACGACCGCGCTCGTCCTCATCGACATGCAGCGCGACTTCCTGGAGCCGGGTGGCTTCGGCGAGAGCCTGGGCAATGACGTCTCCCAGCTGCGGAGCACGATCGAGCCGCTCGCGGCCGTGCTCGCCGCGGCCCGGGCCGTCGGTCTCACCGTGATCCACACCCGGGAGGGGCACCTGCCGGACCTCTCCGACCTCCCGCCGGCCAAGCTCAACCGGGGCGGCGCCACTCTGAAGATCGGTGACGGGGGCCCCAAGGGACGCATCCTGATCCGCGGCGAGTACGGCCAGGACATCATCGACGAGCTCGCGCCGGCCGAGGGCGAGCCCGTCATCGACAAGCCCGGCAAGGGCGCGTTCTACGCCACCGAGTTCGGTGACGTCCTGAAAGCGCGTGGGATCACCAGCCTCGTCGTCACCGGGGTGACCACCGAGGTCTGCGTGCACACGACCGTGCGCGAGGCCAACGACCGCGGCTACGAGTGCCTCGTCCTCTCCGACTGCGTCGGCTCCTACTTTCCCGAGTTCCAGCGGGTCGCCCTGGAGATGATCGCCGCGCAGGGCGGGATCTTCGGCTGGGTCGCCTCCTCCGAGCAGTTCCTCGACGCCCTCGCGGTTCTGGGCGCCTCCGCTGTCGCCTCGTCCGCCGTCGCCGCGTCCTGAATCCCAGGGAGACCGTACCCGTCATGATCAAAATCGGAAGCCCGCCGGCCGAGCGGTCGGTCAACCTGCCCTACTGGACGAAGGGCGACACCAACGCGTTCTTCGGCCTGGGCATCAACGTCCTGGTCAACGTCATCGTCCTGACGTCGCTGTGCCTGTTCGTGGTGAACATCCCCAAGGAGGACGTGTTCGGCGCGATCCTGCCCGCGCTGGGCATCGCGATGCTGCTCGGCAACTTCTTCTACGCCTGGCTCGGCCGCCGGCTGGCCCTCAAGGAGGGCCGTGGCGACGTCACGGCCATGCCGTACGGGCCGAGCGTTCCGCACATGTTCATCGTCGTCTTCGTGATCATGTTGCCGATCTACCTGCAGACGAAGGACCCGGTGGCCGCCTGGCAGGCGGGCCTCGCCTGGGCGTTCATCATCGGGATCATCGTCATGATCGGCGCCTTCGTCGGCCCGACGATCCGCCGCTACGCCCCGCGCGCGGCCATGCTCGGCACGCTCGCCGGCATCTCCATCGCGTTCATCTCGATGCGGCCGGCCGCGCAGATGTGGGACGCCGCCTGGATCGCGCTGCCGGTCTTCGGCCTGTTGCTCATCGGGCTGCTCACCGACCTGAAGCTGCCGTGGAACCTGCCGATCGGCGCGGTCGCGCTGCTGCTGGGGACGGCGATCGGCTGGATCGGCGGCTTCATGGACGCCCCCGCGGTCGGCGACGCGGCGAAGGACATCGCTGTCTCGCTGCCGACGTTCCACTTCGACAAGCTGATCGACGGCCTGTCCGACATCTCGCCGCTGCTCGCCACGGCCATCCCGCTCGGGGTCTACAACTTCACCGAGGGCATGACCAACGTGGAGAGTGCCGCGTCCGCCGGGGACAGCTACAACCTGCGGCCGATCCTGCTCGCCGACGGCCTCGGCGCGGTCGTCGGCGCGGCGCTGGGCTCCCCGTTCCCGCCCGCGGTCTACATCGGCCATCCCGGCTGGAAGGCGGCCGGTGGCCGGACGGGGTACTCGCTGGCGACCGGCGCCGTCATCGCGCTGCTGTGCTTCCTGGGGATGTTCAGCCTGCTCAACGCGGTGCTCCCGCTGCCGGCGATCGTGCCGATCCTGCTCTACATCGGGCTGCTGATCGGTGCGCAGGCCTTCCAGGTGTCACCGAAGGCGCACGGCGCCGCGGTGGTGGCGGCGATCATCCCGAACATCGCGTCCTGGGCGGCGGGGCTCATCGACAACACGGTGACCACCGCGGTCGGCGTGGCGTCCAACCTCAACCCGTCGGTCCAGCTCACCGTCACCGACGACGATCTCGAGGCGAACAGCGTGCTGCTGCACGGGCTGCACGTCCTCGGCGACGGGGCCGTCCTCGCCGGTCTGGTCCTGGGCACGATCGTGGCGTTCATCATCGACAAGCGGTTCGTCCACGCGACGATCGCGTCCGCGGCCGGCGCGGTGCTGGCGTTCGTCGGCCTGATCCACGGCGAGAAGGTGGAGTGGAACGCCAGCGGCCAGGTCGCGCTGGGCTATCTGTTCCTCGCGGTGGTCTGCGCGATCTGGGCCCTGACGAAGCCCGCGCCGCGGGTGCCCGACGCCGAGGAGATCGAGCTGGAACGGGTGCACGGCGTGCCCCCGCAGCGCTCCCGCGGCGACGCCGCGCCGGCAGCCGTGCCGGAACCCGCGCCGACGGCGGTGCCGGCGGCCGTGAACGGCGGGCGACCGGGCGCGGACGAGCCGTCCTCGGCTGAGCCCGCCACGGCTCAGCCCGCGACCGGGAAGCCGGCGGCAGCGACGTCCTGACTGCCGGGCGCCCCCGGCCGCCTGGCCCGGCCGGCCAGCGTGGCCGGGGGTGTCGGCGGCCGGGGGTGTCAGCGGCCGGATCGCCCGGCGGGCGTGCTGAGGAGCTACTCGGTCGGCTCGCCGCGCACGAACTTCAGCGAGACCTCCATGATCCCGTGGTCCTCGGTTGAGATACCCGGGATGCTCGGGTTCGGGATGCCGTAGTCGGCGAAGGTCACCGGGATCTGGCCGACGATCTGGATCTGGTCGCCGGCGCGGCGGGCCTGCAGGTTCATGGTCACCTCGCGGGCGGTGCCGTGCATGGTCAGCGTTCCGGTGGCCGGGTAGGTGCGCGTCTCGTCGGCGGCCGGCACCGAACCCAGGTCGATCGGCTCGGTGAGCGTGAACTGGGACGTCGGATAGGTGTCGACGTCCATGATCCGGCCGCGGAACTGGTTGTCGCGACGATCCTCGTCGCTGCTCACCGACGCCATCTGCACCTCGAACTGCGCCTCGGTGACGCCGTCGTCGGCGATGGTCATCGACCCGGACACCTCCGAGGTGCGGCCCGCGGCGGTCGTCTTCTGGCCGAAGAGGACCTCCTCGACCCGGTAGCCGGCCTCGGACCCGTCGGTGATCCGCCACACGCCGTCGACCGAGTCGCCGGCCGTGGAACCGGCGGACGAGGTGCTGGGCCCGGGGTCGTCGAGTGCGAACTCCTCCGGGGCGTCCTCCTTGATCACGTTGATGTAGAACGCGGTGCCGCCCACGACCAGGACCGCCACGGCCACGACGGCGCCGACCAGGATCAGCGGCCAGCGCCGCTTTTTACGAGGCGTGCTGTCTGCCACCAGGTACCTACCTTCTTGAAGGTTCAATCATCCTGGGGGCAATGTTGCACAGGCAACCTGAGCTAAACCTGATGGCACGGCGACGGGCGCGTGTCGGCCCACGCCGCCCGATCACCGTCGGGGCGTGCTCGGCCCAGCTTCGGCATCGGGTCTGTCGGCCGTTCGGGGCCGGGATTTCTTCGTTGCGCCAGGCGATTCCTCCGGGCACGGTTCACGCGGTTCGCGGCCGGCGGCCCGGTCCGGCGGCGCGGTCGAGAGCCGGGCGAGCATCGCCTCGGTGCCGCCGGTCGCGCCGGCCAGGTGCACGGTGGTGCCACGCTCGGCGAACTTCTGCAGGACGTCGTCCAACGCGGCCACCCCGGCGGAGTCCAGGATCTGGGCGTCGGCGAGGTCGATGACGACCCGGGGCGGGTCGTGGGCGTAGTCGAAGGCGTTCACCAGGTCGTTGCTGGAGCCGAAGAAGACCGGGCCGCCCACGGCGTAGAGGCGCTCGCCCCCCTCCGGGTCGAGCACGCTGGTGACCTCGGTGAGGTGCGCGACCCGGCGGGTGAACAGCAGCGCGGAGAGCACGACACCCACCAGCACCCCGTACGCCAGGTTGTGGGTGGGCACGACCACCGCGACGGTCGCGACCATCACCAGGGTCTCCGAGCGCGGCATCCGCCGCAGCGTGGACGGCGCCACGCTGCGCCACTCGAAGGTCATCGCCGAGACCAGGATCATGACCGCCACCAGGGCGGACATCGGGATCACGCCGACGATCCCCCGCAGCGGGACCACGAGAAGGAGCAGGAAGGCGCCGGCGGCGAAGGTGGACAGGCGCGTCCGGCCGCCGGAGGAGACGTTGACCATCGTCTGGCCGATCATGGCGCAGCCGGCCATGCCGCCGAGGAAGCCGTTGACGACGTTGGCGAGGCCCAGTCCCCACGCCTCCCGGTTGGCGTCGTGCGTGGTGTCGGTCATCCGGTCGACGATCTGCGCGGTGAGCAGGGTCTCCAGCAGGCCGACCGCGGTGAGCGTGACAACGTACGGCGCGATGATCCGCAGCGTCTCCCAGGTCATCGGGACGGACGGGAGCCCCGGGACGGGCAGCGAGCCGGGCAGGGCGCCCTCGTCGCCGACGGTCGGCACCGACAGGTCGAACGCGACGGTCGTCAGGGTCAGCAGGCCGACCGCGACCAGCGGCGGCGGCACGGCCCGGGTGAGCCGCGGGACGATGAGCAGGATGGCCAGGCCGGCCCCGACCAGCAGGTAGACCGGCAGCGACTCGCCGATGACGTGCGGCATCTGCGCCATGAAGATCAGGATGGCCAGTGCGTTGACGAAACCGATCATCACCGTGCGCGGCACGAAGCGCATCAGCCGCGCGACCCCGAGCCGGCCGAGCACGAACATCGTCACGCCGACGCCGACCGTGGTCGCGAGCAGGTAGTCCAGGCCGTGGTCGCGGACCAGCGGTGCCGCGACGAGCGCCATCGAGCCCGCCGCCGCCGAGATCATCGCCGGGCGGCCGCCGGTGAAGGCGATGACGACGGAGATCGTGAACGACGCGAACAGGCCGACCTTGGGATCCACCCCGGCGACGACCGAGAACGAGATGGTCTCCGGGATGAGCGCCAGCGCGGTGACCAGGCCGGCCAGCAGCTCGACGCGGACCACGCGCAGCCCCGGCCACCGGACGCCCCACCGGACGCCGGCCAGCGCCGCCCAGCGGGCACCGGCCAGCCGTGGCCGGGCCCGGGGAAGGCGGGCACGGCGAACGGCGGGCTGGGGCAAGGGCTGGCCCCGGGACATCTCAGGCACGCGGAACTCTCACAGGCGCGAGGCGGTGACGTCGCGGCGTCGAGACGTCACCTCGGTGAACCGGTCGGCACGCCGGGGCGTCCCGCCAGGGCGGGCACACGCCACCGGAGTCGGGACACCCTCGCCTCTCCCGCCCGGACGGGTGGCATGCCATCCCGGCCCGGCGGCGGGGACGTCCCCCAACTCTTCCGGTAGGTCAGATATGACGATACAAAGCCCTCGAAACCGGATCTACGGGCCCTCCGGGTCAGGCCCGCGGCGCGCCCAACTGCTCGAGGTACCGCTGCATCTGGTCGATCTCCCAGGCCTGGTTGACCACCATCGCCCGGGCCAGCGCCCGCACCCGGTCGTCGTCGGCGTGCATCGAGGCGTACTGCGCCATGGCCACGCCGCCGCGGTGGTGGTGGATCATCAGGGTCAGGAACTGGACGTCCAGGTCGCGCCCGCTCGCCGCCGCGAGCGCGCCGAGCTCGGACTCGGTCGCCATGCCCGGCATCCGCACGGTCTCCCCGGTCCTACCGGTCATGCCGCCGCCGGTCATGCCGCCGCCGGTCATGCCGCCGCCGGGCATGGTTCCGTCGGTCATCGCGCCGGTCCCCGCGGTGCCGTGGTCGCCGTGGCCGCCGGCGCTGTCATCGGCCATCCAGGCCATGGGCGCGTTGGCGGACGTCGAGGTACGGCCCCAGCCGGACAGCCACGCGTCCATGACGCCGATCTCCCGCTGCTGGCTGAGCGCGATGTCCTGGGCCATGTTGCGGACGTCCGCATTGCCTCCGTGGTTGAACTCGACCATCGCCATCTGGACGGCCTGGGAGTGGTGCTCGGACATGTCCCGGGCGAAGCCCACGTCGACCGAGTTGTCGGCGGGCGGGCGGTCCAGCAGCACGCGCAGGCCGGCGCCGCCGGCGAGCAGCCCGAGGACGGCGAACAGGACGAGCGGCGTCCACCAGAGCCGGACCCAGGCCGGCGCGCGGTCGGCCCGTGCCCCCGCCGTCGGCCCGCTTCCAGCCGCGCCGACGAGGACGTCCTCGTCGCTTCCGGGGCTCGTCCGCTCGGCCTCCGCGGCGTCGGACAACCCGGCGGCCTCGGTCACGGTGGGGGTCATACCGGAAGGCTTGGTCGCGGTGGCGGCCGCGGCGGAGGCCATGGGCGCCGCCGCGTCGGTCTCGGCGCGTGTGCCGTCTGCGGTTCTGCTGTCACGTGGCATGGCGCTCACGCCCCGGTCTTCGTCGGCTCGGCTCATCACCGTCCAGTGTGGCCCACGGTCGGCGCCCGGTCAGGGGCGAACCGCCCGCGCGGCCAGGTCACCCGGCCCCCGGTGAGCATCCGGCCGGCACTGGGCCGGCCGTCCCGGGGCGCTTCCCGGGGCGCTCAGACCTGCAGGTGTGAGTTGAAGACGAAGGTCCGCTTGCCGACCTGGACGCGGGTCCCGGGGACGAGCGGGGCGGGCTGGTGCGGGTTCAGCGGGGTCCACACCGTCGCCTCCGGCGGGGCGATGTAGGTGCCGTTCGCCGACCCCCGGTCGGTGATGACCGCGTCCCACCCGGTCAGGGTGATCACCGCGTGGACCCGGGACACGGCGCTCTCGCCGTCCTCGACGGGCAGCGGGCGCGCGTTGCCGGCGCGGACGGCCTCGTCGCGGTCCGGCTGACGCCCGATCACGAGGTCCATGTCGACGTTGACGGTCTGGCCGTCGTCGAACACCAGGACGCCCACCGGCGGCCGGGGGCCGAGCACCGTCCGGTTCGTCTGCTGGGCCAGCGAGAGGCCGCACTCGGCGCAGTAGGGCGCCTGCGGGTGGTTGAAGTGGCCGTGGGCGCACAGGACGCCCTCGACCTGGGGCTGCGACGGGTTCGGCAGGATCGTCTGCGCCTCGTCGTCCTCGATGAGGTCGGAGACGGTGAAGGTCTGCCCCGGCAGCTGCGTCATGGCGTCGTGGTCGTCGTCGAGGTCGTCGCCGAGATCGTCGTGCAGGCCGGGAGGGCCGCCCGGAGTGTGGCCCATCGAGCTGTGCCCGCCCCCGTGCTGGTGCCCGGACGAGTGCCCGGAGGGCGCCGGCTCCCGACCGGCGAGCTCCGTGGGCGGGTCCTCCTCGAGCTCGTCGAAGTCGGCGGCCTGCGTCGGCTCGGCGGCCGCGCGCATCCGGTGCGCCTCTTCCTCCTTGCTCAGCAGCGGGGTGAGCGCCGGCGGAGCTGTGGAGAGCGGGTCGGGCATGCGGGCGCCCGAGGTGGGGATCGGCGCCGCCCCCGTCATCGGCTCGCGCGGCGACTCGAAGCCGGCCAGCAGCGCGTCGGTCGAGGCCTTCGGGGCGGGCAGCGCCGGGGAGTCGTCGGCCACCAGGCTCACCGCGGTGCCCGGCACCGCGCCGATCCGCAGGTCCAGCGGGAAGCCCAGGTCGTCGATGCCGCCGGTGGGGGCGCCGTCGCCGATCGTGCCGGTCGGCCCGACCTCCAGCCGGGTGATCTCGGCGGGCAGCAGGCGGTCGACCCAGGTAGCCGAATCCACCCCGGACAGCGAGACGGGGGACGGGCCGGTCGCGACGACGTCCATCGCGCCGTGGACGAGCGCGGCGACCCGGTCGTTGACCGTCGTGAGGAGGCTGAAGTCGGGGACGCGGTCCGGATCGGCGTCGGCCAGCAGTCCGGCGACGCGGCGGACGAGGCGGCGGCCCATCGTCGCCGCCGTGCCGGCCTCGCCGGCCACCTCGGCGCACAGGGCAAGCAGCCGCTTGGTGGTCTCGGTGGTCTCGGGCCGGCCCACGTGGGCGACGACCAGCACCCCGGGCAGTCTGACGACCACGCCCGTGTGCCCGCCGTGCCCCGTGCCGACCACGACCCGGAAACGGTCTAGTCCCGCCATTGCCTCGCCCTTCGCCGCCCACCCGCGCCGTGCAAACGGTACCGATCTTCAGACTAGCGGCACCCGCGCACGGCGTACCGCACTTATCCTGCCGCGAGAGCGGTGGTTGGAACCTCCGGTGTCGCTGTGCGGACCCCACCGGCGGGGCAGCGGCGCGGCGGCCGCGGCGAACGTGGTAAAGGCCCCGGGAAGGCGGCGGCACCGCCGTCAGAGTAGTCGGCCACCGTGGAAACGCCACCGCAGGAACGGGACGCGCATCGGGCCGTTCGCGCAGAGCCACACCGCCAGCCAGACGAGCCCGAAATGGACGAGGAAGGCCTTTCCTTCGACGCCGTCCGCACCCGGAACGGCGCCCGCCCGCGCCGCCAGCCACACCAGCAGGCCCTCGTTCACCGCGGTGAGCAGGCCGAACATCGTCGGCCAGTCCTTCTCCCAGCGGAACTGCTGCAGCCCGTGGTAGACGAGCTCCCAGCCCAGCCCGAGAAGGGCGACCGCGCACAGCACGCCGAAACTCGCCCGCCACGCGGCCCCGGCAGATGCCTCGGTGGGCAGCAGCGGGGCGATCAGCGCCGTCAGAACGACCCCGACGGTGGCGAGTAGGAACAGGCGGGTCTGAAGCCGTCCGGCCAGGGTCGGCACCATGAGGCGATTTTCTCCGATCGTGTGCGGCGTCAGACCGGTTGGTTGCGCATCCAACGCACCCACTGCGACACCGAACGTGCCACCCCTATCCGGGGCACGAATCCCTCCGCGGCCAGGTCGTCACAGATTTCCTGGGCGGCGATCTGCAGACCGAGGAAGGTGTCGACGCCCGGGAAGTAGCCGCCGAGGGTCGCCGCGCCCGAGGCGTAGAGCCGCCCCGGCCCGTTGCGGGTCCCGCGGACCTCGAAGGTCCGCTCCACGTCCAGCCGGCCGAGCGGGTTGTGCCCGGCTCCGGAGTGGTCGAGCAGGTCTGCCAGCACCCGGTGCTCGCGGATGTCCGCCACCAGGCCGGTGGCGTCGATGACGTACGCCGCCGGCACCTCCAGCATCCCGTCGGCGGTGCGGACCCGGGTGACCACCGTCCCGTCCGTTCCGGGGGTGAGCCGCTCCACCTCGCCCACCCGGGTCACATACCAGCCCTCGTGCCGGCCGCGGGCGAGCTGAGCCTGCCACCGGYGCCGGCGGGGGGTGTTCGTCCCGCCGATCGTGTCGTAGAGCGCCTTACGCTCGTCGCCCTCCAGCATGCGCATGCGTGCCTTCAGCTGGCCGCCCCAGACCGACTTCGGGTAGTTGAACCCCTGGTAGGCCCAGCCGTCGCCGCCCCGGCGGCGCATGAACACGCTGGGGCCGTGCGAGCCGCGCACATACGTGCGGAACAGGTGCACGATGTGCGTCCTCGCCCCGTGCCGGTCGCGGTCGGTGATCAGCCGGTCGAGGATGCGGGAGGCCACGATGCCCGCCCCGCGCACCACGACGGTCGCCGGGTGCCGGATCAGCTCGTCGTAGACGTGCTCGTGCGGCTCGTAGGCGTTGACGACCCGCCGCACGTCCCCGTACCGGGAGCGGTACTCCTGCAGGTCCGGGAGGAACTTCAGCCCCGGGTAGCCGACGCCCAGGTGGACGTACCGGCTGCGGTAGGCGATCCGTTTCGTCGCGGACCGTCCGGCCGGGGGGGTGAGGACGGTCAGGTACCCCCCGCCCGCGCGGCGGCGGACCATCCGCACCTGCCCGGAGACCAGCATCTCGGGGTACGAGATCCGGGCGGCCTCCCGGGCCATGCCGTCGAAGACCATCCTGATGCGGGGGGTGAAGTAGTCCGACAGCAGTGGCTCGGTCGCGACCCGCCACAGCGGTTCGACGAACCCGCGCAGGCCTCGGGCCGCGAACGCCTCCCGTACCGCGTAGGACGGGAAGGCCCAGATGTTGTCCGGGGTCGAGCTCGAGTCCGAGCGGATGCGCTCGTGGTCGGGGATCTGCGAGACCCGGGTCAGGTACCGGTAGGTCTGCCAGGGGGTGTCGATGTTGGACAGCACCCGGATCGCCGAGGTCGGCGCGCCCGCGATGCGCAGGTAGTCGACCAGGACGAACGAGCCGATCCCACCGCCCACCGTGACCAGGGGTGCGTCGTGGACGGGGATGCCGGCGTCGGCGAGCATGCGGTCCGTCCAGACCGACGTCTCGATCAGCCGTCGGGTGAGGTCGCCATGGGTCTCGCCCCCGCCCACCCGGGCTGGTGCGGGTGGTGCCTGCGGTGCTGTGACGGGTGGCGCCTGCGGGGCCGCGGAGTTGCCGAGCACGGTGGTGGGGCCGTGGAGCGGGTCGTCCGGGCCGCCGGGCGGGTGTGGGCCGACCAACGCCTCCACCTCCTCGCCGGGCGCGCTCACCCGGGCCTGCCGCCGCGCGCCGGTGCGACCGCCGGCGCCGCGACCGGACTACCGGGACCGGACCGCCGCCAGGGCTGGACCGCCAGAACCGGGCCACCGGGGACCGGATTGCCAGGATAGGTGGCCCGGTGACCCTTCCGGGCGGGGTGTCCGAGGCAAGACACCGCCCGGTCGGCTCAGCCCAGGGCACGGTCCAGGTGAATCGCCGCGCTGATCAGGGCTAGGTGGGTGAAGGCCTGCGGGAAGTTGCCCAGGGCCTCGCCGGAGGGGCCGATCTCCTCGGCGTAGAGCCCCACGTGGTTGGCGTAGGTGAGCATCTTCTCGAAGACCAGCCTGGCCTCGGTCGTGCGGCCGGCACGGGTCAGCGCCTCCACGTACCAGAACGAGCACAGGTTGAACGTGCCCTCGTCCCCGGTCAGGCCGTCGCTGCCGTCCGCGGCGTACCTGCGCACCAGGCTGTCGCTCACCAGCTCCGAGCCGACCCGGTCCAGCGTCGACAGGAAGCGGGGGTCGGTCGGGCCGGAGAACTTCACGAGCGGCATGCACAGCAGCGAGGCGTCCAGCCGCGGCGAGCCCGGGAACTCCATGTAGGCCCCCTTCCGGGGATCCCAGGCCTCGTTCTGGACGAACCGGTAGGCCCGCCCGGCGTGGTCCTTCCAGTCGTTGGTGGGCCCGGGCAGACCGCGCTGCCGGGAGATCCGGCAGGCACGCTCGAACGCCACCCAGGTCATGACCGCCGAGTAGGTGAAGCGCTGCCGTCCGCCCCGGGTCTCCCAGATGCCCTCGTCGGGCTGTTCCCAGTGCCTGGCCAGCCAGTCGAGCTGACGGCCGAGCGCCTCCCACAGCCCGAAGGAGATCGGGACCTGCTTGTTGTACAGGTACACCGAGTCCATCAGCTCGCCGTAGATGTCGATCTGGAGCTGGCCGGCGGCGCCGTTGCCGATGCGCACTGGCCTCGAGCCCCGGTAGCCCTCGAGATGGTCGAGGACGATCTCGTCCAGGTCGGCGTTGCCGTCGACGCTGTACAGCACGCCCAGGCCGAGCTCGGGCGGCGCCTCCTTGCAGCGCTGCTCGAGCCAGTCCATGAACGCGGCGGCCTCCTCGGTGAACCCGAGGGCCATCAGCGCGTAGGTGGTGAACGCCGCGTCGCGGATCCAGGTGTAGCGGTAGTCCCAGTTGCGCACCCCGCCCAGCTCCTCCGGCAGGGAGGTGGTCGGCGCCGCGATGAGTGCTCCGGTCGGGCGGTAGACCAGCAGCTTGAGCACCAGCGCCGAGCGCAGCACCATTTCCCGCCAACGGCCGTGGTACCGGCCCCGGCGCACCCACGTCTGCCAGTACTCCAGCGTCCGGGTGAACAGGTTGTCGGCCTCGCCGGGCTGCAGCGGGCGGATGCGGGAGTCCCACTCGAGGACGATGTCGGCCGTCTCGCCCATCGTCAGCTCGAAGTCGCAGGCGACCGCGGTGCCCTCGATCCGCAGCGGCAGCGCCGTGCGCAGCACGAGGGTGCCGGTGGCCGACTCGAAGACCGCGCCGGCGCCGGGCACCAGCGTCACCGTGTGGGAGGCCCGCCCGTAGTCGAACCGGGGGTCGCAGCGCAGCCGGAACCCGGCGGTGCCGCGCACGGCGCGGGCCTGGCGGACGACCACGTGCGGCGTCTCGGTCAGGTCGTTGTCGACCGGGACCATGAAGTCGACGACCTCGCCCACCGAGTGCGGCGTGAGGAAGCGGGTCATCAGGACGTTCGAGTCGGGCAGGTAGAGCTGCTTGGCCTTCGACTGCGAGCAGTGGATGCGGAAGGAGCCGCCGCGGTCGGCGTCGAGCAGGCTCGCGAAGACCGACGGGCCGTCGAAGCGCTGCGGGCAGTACCAGTCGATCGTGCCGTCCGTGGCGACCAGGGCCACGGTGCGCAGGTCGCCGATGACCGCGTGCTCCTCGATCGGCGGGTAGTCGGATGCGGGCATGCGGACCTCCGCGGGTGGGGATGTCCGGGCGCGGCCGGAGGACGGGCCTTGCGGGAAGCCCCCGGGCGGGCGGTGCGTCGCCTCGGGGAGTGGTCACTGCAGCCCACTTCGGCGTGGTCAGCCGAAGGTATCCCAGCGGGCAGGCCATCCCGCCCGTCCCGCCGGGCCGGCGGCCACCGCCGAAAGTGCCCCCCACTACCCGATCGGGGTAGGCCGGGAGTAGCCCGGCGCGGGGGGCTCCGGGCGGGTGGCCCGGGGCGGAAGTCCCTGTTCTGACGGTGAAGTCGCCGCTGCGGCGACCGTCGCGGGAGGGGGGCGCGGCGGAGGGCCCGGCGGGCTGTGGAGGGTCTCGGGTGCCCGGTGCCTGGGCGGGCGCCCTACGATCGCGCCATGACCGAGCAGCTGCCGACCATCGCGGACGGTCGAGCCAGCCTTGTCATGTTCGCCCGTGGCGACCGGGTTTTCCCGGTGGACGATCTTGGCGGCGGGGTGTGGTCTCGTCGTGGCACGGTGCTGTCCGTGCATCCGGCGTCACACGAGGAGGCGCAGCCGGTCGGGGGCGGCGTCCGGGTCGATGCGGTGCTCTCGGCCGCGCCGTCGACCGCCCGGGCGACGGTGCTGTGGGACGACGGCTCCGCGGAGGTCCTCGCCGAGGACAAGCTCTGCCTGGTCTACGACCAGGAGGCCCCGGTGGGCATCCGGGTGGTCACGATGGAGATGAGCCAGCCCTTCGACGTCGTCGACCACGGCGGCCACGTCGTCCTGGTGCTGCGGGAGGGGCTGCTGGCCGCGGCGGACGTCGGCGCGCTGCGTGCCCGGCTTGGCCGGGTGCGCGCGGCGCTGGCCCCGGGCCACGGCGACGCCGCGTCGGCGGCGGAGATCCGCCGCCGCGACCTGAGCCTGCTGAACGCGCTGATAGCCGAGCTCACCGGCCCGCCGCCGGACGACGTCCCGCACCCGGACTCCGCGCGCCTGGATCCCGCGGGCCCGGACGCCGCGCGCCGCGATGCCGCCGCCCGTCTGGACGCCGCCCGCCGGGACATCGCGCGCCTCGACGCGGCCCGCCTGGACGCCGCCCGTGCCGATGCCGGGGGCGCGCGCGGCGCTGGGCGTACCGACATGGCCGGGGGGCGTTCCGAGGTCGCTGTCGGGCGGGCCGATGTGGCTGTGGGGCGGCCCGAGGCTCCCGCGGGCGTTCCCGGCGGCGCGGCCGGGCTGCCCGCCGGTGGACGTCCGCCGACGGTGCGGCGCCCCGACGTGCTCGTGGCGGGCTCCGGGCCGGGGCATCCCGTGGCGGTGGGGAACCAGGACGTGACGGTCGGGAGCCCTGGTGGGGACCGGCCGGTCGCCGAGGTGGGACGCCAGGCGGACCCGGCTCGGCGCGAGGCGCCGCGGCCCGATGTCTTCGTCGGACGCGTCGATCCGGCACGGTCCGACGTCGGCCGGTCTGGCCCTGGGCGTTCGGACCTCGACCGCTCGGACCCTGACCGCTCGGACCTCGGCCGATCGGAGGCGGCGCGCCTGGAGATGGCGAGGGCCGAAACGCTGCGGGCAGAGATACTGCGAGCCGAAATACAGCGGGCCGAAGCGATGCGGGCTGAAGCCGCCCGCGGCGAAGCGGCCCGCGGCGACGCCGTGCGGGCTGATCGGGTACGTCCCGACGTGGTGGTGGGAACCCCCGGCCGGCCGGGGGCGGGGCCGCCCGCCGGACCGCCGTCGGGGTACCCGCTGCGGTGACGGGCGGCGCCGCACCCGGCCGGCGCCGCCCAAGGTTTCGCCGGGACGCTGCCCGGTGGGGACTCAGGAGGTCGAGTACGGCCCCGGACGCACACCCGGGCCATAGGCGTTGCTGCCGTTCATGCCGGCCCGCGGCTGTTCGGTCATGGCCTGGCTGACCTTGGACGCGATCGCCTCGGTGAGACGGATCGCCTGGGTGAGCGAGAGGTTCAGAACGATCTCGCTGTCATCGGTCATCGCGAAGCGCACCGACACATCCGCCATGCTCTTTCCTCTCAGTCCTGGTCCCCCGGACACCCGTGGCCGGTGACCGATCGTGTCGAGGAGACCTGTCAGGGCCTCCCCGTCTCCGCGGCCAAGGGACGTGGTGACCGATCCACGATCCCCGATCGGGTTGTCGGGGCGTGYGTGACCCCCCTCGTTCGGCGGTGGTGTGCTGCTGCTAGCTACCGTCGGTGTGGACTTTCGGTGACTGGCCATGTCGAAATGTCTCCCCCGTGCCGGCCTTACTCTGCCAAGACCTTCTCTCAGTGATGGTGCCACTTCATGATGTGGCCGCCGGTAGGGGGACTTTCCGGCAAAGGTGACATGAGACACGGCTGTGGTCTGTTTGTCGGGCTGGCGCCCGCCGTCACGCCGATCGGCGGGCCCCGGGCGGCTCTCTCCGGGCGCTCCCGCCCTGGGTGGAGGCCCTGTCCGGGGCTGATTCCGTCAGATCCACCCGGGAAACCACATACGTATTCGCCAAGATGAATAAGGAATCACCTCGGCGGCCAGGATCGGGTAGAAGTAGGCGAACAACAGGACCACGATCACCGTGTACACGCCGACGGACAGCGCGCCGGCGAGCCGCCTGGTCTCGGACGCGTCGCGCGGCCCGAGGGCCAGCCCTGCCATCGCCGTCAGCCCCAGCACCAGGAACGGCAGCGAGGGCAGCGCGTAGAAGAAGAACATCGTCCGACTGGGGAACAGCAGCCAGGGCAGGAACGCCGAGCCGAAGCCGACGAGCACCAGTGCCGCCCGCCAGTCATGGGCGCGCACCCACAGCGCCAGCGAGCCGACCAGCGCCGCCGTCCCGCCCCACCACACGGCGGGGTTGCCCAGCGCGATGACCTCCCGCGAGCAGCCGTTGACCGCCGTGCAGMCCTCGGCGCCATACGCCGGGGAGCTGTAGAAGTAGGCGATCGGCCGGCCGAGCACCAGCCAGCTCATCGGGGTCGACCGGAACGGGTGCGAGTCGGACAGGCCCTCGTGGAAGTGCAGCACCTCCATCTGGTAGTCCCACCAGCCGTGCCAGGCGGCGAGGAAACCGTGCCCGTGCCRGTCGCGGTACCAGCCGCCGTCGGTGACGAACCAGCCCGTCCAGGTCGCCAGGAAGGTCACGACGGGCACCGCGACGCAGCCTGTCAGCCATCCGGGCAGGTCCCGGCGCAGTGCGCCCAGCACGGGGGAGTGGGCGCCGGCAGTGCGGCGGGCACCGACGTCCCAGGCCAGCGCGAGCGCGGCGAAGCCGACGATCGTGTACAGCGCGCTCCACTTGACCCCCATGGACGCGCCGAGGGCCACGCCCATCGCGAGCCGCCACGGGCGCAGGCCGAGCCGGGGGCCGAACCGCGTGTCGGCCGGCGTCGGGCCGGCGCCGGCCGCGGCCCGGTCGAGGCGGTCGGCGAGCCGGCGCCGGCCGTCGTCACGGTCGTGCACCAGGCAGGCCAGGGCGATGACGATGCCCGTCATCAGGAAGATGTCGAGGATGCCGATCCGGCTCTGCACGAACTCCAGCCCGTCCATGGAGAGCAGGAGGCCGGCGAAGCAGCCGAGCACCGTCGAACGGAACATCCGGCGGGCCGCGCGGGCGAGCACGAGCACCGCCAGCGTGCCCGCGAGCGCGGACGAGAAGCGCCAGCCCAGCTCGGGGCTGCCGTGCGGGGTGCCCGCGCAGTCGACGTGGCCGAACAGCCACTGCGACGCGGCCATGAGCCACTTGCCGAACGGCGGGTGGACGACGTAGGCGGGCCCGTCACAGGTCTTCGAGTTGATCTCGTACCCGGCGGTCATGAGGCCCCAGGCGTCCTTGACGTAGTAGACCTCGTCGAAGTACAGCCCGCGGGGCTCGGTGAGCCGCCAGAACCGCAGGATCCCGGCGGTCACCGCGACGAACAGGGGCGCCAGCCATCCGACGGCGCGGTCGCCGGGCATCGGCGGGCACAGCCGCTCGCGCGGCGTACGGCCGGTTCTGGCGGCAGTGGCCGGTTCCGGGCGGCTGGGCTCCGATGCGCCGGTCTCGGAACGGGGTAGGTGCGCCGTCGTCGCCGTCACACCGATCAGGGTAGGTCCTGCCCCCTGGCAGACTGGTCGGGTGTCCGGGACCCTCGTGCTGTGCGGTGCCCCGATCGGTGACGTGCGCGACGCGAGCCCGCGGCTGGGCGAGGTGCTCGCGACTGCCGACGTGATCGCCGCCGAGGACACCCGCCGGGTGCGCCGGCTCGCGCACGCGCTCGGGATCACGATCACGGGGCGGGTCGTCTCCTGTTACGACGCCGTCGAGGGTGCCCGGGCGGAGATGCTCACCGAGCAGTTGCTCGCCGGCCGCACCGTCGCGCTCGTCACGGACGCGGGCATGCCCGCGGTCTCCGACCCCGGCTACCGGGTCGTCGCGGCGGCGGCCGCGGCCGGGGTAGCGATCACCGTGGTCCCCGGGCCGTCGGGGGTCACGGCGGCGCTGGCCGTCAGCGGGCTGCCCTCGGACCGCTGGACCTTCGAGGGGTTTCTGCCCCGCAAGGCGGGCGAACGCCGGTCACGGCTGCGCGGGCTCGCCGCGGAGAGCCGGACGATGGTCTTCCTGGAGTCGCCGCACCGGCTGGGCGCGTCGCTGCGTGACCTGGCGGAGGCCTTCGGTGGGCCGCGCCGGGCGACGCTGTGCCGGGAGCTCACGAAGACCTGGGAGGAGATCGTCCGCACCGACCTGGCCGGCCTGGTCGACTGGGCCGGCGACGGGCGCACCGTCCGGGGCGAGTTCACCCTGGTGATCGCCGGCGACGCGAGCGCCGGGACGGCCAGGCCCGCCCGGGAGGCCGGAGCGAGCGCACCAGTTGGCGCGCTCTGGGCAGAGACGGGGCCGCACAAGGCCGGTGCCGCGGCCGCGGCCGGGCCGGGGGCTGGTCCCGCGGCGCCCACTCAGGCCGGGCCGGAGGTGCTCGCCGCGGCGGTGGCCCGCCTGACGGCGGGCGGCATGCCGGCGCGGGACGCGCGTAAGGCGGTGGCCGCCGAGTACTCCCTGTCACCCCGGGAGGTGTACGCGGCGGTGATCGCCGCCCGCGACCTGGAACGGACAGAGACCCCGGGAACAGACGAGGGGTGAGCCGCCCCGGCCCGCCCGGGTGACCGGGGGCGCCAGGGCGCCGGTGCGGAACTCGCACTTCGGGGCGGTGATTCCTGGCGATGTCGTGCCGTGCAGTGCCGCTCGCACAGACCATCGCGCGGACCATGAGGGCCTGGAGCCACGTCGTGCCGCGGCGGTTTGCGAGGCCACGGCAGGTCCTTTCTCATATGTGGTCTCGGTGTGGAATTCCTTCCGCTTGGCCGTACCGGGGTGCCGGCGGTCTCGTACGGTTACCGCGCCCCCCAGACGTTCAGCAACCGTTCCGGCATCCGCCCGACAGCGCCTGCCCGACAGCGCCTGCCCGACAGCACTTGCCCGACAGCGCCTGCCCGACAGCACTTGCCCGACAGCGCCTGCCCGACAGCACTTCCCGACAGCGCCTGCCCGACCACGTCCATCCGATGGCGTCCATCAGACCGGACGTCACACTCTCCCCACGAGTATCCATTGGCGAGGCGGAGTGGTCGGGGTAGGATAAGCCACCCTGCCAGGCATGGATTATCGGCTGTGTGTCAAATTCCGAGGCCCTGGCTGTTGGCGACCCTGGCTGTCGACGGGCGGTGGCTGTCGACCGGCCRCCGATGCTTGCTTTATGTCAAGAAAGACCGGCGGAATCAGAGGAATCAGTTTGAAAGCATCCTGATGAATGCATCCCGCCCGCGCCCGCTGAACCGGGCTGCCCCGGTGGGAGTGCTCTCAACGGGGGGGTGCACATTCTGTCAACGGGTTCCAAGCCGCTGGCCGCCAGCAGGCGACAGCTCCCGTGAACCCGGCCATCCATCTTCTGGAGCTGGCTGCAGATGCATCAGAGCATCATCGAGGACGAGGCAAGGCCGGACGGCCCCGCACAGAATTCGCGTGGCGCGGGCCGCCGGGTGGGGCGGCGTGACCGGCGCAGGCGTGACCGCGTGGTTCGAACCGCCAGACGCAAGATCCTGCTATCCGCCCTCTGTCTCCTTGTCGTGGTCGGCGGGACGACCGGCGTGATCCTGCACTCCGCGCTCGGGGGCGACGACGCGGGTGGGAAGCCCATCCAGCTGGCCGACACCGAGCCGCGATACCAGACCGGTGTGAACTTCCTTCCGAACCCTGGCTTCGAGAACACGGTGGCGGGCTGGTCGGCCGGGCCGTCCGAGAGCGCTCGCCTGTCCCCGACGGTGCCCGGCCGCAGTGGGTCCGGCGCGGCGGTCGTCACGGCCAGGGCCCGGGTACCCGCCATCACCCTGACCGACACTCCGGACGCCGTGACCTGGACCGGCGGCAGGCTGACCTATCTCGGCGCCGTCTGGGTGCGCACGACCGCCCCGGGCACCCGCGTCCAGCTGAAGCTGACCGAGTTCGACGGTGCCCGCACGGCCGCGCGCGCCCTGACCAACGTCACCCTGAACGATGCCACCTGGCGAAAGGTCGAGGTCTCCCTGCGGGCGACCGCCACGGGCCACCGGCTGGACTTCGCGGTCGTCGCCGACCGGCTTCCCGCCGGCCAGTTCCTCTACGCGGACGATGCGTCCCTTCTCATCGGGAGGCCGTCATCGCCGGCCCCGACGGGGCCGGCGGCGACCACAGGCGGCCAGCCGAGCGCGTCCCCGCCGGTGAGCGGCAGCCCGCGGCCTGGCACGAGCGCGACTCCCAGCGCGCCGACGAGTGAGCAACCGCGCCCGAGCACGGCACCGCCCGCACCGGGTGGGTCGGGTATCACGCCGATCCCGGCCGGCATGCCCAACGCGAGCACCACTGGCGTCCGGGCGGGGACGTTGCTGACCCTCCTCTCCGGTGACCAGCGCATCACCCGCGCGGGAACGGTGATCGAGAACAGGGATGTGCGCGGGTGCATCCGAGTGGAGGCCGACAACGTCGTCATCCGGAACTCCCGGGTCTCCTGCCGGTCGTCGGGTTCCGCGGTGATCAAGAACCTCGGCCAGAACCTGCTGGTCGAGGACGTCACCATCGATGGGCAGGGCGCCTCGAACTCCGGTATGTCGACCGCCGACTTCACCGCCCGCCGGRTGAACATCTCGAACACGATCGACGGCTTCTTCATTAACGACAACATCCTCATCGAGAACTCGTACGTTCATCACCTCGCCCAGACCCCGTCCAGCCACAACGACGCGGTACAGACCACCGGCGGCAGCAACATCGTGCTGCGCCACAACACCCTGATTCCCATCAACGAGACGACCGGCGAGTCGAGTAACGCCGGCTACATGTTCGGGCAGAACATCGGGCCGATCTCGCGGGTTGTCTTCGACGGAAACTTCATCAACGGCGGCGGCTTCACCCTCAACGGTGCCGGTGACGTGACCTTCGTGAACAACCGGTTCGGCCGCAACTGCCTGTACGGGATCAAGTCGTTCAAGGGCAGCCAGGTGAAGTTCGACCAGTCCAACATCTGGGCCGACACCGGCCGTCCGGTGAACGACGACCCCAAATGCTGAGTTGATCAGGGGGCCGTCGGGCGCTCCGAGCCCGACGGCCCCCTGATCCACCACTCGTACGGATCCGTGGGTCCCGGTCGCGACCAGGACCCACGGACAGCTGCGTCTGGCCGCCGCTTGGCGCGGAGACTCGCCTCAGCGAATCTCAGAGAACGAGGAGCGTTCGGTCGCCTTCGACCAGGGCCGCGACCAGTGACTTCACGTCCGCGAACTCGTGGTGCGGGAAGACGTGGGACAGGTATCGGGTGGGGCTGTCCCGATGGATCTGCACGTGGTTCAGCTGCCGCCCGTCGACGGTGACGACGAGATCATTGGAGCTCTCGGCGATCCGTACTGCTCGCCCGCCGATCCTGAGGTCCTTGATCTGGCCCGACCGGAAGGACCGGAGGGAATCCGCGGTGGCGGCCTCCACCTCGGTCGGCCGTGTGGCGACGAACCCGGTGGCAGCCAGCACACCCGCGACTCCGGCGCTGCTCAGTATCCGCCGGCGCGACATCTCGGTCATGTCTTTCCCCTACTCGTAGCTGTAGCCGAGTGCGGTGATGTCCAGCAACGAGGCGGGCGTGACTCCCGACGTGGCAAGACCCAGCAGCGCGTCGTTCAGGTTGTGGCCCGTCGGCCCGCCGGTGACCGGGAGGTAGTCGGTGGCGTGCCCGGACGCCTGCCACACCGACCAGATCCGGTCGACGTTCGAGTGATGCAGCCAGAAGATCGGGTCGTTCGGGGACGTGCTGACGCCCATGTCGCCGCCGACCCACCGATGCACCCGGCCGTGCATTCTCGCCTGGGTGGACGACTCGCCGGAGTGCCGGAGGAAGCCCTCTATCCGGTTACGGAAACTCGGACTCGTGCTCTGGGAGTCGATCCAGGGGGAGCGGTCGTACTGTGACTCGGTGAGGCAGTCGGTGACGTCCGCCTGTGTCGGCAGGGTTGTCGCGCCGGTGTCCACCGCGAACTTCCGGATGAGTCCAGCCCTTGAACGGGGGACGAGCTGACCCGTCGAGCTGTTCAGGATGATCGCCTGCCAGCTGACGAACGGCCCGTCCTGTACATACCAGCCGTTGCTCTGCAGACCGTTCCCGCCGAAGTAGTCCGCCGTCCAGATCGGCGCCTGTTTCGGGTCAGGTAACGCGGCGTCGGCCTCCCACGGCCAGTAAGGGATTCCGAAATCGGGCAGGACCRCACCGAGCGCGGATTCGAACTCGAGGAGTGACTGGCGGTGCCAGGGCAGGAACGACGGTCCCTTGTGTGCGGCGTTCCGTACGGTCTGTGACGTCGGTGTGAAAGTCATCATTGCGGTGTGATGCCGTGTCACGAACTGGTCGTAGACACCTGACTGCTTCAGGGTGTTCAGTGCGTCGGTGAACGYCTGGACCTCGGCCAGACTGAGTGCGTAGATACTTCGACGAACAGGCATGTAACCTTCCCCCCTAGCCGACGCGCCCGGTAGGCGCGTCGACGCATTCCTGTGAACGACTCGACACTGCGACCTGCGATGGCCCCTCGGGGCCGGGCCGGTCGATGTCGGATATCCGACGCCGGCCGATTGGTTCCTGGAAGCCGCTGCCGCTGCCCGCGCCACCGACCCGGCGGCGGTGTTCCTGGCGTGGACTTCCCTTGCGCCCACACGCATCCCTGGCTGCCGTCCACCTTCCTGATCCCCCGCCGGTCCGTGGCGGCCGGGGGCAGGTCAACTCTCTGCCGGTCGACCGGATGTAACGGACCGGCATCGGATTGTTGAATGATGGAGACGTTGCGACCTTCATGCTTTGAACCCTGTCTGCGCGAGAGCCCCACCAGTTTAAGCACACACCGGAGGGCGTAGCTGCAAATCGGCTTGAATTCTTGCCGGAAACCGTCCAAGCACTCTCCGTGTTTGCGCCGCTACATGATGGTGGGGGCTGGTGAATGGGTGCCGCGGCCGATCTTCTTTCGTGGCAGTCGATTCGGCTCGGCGGGCGCCGGGCCGGCCGCCGGAGATGTGGCCGTGGCGCCACTTTCGGATTCCTGGCGTCTAGCAAACAAATTCTGACGACAAGCAAACAATCGGCATCCGATGATGCTCTCGGGCCGTCGGAGCCGGCGCGGCCGCGCCGGCTCCCCTCGGTGGCCGCGTAGCCGCTCCGGGCGGATCTTCCGCCGAGGTAGTACCGTTCGACGAGATGGGGCGAGGACATCCAAGAATTCCCGTATCTCGGTGTCCCCATCCCGTTATGCTCGACCCTGCTCACTATCAGGGCTATAATTGGGGGGAAAGCCATGAAGGTGGAGGTTTCGTCCGCGCCGGGCGATCTGGTCTCCATCGGTGTGCGTGGCCTGAGGGGAGTGGAAGAGGCGTACTTCCGTTCCTCGGACGTCGAGCTTGCCGAGACGGCGAACGCCGGCCTGACCACTGCGCTGACAATCGCCATGCGGCGCGGCGTGACTCTGGAGTGCGCGGGGCCGATCAGCGAGGTGCTGGCCGCCAGGGTGGACGACTACCAGGCACTGATGTCGCGGTGGTATCCCACCCTCGAGCCGGTACAGGTGCTGACCGGGACCGCCCGCTCGGCCCGGCCGGCGGCGGCCGAGACCTTCTGCTTCTTCTCCGGCGGGGTCGACAGCTTCTACACGCTCCTACGCAACATCGACAGGGTGGACGCGGTCGTCTACGTGCACGGATTCGACGTCGGTCTGGAGGACGTCGAGCTGCGACGAGTCGTCTCCGACAGCCTGCGTCGGACGGTGGAGAGCCTCGGCAAGGAGCTGATCGAGCTCGAGACCGACCTGCGCGCGCTGTCGGATCCGCACGTCAGCTGGCCCGCCTACGTCTCGTCCGGGCTCGCCACCGTCGCGCACCTGCTGTCCCGGCGGTTCGGTCGTGCGCTGGTCGCCGGGACTCTCGCCTACCACGAGCTGCAGCCGCTCGCCTCACACCCGCTCACCGATCCGTTGCTGTCCAGCGACCAGATCGCGATCGAGCACGACGGATGTGACGCCACCCGCCAGGAGAAGGTCGCCTTCATCGCGAGGCACCCGGTCGTCCGGCAGAACCTGAGGGTCTGCTGGGAGAACCCGGGCGGCGACTTCAACTGCGGCAGGTGCGAGAAGTGCCTGCGCACGATGCTCGCCCTGGAGTCCCTCGGCGTGCTCGGCGAGTTCACCTGCTTCCCGTCCGGTCTTGATCCGGATGTCGTGCGGCGGGTTGACCTCCCCGGCCGAGGCCCCCGGCACTGGGCGGTCGTGAACCTGCGTGAACTTCGCCGGGCGAACCGTGACCCCGTGCTCGTCAGGGCGCTTGCCGAGGCGATCGCGAGGTCCGACGCACGGCGGGTGCACCGGCTTGTGTGGCGGCGGGCCCTGCACGGCCGGGCCGCGACGACCTGACGCGGTGCTGTATCGACGGACCATCCGAGGATTACGGGACGCTGGGGGACGCGAGTAATGACGGAGGCCGCGACAGGGGTTTCGTACGCCTCGACGGCAGCGGTCGCATCCACTGCCCGCCTGATCGAGAGCCTGTCGACGCGGGCCACGGCCGCCGTCGCCGACCTGCTGCCGCCGGGGACGACCGACGTGGCGCTCCTCGACTTCCCGTACCACCGCAACAGTGGTGACTCGGCCATCTGGCTCGGCGTACGCCAGATTCTCCGACAGCTGGGAGTAAGGGTCGCCTACGTCGCGGACACCGCGCGCTACCGGCCGGACCGGTTACGGGAGGCACTGCCGGAGGGGCCTGTCCTGTTACTCGGCGGGGGGAATTTCGGTGACCTCTGGCCGGGGCATCAGGAGCTCCGGGTCCGGGTCCTGCGTGACTTCCCGGACCGTACCGTGATCCAACTTCCGCAGAGTATTTCCTTCCGTAGCCGGACGGCGCTTTCCGAGGCCCAGCGCGTGACCGCGGCCCACCCACATTTCACTCTCATGGTCCGTGAACGGCGCAGCCTTTCGTTCGCCACCGAGAACTTCGATGTTCCGCTCGTGTTCGCGCCGGACTCGGCCCTGGCCAACGGCCCGCTGAGACCGCCGCGGCCGGTACGTCCCGACGGTGTGCTGTGTCTTGCCCGCGATGACGTTGAGGGCACCGGAGCCATCGCGGGCGTGGCCGGCCCCGGCATACGTCGGGCCGACTGGGGAATGCGTGGCCTGCCCGCGGCGCGGTGGAGAGCGGCGAAGGCGCTGCCGAAACTCGAGCGGCATGCCCTGGGCCGGCATCCGGATGCGCACCGGGCGGCCCGCCCCGCGCTGCACGCGGCCTATGAAACAATGGCGAAGATAAGCGTGGGAACGGCGACGAGCCTCCTGTGCACCGCGCGTTACGTGGTGACCGACCGGTTGCACGCGCACATTCTCTGCCTGCTTCTCGGCATCCCCCACTCGGTGTTTGACAACAGCTACGGAAAGGTCAGTGGGACCTTCGAGGCGTGGACCTCGGACAGCGACCTCGTGCACTGGGCGACCAGCGCGGACGAGGCCCTGGAGAGGTGCCGGGAGTTCGCGCCGTGACCGCCCCACCGCGACACGGCGTCGGTGCTCGTGCCGACACCGCCGCTCGTGCCGAGATGGCCGCTCGTGCCGAGATGGCCGCTCGTGCCGACACCGCCGACACGAACCGTGAGCCACGGCCGGTCGTGGATGTGCTCCTGAGTCGGGGCCTCGACCCCTACGACTGGGAACGTCGACATGCCCGGGGCGAGGTCCCGGACGTCTGGCCGTACGGGCTGAACAGGCTTGCCGACCACGGCTTTCGGACCAGCGGGTCGCTGCCGGCCGTGAGCCACCGGGCGCCGGGCGCGAGAGCCACCCGCGCGCTGGGGGGCTTCGAGTGGCGGGAGGTCGCCGCGCGTCGGATCGACGCGGCGGCGGAGGCGGTGCTGTGCTGGGACGAACGGGCCGGGGTACCGGCTGCCTCGATGGAGCGGTGGCGGGGCGGCAGACCGGTCGCCACCGGCGTCATCTGGCTGACCGACCCGGTGGGCCGGCCGCGGGGGGCACTGGCGCTGGCGCCCCGCGCGCTGCGTTCGRCCCAGCTGGTCTGGGCGCTGTCGAGCGCCCAGCTCCCGGTGCTCCGGGACGTCCTGAAGGTCGCCGAACGCAGACTCGCCCATCTGCCCTTCGGCATCGACGCGGACTTCTTCCGGCCGGCCGAAACCGATCCGGTACCCGGCCTGGTGGTCAGCGTCGGAAACGACCGGCACCGGGACCACGATACGCTTCTCGCCGCCATCGCGGACGCGGCTGGAAAAGTCACCGGGCTGCGCCTGGAACTGGTGACCGGCCGAGAGGTGACGATTCCCGCAAGGCTCGGGAAGCGGCATCCAAGAATGAGCCACATCGATCTTGTTGATCTCTACGCTCGCGCCTCCGCGGTGGTGGTTACACTGCGGCCGAACCTACATGTCAGCGGCGTCAGTGTCGTTCTCGAGGCCATGGCCTCGGGCCGCCCGGTCGTGGTCACCGAAACCCCGGGAATGTCCGACTACGTCGATCACGGGCGGACAGGACTGCTTGTTCCGCCGGGTGATTCCGGCGCCCTCGCCGCGGAGCTGGCGGGGCTCCTGCTCGACCCCGACCGGGCCGCGGCAATGGGGCGGGCCGGCCGCCAGGCGGTCGAGACGACGTTCAACACCGGCGCGCAGGCGGGCCGGTTGGCCGGTCTGTTGCGAGGGATGTGATCTGCCGCGGGCCGGGCGAGAAGGCGCCGGTGGCGCGTGACGGCGCTGTCCAGGCGAAGTACGGGAGGAACAAGGACCCGCTGGGTCTGACGACGTGCCGAAAAGGCGATCAGAGTATCTGCCGTCGGTGAGCGCCGGCGGCGTGGGAGGGGAGGGAATGCTCAGATGGATATATGGCAGATCGTGCGCATCACCATTCGGCGCTGGTATGTGTTCCTGGCGGTTGTGGCAGTGGGGATCGCAACCGCCCTGGTCACCACTTCGGGAGTGAAGCCGCAGTACTCCGCGGCCATGGACGCCTTCGTCAACGCCCCGCCGAGCCGCGCGAGTGCGCCGACCGGCAGCGTGGAGAACTCCGGCGGCGTCGGCTTCGCCGGCTCGCTCGAGGAACGCGCCATGGACGCCGACGCGTCCCGCGCGCAGATCCACAAGATGGGCCTTCTCCCCACCTACAAGGTCAGCTGGACCAGGGCGAAGCTGGTGCTGTCGGTGAGCGTGACGGGCCCGACGCCCGACCTGGCCCGTCGCACCGTCGAGGAGGTCGTCGCGATGGCGAACCGACACCTCGTCGCGCACCAGGCCAGCACCGGTGTCACCGCTCCGGGCGCACAGTACTCGATCATGTCGGCGGCGGAGGGGGCCAACCTCTCACCTGCCCAGTACCCGGGTCGTTCCCGCCAGCGGATCGTCATCGGCGTCGTCGCGCTCGCCGCGGCGGTGGGCCTCGCGGTGGCGCTGGACGGCTTCGTCGCCGCCCGCCGTCGCGCCGCGGCCGGTGGAACCGGCCGGCCCGACAGCTTGCCGGACGCCGGATCACCGCGGAGCCCGCTGACTCGGGAGCCGGATCCGCTGGGAGATCCACTGGCCTCGCCGCGCCGAGGCGGGGACACACCGGGCGGGGACACACCGGAGTACGAGACCGCGGCGGTCAATGAGGACACGGTGACCATTCGGACGGGCAGCCGACTCGGGGCGGGGCCTGTCCCGCCGGACCTCGACCGAAGCGGCCGCCCGCGGTGACGATGCCCGGACGGGCGGCGCTCCGGACGGTGGCGGCGCTCCCGATCGCCAAGTGGCGGCCGGACGCGGTGAGCGTGCTGACACTCCTCGGCGTGCTGCTGTTCGTCATCCCGGCGCGCAACACCCTGCAGTCGCTCGGCGCTGCGGGCCGGCCGATGTTCCTGCTCGGCCTGGTGCTGGCCGGCGCCTGGCTGTGCACCTGGCTGCATCCCGGCCTGGTCCGCCGTGGCCGCCAGCCGGTCCGGGGCCTGTTGCTCATCTATCTGGGTGCGCTGCTCGCCGCCTATGTGGCCGGTCAGCGCCGCGGGCTCGACGGCGTGGAGGCCCGTGCCTCGGACCGGTCGATCCTGGCCGTCCTGGCGCTCGTCGGCATCGCGCTCGCGGCAGCCGACGGAATTCCCTCGCGGGCCCGGCTCGAGGTCCTGATCTCGCGCATCATGTGCTTCGGGGCCGTGATGGCGCTGTTCGGAATCGTCCAGTACCTGACGCACGAGGACTACAGCAGGTACCTGCGGCTTCCCGGGTTCGTGATGTGGTCCCCGGCGCTCGAGTCCGTCTCACGAGGGGGCGGCACCTCCCGGGTCGCCGGCACGGCGTCGCACTACATCGAGTTCGGTGTGGTCGTCGCCATGGTCGTCCCGCTGGCGCTGTACCGGACTTCTCACGCTGTCACCAAGGGTGCCCGGCAGCGTGCCGCCGGGGCGCTGGTGCTGACCGCGGCGGCCGCCCCCCTCTCCGTCTCCCGGACGGCGATCATCGGGCTTGGCTGCGTGCTGCTGGTCCAGAGCGTCGTGTGGAGCTGGCGGCGGCGCTTCAACGTGTTCGTCTGGCTGGTGATCGGGGTCGGCGCGTTCGGTGCCGCCGTGCCCGGCGTGCTCGGCACGCTGCGCAGTCTGTTCCTGAACTACAAGACTGATCCCAGCTATCAGGGACGGATCGCGGACTACGCGGTCGCGCAGGCCTACATCAGCGAGCGGCCGTGGTTCGGGCGCGGGCCGGGCACCTTCATCCCGGCGAAGTACTTCTTCCTCGACAACCAGTACCTCGGGACCATCCTCACCTCCGGATACGTGGGTCTGGCCGCGCTCGTCATCGTCATGCTCGGCGGGATCACGATGGCGTTCGGCGTGGCCCGGCGCGCCGCCGACGCGGCGACCCGAGAACTGGCCCAGGCCCTCGCCGCGATGCTCGTCGCCGTCGCGGCGGCCTCGTACAGCTTCGACTCACTGTCGTTCCCGGCCTTCGCCGGCCTGTTCTACCTGACGCTGGGTGTCACCGGCGCGTTGTGGCGACTCGAACAGCGGCCCGTGCCCACACCGGCCGGGCCTGCCGCGGCGGCACCCGTCCAGTGGCGGGACCCGCGCGGTGACCAGCCAAGCGTGGCGGAGCTCGTCCCGGCGGCCCGGCAGCCCGCCGGCATCGCGTGAACCAGCGCCGCGAGGGCCGGCCGCGGGTACGCCGGCCCTCGCGGGTGCCGGCCTCACGTCGCCTCGCCGGCCCTCGCTGACGTCGCCCTCGCGTGGCCTTCGATCGGCGGGGCCGGCCGGGCCGCGGGCCGCCGCTGCCGCTGCCGCTCCGGATCGCCGCCAAGAGCGAAGTCCAGCAGCTCCACATGACGGGCTGACCAGCTGTTCGCCGCGACGAACCGGTGGCGTTCCGCTTCGGTCACCTCCGGCCAGCCGCGGACCTCCCTGAACGCGGCCACCGGATCGTCGCCCGGCGCCAGCAGCCTGACCCGCGGTCCCACGCCCCGGACCGGTGTCAGGTCGCTCGCCAGGACGGGCCGCCCCGCCGCCAGGTACTCGTACAGCTTGATCGGATCCATCGCCTCCGTCAGCGAGGTCACCCGGTGCGGTAGCAGGCACACGTCCGCCGCGGCGATCAGCCCGGTGACGGCCGGCCGGGGGAGATGGCCTGGCAGGACCACCGAGGGCAACGCCCGCAGCGGGGCGGCGTGTCGCTCGTCCTTGACGGGCCCGGCGAGTATCACCGTGCTCTCCGTCGCCAGCCGGGCGACCATGTCGACGTCGAGCCGGTCGTCGACAGTGCCCGCGTAGACGCACCACGGCCGGGGCAGGCCCGTGGTCAGCGCGGGTGCCGGCGGCAGCCGCTCCCACTCGGCGGGATCGACGCCGTTGTGGACGACCAGTGAGCCTCCGGTGGGAGCGAGCCGCCGGCGCAGCGACTCCGACACCGCGACCACCGGCCGCCGCCGGCGGCGGATCTCGGCGTAGGCATCCTGGAACGCCGGGTGCCAGCGTTCCAGCGGGGGGTAGGTCGCCCAGTCGTCACGGGCGAAGTAGACGACCGAGTCGGCCCATTCCAGCTCGGCGAGCCCGGCCAGCAGCGGGTACGTCGTGACGACCACGGGCCGCTCGCAGCGGGCCTGCTCCGCGGCCCGTCGCAGCACCCGGTCGTAGCGCCGGTAGGTGTGGCGCAGCATCGCGGGCGAGACCGGGTCCTCGCGACGCCAGCGGCGCGCGGACACGACGTAGCGGTCCGGCCTGCTCGTCGGTGGAATGGCCACCACCGGGTCGCCCTTCGCCAACGCTGTCACCCGGCTGCGGAACGGCTCGGCGACGAGTAGCCGTCGCACCCGCGGCGACTGCATCAGGGTGAGCAGGACGCGGTCCGGCGGCCGCATGTAGGAGCGGATCGCCATGTCCCGCAGCGTCTCCCTGGACAGGGTGAACACGACGTCGCGCGCGGGGGCGGAGCGGGGGTCGGGCTCGGGCATGGGTCGGTTCCTCCGTCGAGATCAACGAGACCGCCGGTGTGACCGTCGGCGTCGGGCGCCGTGCTCGGCCGCCGCCGCGAGCGGCCACTGATCCTGGGGCGGGACGGATCCGGGAGCCGGGCCGTCGGACGGCCCCCGACCCGGCGCCGTCCCGCGCTTTCCGCGCAGCACGCCGCGCAGCTGGCGCCGGCAGGTCGGCATGGCCGACACGACAGCCACATACGCCGCCACGCCGGCCGTCCCGGCGGTGACGAGCTCGGCGATCGGGGGCAGGTCCACCACCGCCCGCACCCCGGCGGTCACCGCGGCGAGCACCGCGCTGGCGAGGACGGCCGGCGCGATCGAGGTCGCGACATCCGACAGCCTGACCGGGGTGTCGCGGGTGGCGCTGGCAAGCATCGGGACGGCGGTCACCACCGAGGCGATGCTGACGGCCCAGGCGACGCCCACCGGCCCCCAGGGCAACCCCAGGAAGAACGAGGCCACGGTGAGCGGACGGGTCACCGCGGCGACCTTGAGCATCTTGTCGGCCCGGTTCCGCGAGACCCACAGCCAGGTCGCCGTCGAGCTGATCGCCTGGGCGAATCCGGCGATCGCCAGCACTCTGAAGATCGGCACGACCCCGCTCCACGGCGCGCCCAGCAGGCCGGTGACGAACACGTCTGCGAGCAGCGCCATCAGCACGACCAGCGGAAGAGCGAGCAGTGCCACGGTGAACACGGCGGCGCGGTAGTAGTCGCGGAATCGGTCCGGCTGGTCGTGGAGCCTGGACAGGGTGGGGATCGCGACCATGTTGACCGGCTGGTTGACCTGCTGCAGCGGGAGCAGGAGCAGCGCGTACGCACGGGAGTAGAGGCCGAGGGCCGCCGGCCCGGCGAACCGGCCCACCAGGACGTTGTCGGCGTTGCGGCTGACGTACCCGAGCAGGCCGGAGCCGGCGACGCTGCCGCCGAAGCGCAGCATCGGCGCGAGGCCGTCCGCGCGGGCCGGTCGGCTCGGCCGCCAGTCGCAGGCCGTCCAGACGAGAACCGCCCGGGCGAGGGCCGCCGAGGTCGGCATGAGCGCCAGCGACCAGTAGCCGGCCCCCAGTGACGCGAGAGTGATGGCCACGACGATGCTGGTGGTCCGGCCGATCATGTCGCGGGCCGCGACGGAGCCGAACTTCATCTGCCGTTGGAGCAGCGCCTGGTGCTGTACGAGGGCGCCGGTGATCAGGTATGACGGCGCGACGACGAGGGTGATTCCGACGAGCTCGTCGTGCCCGTAGAACAGGGCGATCAGCGGGCTGGCCGCGGCCAGCGCCACCGCGAGGCTGAACCCGACCACGACGTTGACCCAGAACAGCGCGCTGACCTGACTGTGAGTGATCGTCTTGCGCTGGATGACGGCCTGGGAGAGCCCGAGGTCCGTCAGCTGGTCGGCGAGAGCCGAGATCGCCAGCACCATCCCGACGAGGCCGTAGGCGTCCGGCGACAGCAGCCGGGCCAGAATAATCGTTGAGCCGAATTGGGTGAACAATCGCCAGAGTTGGGCGCCGGCCGTCGCCGCCACACCTCTCCGGGACCGCCCGGCAAGGCCCTGGTTCAGTTCCGAGGTGTCGAGCCAGCGTCCTTGCTTTCCGTCTAAGAATGCTTGTCGGCGAGCAGATCGCGAGGCCGGCTCGGTGCGGGATTTCACCACAAACGATCAAGCTTTCCGCTAAAACGCATGGTCAGGGCACTGTACCCTGATGCGTTGACCGGCCTGACCGCCCGGTTCATCTCGAGTTCCCCAAAGGGCCGGACGGATCGAACAACATCTGTTCTAGTATGTCGTCAGTGGGTGACCTGTCCAGCAGCGGCGCTCACCGCAGGTTCGCTTGGTCAATCTGGGGGAGCAGTGACGTTGAGTAATCGCGTGCTGATCATAGTGCAGAACCTGCCGGTACCGCTCGACCGACGGGTCTGGCTGGAATGTCAGGCCCTGGTGAGTGCCGGTTACGAGGTGCGGGTCATATGCCCCAAGGGGCCGGGTGACCCGGACTGTGAGCTGCTCGACGACGTGTACCTCTACAAGTACGAGCCGTACGTCGCAACGTCCGGCGTATTCTCATATATGAAAGAGTTTTTTGTCTGCTGGATGCGCACCGCCCGGCTGGCGCGCCGGGTCTACCGGGAACGCGGCTTCGACGTTATCCAGGTGTGCAATCCGCCGGACACCTACGCGTTGCTCGCGTTATTCTATCGGCGGCGCGGTGTGCGCCTCGTGTACGACCAGCACGACCTCTGCCCGGAGGTCTACCAGTCCCGTTTCGAGCGCCCGTCGCGGATTCTTCTCGCCTTCCTTTTCGCGCTCGAGCGCATCACCTACGGGCTGTCGCACCACGTCATCTCCACCAATGACTCCTACCGTGAGATCGCGATCCGCCGTGGCGGCCGGACCAGGCAGGACACGACGGTCGTGCGCAGCGGCCCGGACACCGATCGGATGCGGCCCGGCGCAGTCCACCCGGAACTGCGGAAAGGCCGCGAGTTCCTGCTCTGCTATCTCGGGGTGATGGGCCCGCAGGACGGAGTGGACAACGCGCTGCGTGCCCTCGACATCCTCGTCCACCAGCGCGGCCGCACCGACGTCCACATGGCCCTGCTCGGTTTCGGCGACTGCTATGACGATCTGTGCGCGCTCGCCACGGAGCTGGATCTTGACGACCACGTGACCTTCACCGGTCGCGCGGACCACGAGATGATCGACAAATACCTCTCGACCGCCGACCTGGCGGTCGGACCGGACCCGATGAACCCGCTCAACAACGTGTCGACCATGAACAAGACCATGGAATACATGGCCTACGGCCTGCCCGTGGTCACGTTCGATCTCGTCGAGACCAGGGTCACCGCCGCGGACATCGCGGAATACGTCGAACCCGGCGACATCGACGGGTTCGCCGCCGCGATCGAGCGGCTGCTCGATGACCCGGAGCGGCGGGCCGACCTGTCCAAGCGGGGCCGGCAGCGCGCGGTAGAGGTACTGGACTGGAGCCTGCAGGTCCCCGGCTACGTGGATGTCTTCGACCGCATCACCGGGCGGGAGCGCCCGGCCGGCGAGCGGGTCCGCCCGAGGCCGGTTGACTGCGCCGTCCCGGCGCCACGCCGCCGCGAGCAGGCCGGCTCCCATACACCGGCGGCGGCACCTGGCGGCGACCACGAGGGCGACGAGCTCAGATCGGCGACGGGGTGACGGCACCGCTCTCCGCGGGCTCCGCCCCGGCGCCGCACGGCGTCGGTGATGTCCCAGCCAGCGTCGTCCTGGCCAGCGTCGTCGTGCCGGCGCACAACGAGGAGTCCGTCATCGGACGGTGCCTCGCGGCGCTCAGCGTCGGGCTGCCCACCGGAGCACTCGACGTGATCGTGGTGTGCAACGGATGCACGGACGGCACAGCCGCGGCCGCCCGTGCCCGTGGCGTCCGGGTGATCGAGACGGATCGGGCGAACAAGGCGGCCGCCCTGAACACCGGGGACGCGGCGGCCATGGCCTTCCCGCGCTTCTACGTCGACGCCGACGTGGAGGTCGCCGGAGCGGTGCTGCTCGAGGTCGCCGACGTCCTGCGCACGGGTGCGGCGCTCGCCGCGGCGCCCGCGCTGCGTCCGTGCATGACCGGGGTGGCCCGGCCCGTCCGCGACTACTACCGGATCTGGACGCGCCTGCCCTATGTCGCCGACGGGCACGTGGGCTCCGGGGTCGTCGGTGTCAGCGATGTCGGGCGGAAGCGTTTCACCCGCTTTCCCGAGGCCATCGCCGACGATCTGTACCTCTACCACCAGTTCAGCGCGGAGGAACGGACCACGGTGGACTCCGTCCACTTCACCGTCTATCCCGCGAGGACGGTGCGGGATTTCGTCCGGAGGAAGATCCGGGTGTACGCCGGGAACATCGAACTCCGCGGCCGTGGGCTGGTGCCCGCGGAGAACCGGAACACCGGCAGCGCGTCCTGGCTGTCCGTCGTCGTCGCCGATCGCCGGCTGCTCACCGCCGCCCCCGCCTACCTCACCATCTCGGCGGTGGCGAAGCTGCTGGCCATCCGGAAGGTCCGCCACGGCGACCTCGGTGCCTGGGAGCGTGACGACAGCAGCAGGCGCCTTCTTGAGGAGACGACGTGACCAGGGTTCTCGGCTTTCTTCGTTCCCTGCTCGACGCCCGCGCCCTGCTGCACTCACTGCGGATCCTCCACTTCTACAACTACTCGCATGTCCAGCAGGTTCGCCGGATGACGATCGAACGGGGTGTCCGCCTGGCGCCGAACGTCTCCGTCCGGAACGGGGAGCGGGTGGAGATACGGGCGTTCGCCCACATCGGTGAGCGGGTTTCGCTGTGGGCCGGTGACCGCACTGGCCGGATCGAGATCGGCGAGCACTCCCTGATCGGCCCGGGCACGTTTCTCACGGCCGCGAACTACGAGACGCTGCCGGACATCGTCATCGACAGCCAGCCGAAGCGGGAGGCGGACATCGTCATCGGCAACGACGTGTGGGTCGGCGCCAACTCGGTGGTTCTTCCGGGCGTGACGATAGGCGACAGCACGATTGTCGGCGCCGGTTCTGTCGTCACGAAGTCGTTGCCCGCCGGAGCGTTGGCCGCGGGTGTTCCGGCGAAGGTCATCGGGAAGCGCGGGGAGTCGACCCGTTCCGGTCGTGCCGTCCAGGCGGACCGGCCTGAGCAGAACGGCCGTGCCGGTGTGGACGGCACCGGGCGGCGCCCCGGCTCCCACCCGGCGGGTGAGCAGTGACCGTCGAGGTGTCCGTGCTGGTCGTGTCCTACAACACCGCCGAGCTGACGGTCCGGTGCCTGGAGTCCGTCCTGGCTGAGCCGGCCGGGGTCGAGATTGAGATCATCGTCGTCGACAACGCCTCGACGGACGGCTCCCCGGACGCCATTCGGGACGCGTTCCCGGCGGTGCGGCTGATCGAGTCGGCGACGAACCTCGGGTTCGGCCGCGCGGTCAACCTGGCGGCCTCCCACGCCGACGGGGACTATCTGCTCCTGCTGAACCCCGACGCCGTCGTCCTCGATCGGGCGGTCGCCGAGATCCTCACCTTCGCCCGCCGGAACCCGGCCTGCGGGCTCTACGGCGGGCGGACGCTGCGGCCGGACGGATCGGTCGACCCGAGCTCCTGCTGGGGGGCACCCAGCCTGTGGAGCCTGGCGTGCTTCGGGGTCGGCCTGTCGACGATGTTCCACGGATCGAGGATCTTCGATCCGGAGTCGCTCGGGCGCTGGCAGCGCGACAGCGTCCGCGAGGTCGGTGTCGTCACCGGATGCCTGCTGCTGGTCAGCCGCGGCCTCTTCGAACGGCTGGGCGGGTTCGACCCCCGGTTCTTCATGTACGGGGAGGACACCGACCTGTCGATGCGGGCGCGGGCCGCCGGCTACCGCCCCACGATCGTCCCGACCGCGGCGATCGTGCACCACGTCGGGGCCTCGTCCTCGAACTGGGCGGCCAAGCACGTGCTCGTCCTCCGCGGGAAGACCACGCTGGCGAGGAAGCACTGGACGGGGTGGCGGCAGCGGCTCTGCCTGGCGATGATCGTTCTTGGGGTGGCGCTGCGGGCCCTGGCCGATCTGGGGTCGGGGCTGGCCCGTGGGCGGCCGCGGGCGCGTGCGAGCGACTGGCGCGCGCTCTGGCGTCGGCGGCGGGACTGGTGGCCCGGCTACCCCCCGTACACCGAGCCCACGGGCGGCGTCCCCAGCCAGTCGCGCGTCCCGCCCGAGCCCGCATCCGGCACGTGTCACCCGTCCCGACATCTGACGAGGCCATGAGCAGTTCGCTACCCGAGCGGTCCCTCGACCTGTGGCGCAGGGCCCGCAGCCGGGCCTTCACCCGGTTCCTGGCCGGGTCGTTCGGGGCGCTTGGCCCGCGTACCGACATCGAGCCGCCGTTCCGGCTCTACGGCGCCCGCTGGATGTCGATCGGCGCCGGCGTCCATGTGGGCCCCGGCTCGTGGTTCCAGGTGATCGATGGGGACGGCGAGCCGGCGGCGCCGGTGATTCGAATCGGCGCGGGCTCGTCGTTCGTCGGGTGGTGCACGCTGTCGGCCGTCCGCGGCATCACGATCGGGGACAGAGCGATGTTCGCGCGTGGCGTCTACGTGGCCGATCATGACCACGCCTACCGGGCGGCCGGCGTCGCGATCCGGGACCAGGGCCACACGGGCGTCGCCCCGGTGGCGATCGGCGACGGCGCCTGGCTGGGCCAGAACTGTGTGGTCACAGCGGGCTCGACGATCGGCCGCGGCGCCGTCGTCGGCGCGAACAGCGTCGTGAAGGGGGTCGTGCCCGACTTCAGTCTCGCGGTAGGGGCGCCCGCCCGGGTCGTCCGGAGCTGGGCGCCGCACGGCGTCCCGAGCCGGCCGTGAGGCTGGGCCGCCGGTCAGCCCGGCGGCCCGGCCAGTCTGTGCTCGGTCAGCTCGGGTCCGTGTCCCCGCGGCCGGCGACCTCGGCCGGCGCGGTCTCCACCGGGCTCACGTCGGCCAGCGCCGGGTGGTGCTGGTCCCGATCGGATATCACGGCCTCACGCAACGGGACGGGCCACTGCACACCGAGGACCGGGTCGGCAAGATTCACGAAGACGTAGCTGTCGTACCGGTCGGCACTCCAGTGCTCGTTGACGCTGTACAGATAGTAGGTGTCGTCCTCGATCGTCTGATAGGAGTTCGCGACCCCCTGAGGCAGGAAGACGGCTCGGTTCCGGTCGAGTTCGACGGTGACGACGGTTCCGAAGCTCTTCCCTGCTCGCAGGTCGACATAGGCGCAGAAGACGCGGCCCTTCACCACCGATATGTACTTGTCCCAGGGCTCGGCATGAAAGCCCCGTGTCACGCCTATCTTTTTGTTGTAGGAAAGGCTGTTCTGGACGACCCGGAAGCTCGCGGGAATCCCTGCGTCAACGAGCTTGGCGTGGTGGAACTTCTCCTGGAACCAGCMGCGCTCATCCTCGATGGACGTAACATCGAACACAAAAAGGCCCGGAATCTCGGTCTCGGAGCCGGTGAACTGCGTGGTAGTCAGGACGGCCACGGAAGATCTCCCTCTTGCGCCCGGTACCCGGGCAGCCGGAGAACCTGATGGGTTTTCTCGGCGGCCGAGCACTCCGATACACGGAAGTGTGGACGGCATGAATCGGCGGTCGATGTCGGACCGGCGCCGGCGGTGGCCCGGCCGCCGGTGCCGGTGGTGCCCGGCTCGGCCTTGATGGACGGCGCGGCGGGCGGCGGGAGCTGGGCGGCAAGGATGAGATGAGGAGGCACCGCGCCACTGCGCATGACCGCGGACCCGGTAGTCGTCGAGGTCGGTTGAGCGAAACCTCGGCGGCCGACATCCGCGTGCTGAACTATATCAGCACCTTACTCACTCCGTCGTGGTCCTTCGGTGCGTGTGGCAGGTGGCTTAGATCTCTTCTGGGGTGCGATGTCGACCATGGGATGAAGTGTCGGCTTCTCACGGGTAAACCCGGTTCACTCGGCCCCTCCACCCGAAGGGGGTGGTGCTCTGAGAATGTCTGCCGTGGCCGCCTGGGCGAGGGTGCGGTGATGTCTGGTCAGGCCGGTCACCGAACCGCCCGACAGCGTTCGCCGCCGGCCGGCGGGCCGGCTTGGAGCCCGGCCGCCCGCATGGCCCTGGCGAGCCGGGTGCGGGGTGCGAAGCCGGCTCTCATAGGCCCACCAGAATGCGGGATGGACGCCCGCGGTATTTGCGTGCGCCGCGCCCGGCTGATTTCCGGGGCACCGTCACGCGACGTCGGCTGACTTCTTCCGGCCGGCCGCGTCGGCCGCGCCGGGCGATTCACCGCGGGGGGTGGTCGGGGAACGTGAAGCAGAGCACGTCTCGACCGGTCCGCGGCCACAGGTACGCCGTCTACAGTCACGAGTGTGATCACAGACGCACAGCAGGCGCGGCCGCGGTGGCGGCGTGCGCTGCGCTCCGGGGTGCTCGGTGTGGCGCTTCTGATCGCCGTGCTGAACGTGCGAATGATCGTCTTCCCGAGGATCGACAAGCCGCGTCCCGTGGACGCGATCTTCATGCTCGGGGGTCCGGGCGAACGGCGGGACAAGGCCGTCGAGCTGGCCAGGTCCGGCATCGCCCCGGTTCTGGTGGTCTCGATGCCCGGCACCTGGCGGTGCCCCGACGCGGCCGAGGTCGGCCGGGACATCCAGGTCATCTGCTTCTGGCCGGACCCGGTGACCACCCAGGGCGAGGCTCGCGAGGCCGGCCGCCTGGCCAGGATCCACGGCTGGCGCTCGATCCTGTTCGTCACGGACCGCTCCCAGGACAGCCGGGCCAGGCTGCGCATCGAGCGCTGCTACGACGGTGAGGTCCTGGTGGACGCCGTCGGGACCCCCCGACGGCAGTGGCCGTACCTGATCGCCTACCAGACCGCGGCGACCGTCAAGGCGCTGGTCTGGCAGCGCGGCTGCTGATCGACAGGCGGGCCGGCAGCGGTCAGCCGAGATCAGCGGTCAGGTCGGCAGCGGTCAGCAGTCCCGCTGGACGATCAGCGCCTTGCCCATCGCGGCCCACTCGTAGGCGATCATGTACGGCCACATGCTCTTTGCCGGCGCGACCGGGCTCATGAGCACCTGCCCCGAGTAGCAGCGCCCCAGCCGCAGCCGCGCGCGGGTCGTCTGGCTGGTCGAGGTGATCACGAGCACCGACTTCCAGTCGTACCGGGCGGCCGCGGCGGCCACCCAGCGTGACTCGCCCTGGGTGGTCACCGGATCCGGGGCGAAGCAGATCACCTCGACGTTCGGGATGGCCGGGGGGCACGGGTCGTCCGCCGTGGGCACCGAGACGGCCAGCGTCGGCGCGTACCCGGCCACGGCCAGGCTCACCGCGTGCTCGAGGCGGCCCGGGCTGCCGGCGAACATCACGATGGCGTCGACCGGGGCGGGGGAGTCCCGCCGGGGATGGACGAACAGCCGGAAGGTCGCGCCGAGGAACATGACGCTCACGACCCCGAGGACCCCGAGCACAGTGGTGCGCCGCCGCCCGCGGTCCCGGGCGCGGCCCGCGGGCGGCTGCCCGGGACCTGCCGGTGGTCGCTCGCGGCCCGCCGAGGGCCGTCCGCGGGCCCCCCAGGGGTCCTCGCCCGTCCACGGGGGACGTGCTGGTGGTGCCGACATCGCGGCGCCCCCTCAGCCCGGCCAGCCGGCCGGACGGCCGGCGTCGGCATCCGGGCCCGACAGCCCACCGGAAGGCCCCTCCGGGGCGGGCGAGGCCGGCCAGCGCGCACCGAAGCCGCTGCCCAGCCCGGGCCTCGGCCGGCCCAGGCCGAACGGGCGGGCGGGGGCGTCCTGGGCGGGCAGTGGCAGGGCCGGCTCGGGGCCCGGGCCGGTGGCCGTCTCCTCCCCGGCCGGGGCGTCCGCGGGCCGCGCGCCGGCCTCGACGTCCACCCCGCCCGGCGGCGGGGCGTTCCAGCGCGGGTGGTGGAACGGCGCGCGCGCCGCTTCGCGGGGCCAGACCGTCCAGGACGCGCCGGACTGCCACTGGACGATCGGGACCTGATGGCCGACCTGGAGCCCGGTCGCCTCGTCGAGCCGGAAACGGCCCAGCATGGTCGTGGTGTCGAGGCCGCGCGCGGCGGCCAGGAGCGAGGCGTCGCCGACGCCGCCGCAGTGGCGGATGCAGCGCCCCAGGATCAGCCCCCCCACGTACGCCCAGGCGGCGGTCGCCGTCGGCGGGACGCCGTGCAGCGTGGCGAAGTCGGCGGAGAACTCCCGTGCGGTCGGGCCCGTCCCCACCTCGGCGACGCTGTCCGGGGCCCAGCTCGCAGGGGCCAGCAGGCCCTCGCGCAGCGCGCCCAGCGTCGCCGTGGCCTCGGCGCTCACCGCGGTGGAGAACGCCGCGGCCCGCCACGAGCGGCGCAGCAGCACGTTCGCGATCTCCAGCTCGTCGTCGGCGCCGCCGTGCACGATGAGGACGTCCGCCGGCGGGAGCAGCCGGGCCGCCTGCGCTCCGCGGCCGGGCGGGAACACGTTGGAGGTGACGTCGTAACCCTGGGAGCGGGCCGCGGCCTTGGTCACCGACGTCAGCTCGACCGCGAGATCCCCCGAGGCCAGCAGCGCGACCCGGCGGGCGTGGCGGTCCACCGAGCGGATCGCCGAGAGCACCCCGCGCGGCCAGGTGGAGGTCGGCGCGGCCACGTTGACGACGTGCGGGAACGACTGGCGCATGAAACGCGTGGACGGGGCACCGGCGTTGAACACGACCCGGCCCGTCGCGCCGAGCGTGGCGAGCGCCGCGCGCGGGCCGACCGGGCCGAAGACGGCGGCGGGCTCGGCCGCCGCGGCCGAGCGCATCGCGCCGACCGGGTCGGGGTGGGCGTCGTAGGCCGTCACGCCCACTTCGTCCCAGGGCGGCGGCAGCCGTTCGTCACGCGCCCACAGCGTCATTCCGCGCAGCGCCGCCAGGCCAAGGGCGGCGTCCGGTCCGGTCAACGGCGTGACCAGCGCGACGGGGAGCGGAGTCGTCATCGGCAGAAACCCGTGAGGTCAAGCACTCCTTCAGAATCCCACGGCCGTCGGGGCGGCACACCCGGCGGGAGTCCTAGGATCTGCGGTGGGCAAGGGGACGTCGACGGCAACTGAAGGAGCGAACGGGTGGCGAGGAACTCCGGACGCGTCGGTGACCCTCCACCGCCGCCCGAGCCGCTGCCCGTCCCGGCGGTCGACGCGCACTGCCATCTGGACCTGATGGGCACCCCGGTGGCCGAGGCCATCGCCGCGGCCCGCGCCGTCGGCATCACCCGGATGGTCTCCGTCGGCGTCGACCTGCCGACCAGCCGCTGGCAGGCCGAGATCGCCGCGGCCAACCCGGAGGTCCGCGCGGCGGTGGCGATCCATCCCAACGCGGCGGCGAACGGCGTCGGCGAGGAGACGTTCGAGGCGATCGCGGCGCTTGCCCGCCTGGACGGTGTCGGCGCGGTCGGCGAGACCGGGCTCGACTACTACCGCACGCCCCCGGAGCAGCACGCCGCCCAGCAGGCGAGCTTCCGCCGGCACATCGCCATCGCCAAGGAGACCGGCCGGGCCCTGATGATCCACGACCGGGAGGCGCACGACGACACGCTGCGCATCCTGGCCGAGGAGGGCGCGCCCGAGCGGGTCGTGTTCCACGCCTTCTCCGGCGACGCGGAGATGGCCAAGATCTGCGCCGACGCCGGGTACGTGATGTCCTTCGCCGGCAACGTCACCTTCAAGAACGCCCAGGAGCTGCGCGACGCCGCCGCGGTGGTGCCCGCCGAGCTCCTGCTGGTCGAGACCGACGCGCCGTACCTCACCCCGGTCCCGTGGCGCGGGCGGCCCGGCGGCCCGTATCTGGTGCCGCTCACCCTGCGGCTGCTGGCACAGACCCGCGGCGAGGCCGTCGACGAGCTCGCCGCCCAGGTCGCCGCCAACGCGGAACGGACGTTCGGGCCCTGGTAGAGACCGAGGCGCTGCTCTCGCCGGCCGACGTCCGGGAGCTCGCCCACGCCCTTGACCTGCGGCCGACGAAGCGCAGGGGCCAGAACTTCCTGGTGGACCCGAACACCGTCCGCCGGCTGGTGCGCCTGGCCGCGGTCGGCCCGGACGACGTCGCGCTCGAGGTGGGCCCCGGGCTGGGCTCGCTCACCCTCGGCCTGGTCACCGAGGCGGCGGCGGTGGCCGCGGTCGAGGTCGATCCGGTGCTCGCCGCCGCCCTGCCCGTCACCGCCGCGGCCCGGCTGCCGGCGGCGGTGGCCGCCCGGCTCCACGTCGTCGAGGCGGACGGCCTGCGGGTCGAGCCGGCCGACCTGCCGCCGGCGGTCGCCGCGCCGACGGTGCTGGCGGCGAACCTGCCGTACAACGTGGCCGTCCCGCTGCTGCTCGGTCTGCTGGAGCGGTTCCCGTCGATCGAACGGGGCCTGGTGATGGTGCAGGCCGAGGTCGCCGACCGCCTCACCTCGCCGCCCGGCGGGCGGATCTACGGCGTGCCGAGCGTGAAACTGGCCTGGTACGCGCAGGCCCGGCCGGCCGGCGCGGTGCCCCGCCCGGTGTTCTGGCCGCAGCCCAACGTCGACTCCGGCCTCGTCGCCTTCACCCGGCGCGCCGCCCCACCGGCGGACGTCGGACTGCGCCGCGAGGTCTTCGCGGCCGTCGACGCGGCCTTCGCCCAACGACGCAAGACGTTGCGGACGGCGCTCGCCCCCTGGGCCGGCTCACCCGCGCGAGCCGAGCAGCTCGCCCGTGCGGCCGGGGTGGACCCGGGCGCCCGCGGCGAGACCCTCGACGTCGAGGCGTTCGCCCGGCTGGCCCAGCAGGCCCGCATCCTCCCGGCCGACCAGCCCGCCTGACCGCGCTGGTCAGGCGGGGCCGGTCAGCCGACGCCGATGGCGCGGCGGGCGCCGGCGAGGACGGGGCGGGCGCGGTCGCGGGCCTTGTCCGCGCCGGCGGCGAGGATCGCGTCCAGCTCGCTGCCCGGGGCCACCAGCTCGTCGTAGCGGGCCCGCAGTGGGGTCAGCCAGGCGTCGAGCGTCTCGAACAGGGCGTTCTTCAGCTCGCCCCAGCCGGTGCCGCCCTGCTCGAGGCGGACCCGCATGTCCTTGACGGCCTCCGGGTCCGCGAAGTTCTCGTAGATCTGGAAGGCGGCGGAGGCGTCCGGATCCTTCGGCGCCTCGACCGGCGTGCTGTCGCTGCGGATGCCGCGCACCAGTTTGCGTAGCTGGGACGGCGGCGCGAACAGCGGAATCGTGTTCCCGTAGGACTTGCTCATCTTCCGGCCGTCGGTGCCGGGCATCGTCCGCGCGTTGACCCCGGACGGCAGCACCGCCTCGGGAATCTTCAGGCTGAACACGTCGCCGTAGAGGTGGTTGAACGAGCCGGCGATGTCCGCGGCGATCTCGAGGTGCTGCGACTGGTCCTGGCCCACGGGGACGACGTCCGCGCCCATGACGAGGATGTCGACGGCCATCAGGATGGGGTAGTTGAACAGCCCCATGTTGACGCCCGCGTCGAGGTCGGCGATGCCGCTCTCGGCGTTGCGGTCACGCGCCGCCTTGTAGGCGTGCGCCCGGTTCATCAGGCCCTTGCCCGTGACGCAGGACAGGATCCAGGTCAGCTCGAAGATCTCCGGGACGTCGGACTGCCGGTAGAAGACCGTGCGCTCGGGATCGAGCCCGAGCGTGATCCAGGTGGCGGCGACGGACCGGGTGTAGGCGGCGAACTTCGCCCTGTCCCGGATGGAGGTCAGGGCGTGGTAGTCGGCGATGAAGTAGATCGACTCGTACGTCGCCGTCAGGTCGAGGGCGGGGCGGATCGCCCCGATGTAGTTGCCCAGGTGCGGATCGCCGGTCGGCTTGATGCCGGTCAGCGAGACCCGTGGCCGGTCCTGCGTCATGTCGGGTGATTCTACGGCCCACCAGATCGCGCTCTCCCCAACGCGCCCCCGAAGCCCGGGCTCAGGGGCCTGGCTTCGGGGGCGCAGGGGATCACCCCGGGGGTGGCCGGCGTGGTGGTGGGGTCAGGCGTCCCCGCCGAACAGGCCGGTCACTGAGCCGTCCTCGAAGACGGCCTTGATGGCAGCGGCGATCAGCGGCGCGATCGACAGTTCGGTGATCTTGTCGATGCGGGCCTCGCTGGGCAGCGGCAGCGTGTTGGTGAGGACGACCTCGCTGATCTCGGAGTTCTTCAGCCGGTCGGCGGCCGGGCCGGACAGGACGCCGTGCGTCGCCGCGGCGATGACGTCGGTCGCGCCGTGCGCCTTCAGGGACTCCGCGGCCTTCGTGATCGTCCCGGCGGTGTCGATCATGTCGTCCACGATCACGCAGGTGCGCCCGCGGACCTCGCCGACCACGTCGAACATCTTGACCTGGTTCGGGACGTTCGGGTCGCGGCGCTTGTGGATGATCGCCAGCGGGCAGCCGAGCCGGTCGGTCCACCGCTCCGCGACGCGCACCCGGCCGGAGTCGGGCGCCACGACCGTCACCTCGGACGTGTCGAGCTTGCTCTCGATGTAGTCCGCGAGCAGCGGCAGCGCGAACAGGTGGTCGACCGGGCCGTCGAAGAACCCCTGGATCTGGGCGGTGTGCAGGTCGACGGACATCAGCCGGTGCGCGCCGGCGGTCTTGAACAGGTCGGCGACGAGGCGGGCCGAGATCGGCTCGCGGCCGCGGTGCTTCTTGTCCTGGCGGGCGTACGGGTAGAACGGGGCGACGACGGTGATGCGCTTGGCGCTGGCGCGCTTGAGCGCGTCGACCATGATGAGCTGTTCCATCAGCCAGGTGTTCACCGGCGCGGTGTGGCACTGGAGCACGAAGGCGTCACACCCGCGGACGGACTCCTCGAAGCGGACGAAGATCTCGCCACTGGCGAACTCGTACGCGTTCGTGGGGACCGGCTGCACGTCGAGGGCTCGGGCCACCTCGGCCGCGAGCTCAGGGTGGGAACGCCCCGCGAAGAGCATCAGGTTTCGGCGGTTCTCGGTCTGGTATCCCACCGTTATCTCCTCAAGGCATGACTGGCGGCTCTGACAGGCGGCCCGTGACACGGACGGTTGCGGACGTGGACCGTTGATGTGTTCGTCTGCGGCTGACTCGGCTGCTGGTGGCGCTGCTGCTTCGTCGGACTCGACTGGCTCGTCTGCTGGTCGCGGTGGTCGTCGGGGGGCCGGGCGGCGACCGGCGGCGGGCGGGTACCCGTCGCGCCGGGGCCTGGGCTGGGGTCACTGCCTGGTCAGGTCAGATCTACCCGTTCCGCCCGGGCATGGCGCAGGCGGCCGGGAACGAGCGACTCGGGATCAGGCGTCCCCTTCCACGCGGCAGACTGTGTACGACGGTATCGATAGCCGCAGATCAGCCCACCTGCGGCCAAACGGTTTCTACGTTCGGCCTCGCGCGGCGAAAACGCCAGCGATACCGGGTCCCGGGGCCGGGCTGTGGTTCAACTCACGTGCCCGACTGCCCGGGCTGGCCGGGCTCCTGCCCGGCCGGCTCGGGCGTGGCCTGCTTGTGTCCGGCTGGCTCGGCCGTTTCCGCCTCATGCTGCCGGGCGCGCAGCGCGGCCCGCGCCGCGGGGCTGTCCGGCCGGCGGCGCAGTACCCAGCCCGGCACGTTGCGCTGCCGGCCCTCCCTGATCGCGAGCGCTCCCGGTGGGACGTCCTCCCTGATGACGGCGCCGGCGCCGGTGTAGGCGCCGTCCCCCACGGTCACCGGGGCCACCAGCATGGTGTCGCTGCCGATCCGGACGTCCGAACCGATCACCGTGCGGTGCTTGGCGACCCCGTCGTAGTTGACGAACACCGTGGTGCAGCCGATGTTGCTGCGCTCGCCGACCACCGCGTCGCCCACGTAGGCGAGATGGGGGACCTTGGACTCATCGCCGATGTCGGCGGCCTTCGTCTCGACGAAGGCGCCGATCTTGCCGCTGCGACCGAGCCTGGTCCCCGCGCGCAGGTGGGCGAACGGCCCGACGACGGCGCCGGCACCGACCTCGGCGCGCTCGGTCACCGAGCTGACGACACGCGCTCCCGCGCCGACGACCGTGTCGATGAGGGTGCAGTCCGGGCCGACCTCCGCCCCGGTGGCGATCGTCGTGGCCCCACGCAGGTGCGTGTTCGGCCAGACGGTCGTGTCCGGCTCCAGGGTGACGTCGACGTCGATCCAGGTGGTGACCGGGTCGACGATCGTGGCCCCGCCGAGCATTGCGGCGCGGGTGATCCGTTCGCGCAGCGTGCGGCCGGCCTCGCTGAGCTGCACCCGGTCGTTGACTCCGCCGGCCTCGTCCGCGTCGGCGACGACGTGCGCCCCGATCGGCTCGCCGTCCGCGACGAGCAGGCCGACCACGTCGGTGAGGTACTCCTCGCCCTGCGCGTTGTCGGTGGTGAGCCGCTTCAGCGCGGACTGCAGCAGCTCGACGTCGAACACGTAGACGCCGGCGTTGATCTCCCTGATCGCGGCGGTCGCGGGGTCGGCGTCCCGCTGCTCGACGATCGCCCGCACCTGGCCGCCGTCGCCGCGCACGATGCGGCCGTACCCGGTCGGGTCGGCGACGAAGGCCGACAGAACGGTGGCCGCCGCGCCCAGCGCCTGATGGCGCTCGACCAGGCCGGCGATGGTCTCGCCGGTCAGCAGCGGGGTGTCGCCGGGCAGCACGACGACGGACGCGTCGGGCGGGAGACCGTCCAGCGCCGCCAGCGCGGCACGCACGGCGTGGCCCGTCCCGCCCTGGTGCTCCTGGACGGCGGTGATGACGTGCGGCGCCCGCTCGGCGAGCATGGCCGCGACCTGCTCGCGCCCGTGACCGACGACGACCACCGCCCGGGGCGCCCCGACCGGCTCGGTCGCGCGGAGCACATGCTCGAGCAGGGTCAGACCGGCGAGGCGATGCAGGACCTTCGGGGTGCCCGAACGCATTCGCCGCCCCTCGCCCGCCGCCAGGACGATGACAGCCGCCGGACGTGGCTGAGTCACACGAGCTCCCGCAATCTCGATGGACCTGGCTGCGCCCGACCTGCCGAGGGAACGACGCGCCGTGGACGGACCCGCTGACTCACGGTGAGCGCCGTGGGGTCGGTCCTGTTCGGCCGGCCCGCGGAGGGTGAGGCATCGGCTGTCAGCCTACCGAAGAGGYACTCCAACCTCGGCGACGGTGGGTGACTCCGTGCGGTCTGCCGCATCGCGCGAACGCGAGAGCGGCAAAGAGGGAAATCTTTTGACTGGACGTATCTTGAAAATCAAGACGCCGTCTTGTCGAAACAATTTCGGCACCCCGCGACTGCTTGTGCTCCGCCGCCACGACTCGAACGTGGACTAAGAGAACCAAAATCTCCTGTGCTGCCGATTACACTACGGCGGACCGCGGGTAAAACAGGGTTACTGCCGCACCCACTCTACCATCGTGCCCGGCAACGGAAGAAATGTACGTGGGCCTCCCGGCGAGTGTCTGTGGTCCCCCCGGTGTGCTGTGCGGATCAGGGTGTGTCCCGGGCCCGGCTCTAGCTGGAGCGGCGTCAGGGCGTCGCGGCACGTAGTCACCCCCCGGCCGAGGTCGTCGGGTGTATTCGTGTTGTGTCCGTGTGAACACTCTCGCCGCCGTCGGTTGATCCCGACGCAAGGTGATGATCCTGTCGCGAGGGGTGTCGGCGCGGAGGGGGGTGGAATCCTGTGGATCGGGAAAGATGCCATCCGTCGCGTGGAGGCCGTCGGCGTGGGCTGGGCGGTCCGGCCCGTTTGCGTGGCGGACGCCGTGAATGGTGCCCGTTGTCATCCAGGCGGGCTAACGTGGCGACCAGAGGGTCGGCAGTGGGCGGCCCACCGCGACGGACGGGATGAARCAATGACCGCTACCGACACGGTGAAAGCGACCGAAACCAGGCATCAGGGTGCGGCCGTGGTTGGAGGTGACCAGTCCGTCGCGGATGCCGGCGGGGTCACGTCGCCGGCGCCGACCGAGTCCCACACCACCACTCCCTCGATGTTCCGGGCGCGTGGCGAACAGCTTGTGCTTGTGGCGACGATCCTATTTCCGTTCGCGGCGCTTGTCGCGGCAGTTCCGTTGTTGTGGGACCACTGGATCACATGGCGGGACGTCATCCTCGCGGCGGTGATGTACGCGATCACCGGCCACGGCGTCACCGTCGGATTCCATCGCTATTTCACCCACCGGGGTTTCAAGACCTCCAAGCCGGTGCGTGCCGCRCTCGCCATCGCCGGCAACATGGCCATAGAGGGCCCGGTGATCCGCTGGGTGGCCGACCACCGCCGTCACCACGCCTTCAGCGACGCCGACGGTGACCCGCACTCACCGTGGCGCTACGGCACCGGCCCGGCCGCCCTCGCCCGCGGGCTCTGGCACGCCCACGTCGGCTGGCTCTTCGACGTCGAGCAGACCGACCAGCGCCGCTACGCCCCCGACCTCCTGGACGACCCGATGATCGTCCGGGTGAGTCGTTCGTTTGCTCTCTGCGCCTTCGTCAGCCTCGCCCTGCCCGCGGTCATCGGCGGCCTGTGGGGCGGTTCGTTCGAGGCCGCGCTCCAGGCCTTCTTCTGGGCCTCGCTCGTCCGGGTGGCGCTGCTCCACCATGTGACCTGGTCGGTCAACAGCATCTGCCACGTCATGGGCTCCCGGCCCTACCGCTCCCGCGACCGCTCGGGCAACGTGTGGCCGCTGGCCCTGCTTTCCATGGGCGAGTCCTGGCACAACCTGCACCACGCCGAGCCGACCTCGGCCCGGCACGGCGTCCGCCCCTGGCAGATCGACACCAGCTTCTACGTGATCAAGACTCTGGAGATCCTCGGGCTGGCCCGGGACGTCCGCTGGCCCGACCCCGCCCGCCTGGCCGCCAAGCGCGCCTGACCGGCGTCGTCCACTCCCCGCGCCGCTGGTCCCGGCTCTCGACCTCGGCATCTGTCTCTCCACCCCGGCACCCGACCCGAGCCCCGGGTCGGGTGCCGGAGCGGCCTTGCGGGGGATTATTCGATCTTGGAGGCCAGGGTGAGCCACTGGTCCTCGGTCTGGTCCTTCTCGCTGGTGAGGGCGCGGAGCTCGGCGTCGAGGGTGAGGATGCGCTCGTGGTCGGTGGCGGCCTCGGCCAGCGCCTTGTGCAGCTCGGACTCGCGACGTCCCAGTTTCTCGAGGGTCCGTTCCAACCGGGCCAGCTCCTTGCGGGCCGCACGCAGTTCGCCCGAGCTCAGGGCCGGACGCGCGTCCGTTCCCGACGCCTGCCCGGAGCCCGCGGCCGAGCCCGGCCCAGCCGGACCCCCCGCGCCGCCGCCCGAGCCACCGGAGCCGGAAGAGCCGCCTGAACCAGCGGAACGCCCCGAGCCACCCGAGGCGGTGGAGGCACCCGAACCGGCCGTCCCGGAACCTGGGGAGCCGCCCGCCGCCGCGCGCCGGGCCAGGTACTCCTCGACGCCGCCGGGCAGCATCCGGATCCGCTCGTCGCCCAGCAGGGCCCAGACGACGTCGCAGGTCCGCTCCAGGAAGTAACGGTCGTGGCTGACGACGACGAGGGTTCCGGGCCAGGAGTCGAGCAGGTCCTCCAGCGCGGTCAGCGTGTCGGTGTCGAGGTCGTTCGTGGGCTCGTCCAGGAGGAGGACGTTCGGGCGTCCCATCAGCAGACGCAGGAGCTGCAGGCGGCGGCGCTCGCCGCCGGAGAGGTCGCGCACCCTGGTCCACTGCCGGCTCGAGGGCAGGCCGAACTGCTCGAGCATCTGGCCGGCGGTGCGCTCCCGGCCGCGTTCCACCGCCAGGATGCGGGCGACCTGCTCGACCGCCTCGAGTGCCCGCAGGTCGCCGGGCAGCTCGGTGACCTCCTGGGACAGGATCGCCGGGCGCACGCTCGCCCCGCGACGGACCCGCCCCGCGCCCGGTTCGAGGGTGCCGATGAGCAGCCGCAGCAGAGAGGTTTTGCCGGCGCCGTTCACGCCGACCAGGCCGATCCGGTCGCCGGGGCCGAGCCGCCAGGTCACGTCGCGCAGCAGCGTGCGGTCACCGACGGTGAGGTCGACGTCCTCGACGTCGTAGACGTCCTTGCCCAGTCTGGACGCCGCGAAGGTGCGTAGCTCAAGGCTGTCGCGGGCGGGCGGCTCGTCGGCGATCAGCGCGTTGGCGGCGTCGATGCGGAAGCGGGGCTTGCTGGTGCGGGCCGGCGGGCCGCGGCGCAGCCAGGCCAGCTCCTTGCGTAGCAGGTTCTGCCGGCGGGCCTCGGTCGCGTCGGCGCGCCGGGAGCGTTCCGCCCGGGCGAGCACGTAGGCGGAGTAGCCGCCCTCGTAGGCGTCGACCCGGCCGTCGACGACCTCCCACACCTGGTCGCACACCTCGTCGAGGAACCACCGGTCGTGGGTGGCGACGATCAGCGCGCAGCGCCGGGTGGCGAGGTGGCGTGCGAGCCAGGCGACGCCCTCGACGTCGAGATGGTTCGTCGGCTCGTCGAGGATCAGCAGGTCGAGTTCCTGCACGAGCAGGCGGGCCAGCGCGACGCGGCGGCGCTCGCCGCCGGACATCAGCCCGGTCTCCTCGTCGAGCCGGTCGATCAGGCCGAGGCCGGTGAGCACGGCCCGCTGCCGCGGGTCGGCCGCCCAGACATGGTCGGGCACGTCGCCGACGACGGCCGAGCGGACGGTGCCGCCGGGCAGCGAGTCGGCCTGCGAGAGGGCGCCGACCCGGGTGCCGCCGGCGTGCACGACCCGGCCCGAGTCGGGCGGGTGCGTTCCGGAAATGATGTTGAGGAGGGTCGACTTGCCGGCTCCGTTGCGGCCGACCACGCCGACCCGTTCGCCGATGTCGAGCCCGAGGCCGACGCCGTCCAGCAGCGTTCGGGTGCCGTGCGCTGCCGAGACGCTCTCCAACGAGACAACGACCGGGCTCACGCGACGATTCTCCCCACGACTTCGACCGTGACATCCGCCGCGTACTCGGACGCGTCCCGTGCCCGGAACGTGTCCGAGTATGCAGGCGGGCGGGTCACGCCGGTGACGAGGAGGGGGAAAGCGGCGGGGGCTGCGCCGCGGAGCTGCCCGGCTCCCCACCCGGACCGGCCGGGTCCGCCGGGATCACCCGTGCTCCGGCGACCGGGCCGTGGGCCCGCCGGACGGCGCGCGCGACGCCCATGCCGGCGAGGCTCGCGGCGAGCGAGACGCTCGCCGCCGCGTCGCGGGCGAGGAAAGCGCAGGTCGGCCCGGATCCGCTCACGATCGCGCCGATCGCGCCCAGCTCCAGCCCGCTCTCCAGCACCCGCCGCAGGGACGGGCGCAGCCGCAGCGCCGCCGGCTGCAGGTCGTTGACCAGGGCGGCTCCGAGCTCCGCCGGATCCCCGCTGCGCAGGGCGCTCAGGGCAGCGTCCGCGGGCGTGGGCCCGGTGCGCAGCCTGCCCTCGGAGAGCCGGTCGAACTCGCCGTAGACGGCGGGCGTGGACAGCCCGCCGTCGGCGAGCGCGAACACCCAGTGGTACTCGCCGCGCCCGAGGACGTCGGTGAGCTGCTCACCGCGGCCGGTGCCCAGCGCCGTCCCACCGGTGAGCGGGAACGGGACGTCGCTGCCCAGCTTGGCGGCCAGCGCGACGAGGGTCTCGCGGTCGAGGCCGGCGCCCCACAGCGTGTCGCAGGCGAGCAGGGCCGCGGCCGCGTCGGCGCTGCCGCCGGCCATCCCGGCGGCGACCGGGATGCCCTTCGACAGCGTCAGGTGGACGGCCTCGCCGCGGATCCCGGCGGCCTCGGCGACCAGGTAGGCGGCGCGGACAGCCAGGTTGTCCTTACCGGTCGGCACCACCGAGACGGACGGCTCGGCGCCGGTGTCACCCGGGCCGTCGCCAGCGCCGTCCGCGTCGTCTGACGTTGCCGGCCGCGCGCCCTCGCCGGCGACGCCGACCGTGACCGCGATCGGGTCCTCGTCGGTGAACACCGGGCCGGCGCCCTCGGGCCCGGAGAGTGACTCCGGGGGGACCGACGTCGCGGTGATGTCGTCGTACAGCGCGACGGCCTGCAGGATCGTCGTCACCTCGTGGTAGCCGTCGGGCCGGCGTGGGCCCACCCCGAGGTGGAGGTTGACCTTGGCGGGAGCGCGAACGGTGACGGTCGGCAGGGGGCGGCCGGGTTCGGTGGCGCGTCGACCCGGATGCGATCGAGGCAACGGACGCTCCTTGGCTCAGGCGTCGCTCGCGGCGAGCGCACTCGGCATGGCCGGTGTTGGTCACCGGGGCCCGCGCTCAACGTAGGGGCCCGTGCTCAACTTATCGGTCGCGGCGGCGGAGCGGCTCTTGCGTCCCGCCGGTTCTGGCGCCTCCGGGTGCGTTCCGGTGTCCGCTACCCGCCTCCCGAGTGCCCGGCCGCTTCCTGCGTGGACGTACCAGCCGGTTCCGGCGGGACGTACCGGCCCGTTCCGGCGGGGACGTATTAGCCCGGGCGGGGCGGGTACCTCGTCGGGTGGACGGCACCGGTGACCTTCCCGGCCACACCGGGCGCGCGCCGCGGCCCCGAGTCGCCACCGCGCCGCCGGCCGGGCGCGGGCACCGTGACGCGGGAGGAGTAGCGATGACGACCACCACGCGGACGCAGGGCGCCGACATGGGCACCGCCCCGGGACCAGGCGAGAGCCGGCCCGCTGGGCCGGGGCCGGGGCCGGACCGGGTCCGGCCGGGGGAGGGCAACTGGAATGGCACGGCAGAGCGGTCCACGGCACCCGCCCGGCGTACCTCCACCGAGCTGGTGACGGCGCAGGGCCGGACGTCGATCGCCGACTCCGTGGTAAGCAAGATCGCCGGCGTCGCGACCAGGGAGGTGTCCGGGGTCCACGATCTCGGAACCGGTGGCAGCCGCGCGATGGGCACCTTCCGATCACGGCTGCCGGGAACGAGTCCCAGCATGTCGCAGGGCGTGTCGGTGGAGGTGGGCGAGCGGCAGGCCGCGATCGACCTGGACGTCGTCTGCGAGTACGGCATCTCGATCGTCGACCTCTCGCAGGCGGTCCGCCGCAACGTCGTCGACTCGGTCGAGCAGATGACCGGCCTGGAGGTCACCGAGGTCAACATCGCCGTGGACGACGTCTACATCGGCGACGACGAGGCGGCGGAGGCCCCGCCACGGGTCCGTTGACCGCGCGGGAGCCAGCCCGCCCGGCACCGGCCGACCCGCCCGGTCTGGTCGACGTCACCATGCCGGCTGACGTGGCCGGACCAGCTGACATGTACCGGGCCGGCATCGCCGAGATGAACGAGGTCGCCGCCCGGGTGCGTGCCTGCCCGGACGTCGTCCGACTGGTCGGCCGACCGACCGCGGGCGTGACGCCCCTGGACGGCATGGCTCCCCGGGACGGCGCGACGGCCGGTGCCGGGCCGGAGGGGATCACGGTTCGCGTGGTCTGCCGGTTCGGGCCGACCGTGGCTGAGCTCGCGGCGCAGGTCCGGGCGGCGGTGGCCTTCGCGGCCCCGAGCTGTCCCCGGATCGATGTGATCATCGATGATCTCGAGGTCGACGTCCCGGCCTGGGTCGGTGTCACCTGACCCCCGCGCCGCGCGGGCGGCGCGGCGGCGGTTCATCCTCGACAACCACCCGGACCGCGGCGGCGATCCCGAGGCGTTCCAGGCCGGCCTGCGGGCGTTCACCGCGGCCGGTGCCGGCGGCGGTCGCACAGATATCGGGCCTGGTGGCAGGCCCGGCGGCGGCGGCCACGGTGATGTCGGGGGCGGTCCGGACGGAACGAGGCCGGCCCCGACCGTGACCTTCTACCGAAAACGTGGCCTGCTCGGGCGGGCCCGTGCGCGGCTGGTCCGCCGGGAGGGCGCGAACTGGGAGATCGCGAACTGGAGGGCCCGGGCCGCGAACTGGAAGGTCCAGGCCACGTGGCCGAGACTGGGAATCAGGATGACGCGGCGTGCAGGAGGCGGCGCGCGCCGGTCCGGAACGGGCGGCGCGCCAGGTCACTGGCACTGCCGTTGAGGGAGGACCTCGGATGCGATCGAGTGCGCTCGGACTGATCGCCGGACTCGTCGCGGGCCTCGCGCTCGCGTTCGGCGGGTTCGGCGAGTTCCTGATCGTCCTGCTCTTCGGGGCCCTCGGACTGATCGTCGGGAAGCTCGTCGACGGCGAGATCGACCTCAGCCGGTTCGACCGGGGCCGGTTCGACCGGTCGCGGCCGGGCCGGGACCGCGGTCGGTTCCCCGGCGGCGGCCGGCGCCGGGAACAGCCGTGAGCCCCGATCATCTCGGCGGCGGCGGCGGCGGTCCGGGCCGGCTGCTGGTCGCCGAGCGGGTCGTGGCGAAGATCGCCGCGATCGCCGCCGCCGATGTGGAGGCTGTCGCGGGCCCGCCGCCCCGGGTGGCGACCAGGGTCGCCGAGTTTCTGCGCGACGGCTCGCCCGGTGGCCGCCCGCGACCGGGTTGGCGGGGTCCGGGCTGGCGGCGGACCGGTCACGGTTACGGCCGGCGCCGGCCGGACGCCGGGCACGGCGCCCGGCCTGCCGACGGGTTCGGTGACCGGCCGAGCGGTCGTCCCGAGGCGACGGTGCGGGTGGTCGACGGAGCGGCCTGGGTGTCGCTGACGCTGTCGATCACCTACCCGGCCTCGGTGAGCCAGACCACGCAGGCCGTCCGGGACAGGGTGCGCGAACGGGTGGCCGCGCTCGCCGGGCTGCCCGTCGCCCGCATCGATATCGACATCCCGCTGCTGTCCGCGGGGGCGGGCCCGTGACCCGCTCGGGCCTGCGCGCGCGGGCCCGAGCGGGCGGTGACCCGGCGTGTCAGCGTGGCCGCTCGCGGGCAGGCCGAACCGTGCCGGTTGTTCTGTCCGTGCCGGAGACCGGCGGTTCGAACCCCCTCGGCGCGGGAGGGAGGCGCCATGCGGGCCGGTAACCGCGTCCTTGCGGCGCTCGTGGCGGCGGTGCTCGCCGCCGCCGGCGTCATCGCGCTGGTGGAGATCATCGTCGCCGCGGGCGGGCACGGGCCCGCTCTGGTCGACTGGCCAGCCTGGTCGGCGCGTCTCGGTGACTGGTCGTGGTCGAGCGGCGCCGTCCGGCTCGTGGGGGTGTGCGTCGTGCTCGTCGGCGTCGGCGTGCTGTTCCTCTGCGCCCGGCTGGGCGCGAGGCCGCGTTTCCGGACCCGTCCGACCACGCCCGGCGCGGCGGTGTTCGTTTCCCGCCGGGCACTCGCCCGGGCGTTGCGGCAGAGCGCGCTCGCGGTCGACGGGGTCTCGGCCGCCTCGGCCCGGGTGCGGCGGCGGCGTGCCGTGGTCCGCGCCCGGCTGCGGCCGCGGACGTCCACCGGCGCGGTGGTCGAGGTCCGGGCGCGGCTGGCGCGCAGGGTGGAGTCGTTCGACCTGCTGCGCCCGCCGCGACTGATGCTCACGACGAGCTCCGAGCGCCTTGGTCGGCGTTCCGGCCACGGGCTCGTCGCCCCGCCGGTGGCGCCCTCGCCTTCGTCGGTGTCGCCCTCGCTTTCGTCGGTGTCGACGTCAACCTCGCCGGTTTCGGTGTCGTCGCTGCCAACGTCGAACTCCCCGGTGTCGCCCGAGCCCGCCTCCGCCGCGGCCCGGACCGTGCCCGGGGCCTGGCGTGCGTCGCCGGCCGCCGCGGCACCGGGCACGAAGCGCGAGATCGGCACCGCCCGCTCGGGGACGCCCGGGGGCCGGCGATGACCCGCGGCGGCGTTCCGGCCCGGCACGCGGCTCCGTCGGCCGGCGCCGGCTCACCCGCGCCGACGCGCGCGTTCATCCCGGTGGTGGACCGTTGTAACCAGGTCCTCCTGGTGCTGGTCGGCCTGGTGCTGTTGGGCGGTGGAGTGCTGGTCCTGCTGGCCGGATCGGGCCTGTTCGGCCCGGCGCTCGCCGATCGGCCCGTGCTCGGGGGGGATGTCCGCTCCTTCGCGGCGCGGCACGGGTGGTTCTGGCCGGTCGTGGGCACGGCCGCCGGCGTGGTGGCCCTGTGCGCCGTCGGATGGCTGGTCGCCCAGGCCCGGACGAGCCGGCTCCGTGGTCTCTATGTGACTGACGACGAGGTCGGCGGGGTTCACCTCGACACCGCCGCGCTCGCGGACGCCGTCGCGGCGGACCTGGTCGCGAACCCCGTGGTGCACGCGGTGCGGGTGGTCGTGCGCGGACGGCCGCGCCGGCCGGTGCTCCAGCTGGCCGTCGAGGCGGATGCCGGGGCGGACATCCGCGCCGTCCGTTCCGACGTCGAGGAGCGGGTGCTGCCACGGGCGCGCCGCGCGGTGGGACGCCCGGATCTCGGCGCCGAGATCGATCTCGCGGTACACGCCGGCCCGCCGGCCAGGGTGCGCTGACGCCATCCAGTGGTGAGCCGGCGGGCGCACCGCGCCGGGGAGTTTGCGCGCTTTCGCGAGCCGGGCGGGGGGAGCCGCGGCAGCGAGGTCGGGGCGACACGACACCTCTCGGGTGTTGACAGCGAAGCTTCCGGTACTGTTGAGGACCGCGTCCATGATGGCGCGGCCCCGCCGTCCGGCGCTGAGCCACCTTTCGCCGCTGAGTCACCATCTCCTGGTGATCGGCGGTCGGTGACCGCCAGGCGCCGAGTTCACATTGCTGAAAGGATGAGCGCCCCCATGTCCGAGGTCCGCATCGCCGCGGAGCCGCGCACCGAGTTCGGGAAGGGCGGGGCTCGTCGCACCCGCCGGGCCGGCAAGGTCCCGGCTGTTCTCTACGGTCACGGCCAGCCGCCGCGCCACATCGCGCTGCCCGCTCACGATCTGCTGCACGCGTTCAAGACCGACGCCGGCACCAACGTCCTGCTGACGCTGGAGCTGTCGGGCCAGACGGAGCTGGCGCTGCCCAAGGAGGTCCAGCGCCACCCGATCCGCGGCAGCTATGAGCACGTCGACCTGGTCCTGGTCAACCGGGGCGAGCACGTCTCGGTTGAGGTCGCGCTCGTCCTCATCGGTGAGGCCGACCCCGACACCCTGGTCGACCAGCAGGTCACGGCGCTGTCGGTGAAGGCCGACGCGGCGTCGCTGCCGGACCGGATCGAGGTCGACATCACCGGCCTCGAGGCGGGTCACGGCATCACGGCCGCCCAGCTGGAGCTGCCGCAGGGTGTCGAGCTCGAGGCCGACGGGGAGCTCGTCGTCGTCCAGGGCCTGGCCAAGCGGACGGTCGCCCAGATGGAAGCCGATCTCGGCGAGACCGCCGAGGGCACTGAGGGCACGGCCGCCGCCCCGGCTGCCTCGGCCTGATCTGCTCCGGCGAGCGGATGGAAGCCCCTGCCGATGACGGGCCCTGGCTCGTCGTCGGCCTAGGCAACCCAGGCGCGAGCTATGCCGGGAACCGGCACAACATCGGTTTCATGGTGGTGGACCTGTTGGCCGAGCGCACCGGCGCCCGGCTGCGGTCCCACCGCTCGCGGGCCGAGATCGACCAGGTGCGGCTCGCCGGGCGCTCGGTCGTTCTCGCCAGGCCGCGGACGTTCATGAACGTCTCGGGGCCGCCGGTGGCCGCTGTCCGGGCGTTCTACAAGATCGACCTCTCCCGGGTGATCGTCGTCCACGACGAGCTGGACATCCCGTTCGACGCCATCCGGCTCAAGCGCGGCGGCGGGGACAACGGGCACAACGGGCTGCGCTCGATCACCTCCTCGCTGGGCTCGCGTGACTACCTGCGGGTCCGGGTTGGCATCGGCCGGCCACCCGGGCGGATGGATCCGGCGGATTTCGTCCTGCGCGACTTCAGCCCGGTCGAGCGCAAGGCGCTCCCGCTGATCGTCGACAACGCGGCGGACGCCGTCGAGTCGCTGCTCCAGGAAGAGCTCGCGGCCGTGCAGAACCGCTTCCACGCCGGTTGACGCGCACCCGCGAGGGAACACACCGCTACCGTGTTCGCCCGCGGGTGCGCGAGCGCGCTGGTGTAGACGGTATCGGTGATGTTCCGCTGTGCGGATCCGGGTAGGTTGGGCCGCCATGTGGCCGGTGACCGAGAGGAGCGTGCGATGCTCGCGCTGACGCCGGGCCGCCCGGTCGAGGGCAGCGCCTACACGGTGGTGGCTCTCGGCGCGCACGCGGACGACGTGGAGATCGGCGCCGGCGGCACGATCTCGCAGATGATCGCCGCCCATCCGGACACTGTGGTCCACTGGGTGGTCTTCTCCGGCAGCGGTGAGCGGGGTTCCGAGGCGGAGGCGAGCGCGCGCGAGCTGCTCGGCTCGTCCCTGGGCTCCCTGCACCTGCACGAGGTGCGGGACGGCTTCCTCCCCCGGGAGTGGAGCGGGGTCAAGGAGATGCTGCTGCAGATCTCCCGGCAGGTGACCCCGGACATCGTCTTCGCGCCCTCGCTCGGTGACGCCCATCAGGACCATCGCATGCTGGCCGAACTGGCCTGGCAGGCCTTCCGCGGCGCGCTGATCCTCGGCTACGAGATCCCCAAGTGGGAGAGCGACCGCGGCGCCCCGAGCCTCTACGTACCGGTGCCCGAGGACGTGGTGGCGGCCAAGGTGGAGCATCTCCAGCGGCACTTCAGCAGCCAGCACGACCGGATCTGGTTCGACGAGGAGACGTTCCGCGCGACGATGCGGCTGCGCGGCGTCGAGTGCGGCAGCCGCTACGCCGAGGCGTTCGACGCCCGCAAACTGACACTCGCCTGGTGACCTGACCCGGTCACCGGGCCACCCCCGGTGACCGGGGGCCGGTGCGGGGCCCCCGCCGGGTGACCCCGGCGCCAGCCCCGCCAGCCCCGTCTCAAGCGGTCTGAGCTGTGGTCTCCTCGGTGCGCCCGGCCAGCATGCCCCGGACCCGGTCGATGAGCGTCGCGTGATCGAGCTCGCGCAGGACGAACTCGCGCCCGGCCGTCCCGACCTCGGCGGCGAGCCAGGGGTTGTCCAGCAGCCCGCAGACGGCGTCCGCGAACGCGCCCGGATCGTCGGCGACCAGCAGGTGCTCGCCCGGGCGCCAGCCCAGGCCGCGGCTGCCGGTCGGGGTGCTGACGACAGGCGTCCCGGCGGACATCGCCTCGATCGCCTTGATGTTGACCCCGGACCCGGAGCGCATCGGGTTCACCGACACGGTCGCCCCGGCCACGTAGCCGAGCACGCTCGGCACGTCGGTGTGCAGCTCGACGCTGTCGAAGCCGGCCAGCCACTCGGCCAGGCCGTCCTCCGGACGGCGGCCGACGACCTGCAGGACGGCCGCGGGGTGGCGCACCCGGATCGTGGGCCAGCAGCCGCCCAGGAACCAGCGCAGCGCCTCGATGTTGGTGGGCGTGTCCAGCGAGCCGACGAAGACCAGGCGCTCGCCGGCCCGCTCCGTGTCCGCGACGCCGCCGGCCGCGCGGGCCTCGGCGACCGTGCTGGCGGGCAGGAACGGCGGCAGGTGGAACGTCGGGACGCTCGCCCGCCCGCGGCGCCACTCGTGGTCCTCCACGGAGATGTCCGCGATGGCGTTCACCAGCGGTGAGTGGTGCATGGCCTGCTCGGCGAGCCGCAGGCGGTGGTACTCGAGCTCGTAGGCGACCGCGCGGGGGCCCGTGGAGTTCCGGGCCAGGACGCGGAAGAACTCCGAGTCGATGTTGTGCGCCCGCACCAGGTGGGGAAGCCGCCAGACCCGCGCGATCTCCTCGCCGAGATGCGACGTCCGGCAGCTGTAGCTGATGACGGAGTCGGCGCGCGGCGGGGTGTTCTCCAGCGCCCGGCGCAGCGGGCCGACCGGGCGGGACGCGTGCGTGAACGGCCGCGGCGAGAGGTGCGCCAGCGGGCTGTCGTCCCGGGGTAGGCGGATGACCGCCGCGCCGGGGACGGCGTCCTCGTAGGCCGCGATGTCCAGGTCGGTGCGGGACGGCACCAGGACCTGCATCCGGATACCGGCCGCCGAGGCCGCCGTGAGGAAGCTGAAGGTCTCCACCCGCCCGCCGGCATCCGCGGGGAGGAAGGGCTCCTCGACGACGACGATCCAGCGCTCGGAGTCGCTCATCCGAGTAACTGTAGTCCCGGGGCCCGCGGCCGCCCGGCAGGGGAGCGGCAGGGACACCGGCGGGCATGCCGGGACAGCGGGTCCGGGCGGGCGGGGACGGGTTCCGCCCGGCCCGCGTCGGTGATCGCCCCGGTAAGGTGCCGGGTAGCCCATTCCGTCACCTGGTAGAGGCACCGCTACGGTTGTCGCATGACAGGAGCTCGTGCATTCGGGAAGGGCACCGCGATCGCGGTTCTCGGCGCGACCGCCGTGTACGGCCATGTTCTGTATCCCGCTTACATCGGGTACCGCAGTCGTGGGCTTGCGCCGTCGGTCCCCGCCGAGCCGGACGTGTGGCCGGGCCTCAGCGTCGTGGTCTCCGCCTACCGCGAGTCGGCGGTCATCGGCACCAAGCTCGACGAGCTGGCCGGTACGGACTACCCCGGCCCGATGGAGATCATCGTCGTCGCCGACGACGCGGAGACGGCCACAGCCGCCCGCCGTCCCGGCGTCCGGGTCCTGTCGTCCGGGGAGCGGCTCGGCAAGGCCCGCGCGGTCAACCGCGGTGTCGCCGCGGCCAGCCACGACGTCGTGGTCCTCACCGACGCCAACGCGGTGCTGGCCCCGCACTCGCTGCGCGCCGCGGCGCGCCACTTCACCGACGAGTCCGTCGGCGCCGTCGCCGGCGAGAAGCAGGTCGACGACCCGGCCGGCGCCCAGGGCTTCTACTGGACGTTCGAGTCCTGGCTCAAGCAGCGCGAGTCCGCGACCGGCGCCACCATCGGCGTGGTCGGCGAGATGCTGGCGTTCCGCCGCAAGGCGTTCCGGCCGCTGCCGAAGGACACCGCGGTGGACGACGCCTGGCTGGCGCTCGACATCCTCGAAAGTGGCCTGCGGGTGGTCTATGAGCCCGAGGCCTACTCGATCGAGACCTCCGCGCCGGACTACGCCGCCGAGTGGGAGCGCCGCACCCGCATCGTCGCCGGCAACCTCGACATGCTCTGGCGGCGCCGCGCCGCGCTCGTGCCCGGCGCGCTGCCGGTCACCTCGCAGCTGTGGGGGCACCGACTCGTCCGGTCCTCGTTCGGCCCGCTGGCCCACGTCGCGCTGGTGGCGATCAGCGTCCCGGCGGCCCGCAACAGCTGGGGCGCCCGGCTGTTCCTGCTCGGCAACGCCGCCGGTGCGGCCAGCGCCGGCGTCCTGATGCGGGGCGGGACCCCGCCCGGGCCGAGCCGCCTGGTGGCCCAGGTCTTCTTCCTGCAGGCCGTCGCGCTCGGCGGCGTCCGCCGCTTCCTGGCCCGTGACCGGCCGGCGATCTGGCCGAAGCCGGACCGGCAGCCCGTGCCGGCGCAGCCGGCGGCGTCCGAAGCCGACATCGACCCCGCCAGCGCGTCCGGGGCCGGCGCCTCCGTGTCCGTTGTGTGACTGTCGTCCGTCGTGAGCTGACCGTTCCGAGCGGCGAGCTGAGAGGAACAGACCCGTGCCGGACATCGCACCCGACTCGGTTGCCGACCAGGCGACACCTGCCGGCTCCACCCTGGAGACACCAGCTCCGGACAGCCCAGCTCCGGACGGCCCCGCCAGGGTGCCAGCCGTGCCCGCCGTGCGGCCGGCCGTGGACGGCTGGTCGTTCGAGCTCCAGCTCGTGAGCTTCCACAGCCGTGACCAGCTCGAGCAGATGTTCGCGACGCTGCCGATCGACATGCCCGTCGTCGTCGTCGACAACGCCAGTGGCGTCGACCGGGTGGACGAGCTCCTCGCCGACCGGCCGAACGGCCGCTACATAGATTCCGGTGGCGGCAAGGGCTTCGCGAAGGCGGCCAACATGGGCATCCGCTCGTCCGCGTACGACTACGTGGTGCTGGGCAACCCGGACAGCCGGCCGACCGTCGAGGTCATCAGGACGCTCGTCGCCGACCTCGAGGGCGACCCCGGCCTGGTCGTGAGCGCGGCGACCATGAAGGGGCAGGACGACAAGCCCGAGCTCGGCAACGGCGGCTGGGAGCCGACCCCCCGTCGGGTGCTCATGCACGTCCTGGGAGCCCACAAGATCGCCCCGTCGTCGGCGCTGTTCGCCCGTCCGACGCCGAACCGGCCGATGAGCCCCGAGTGGCTGACCGGGGCCTGCATGGCCGTCCGCCGGCAGTCGTTCCTCGAGCTCGGCGGCTTCGACGAGACGTTCTACGTCTACAACGAGGACATGGCGCTGGGCCGGGCGATCCGCGAGGCGGGGATGCGCCAGCAGTTGCGCRCCGACCTGCTCGTCCCGCACGGCGCCGGCGGCTCCGGGGCCGGCAAGACGTGGATGCTGCAGATGCGCGGCGCCTCGATGGTCCGCTACCTGCGCAAGCACAACGCCCCGGCGCGGGTGAACGTGATGCGCTCGATGCTCGTCGCCGGCTACGCGGGCCGCACGGTGCTCTCCCGGGTGCGGGGCCGCAGGGCCACGGCCGACGAGCACGCCGCCTACATCAAGGGCCTGCTGGTCGGCCCCCCGCCGCGCTGACGCCAGGGCACTACTGACGCCAGGGCACTACTGACACTGACGCCTCGGACATCCCGAGCGTCAGTGCGGTGTCCGCCACCCGCGGGTGTCGACGGGAACGCCCCCACCGGGGGTGCGCGGGCCTCCCGTCGCCGGCCCGGCCGGGTGCGGTGGGGCCGGCGGGTGTGGCGGGGCAGGCTGCCCCGCCCTGTCGGGTGGTACGGCACGGGTCGGTGGAGCCGCCCAGCCGGGCTGCGTCGCCCAACCGGGCGGGGGGGCCTCCGGCGGGACGGCCGCCGTCGCGGGCGGGCCACCGCCCGGCCCCGTGACCCCGGCCGTGGCCCGGCGGCGGCCCAGCGCCGCGGCGAACCGGGCGCCGGCCAGCACGTACGCCAGCGCCCCGAGCAGAACACCCGCCGACGCCGCGAGGCCGAGCCCGGCGATCCAGGTCAGCGCGGACGGGCCGTCCCCACCCTCGTCGGGGCTGGCCGCGGCGACGGGGGGAGTGGCGGCCGCGGGCAGCGGCGGTGTCGGCAGGGCCGGGATGGCCCCGTCGGGGGTGGCGCCGCCCCCGGCCCCGCTGCCGCCGTCCGCGCTGCTGCCGGTGCGTGGGATCGGGGCGGTGAGCAGTGGGTTCCCGTCCACGAGGGGGAGCTCGGCGGTCAGCGCGGCCACCGGCTCGACCAGCCCGAAGCCATACTGGCTGTCGCGCCCCACCGGGCCCATGTCGAGCGCGGTGCGGATCAGGCGGTTGATGACGTTGGGTGCGTCCAGGTCGGGCTTCGCGGCGCGGACGAGCGCGGCCACCCCGGCGACGATCGCCGCCGAGTTGCTGGTGCCGCCTCCGGTGTCCAGGCCGTCGGGCGACACCCTGGTCGGCACCGGAGCCCGGATGCCCGGTCCGGGCGCGGCCAGGACAGCCTCCGGCCCCTGTACCGAGCCGCCCCAGAACATCCCGCGGTAGTCCGATCCGGTCACGGCGATCACGCCCGGGATGTTCGCCGGGGAGTTCACCTCGGTGTCGCCCGGCTCGGTGTTGCCGGCCGAGGCCACGACCACCACGTCGTTCGCGAGCGCGTACCGGACGGCGCTCTCCTCCGCGCTCGTCGCCCGCCCCACCGAGCCGAGGGACATGCTGATCACGCCCGCCCCCCGGTCGACGGCGATCCGCACCGAACGGGCGACCTCCTCGGAGTCGGCCTCCTCGCCGGTGGAGATCGGCAGGATCTTCGCCTCGGGCGCGACCCCCCACACAGCCGGGTCACCGACGTCACCGCGGGCGGCGACCAGCCCGGCCATGGCCGTGCCGTGGCCGTCGGGGTCGTCGTCGCGCAGCCCGTCGAGAGCGGCGTCCGCACCGACCCCGGCGCCGGAGAGGAGCTGCCCGCGCAGCTTCGGATGGGTGGCGTCCACCCCGCCGTCGATGATCGCCACGATGACGCCCCTGCCGCGGCTCACCCGGTGGGCCTCGGCGAGCCGGAGGCTCTCGTGGTACCACTGCTCGTCGGTGGACGAGAATCCGCTGGATGGCAGCCCGCCCGACGGGGAGCGGCCCGGTGCCGAGGCCGTCGGCGCGGGGGTTGTCCGGGGGGCCGGCCTGGCGCTCGCACCCGGGGCCGCCGGCTGGGGCGTCGCGGCGGCCGCCGTGCCGGCCGCGGCGCCGGGTAGCAGCACCGCCGACAGCACCGCGAGCAGCACCCCGCCGGTGACTCCGGCCGACGGGTGCCGCCCGGCCCGGGCCCCGCCGGCGGCGCCTCGGTGACCCATCACTACCTGACCTGCCTTCGGACGCTCCGCGCGGCGCGGACCGGGGGATGCGCATCACGCCACGAACACGCACACACCGTGTCCGGAGGCGAGCTTTCCACATCCTCGGTGTTGTGCGGTCGTTTGTCTGCGAGTCGACAGGCCGTCGGTTCACCAAGACACACGTCGGCTGCATGAAGTGATGTAGGTCATATCCGTACGGGGGAGGGTGGGCAGGGTCGGCGTCCTCGGTGCGGGAATGGCCTGCGGGCCTCCGGTATGCGCAGAGTGTTCGTCGTCAGACGGACAGGAGCACAGTGGGGCGTCACTGACGGGCACCTCCGGCCCTCTCGGTACCTTCTGTGGTCGGAGCGCAGGGCCGTCGTCGAACCCCGCGTGCCCTCGTCGAGATCGGGAGGACTCTCGGATGAAGGTGCTCGTCACCGGCACGGAGGGCTACCTGGGCTGCCTGCTCGCCCCGGAGCTGCTGCGCGACGGCCACGAGGTGGTCGGGGTGGACACCGGCTACTACAAGTACGGCTGGCTCTACCGCGGCACGGACCGTGTCCCGTACACGATCGACAAGGACCTGCGCGACCTCACCGTCGAGGACTTCGCGGGCGTCGACGCGGTCGTGCACATGGCGGAGCTGTCGAACGACCCGCTGGGCGCGCTGGCGCCCGACGTGACCTACAAGGTGAACCATCAGGGGTCCGTGCGGCTCGCGAAGCTGGCGAAGCAGGCCGGCGTCCAGCGGTTCGTCTACATGTCGTCGTGCAGCGTCTACGGCGTCGCGACCGGGTCGGACGTCACGGAGACCTCGCCGGTCAACCCGCAGACGCCGTACGCCGAGTGCAAGGTCTACGTCGAGCGGGACGTCGCGCCGCTGGCGGACGACACCTTCTCGCCGACGTTCCTGCGCAACGCCACCGCGTACGGCGCCTCGCCGCGGATGCGGTTCGACATCGTGCTGAACAACCTGGCCGGGGTCGCCTGGACCACGAACGAGATCGCGATGACCTCGGACGGCACCCCGTGGCGCCCGCTGGTGCACGGCCTGGACATCGCCAAGGCGATCCGGTGCGTGCTCGCCGCGCCGCGCGACGCCGTCCACAACGAGATCTTCAACGTGGGTGACAGCGCGCAGAACTACCAGGTGAAGGAGATCGCGGACGCGGTCGCCACCGTCTTCACCGGCTGCAAGCTGAGCTTCGGCGACAACGGCGGGGACAACCGCAGCTACCGGGTGTCGTTCGACAAGATCGCCTCCCAGCTCCCGGGCTTCTCCTGCGACTGGGACGCGCACAAGGGAGCCGAGCAGCTCCACGAGGTGTTCAGCCGCATCCAGCTCGACACCGAGACGTTCACCGGCCGCGGGCACACCCGGCTCAAGCAGCTGCAGTACCTGATCGGCACCGGCCAGGTCGACGCCGAGCTGTTCTGGACCGCCCGGTGAAGCTCACGCCCACCGCCGTCGACGGCGTGACGATCGTCGACGTCGAGGCGTTCTCGGACGACCGCGGCCTGTTCGCGCGCACCTTCTGCCAGGAGGAGTTCGCCGCCGCCGGGCTGGAGGTCGCCGTCGCGCAGTGCAGCGTCGCCTACAACCGCCGTGCCGGGACGATCCGCGGCCTGCACTGGGCCGGCGAGCCGGTGCGCGAGACCAAGCTGGTCCGCTGCACCCGCGGCGCCCTGCTGGACGTCATCGTCGACTCGCGGCCCGGCTCGGCGACCTACCTGGAGCACGTGGCCGTGGAGCTGACCGCGGACAACCACCGGGCGTTGTTCATCGCCCCCGGGCTCGCGCACGGCTACCAGACCCTGGTGGACGACACCGAGGCCACATACCAGATGAACGTCCCGTTCACTCCGGGGCATGATCGTGGTCTCCGTTTTGACGACCCCCGGCTCGGGATCGCCTGGCCGCTGCCCGTCTCGGTGATCTCGGAGAAGGACCGCGGCTGGCCGCTGCTGCCCGCCGGCGCCCCGGGTGACGAGCTCATCCAGCTCGGCCAGACCTGAACGGGGGGATCCGGTTTGCCGGATCCGCGTCCCGGGCCCGTCGGCAACGGCCATGCCCGCTGGGCAGGCCGGTTTCCCGGGGTGGGGATGCCCGGCGTGCTTACGTCAGGTCAACTCCGTGCGTGTGTGACACTCACGTCACCGTGATGTGCGCCAGTCGGGGTGGCATCCCGGGCACGAGGCGGGAAGCGTGGAGGAGGCGGCGAAAGCGGCCGAATCCAGCACCTGGCGTGTTTGTTCGCAACGCTGAGTAATGTGGGGGTGGTTCGGGACGGCCGGACGGGTACGAGCGGACCACCTGGAAATCGATCTGTTCGCACGCCCGTCATGGTGATCTGGTCGGACGCGGTCGTCGGTGGGTCGGTGGTCCGTGACCGGTCGACCGGAGGCGGCTGACGGCCGTCACGCCGACATCGTCATCATCTCGACCGAGGCCACATCAGATCCGATCCGGCCGCAGCCCGAACTGTTGTCAGCCGAAGTACAGCCAGCTGAAGTGCCGCCAGCCGAACCGCCGCTCACCGGTCACCGCGCGCCGGTCACCTCGAACAGGGGAACGCATGTCATCCGGAACCTCAGCAGAAGGAAGCCCGGCCGCGGGAGGCGTCGCTGCCCCGGTCACCGCCTGCCGATCGTGTGACGGGCCCGCCCCGCGTGTCTTCCTGTCGCTGGGTGACACCCCTGTCGCGAACCGGCTCGTGAAGGCGGACGCCCTCGACGCCGTGGACCCGGCCTTCCCGCTGGAGGTCGGTTTCTGCGAGCAGTGCGCGCTCGTCCAGCTGACCCACGTGCTCCCCGCCGACGAGATCTTCGACGCCGACTACCCGTACTTCTCGTCGTTCTCCGACATGCTCGTCCGGCACTCCGAGAAGCACGTGATCGACCTGATCGCGAGCCGCAACCTCGGCCCGGAGAGCCTGGTCGTCGAGGTCGCCAGCAACGACGGCTACCTGCTCAAGGCGTTCGTCGAGCGCGGCATACCGGTGCTGGGCATCGAGCCGACCCCCGGCCCGGCCGCCGCCGCGCGCAAGGCGGGCGTGCCCACCCGCGAGGAGTTCTTCGGGGCCGACCTCGCCCGTACGCTCGTCGCCGAGGGCCTGCGGGCGGACGTCATCATCGCCAACAACGTGATGGCGCACGTCCCCGACCTCAACAGCTTCGTCGAGGGCTTCTCGATCCTGCTCGCCGACGACGGGATCGTCGACGTCGAGAACCCCGGGGTCGGCGCGCTGCTGGCGCACAACGAGTTCGACACCGTCTACCACGAGCACTTCTGCTACTTCTCCACGATCGCGGTGGACGCCCTCATGCGCCGCCACGACCTGCAGCTCGTCGGCGTCGAGGAGTTCGCGGACCTGCACGGCGGGACGCTGCGCTGGCGGATGCAGCACCAGGGCGCCGCCGAGCCGACCGGGTCGGTGAAGGCCGTCCTGGACGCGGAGCGCGCCGCCGGCCTCGGGACGTTCGAGCGCTACGGCAGCTTCGGCGACGACGTCCGCGTGCTGCAGGGCGAGCTGACCGAGCTGCTGCGCTCGCTGAAGGCCGAGGGGAAGTCCATCGCGGCCTACGGCGCGGCGGCCAAGGGCGCCACCCTGCTGAACTCGACCGGCATCGACCACACGCTGATCGACTTCGTCGTCGACCGGAACGTGCACAAGCAGGGCAAGTACATCCCGGGCGCGCGGATCCCGATCCTCGACCCGGCCGTGCTGCTTGAGCGCCAGCCCGACTACCTGCTGCTGCTCGCGTGGAACGTGAAGAAGGAGATCATGGCCCAGCAGGAGGAGTACGCCTCTCGGGGCGGCCGCTTCGTCGTACCCGTGCCCCGTCCGGTCGTGCTCTAGGAGAGCCCAACCCAACGAAGCGATGACATCAGCGTCGGCAGCCCCCCGGCTGCGCCCAGCACCCCGCGGCCCGGACATCCTCGACGTCCCGGGCGGGACGGGGTGTCGGGCGTGACCGATCTCGGTATGGAGCCGAGGGCGGCCGGTGCGGACGACGCGGACCTCCCGCCCGAGCCGCCCGCCGGCGACGCCGACACCACGCAGTACGTGCCGCGCGCCCCGCGTCAGCCGCGCACCGGGCCGACCGGCCGGAACGACGAGCCCCAGCCCCGGCCTGGCGCGACCGATCCCCGGCAGCAGGGGGTCCACGTCGGCACTCCGCTGCCGCGGATCGTCCTGCCGGGCACGCCCGATCCGCGGGGCGCCGCCGATCCCCGCGGTGGCACTGACCAGTGGGGTGGTGCTGACGGGCGGGCTGGAACTGATCCGCGCGGGGGGCCGGAGCAGCATCGGCCGGCTCCCGAGCCGTTCGTGGTGGAGGGCCGATCCGGCTACCGGGACGGGCGCACCCCACCCCCCGGTCGCACCCCGCTCCCGGGATACCGGCCCGAGGCTGGTCACACTCCGCCGCCGGGACGTACTCCGCCGCCGGGCGGCGCCGCGCCGTTCGAGCGGGCTCCGGCCCCGGGGAACACCCCACCGGCCGGGCAGGCGCCTCCCGGTCACACACCGGCAGGGCACGTGCCTTCCGGCTACACGTCTCCCGGGCAGGCGCGGCCTCCCGGGCGCACGCCGTCCGGGCGCACGCCGCCGCCCGGCTACACCCCCCGCCCAGGCGGTACGCCCCTGCCGGGCGTCCGGCCGCCGGACGGGACGCCGCCGAACCAGGGCGCGGCGCGTGCGCTGACGCCGCCGCCGGGCTGGACCCCCATGCCCCGGCATTCCACCGGCAACACGCCCGCCCCCGGCGGCACCCCGACCGACCCTGCTGCCCGGCACGACCAGCCGGGACAGGGCGAGCGGGGCGCCGCGCAACGGGCGGGCGGGGCGCCCCCGTCCGGCGGATGGGTTCCGCCCGAGACCACCGTCCGCATGGGTACCACCGGGCCGCAGGCACCGCCTCCGCCGGGAGGCGTGGCCCGTCAGCCCACGCCGAGGCCCGCTCCGCCGAGCGGCTTCACGGTGGGCACGCCACCCGTCCCGTCGCCCGGCCTGCCGCCGGCGGGCCGGCGGGGCGATGACTTCATGCGGGTCGACGTCGCCGGCCCGAGTGCCGCCGCACCCCCGCCGGCGACCCAGCTCCCATCCACACCGCCCTCAGCCACCCAGGCCCCGACCGCCCACTCGTCTGGCGCCCACTCGTCTGGCGGGCAGTCGCCCGCCGGGCAGTCGCCAGCGGATCAGCGTCAGGCCCCGCCGCCGCCCGCCGCACCGCGTTCCGCGGGAGCGCCTCCCGAGGGGCGCCCTGCTGGCGCGGCCGGCCCTGCCGGCCTTGCCGGCGCGGCCGGAGCGGGGGACGCGCGACGATCGGGGCGCGGATGGTCGGCGACGGGGCGCCGGGAGCCGCGTCCACCGGGCCGGGGCGGCGGCGCCGCGGCCGGATCGGACCAGACCGCGCTGACCAGCCGGGCCGGCGACGGCCGCGGCCGGCAGGGCCGTGGTGGGCAGGGCCGTGGCGGGCGCCGCGGGCGGCAGGGCGCGGCCCGCAACCCCGACATCCACTTCATCAACGCGTTCACCGACACCATCGACCTGTCGTCGCTGCGGCGCCGGCTGGAGATGGAGGACGGTGCCGCCGCCGTCGACCAGACGGACTACATCCCGCGTCTCTACGGCCGTAACCGGCCGGAGTCCGACGCCGCGAGCACGCAGGTCATGCGGCGCTCGGGGCCCGGAACGGGGCCGGGGCAGGCTGGTGGCCGGTGGGCCGGCCCGGCCAGCTCCGGGAGCGCGGCCGGAGCGGCCGCGGGCGAGGGCGACCCGGTGGACGGAACCGCCCGGCCCGGCCGGGCGCGCCACGCACGCGGCGGAGGTTCCGGCACCGGGGCGCTGGAGGTGGCCGAGCAGCGTCCGGGCACCGGGCCGGCCGCCGTCGAGGAGGCCGTCGTAGGCGGCGGGTCGACGAAGGCGAAGGCGATCTGGACCCTCGCCGACCAGGGCGTCTCCAGCGCCACCAACGCCGCCGTCTCGCTCCTGATCGCCCGGCAGGTGAGCTCGTCCGAGTACGGCTCGTTCGCGATCGCCTACATCATCTTCTCGGTGATCATCGGGATCTCCCGGGCGGGTGGCTGCCTGCCGCTGGGGATCTCGTACTCGGGCAAGTCGGTGTCCGAGTTCCGGTACGCGGCCGCGTCCGCCACCGGAGCGTGCCTGGTCTTCGGTGGACTGCTGGGGATCGTGCTCGTCGGCGTGGGGGCCGTCGCCGGTGGGTCGGTCGGCTCCGCCCTCGTCGTGGTGGGCTTCGTCCTGCCCGGCCTGCTGCTCCAGGACGCCTGGCGCTACGTGTTCTTCGCGATGGGCAAACCCCTCGGCGCGTTCCTGAACGATGTCRCCTGGGCCCTGGTGCAGGTGGTCGGGCTGACGGTGCTCATCGAGCGGGGCGTGACGGCGTCGCCGCCGATGCTGCTCGCCTGGGGCATCTCCGCGCTGGTCGCGGCGCTGCTGGGGGTCGCGCAGGCCGGTCTGTGGCCGGCGCCGTCGCGGGCGCTGACCTGGGTCCGGGAGAACCGGGCCAACGCGGCCAACCTCGCGGCCGAGTTCGTCACCGTCCAGGGCGCGCTGCAGGCGTCGATGCTGCTGATCGGGCTGCTCAGCTCCAAGGAGACGATCGGGGCGCTGAACGGCGTGCGGACGCTGCTCGGCCCGACCACCGTCATCGGCGTGGGCATCGTCAGCTTCGCGGTGCCGGAGCTCTCCCGCCGCATCGACATGTCCGTGCGGGCGCGCGAGCGCGCGGCGGTGCTGCTCACGGTGATCGTGGTCGGCGTCGGCGGCCTGTGGAGCCTGCTGTTCATCGCATTCCCGGCCATCGGGGAAACGCTGCTCGGTGACACCTGGCCCGGGGCGCACCACATCCTCGTGTACTCCGCGTTCCACTACGCGGGGACGGCGCTGCCGACCGGGCCGGCCTGCATCATGTACGCGCTCGGCCGAACCAAGATCACGTTCCGGATCAACCTGTCCATGGCGCCGATGCTCTTCGCCTTCCCGATTCTCGGCCTGCTGCTCGCGGACGCCACGGGCGCGGTCATCGGGTACAACCTCGTGTTCTGGGGCATCGCCCCGGTCTGGTGGATCCTGCTGCGCCGGATCGTCCGCGAACACGCACGCGGACGACCGGACGCCCGCGACGCGGCCGAGATGTCCGTCCAGGTCGGGGCGCCCGAACAGACCGAGACGTTCGAGGAGATCGCGACGTCCGACCGGGCCGAGAGGTTCGATCACACCGGGATGTCCGACCGGGCCGTCCTGCCGGCCGGGAACGTGCGGGTCGTCGAGCCCTCCGGACGGGAGGGCCCCGGCCGGGAACGGGCCCAGGTGTCGAGGCTGCCCGCGCTCGCGCCGCCACCACCACCATCCGGTCGTCCGAGCCGCGGCGAGGCGGTACATGTCAGGCCGGCACACGGCGGCGAGGCGCACGGAACCCCCGCGCGCGGCGGCGCGGGCGCTGGCGGCGCGGGCTCCGGTGGGGCGGCGCAGGAGGATGTCGAGCGGACCACGGTTCTGCAGGGCCCGCCCCCGCGCGGAAGCTCCGTTGAGGTGTCGCCGCAGGCCGGCGAGCGGGACCGCAATGATCCTGAGCCGCTGGACCTGCTCGAACCGGAACAGCGCGGCGGTGCCGACGGACCGCGAGGCGGCGGGCGAAACCCTGGCCGCTAGCCTGCGCTCACGCTATGAGTCGCTTACTTTGCGCTATCGGCTATGCTCACAAATCGGTTCCGTCAGATCTTGGCCGTGGTCCGATGACCGGGCCGGACGCTCCTGTGGGGGGCCCAAATTGACTCCGCTTCACCTGCCGCCCAAAGGGCTTGCGTCAGCGTTCGCCCAGCTGCGGCTGACCGGCACCTCGCCACGCGCCTGGCGCCCTGAGGCGGGCGCCGCATGAGCCGCTCCTCTCAGCAGGGCACGGAGTCCGGCCGGGCCCCATCTGCCCCGTCGCTGATCCGCATCCTCAAGCCGCGGTGGATGGTGATCGCCATCTCGGTGGTCATCCTGGCCGCGCTGGCGATGATCATATCCAAGCAGCAGGCGGYGACGTTCCAGGCGAGCTCGCGCATCTTCCTGGACACCTCGGACCAGACCCTTGGCGCGAACTCGGTCGACGCGGGCCGCTTCGTGCAGACTCAGGCCCAGCTCGCGACCTCGACAGCGACTCTGGACGAGATCGCCGCCAAGCTGAAGATCACCCGAGCTGACGTCGCGGACCGCCTGACGACGACCCCGTCGGACGAGGGGTACTTCTTCACGATCACCGGTACCGGCACCAGCGAGCAGGCCGCGATCGACTTCGTCAACGCCGCGACGGCCGCCTACACCTCCCAGCTCGGGAAGTCCGGCTCCGGTGACGAGACGTTGGTCGACACGCTCACCAGGATCCGGAACGAGAAGGCAACCCAGCTCCAGGGCCTCGACCAGCAGGCCCAGACCCAGGAAGGCGGGGCATCGGACCCCGGGCTGACGAACCAGCGTCTCGTGCTCCAGGACGAGGTGAAGGCGCTCAACACCCGGATCACCGAGGCCGGTGTGAACGTCGCCGCGGCGCCCACCACGATCCGGCTCGCCGAACCGTCGCGGTCGGAGGGTCAGGTCGCGCCGAGCCTGTTCCGTAACGTCCTCGTCGCCGCGCTGCTCGGCCTGTTCGGTTCCGCGGCCGGGCTCTGGATCATGTACCAGCGCCGCCCGACCATCCTCGACCCGCACAACTCGGCGGACCTGATGGGCGTGCCGCTCATCGCGGACCTGCCGGCGAGCCGGACGAGCGCGAACGCGGCGGAGACACTGGTATCGGCCATGTCGGCGGTGATGTCACCCACCAGCAAGGTGGTGGCCTTCACCCCGGCGTCCCGGACGGACCTCAGCTCCGAGCTGGTCGCCACCGTCGCCGCCGCCTGGTCGGACGACCAGGGCGTGGTGCTGATCCTCGACACCTCGGCGCAGTCGGAGGTCCGCGCGTCGCTGGAGGGGCTGCCCCGGCCCACCTCGGCCGAGCTGCCCCGCTGGGCGCACGAGCCGACCTGTCTGGCCCGCTCCTCGGGGACGGGCCGCGGCCACATCCTCTACAACCGGGTCTCGCCGGCCCGGGCCGCCCGCCCGGGGGGCCTCGCGCCCATCCTGGCCGACCGCGCGCCTGTGGTGGACCTCGTCATCCTCGTCACCGCCGCGCTCGCGGACCTGCCGATGACCGCCGCCTCGGCGATCCAGGCGGACGCCGTCGTCGTCATCACCTCGCCCGACACCAACCTCAAGGAGCTCGAGCAGGTGCCGCGCGACTGGCCGGCCCTGGCCGAGCGGGTCGTGGGTGTCGTGCACGACGGCCGCACGGCGGTGCGACGCAACGCGGGTGGCGGGCGCGGCTCGCCGCAGGCCGCGGTCGAGTCGATCACCTCGGCCTCACCGGTGGGCGGCGAGGCGGCCAGCCGCGCCCCCCGTGACACCGAGGCGACGGACCGCTACGCGCGTCCCGCGAAGCGCTGAGTCAGGCACTGACGGCAGCAGGCAACACAAACACCACAGAGGCCGGCCGCCGCCCCGAGGTACGAAGGACGGGCGGCGGTCAGGCCCCGCCAGGCACGGCAAGAGGCACCACCCCCAAGGCCTGGGACCCACAGGCGGCGGGGATGCTGGACCGCACCGAATGAGGGGCGGGTTGACCGGGATTTGGCAGAGTCCCGGCCGGCCCGCCCCTCGCTGTTTCCGCCCGGGAACCCGCCGGTCCGGGCTGGGGAGATACGCGCGCCCGAAACGATCGTGCTCAGGCCGGCGGGGGCGGGCCGGCGGGGGTAGGTCGGGGCGGCGCAGGCACGGGCCGGCCGGGCCGGGGCGGCGCTGACCCGGGGCTGGGGCACGGGGCCGGGCAGCGTAGGCCCAGGGCTGGGCCGCGCGGGCCATGCGCGGAAACGGGTGAATATCTATCGCTTCCGGCCTTCTTCGTGGTCCCCAGCACCCCTCTGCCCGTTGCCGGCTCGGATGGCGCGGCCGCCACGAGCCGCAGCCGATCTTGGCGCTCCGCCAACGACGAGGACACACCCGGATGCTGTCGCAGTGCTAGGAGATGCCCCGGCAGGGCTTCAGGCGGAGCGCTGGGCCGGTGTCAGACGACCGGGCGGTGGTGGTGAGCTGGGATCGGCCGGGGGGCTCTCCCGGCTTCGACTCCAGCGTTCGTCCTCCGGCGTGGCGGTGAACCACGAGACCAGCAGCATGCCGAGCGCGGTGACCACCGGGCTCAGTAGACCACCGGACAGAATGCTGTAGAAGACGATGACCGACCCGGACAATACGAACGACGGCGAACCGCGTACGAACATGGCCATGACGAACGCCAGGAACGCCACCGTCCCGATCACGCCGTACTCCAGTACCAGCTTCGGGAGGAGGGCGTAGTTCAGCGGCAGGCTGGTCTTCAGGTAGAAGGCCGCGGCGTCCCGGTCGGCGAATCCGGGGCCGGAGCCGAACAGGACCGTCAGTGGATCCTTGTCCAGCGCCTCCCAGGTGCGGGTATAGGGCTGGACGAACCGCAGGCTTCCGCTGGAGTTGTTCGACGATGTCTCGGTCGCCCGTTGGGCGAAGATATCGGCCGCCGGGGTGAAGCTCAGGATGAGGACGACGATGCTCACGCCGACCAGCGCCGTCGTGGCGAACCGGGCGCCCTTGTGTACCGACAGCAGCACCAGGGCGGCGGCCAGCAGCAGGACCCCGGTACCCGAGACCGTGGATAGCAGGGCGAGCACGTACATCACGTAGCGCCACCAGCTGCCGCTGCGCAGGACACAGACGACGATGCCGAACCCGAGGAACTGCGAGCAGAAGGACGGCTCGAGGCAGATGAAGGCGTTCGACTTGTAGAGACTCGATCCGTACTGGACGGGGTAGCTGGTGTTGAACCCGCGCATCCGGAAGTCGGCCGGGATGACGCTCAGGACGTCGGTGTACTGCCAGCCCACGAGCTGGATGGCGAACTGGAACAGCGCGACCCCGGCGAGGATCGTCGTGAGGTTCACGAACCGGTCGAGCAGCTTGGGGAACAGCGCGCGCGAGTCGGCGGGGGCGAGCCCGAAGCACAGCGGGATGTAGGTGCCGAAAAGCAGGATGAGTGAGGTGAGGGCCGTGTCGTCGAGCTCGCGTAGAAAGGACACCAGGCCGGCCGCGCAACAGGCGGTCATGGCGAGCAGGTAGGCGCGCAGGCGGCCGACGTTCACCTGGATGTCGCCGCGGCTCATCATCACGATCACGCCGACGATGGTGATCGGCAGGATGAGCTGGAGCTGGGCGCCCGCCACGGGGATGGCGAGCCTTTGCAGGAAGATGTTGCAGAACAGCAGGACCGTCAGGGTGTTGAGGATCCGCGCGTTCTCCGGGCGCCGGTCGGCGGCCTCCGAGGTGGGGATCACCCACGAGCGTGGAATCCTCGTGGTGAGGGTGGTGGTGACCACCAGTTCCCGCCCCCGTTTCTGCCGCGTCGGATGTCTCGCCCGCGCCGTCGTCCCCGGTCGGGACGACCGCGTCAACACCGTCGTCCACCGGGTACGGCCGGTCGCTCTCGCACTGCCGGGCCGCCTCGGGGCCGGTCGGCCCCACCCCGTTGGTTGGTACACCACCGGTTGGTCCGACCCGGGTTCATGCGGGGGTGCGGACGGAGGGTCAGTGGTCGGCGGGGTTCTTCCACCCGAGGGTCTGGTGTCGGCTCGGGGCGACAGTGTATCCGTGGGCGGATTGCCCTCTCGGGTGGGCCGCTCGGGCCCTACTCCACCGGGTATCGTTAGTAAACCTCACGTGGCGTCATGGTTACGACAGGTGGTTGCGGGGGAGCGTGTCGTATTGATCTAGCGGTCCTGTGAATAATGTGCGAGTAGCAAGAGGCGCAAGGAACTGACCATGATGCGTACCTCGCCGGGGAACCGGTCGAGCTCGCACCCCGTTGGGCGGTCAGGGGGGCAGGAAACGGACGTCTCCGATGACGTGACCGGCCCGTTGGTCGAGCCGATCGCCTCGGGGTACAGGTGCCGCCCGTTCGTCGGGAGGCGAGCGAGCAGGCCTAGCGGCGGGCCGGATACGGCCAGGTCGGTGTGGCCACGTCGGCGCGGGCGTGGCCAGGGCGGAGCACGACCGGGATCGCGGTCACTGCGGTGCTCCGTCGACCGCACGTCATCAGACAGTCACCAGGGCGCGGGCGGCGCGTCATCGACGGAGGTGGGGGCGTGGAACATCGCCGTGGGGATGCCGGCGACCCAGGTTCTTCGTCCGGCGAGGGGCCACCGCGGGACTCGTCCGACGACCACGCCGGCGGCGGCGGCACCGTCCCGACGCCGCGGGCCGGTGGCCGTCGCGGCCCGGGCTCCAAGTGGGCGGCGGGTCCCGCCGGCGGCCAGCCGGGGCGTCGGCGCCGCGTCCTGCTGCTCGGGGGCATCGGCGCGGCGATGGCCGTGGTCCTGCTGGCGGTCGGGATCGTCGTGCTGACCGGTGGGGAGGACGAGCCCCCGACCACGCATCCGACCACCGGCGGCGTGAGCTGGGTCTCCGGCGCGAACGCCAACCCGCCGAACGACCTCGCCGGCTGGGAGAAGTGGATCGGCCGGCCCACCGACATCGCGATGGTCTTCACCGCCCGAACGAACTGGCAGACCATCACCCAGGCCGACTGGCCGATGTCCGACTTCCGCCCCGGGACCTACCCGGGCAAGCTCTCCGTCGCCCAGCCGCTGTTCCCGCAGAGCGGCAGTGAGGCGGCGTGCGCCCGCGGGGACTATGACAGCCACTGGCGCGACTTCGGCACCACGATGGTCCGTAACGAGCGGCCGGACGCGATCGTCCGCCTCGGCTGGGAGTTCAACGGCGACTGGTTCTGGTGGCATCCTCGCGACACCGTGGCCTGGAAGACCTGCTTCCGGCGGGCGGTCGCCGCGATGCGGTCGACCGACCCCCAGGTGAGGATCGACTGGAACATGACCGCGCACCGGGACACCATGCCCAACGGCGACAACGTCTGGGACGCCTACCCCGGCGACGACGTCGTCGACATCATCAGCATCGACGCCTACGACTCCTACCCGGCGTCGGCCACGCAGAAGATCTTCAACAACCAGTGCAACCGGGCCTCCGGCGCGTGCTCGGTGGCGGCGGCCGCACGCGAGCGCGGCAAGCAGTTCGCCGTCCCCGAGTGGGGCCTGGTCCGCTCCACGGGCGGCGGCGGCGACAACCCGTTCTACGTGGAGAAGATGTACGAGCTGTTCGTCGCCAACCGCGACATCCTGGCCTACGAGGGCTACTACAGCGCCTCACCGGCCGAGACCGAGAACGTCGGCTCGTCGCTGCACAACCCGACCGCGAACCCGGAGAGCGCCAAGCGGTACCTCGAGCTGTTCGGGCCGCGGGTGAGTGCCGCGCAGGCCGGCGCCGGGACCTCGACCCCGGCCGGAGCCGCTCCGCTGACCGGGGGCCCCGGCTCCTCCTGACCACCCGCTCCGCCCCGCGGCTCAGCCGGGGCGGAGCCGGTCCGGCCTCCGGGGATCGGGTCAGTAGCTCTTCTTGGCGGGGCGCAGGTGTAGTTCGGTGATCTCGGCGGTGCGCGGGAGGCGGGTCAGGTAGGTGACCAGGTCCGCCACATCGTCGGCCTGGATCAGCAGCTCGGGCCGGTAGGGCCGGCCCTCGCGCAGGAAAATGGTCTCCTGGCGGGGCGTCGCCGTCCGGCCGAGGTGGAGGGTCACCACCCGGATGCCGTCGGCGTTGACCTCCTGGCGCAGGCTGTCCGCGACCGCCCGCATCGCGTGCTGGGTGGCCGCGAACTGGCTGGTGCCGGCACCCGCCCGGACCCCCTGCGACGAGTTCATGACGATCACGTCGGCGCCCGGCTCCTCCGCCGCGCCCGACGTCTCGGGCGCGCTTTCCGATGCCGCCGCGCGCAGGGCGGGGAGCAGGCGCTGGGTGAGGGCGAACGGGCCGCGGACGTTCGCGGCGTACTGGGTGTCGAAGTCGTCGACGGAGGCGTCCTCGACCCGGGAGGTGAGGTAGCCCCCCGCGCTGTGGACGAGGAGGTGCACCCGGCCGTACCGGCTGGCGGTGTCCGCGGCGAACCGGTCCACCGCTGCGGTGTCGGTCAGGTCCAGGCGCACCGGCACGAGCGTCCCGGCGCCGGAGGCCGCGCCGTCTGTCGTGGCCGCGCCGGCCTCCTTGGCCAGGGCGGCCAGGCGGGCCTGGTCGCGGCCGAGGGCCAGCACGGTCGCGCCGTCCGCGGCCAGGCGGGCGGCGACGGCGCGACCGATGCCGCTCGACGCGCCCGTGACCACCGCGACCCGGCCGGCCAGCAGGCGCGTGTTCCCGGCCGCGCCGGCCACCCGGCCCGCCGGCGGGCCTGTGTCCTTGTCGGCGGCTGTCACGCGGTGGTCTGGGGTTCGTAGACGAGGATCGCGTCCGGCAGCGGGGGAGCGGTGTCGTAGCTGAGGCAGATGTCCTCGGGGATGCGGCTGAGGTCGGTGCCGCGCAGGTAGTCGCGCATCGTCGTGCCGGTGCACTCGGAGTCGACGTTCACCGAGCCCACGTGGTTCACCACGTCGTCGTAGTGCACGGTGCGGAAGTCGATGCTGAACCGGGTGCGGCCGGAGGTGTTCGGCACCGAGGAGTGGAGCTGGTTGCCGGAGAAGACCAGCATTCCGCCGGGAGGGGCGACGACCCGCGTCTGCGGGAAGATCTCGACCTCCTCCTCGGGCTTCGGCTGCACGCGCGTGTCGGTCTTGATGTGCTTGGCGGCCGACGCGCGGTTCGTCTTGTTCCACTCGTAGTAGTTGTAGGTGCGCGAGCTGTTCTTGACTCCCTGCGTGAAATAGCGGGGATGGAAGGCCAGCCCGTTCTCCGGGACGATGTCGAAGATCGRCATCCACCAGTTGAGCTGGCAGAACGGCGCCGAGTACCAGGTGTCACGGTGCGGGTGGAAGGCGTAGGCGATACCCGAGGTCAGGTAGTCGTCGCTGGTGGACGTCCGCAGCCGCGGGACGTCGAAGTAGGTCTTGCTGATGTCGCAGCCCAGCTCGGCGAGCATCGCCGGCAGGAGTTCCTTGCAGGTCGGGTGGTGGATGAAACGCGGCTTCAGGTCGGCGAGCAGGGCGGCGTACTCCTCGACGGGCATGTGGTGCTGCGCCGTCTCGGGGTCCAGGTCACCGAAGGCGTCCCGGATCAGCTCGCGGGTGAACTCGACGAATGCCGTGGTGCTGGGCCGCGGCGAGTAGACGAACAGCTCGCCCGCGTACAGCTTGGCGCGCCTTTCGTCATCGGACAGCGCTGAGTCGAGCAGCACCGTGCTCATCGGGTTCCCCCTCGCTCTGGACGTGGATGAGAAGCAGCCGGGCGATCTCGAGCTCTTCCGGCGTCGTGACGTGGATGTTGGCCGGCTCGCCCGGGAGCACGACCACCCGTCCGCCGGCGTCGGCGACCATGGCGGAGTCCTCCACGGCCTCGACCGCGCCCGCGTGCGCGGCGCGCAGGGCGGCGGCACGGAAGGCGTGCGGGGTCTGTACCAGCCGGTGCGTCTCGCGCGCCAGCGAGGCCCCGGTGACGAGGTCCGGGCCGCTGGCCAGGACCCCCTTGACGACCTCGGTGAGCGGTAGGCCGGGCACGGCGCCGTCCGCGCCCGCACGCACCGCCGCGACGACCGAGCGGTACAGCGCGGCGGTGGCCAGCGGGTGCGCGGCGTCGGTCACCACGATCACCCCGGCCTCGGCCGGGACGGCGGCCAGCCCGGCCCGGACGGACTCGGCGCGGGTGGCGCCGCCGGGGATGGCGCGCACGCCGTCCGGCGGAGCCCACCGGTCGAGCAGGGGCGCGGGGAGCACCACGACGACCCCGTCGCAGGCGGCCGCGGCCGCCCGGACGGGATGCGCCACGAGCGGGAGCCCGCCCAGGTCGGAGAACTGCTTGGGTCCGCCGAACCGGGTGCCGCCACCGGCCGCCAGCACGATCGCCCAGGCCGGCCCGTCGGGAGCCGATTGAGCAGGTTGAGCCGATTCCGCCGAACTCACCTGATCACTACCGCGGGTTCCGGCGCGGCGGCGACGGTGCCGGGCGGCGCGACCGTGGCGGGAGCGGCGATGGGAGCGGTGTCGGGCGAGTCGACGGCCGGGCCGTCCTCGGTGAGCAGGCCGACGCCGGCCAGCGCGTCCGCGGCGTTGGCGACCGCGTCGAACGGCAGCTCGGCCCGCTCGGCGATGTCGAGCAGGGTGCGGGTGCCGTCCGCGAGGTTGAGCACCCACAGCAGGCCCATCTCGATCGACGCGCGGTTCATCGTCGCGCCGATCGAGCGGTACAGCCCGCGCCGGCCGAGCTGGGGCTCCCCGTAGGGAGAGGTGTTGCGCCAGACCCGGTCGGCCTCGCAGATCTCCATCGTCCGGTTCAGGATGGCGAACGAGTCCGCCAGCGACTCCGGCGTCACGAAGTCGATGTCGTCGGCCGACGTGTGGTATTCCGGGTACTCGCCGTGCTGGCTGCGGCCGAACCGGCCCACCGGCAGGTCGAAGCCGGGCGAGCAGAACTGGCGCTCGTCGTAGCCGTAGGGCGAGAAGCCGACGACCCGGTGCGGACGTCCGGTCTCGGCGAGCGCGCGCGCCGCCGCCCGGTCGACGACCGCGTCGCCGCGCCGGCTGCGCTTGTAGGTCGGCGTGCCCCGGTCACCGAGACCGGTGAGCACCAGGCCGTGCCGGATCCGCCCGACCGCCGCCGGGTTGCGGGCCAGCCAGGTGATCGAGCCGATCGTCCCCGGGATGAACAGCAGCCGGTAGGTGAACCGGCGTTCCCGCGCGGCCAGCGCGGACGCCAGCTCGGCGGCCACGGCGATGCCGGAGGAGTTGTCGTTGGCCATCGCCGGGTGGCAGGTGTGCGTGGTGACGAGGAACTCCTCGTCGGTGGTCCCGGGCAGCACGATCTCGCCGTAGGTCAGCGACCCGTCGGTGAGCGAGGTGTCGATCTCGACCTGGTACTCGCCGTCGGGCAGCGCCGCGAGCTGGCGGTCGGTGAGGCAGAAGCCCCACGCGTCGTTGTAGTAGGACGTCCGGTAGGGGACCCAGTCGGGCCGGTCCGGCATCGAGTACAGGTGCTGGCGCAGCTCGTGCAGCGGCATCCTCGCACGCACGGGCGTGCTGTAGCCGAGCAGGTGCAGGGGGTTGTCGGCGACGTCGACGACGACCCGCCCGTCCGGCCCGACCAGCCGGGCGCCGGCGACGTTCCACTCCCGCGGGACCGTCCAGTCCAGCACGGGCGTGCCCGACGGCACCTCGTGCACGGTGAACGGGATCTGCGCGGGCAGCGCCGCGCGCACGAGGTCCAGGGTGGCCCGCACCCCGCTGCCGGTGATGGAGCGCATGGGGGGCATGAGGGCGGCGACCAGGTCGTGCAGGCGGCGCCCGACCGCGTCGATGCCGGCGGTGGTCATGGGCGCAGTACTCAGGGGCGTGGTACTCATGGGAGCGGCGTCCGGTTCCGTCAGTCGGCCCAGACGCGCCACGGCGCCGTGCCCGCGTCCCACAGCTGGTTGAGCTCGGTCCAGTCGCGGAAGGTGTCCATGCCCATCCAGAACCCCTCATGCGTGTGCAGGGTGAGCTGGTTGTCCCGGGCGAGCTGCTGCAGCGGGTGGCGCTCGAGCATCGTGGACGGGTCGTCGTCGAGGTACTTGTCGACGAACTCGCGCTCGAAGACGAAGTAGCCGCCACTGACCCAGCCGGTCGCCGGGGGCTTCTCGGCGAACTGCGTGACGGCGTTGCCCTCGGTGACCAGCTCGCCGTAACGGCTGGACGGCCGCACGCCGGTGACCGTGCCGATCCGGCCGGACCGGATGTGGTCGCCGAGAACGTCCGCCACGTTGATGGCGCCGACGCCGTCACCATAAGTGATCATGAAGCGGGGGCCGGTGAGGTACTGCGCCACCCGGCGCAGGCGGGCGCCCGTCCCGGTGAGCAGTCCCGTCTCGACGAAGGTGACCTCCCAGTCCTCGTCGCCGGCGGTGTTGTGGAACTGCGGTGTGTGGTCGTCGGCGAGCTTGAGCGTGAAGTCGGCGACCTGCTGGCGGTAGGCCAGGAAGTAGTTCTTGATCAGGTCGCTCTTGTAGCCGAGACACAGCACGAACTTGCGGAAACCGTAGTGCTCGTAGGTCTTCATGATGTGCCACAGCACCGGCTTACCGCCGATGTCGACCAGGGGCTTGGGGAGCTTCTCGCTGGCCTCGCGCAGCCGGGTTCCCATGCCGCCACAGAGGATGACGACCGGAATGTCGCGTGGGTCGACGCTTGCGGCATCCGTCGAGAGAGCTCGGGTTGTCTCGGTGGTCAAAGCTGTCGCGTCTCCCGTGTCAGTGCCCCGGCGGGCCCGGGGGCGGATGGCTCGGTGCCGGATGGGCCAGGTGCCGGAGGCAGAGCCGGTGCGGGGCTGTGACGGGGTCCGTGCCACTGGCCGTACCGGCTCACCGGCTCCGCCGGTGCGTACCGGCCGCGGGAGGGGTCGTCTCCCGCGTCGGGCGCTGGCCGGTGCGGCCGTCCGTTCCCGACGGCGGGCCCGGTTCCCCTCGGACTCGGCCGGCGCGGCTCCTGCCGGCCGGCACGGTCGCCAGCCGCCGGAGCGTGAGGATGTGCAGCTCGCGACGCCCGTCACCTGTCGGGGGCGGACGTGCGGTGTCCTCCAGTCGGTCCGCGGAGTTTCCTGGTCCACTGTTGTGTGATCGCGTATTCGCGTGTTCTCCTGCGCGTTGATCGCGTGTGCGCGTGACGGCGGCCAACCGCCGACCTGAGCGCCGGGCGCGACGCGGCAACGGTACCGTACCGCCCCTTCCGTGCCGGTCCACGGTCCCGGAGTACCTGGTCAGCATGGGCGGGTCGGACCCCATCCACCCGGCCGGACGGCTCTGTCAACGTTGACGTGAGTGCCGGTGCGCGAGGGCTCTTCCGCGGTCCCTTTGGCACCGGTGTGCGTCGTCCTTGTTACGGTTTGTCGGATGTCCTGGGATGAAGGACGCGGTCCGTCGTCTCCATGTCCATCCCCCGGCCTGCGCGGTCGCTGGCCTCGGCGCGCCTATACCGTTGTCTTTCTCTACGTCGGCCGGGAGGTAAGATCCATGCTCTCGGCCATACTTTTTACTTTTAGTAAACGACTCAACATGATTCAGGCCCTGGTTCGGCGGGACGACGCACTCGGGGGTGGATCCCATGCCGCCTGACGAGTGGCACGGCCACGGCCGCCCCGATCTGACCCGCGCGAGCCGGGCCGACGTGCCGACCGGTGAATGGGTCGTCGACGACGGCCCCGCGGGCACCCGGCCGACGTCCGACTGGTCGATCGGGGTCTATCGGCGCGGTGACGAGGTTCCGGGGCCCGGCCCGGCCACCGGAGCAACGGCCGCCACCGGCGCCACCTCCGCCTCGCCGCCCGCTGGAGCGGCCGCGGTTCCCGCCCCTCCCGCCCAGCCGGCCACCGGCAGGGCTCCCGGCTCACCTTTTGACCCCGAGATGCTCTCCTCCCGGCGCCGGCCGGCGCGCCGCCGTTCGCCGGCCGCGCCGATCGCCCCCTACCCGGAGGGCCCGGCCTACCCGGGATCCGCCACGCGCGGCGATTCCGGGGCGCGCGGCGAGTCCGGGGCGGAATGGCCCGATGACCACGAGTCCGGCCAACGCGGACGGGGCCACAGCGGGTCCCGGCGCGATCGCGACTCCAGATGGGACGTGCCCGGATGGGACGCCCCCGGATCCGACCGTCCTGGCCCCGGCGAGGGCGAACAGCGCCAGCGTCAGCCTGAACGGCACCGGTCCGGACCCGGCCGGCCCGCGGGTCGCGGCGCCGGTGAGCCCACGTCGGGGTACGGCGAGTCCGGCCACGGGCGCGATCCGTACCGCGGCGCGGACGGGCGTCCCGGCGCGGCGGGGCACTGGGATGAGCCGGACTGGGCCGGCGAGCCCTCCCGTCCCGCCCCGTGGACCCCGCCGCCCTTCGAGCCACGGCCATCCTCGGCACCGCCCGCACGGGTCCCGCCGCCGGCGGCACCGCCGTTCTCGGCACCGCCGTTCTCGGCACCGAGCTCGCGGGTGCCACCGCCGCCACCGTCGGAGTCACCGTCCTCGACGTGGCCGCCCGGTGATCTCGCCACCCAGCATTTCCAGCGGCGAGACTGGGAAGGTGAGCCGCGGCCCGGCGGACCGAGGCCCACCCGGCCGGGCGGGGAACGCGCAGACGAGACGATGATCCTCCCGCCGTCCCGGCCGGAGCAGGGCGCGCGCGAACGCGGGGATCGCGACCAGCGGAGCCAACGGCCGGGCCGTGACCAGCGGAACCATCAGCCGGGCCGTGCCCCCCGCGACCAGCCGGACCCTGATCAGCGCGGCGACCAGCCGGGCCTTGACCGACGTGACCGGCCAGGCCGGGATCGGCGGGGCGATCAGCCGGGCCGTGATCGGCGGGCCTCGGAGCGGGCCCGTCGCGGAGACGGCGCTCGCGAGCGGGCCACCGGGGAGGGCACCGCCGCGCGGGAGCGGTCCTCGCGGCCGGTGACCGGCCCGGAGCGTGCCCAGCGGTCGGACGACCAGCCGGAGCGGTCGCGGCGGGGGCAGGAGCAGACCGGGCGGGCGCAGGAACATCCGGAGCGGCCGCGGCAGCGGCGTTCGGCCACCGACCGCACCCGGTCCGATCGCGCCCGGCCTGACCGTGCTCGGCCCGAGCGCTCGCGGCCAGGGTCCGCCGGCGGGCACGTCACCGGGGTGCTGCCCATCGCCGACCCCGTCCGGGACGGGCGTGGTTCCGCGCAGCCGCCGCGGACCGAGCCGGCGGCCGACGCATCGCTGCCACACCGGGTCACCGACTGGATCATCGAGCACTGGGGCGCGAAGCCCGGGCGGCACCCGTACCTGCCGGTGGGCCTGGTCGCCCTGGCGGCGGTGCTGGCCCTGGTCGCCTGGATGCTCGGGCCGGCCCAGAACAGCCCGGCGAGCGTGGACGCGGCCCCGGTCACGCCGACTCCGTCCGCCGCACCCTCGCCTGCCGCCGTGCCGCCGTCGGCACCCGTCTCGGCCGAGCCCGCCCCCGGATCCGGTGCGGTCGCCCCGCCATCGGGGCAGGTGACCCGCGTGGCGCGGGCGGCGACCGCGGGGAGTTTCCCCAGTGGGGTGGCCGCGCACACGGTGGCGGAGGCGACGGCGTGGGCGCAGTTCCGCGGCCGGCCGGTGGACGTGGTGGTCACCTACACGGACCGGAACAGCTGGGACGCGATCGTGAACCCCTGGATCGGCCGCAGCGCGTCGACGTTCTCAAACTTCGCCGGCACCCTGGTAGTCAGCGTTCCCCTTTTTCCGGTCGAGGGCCCGGAGCTGGGAAATCTCACTGACTGTGCCGCTGGTGACTACAACGCGAAATGGCGCCAGTTCGGCCGGTGGCTGGTGAACGAGGGTCGAGGGGACTCGTTCGTCCGCCTCGGCTGGGAGTTCAACGGCGACTGGTTCGCCTGGCGGGCCTCAGCGAACCCGACGGCCTACGTGCAGTGCTTCCGCAATGCCTCGTCGTCGATCAAGGCGACGAGCCCGAAGGTCCGCATCGACTGGAACATCAACGCCCACGGGCCGCRCAGCGCCTTCGCCGTCTACCCGGGTGACCAGTACGTCGACGTCATCGGCATCGACAGCTACGACCAGTACCCGCCGAGCCCGACCCTCAGCGCCTTCGACGCCCAGTGCGACGCCACCGAAGGCCTGTGCCAGGTGATCAGCTTCGCCCGCCGGCACAACAAGCTGTTCTCGGTGCCCGAGTGGGGTGTGGTCAGCCAGCAGAACACCAAGGCCGGTGCCGTCGGCCAGGCGGGTGGGGACAACCCGGTCTACATCGAGCGGATGTACAGCATCTTCGAGCGCAACGCGGACATCCTCGCCTACGAGGCGTACTTCAGCGACGACGTCCCGGGCAACGTCCACTCGTCCCTGCTCAACCCCAACCGCCACCCACGCTCGGCGGACACCTACAAACGGCTCTGGTAACACCCACCCGCGACCCCGGGCCGCGGCGTGCGGCCGGTCAGATGGCGCCGGAGCGGCCGGCGTCGTCGTGGAGTCCACCGACGAACRCCTCGGCCACCTGCACCTGCTCGCGCAGTGTGATCAGCTTCTCCTCGGCGAGGGCGACCCAGGTGGCCAGCCGGGCCTGGAGTTCGGCGCGCCGTTCGGCGGGCAGGTCCGCCTCCTCGAGCTCGTCGCGCAGCACGAGCAGGGAGCGCATCTCCTCCAGGGTGAAGCCGAGCGGCTTCATTTTCTTGATCAGGAAGAGCCGGTCGACCGCGTCGTCGTCGTAGAGGCGGAAGCCGCCCACCGTCCGACCGACCGGCATCAGGAGCCCGGCTTCCTCGTAGTACCGAACCGTGCGCAGGGACAGCCCGACTCGCTCGGCGACATCACCGATCTGGTGGACGTCACGGCGTCGCGTGGTGGACAAGTCGACCCTTACGTCAGCATCTGTCGCCGGTGGCAAACCGGGCGTCTGACGACTGTACGTCGATCCGTGACACGGCGCCCGCATCTCGATCGGACGCCCTGCCGTAGGCTGGTCATATCGACCCCGCCGCCCGGGAACCTCGCCGGGGACGGCTGCATCCGGGACGCCTCCGCACCCAGGGTGGCTCCGTATCCGGGGGTTCCGTCGCCGCGGCGGTGTGGTCCGCGGGGTGCCCGTCCGGGTCGGTGCCACATCCGGTAGTGCGCGCGTCCGGGGTACATCCTCTCCGGTGCCCAGCGGGGTGGTCGGCCCGCCGGCGGAGGTTGTCCTCCGTCCGGTTCCCACAGCCGGCAATCCTCACGGCCGGCAATACCGTCTGTCGGATCGCTGTTGCAACCGGAGTCGGCCGCCGTCTGGCCGCATCGCCGTGGCCGCCGCGTAGTCCGTCGGCACCGGATTCGCTAGCACTGGAGAGGCACGGGACGGATCACATGACCCTCGCGCCGCTGCTCGACGCCCTAGTCGCCCGCCCCGGCGGTGATCCAGCGCTGACCCGCGCGCTGGGCTCGCCGGACGAACCCGTCCTCGACCTGGCCGGGCCCGCGGCGCTGCGCCCGTTCGCGGCGGCGGCGATGGCCCGGGCCGGTCACACCGTCCTCGCGGTGACGGCGACCGGCCGCGAGGCCGAGGACCTGGCCGACGCGGTGGGCAGCCTGCTGGGTCCCGAGCGCGTCGCGGTGTACCCGAGCTGGGAGACGCTGCCCCACGAGCGGCTCTCGCCGCGGGCGGACACGGTGGGGCGCCGGCTGGCCGTCCTGCGCCGGCTCGCGCACCCGGGCACCGGCGGTGCCACCGGTGCGGGCCCGCTGGCCGTCGTGGTGGCCCCGGTCCGCTCGGTGCTCCAGCCCCAGGTGGCCCGGCTGGGTGAGCTGGCCCCGGTCGCGCTGGCGAAGGGGGACACCACCGACCTCGAGGAGGTCACCGCCCGCCTGGTGGGCATCGCCTACCACCGCGTCGACCTGGTCGAGCGGCGCGGAGAGATGGCCGTCCGCGGCGGGATCCTCGACGTCTTCCCGCCGACCGAGGAACACCCGCTGCGGATCGAGTTCTTCGGCGACGAGGTGGACGACATCCGCCGCTTCTCCGTCGCCGACCAGCGAGCGCTGCCCGCGGAGGACGGCGAGCCGGCGGCCGAGCTGTTCGCGCCGCCGTGCCGGGAGCTGCTGCTCACCGACGAGGTCCGGGCCCGCGCGGCGGAGCTGGCGCGGGAGCACCCGCAGCTCGTCGACATGCTTGACAAGATCGCCGAGGGCATCCCGGTGGAGGGCATGGAGGCGCTCGCGCCCGTGCTCACCGACGAGATGACCCTGCTGCTGGACGAGCTTCCGGCGGGCTCACGTGTGCTGGTCTGCGATCCCGAGCGGGTGCGCACCCGGGCCGGCGAGCTGGTCCGCACCAGCCAGGAGTTCCTGGACGCCTCGTGGAGCGTCGCGGCGCTCGGTGGCGGGGCGCCGATCGACCTGGGCGCGGCGACCTACCGCTCGGTCGCCGACGTCCGGGAGCGGGCCGCCGAGCTGGGTATCCCCTGGTGGTCCGTCAGCCCGTTCGCCTCCGACCCCGGAGCCGGAGCGGCGGCCGGGGGCGACGACGCCTTCGGCGACGACACGGTCGTCGCCAGCCTGCGGCCGGCCACTGCCTACCACGGGGACACCGCGCGGGCCACCGCGGACATCAAGGGCTGGCTCGCCGACTCCTGGCGGGTGCTGCTCGTCACCGAGGGCCACGGCCCGGCCGAGCGGCTCGTCGAGATGATGCGGGAGGCCGATCTCGGCGCGCGGCTGGCGGCCGACGCCGAGCTCGCCGCGGGGGTCGCCGTCGTCACCCAGGCCCAGCTCGGCGCCGGGTTCGTCAGCCCCACGCTGCGGCTGGCCGTGCTCACCGAGACCGACCTCGCCGGCGCCCGGGGGGTCACCACCCGGGACATGCGCCGGATGCCGAGCCGGCGGCGCAAGGGCATCGACCCGCTCGCGCTGAGCGCCGGCGACCTCGTCGTGCACGACGCCCACGGTGTCGGCCGCTACGTCGAGATGGTCACCCGCACGGTGGCCGGCGCCAAGCGCGAGTACCTGCTGCTCGAGTACGCCCGCGGCGACCGCCTCTACGTGCCGACCGACCAGCTCGAGCAGATCAGCCGCTACGTCGGCGGCGAGGGCCCGAGCCTGGACCGCATCGGCGGCGCCGACTGGGGCAAGCGCAAGAGCCGGGCGCGCAAGGCCGTCAAGGAGATCGCCGGCGAGCTGATCCGGCTGTACAGCGCTCGGATGGCCGCCCCCGGCCACGCCTTCGGTCCCGACAGCCCCTGGCAGCGTGAGCTGGAGGACGCCTTCCCCTTCCGGGAGACGCCCGACCAGCTCGCGGCCATCGACGAGGTCAAGGCCGACATGGAGAAGCCCGTCCCGATGGACAGGGTGATCTGCGGCGACGTCGGCTACGGAAAGACCGAGATCGCCGTCCGCGCGGCGTTCAAGGCGGTCACGGACGGCCGCCAGGTCGCCGTCCTCGTCCCGACCACGCTGCTCGTCCAGCAGCACTTCCAGACCTTCGCCGAGCGGTACGCGCCGTTCCCGGTCACGGTGAAGGCGGTGAGCCGGTTCAACGCGCCGTCCGAGCAGCGCGCCGTGCTCGACGRCCTCGCCAACGGCACGGTGGACGTCGTCATCGGCACGCACCGTCTGCTCTCCGGCGAGACGAAGTTCTCCGACCTGGGCCTGGTGATCGTCGACGAGGAGCAGCGCTTCGGCGTCGAGCACAAGGAGCACCTCAAGAAGATGCGGACCGCGGTGGACGTGCTCACCATGAGCGCCACGCCGATCCCGCGGACCCTGGAGATGTCGATCACCGGTATCCGGGAGCTGTCGACGATCGACACCCCGCCCGAGGAGCGCCACCCGGTGCTGACGTCCGTGGCGCCCTACGACCCGCGCCAGGTGACCGCGGCCATCCGCCGCGAGCTGTTGCGCGAGGGGCAGGTCTTCTTCATCCACAACCGGGTGGAGAGCATCGACCGGGCCGCGGYCGCGCTGCGCGAGCTGGTGCCCGAGGCGCGGATCGCCACCGCGCACGGCCAGATGAACGAGGACGCCCTCGAGCAGGTCATGGTCTCCTTCTGGGAGAAGAAGTTCGACGTCCTGGTCTGCACGACGATCGTCGAGTCGGGCCTGGACATCTCCAACGCGAACACGCTGATCGTCGAGCGGGCCGACAACTTCGGGCTCTCCCAGCTGCACCAGCTGCGCGGGCGGGTCGGGCGAGGCCGGGAGCGCGCCTACGCCTACTTCCTGTACCCGGCGGACCGGCCGCTGTCGGAGACCGCGCACGACCGGCTGGCCACCATCGCCCAGCACAACGACCTGGGGGCCGGCATGGCCGTCGCGATGAAGGACCTGGAGATCCGCGGTGCCGGGAACCTGCTCGGCGGCGAACAGTCCGGCCACATCGCATCGGTCGGTTTCGACCTGTACGTCCGGATGGTGGGCGAGGCCGTCGCCGAGTACAAGGGCGAGGCGGAGGAGCCGCCGGAGGTCAAGGTCGAGCTGCCCGTCGACGCGAACCTGCCGCACGACTACGTGCCCAGCGAGCGGCTGCGGCTCGACGCCTACCGCCGGCTGGCCGGCGCGGTCTCCGACGCCGACATCGCCGAGGTCCGCGGCGAGCTGACCGACCGGTTCGGCCCGCTGCCCGAGCCGGTGGAGAACCTGCTCGCCGTCGCCGGCCTGCGGGTGCTCGCCCGCCGGTTCGGCGTCACCGAGATCACGGTGGCCGGCCGGCAGGTCCGGTTCGCCCCGCTGGAGCTGCGGGAGAGCCAGACCCTGCGGCTGACCAGGCTCTACAAGGGCGCGGTGGTCAAGCCGGCCGTGCGCACGGTGCTGGTGCCGGCGCCCACCGAGACCGGCCGGATCGGCTCCCGGCCGCTGCGCGACCGTGCGCTGCTGGCCTGGGCCGGCCAGTTGCTGGAGGCCGTCGCCGGCGACTCGGTGGCCGCCGCCGCAAGTCGGTGAGGGCCGCACCGGATAGCCCTATACCGTTCAAGCCCGGCGAGCGGATACGGTCAGCACCGTGAAGTTTCCGCGTCTTCTGGCCGGGCTCGGGCTCGTCGTGCTCACCGGCATCGCAGGTACCGCATGCACGACGCACGCCGGGGCTGCCGCGCAGGTCGGGTCGAGCACGATCGAGACCTCCACGGTGCGCGGGATCGTCGACCGCGGCTTCGAGGCCGTCTCGACCGTCCCCGCCCAGCAGGCGGCGCAGAGCCTCGACCGGCCCGAGTTGCAGCGCCGCACGCTGACCACCCTGGTGCAGCTCCAGGTGCTCGAGTCCGAGGCGGACCGCCTCGGGGTCACGCTGAGCAGCCAGGACGTCGACGCCTACTACCAGGCGTACGCCGTCCTGCAGTTCGGCAGCGTCGAGGCCTTCGAGACGCGGGCCGCCGCGGCCGGCTTCGCCAAGGAGGACGTCGGCGTGATCGTGCGCACCGGGGCGCTGGAGTCCGCCATCGGTGACAAGATCGCGCCCACCACGCTCGCCTCGGTGGCCGAAGCCCGCACGCAGTACGACAGCATCGTGGCGCAGGTCGGCGAACTTCCGCTGACCTTCGAGGCGGCCCGTCCGTACCTGCAGCGCTTCCTGGCCACCGACCAGCGTGCCGTCAAGCTCCGCCCGCTGCTGACCGAGGCCGCCGCCCGGGAGCACGTCTCGATCAACCCGCGCTTTGGCTCGTGGGACGACAAGCAGTTCGCCGTGGTCTCCGCCCCCGGGACGATCGCCACGACGGCCGCGCCAGAGTCCGCGCTCGACCTGACACTGGGCTCCTGACCGGCGTGACCACCCGCATCACCCTGGTCTCGACCAGCGCCCGGGTGGCCCCCGGCCTGCTCACCGCCGCCGCCTGGGACGTGCTCCGCTCGGCCCGGGTCTGGACGGCGAGCCCGGAGCATCCCCAGGCCGCGGCGCTGCGCGAGGCCGGCGTCGACGTCTCGGTGCTGCGCCCCGCTCCGCCGTCCGAACCCGGCGCGGGGCTGCCGGCCGAGGCCGGTGTGGTGCCGTCAAGCCGGGCGGAGGCTGATCCGGTTGCCGAGCTGCGGGCGGTGGCCGGACCGGGCACCCATGTCGCGTGGCTGCTCGACCCGGTCTCGCCGACAGCCGCCGACCGCGCGCTGCGCGCCGCCCTCACCGACCAGGACCACTCGGCGGAGCCGGGGGCCGTCGTCGAACTGCTCGTCGCCACCCGCGAGCTGCCCGGGTCGGCGCTGCTCGACGCGGTCGCGGTCATGGACCGGCTGCGCTCGCCCGGCGGCTGCCCCTGGGACGCCGAGCAGAACCACGTCTCGCTGGCCCCCTACCTGCTCGAGGAGGCTTACGAGGCCTACCAGGCCATCGAGGACGGGGACCTCGCGGAGCTGCGCGAGGAGCTGGGCGACGTCCTGATGCAGGTGCTCTTCCACGCGCGGGTCGCCGCCGAGTCCGGCGGGGCGGGCTGGGACGTCGACGACGTCGCGGCCGGGCTGACCGCCAAACTGATCCGCCGCCACCCGCACGTGTTCGGTGACGTCGCCGTCTCCGGTGCGGACGACGTCGTCACCAACTGGGATGCGATCAAGGCCGAGGAGAAGGGCCGGAAGTCGGTGACGGAGGGCGTGCCGCTCTCCGCGCCGGCGCTCTTCCTGGCCGCCAAGCTGCTACGGCGGGCCGCGAAGCTCGGGCTCCCGCCGGAGCTGGCCCTTCCCCGCCACCCGGCCGGCAGCGGCGCCGGGGCGGCCGGGGCCGGCCTGCCCGGCCTGCCCGGCCTCGTCGCGGAGCTGGCCCGGGAGGTCGGGACTGCCGGCCCCGGAGATCGGGCGTCCGCCGGTCAGGGTGACGGTCCTGGCGCCGAGGCGGGCACCACCGCCGAGGAGCGGGTCGGGGACCTGCTGTTCGCCGCGGTCGTGCTGGCCGGGGAGCAGGGGGTCGACCCGGAGACCGCGCTGCGCGCACGGGCCCGGCTGTTCCGGGACACACTGGCCCGGGCCGAGCACGCCGCCCTCGCCCGCGGCGAGGAGCCCGGTGGGCTGGCCGCCGACAGCTGGCGAGACCTGTGGGCAGCCGCGAGCCCTCCCCCGCTGGAGCGGGGCGCCGCGGGCGGGCCGGTGCGCGAGGCCTGACCGGGCGTCGAGGAACTACGCAGGCCAGATACCGCCGTCCGGCGATGCGTGGCGGATGGGTGAGTCCTGGCTGTCACTCAACCGCCGCGGTTCCTCAGCGTCGTGCATACAGGCCTGGTAGGCATGAATATTTTCCACCTCCGGCCTTCTCCGGGATTCCCGGTGCTCCGCCGCGCACCCCTGCCTCCCGGTGACACGACCCCCCCCGAGCCTCGGCCGCGTCCCGCGTCCCGCGTCCCGCAAGTGATCATGGTGTTCCGCGGTGCCGCCGTCATGGTTGACAGTCGATCTAGGAAACGTTGGTGGTGTGGAGGCGGTGGGCCTTCATCCTCTGGATCGGCTGACTGGTGGTCCGCCGACGCCGACGCGTCGCCAGCCCGCATCGCCACGTATCCAGCCGAGAGACTCAGCATCAACCTGACCCGGTTTTCGCGATCTTTGGAAGACGGCGATCATGTCTGAGAAACACCTCTTTGGCATCCTCGGCGAGCTGGTGGCTACCTCGCGCCTGGTAGTGGACCGTCCGGCCGGAAGCAGGCATCCACGAGTGCCGCAGGCCGTGTATCCCGTCGACTACGGCTACCTGGAAGGCACCGTGGCCGCGGACAGTGACGGTGTGGATGTCTTCTGTGGCAGCGCCGCCTGCACTGGCGTCGTGGGGTTCTTCGTGACGGCAGATCCCGTCAAACGCGATGTGGAGATCAAGGTGCTGATCGACTGCACCGCCGACGAGATCGAAGGTGTGCGACGTCTGCTGGACGATGTCTTGGAGATCGGCGGCATGCTCGTGCTGCGGTCCACGGAGACCGACTGAGGACCGCCGAAACACCTGTCTGACGGGATGAGCCCGGGTCGCAGAGACCGCGCCACGACAAGGCCGAGCAGGATCGCCGTCAACCATCACCTGGGACGTCAGTGGCAAGCATCTACCGGGACAGGACAACAGCCGCGCCCGACCAGCCCCGCCGAATTACCCGGCCTTGCGTCTAGCCTCGGAGCATGGTTGGAACGCCCAGACAGGTGGTCGCCGACGTCCAGCGGATCGCGCGGCGGCGCAACGCCCCGATCGTGCTCGAGCTCGACCTGACGTCCGATCCGGTCGAGGGCGTGCCCACGGACCCGCTGACGGCGGCGGTCTCGCACCGGCGGACCGGCCTGCGGGAGATCGTCGACGGGCTGCGCCGAGCGGCTCGGGACGAGCGCGCGAGCGTCGTCGTGGCGCACGTCGCCGCCTGCGGGATGCCGCTGGCGCGGGTGCAGGAGATCCGGGACGCCGTCGCCGAGTTCCGGGCCTCCGGCGGGGCCGCCTACGCCTACGCGGACACCTTCGGCGAGTTCGGCGGCGGCACCGTCGCCTACTACCTGGCCTGCGCGTTCGACGAGATCTGGCTCGCGCCGCCCGGTGACCTGGGCCTGACCGGCGTCGCGATGGAGACCCCGTTCGTGCGCGACGCGCTCGACCGGCTCGGTGTCACCGTTGAGATCGGCCAGCGCCACGAGTACAAGAACGCGGTGAACACGCTGGTGGAGCGGGACTTCACCCCCGCCCACCGGGAGGCGCTGGCCCGCATCGTCGACTCCAGCGCCGAGCAGATCGTCGCCGGGATCGCGCAGAGCCGGGGCCTGTCGGCCGACCAGGTCCGGCGCATGATCGATATCGCGCCGCTGGCCGGCCACGTGGCGCTCTCCGTCGGCCTCGTCGACCGCATCGGCTACCGCGACGAGATCTACGAGTACGCCCGGGAGCGAGCCCGCGCGCTGGCCGGCCGGGACCCGGGCGATGACGCCGGGGAGACGGTCGAACCGGTTCTGAGGTACGTCTCCGCCTACCGGCGGGCGGCCGTCCGCAAGGCCGAGTCGCCGGTGCGCCGCGCCGGGTCGTTCGCCTCGTCGCTGCCGGCGACGATCTTCCTGCGCGAGTCCGGCCGTTCCCGCACGGGAACGGCCGGTGGTCCCGGGGACGAGAGACCGGCCGGCGCGGCGGGCCCGTCGCGGGCGGGCGCGGACGTGGTGCCGCCGGAGATCGATCCGCACACGTCGGTGGTGGCGCTCGTGCACGGCACCGGGCCGGTGGTCCTCGGCGGAGCCACGATGCCCTTCTCGGGGCCGGTGTTGGCCGCCGACGCCGTCACGGCAGCGTTCCGCGCCGCCGCACGTGATCCTTCTGTGGCCGCCGCGGTCTTTCGGGTGGAGAGCCCTGGAGGCTCCTATGTGGCCTCGGACGTGGTCCGTCGGGAGATCGAACGGTTCCGATCCACAGGCCGTCCAGTAGTGGTCTCGATGGGCTCGGTGGCCGCGTCGGGCGGGTACTTCGTCGCGCTCGCGGGGGACGTGATCGTCGCGAACCCGGGAACGCTGACCGGGTCCATCGGTGTCTTCGGCGGCAAGCAGGTCGTGCGCGACCTGTTCGACAAGGTCGGCATCGGCTTCGGCGCCGTCGCCGCCGGTGAGAACGCGCTGATGATGTCCCCACGCCAGCCGTTCACCCAGGCCGAGCGGGCGAAGCTGGACGAGTTCCTCGACCGCGTCTACGCCGACTTCGTGGACAAGGTCGCCCAGGCACGCCGCATGTCGCACGGCGACGCCCACGAGCTCGCCCGCGGCCGGGTCTGGACGGGCGCCGACGCCCACCGTCACGGCCTGGTGGACGAGCTGGGCGGGCTGGCCCACGCGATCGACCTCGCCTGGGCCCGGGCCGGCCTGCCGGCGGGGGAGACGCCCAGGGTGCGGCTCACGCCGAAGCCGTCGGTGTTCGACCGGCTGCGCGCGCCGAAGTCCAGCGAGGAGCCGGCCGCGGCGTCCGCGCTGGCACCCGGGCTGGGCGCCGGGCTCGCCGGCCTCGGGCTGCGCGGCGCGCTGCTCGTCGGCGAGCGGCTCCTGGGGGCTGGCCTGGCCCGGGCGGGCCTGCCGGGTGCCGGCCCCCTGGTGATGCCGCCGGTCGGCGAGATCCGTTAGTCCCGCGGGGCCCGGCCGGGCAGAACGCGCACTGGTTGCGCGACCCCGGAGCGTGATCGGGGTGTCACGATGGTGGCGGGACGTCCCCGCGTGGCGCGACCGGGAGGCGACGCGGTGGCGCGCGGGCGGCGGTAGTCTCGCACCGACCGGTTCGTCCGGACGGCGCCGCTCGTCCCCGTGCCCCGGGTCCGCGCCCGCCGGGCTGCCGCGGCGGATCCCCGGTGCCCGTCCGTCCGCCAGCGGTCGTTTCTGTCCGCCAGCAGATGCCGTCCCGCGCCGGTGCCCCGGTCGCGTCTCCATCGAAAGGTCGTGCCCGTGCCGTCCATCGAGGCTGTCGGAGCCCGTGAGATCCTCGACTCCCGAGGCAACCCCACCGTCGAGGTCGAGGTCGTCCTGGAGGACGGCACCCTCGGCCGCGCCGCTGTCCCGAGCGGTGCCAGCACCGGTGCCTTCGAGGCCGTGGAGCTGCGCGACGGCGGTGACCGCTACGGCGGCAAGGGCGTCACGAAGGCCGTCGAGGCGGTCATCGGCCGGATCGGCCCCGCCATCATGGAGCTGGAGGCCACCGAGCAGCGTCTGCTCGACGCGACCCTGATCGACCTGGACGGCACGCCCGGCAAGTCCGCCCTCGGCGCGAACGCGCTGCTCGGGGTCAGCCTCGCCGTCGCCAAGGCCGCCGCGGCCTCCAGCGGCCTGCCGCTGTTCCGGTACCTGGGCGGCCCGAGCGCCCACCTGCTGCCGGTGCCGATGATGAACATCCTCAACGGCGGGGCGCACGCCGACACCAACGTCGACATCCAGGAGTTCATGATCGCGCCGATCGGCGCGGGCACGTTCGCGGAGTCGCTGCGCTGGGGTGCCGAGATCTACCAGGCGCTCAAGAGCGTGCTCAGGGGCCGTGGCCTGGCCACCGGCGTCGGCGACGAGGGTGGCTTCGCCCCGAGCCTGCCGACGAACCGGGAGGCGCTCGACCTGATCGCCGAGGCGATCGACAAGGCCGGCTTCGGGCTCGGCGACGACATCGCGCTGGCGCTCGACGTCGCCTCCACCGAGTTCTTCGCCGACGGCTCCTACACCTTCGAGGGCAGCGGCCGGTCGGCCGAGCAGATGATCGACTACTACGCGGACCTGGTCGACTCCTACCCGATCGTCTCCATCGAGGACCCGCTCGCCGAGGACGACTGGGCCGGCTGGACGAGCATCACCACCCGGCTCGGTGCCCGCGTTCAGCTCGTCGGCGACGACCTGTTCGTCACCAACCCGGAGCGGCTGGCCCGCGGCATCGCCGAGGGGGCGGCGAACGCGCTGCTGGTGAAGGTGAACCAGATCGGCACCCTGACCGAGACCCTGGACGCGGTGAACCTCGCGCACCGCAGCGGCTACCGCTGCATGATGTCGCACCGCTCCGGCGAGACCGAGGACACCACGATCGCCGACCTGGCCGTGGCCGTCGACTGCGGCCAGATCAAGACCGGCGCCCCGGCGCGCAGCGAGCGGGTGGCGAAGTACAACCAGCTGCTGCGCATCGAGGAGGAGCTGGACGACGCCGCCCGGTACGCGGGAGCCGGCGCGTTCCCGCGGCGGACGACCACCGGCTGAGCCGACCATGCCCGTCCGGCGTACCGCGCTGACGACGAGGGCCACGCTGCTGGCCGTCGTCATCTGCGTCCTGGTGTTGACCCTGGCCTATCCGTTGCGGCTGTACCTGCAGCAGCAGGCGAAGATCTCCGAGCTCACGCGGGCGAACGCGCAGCGCCAGACCAGAGTCGACGACCTGCGCGCGGAGGTGGCCCGTTATGACGACCCCTTGTGGGTGGCGGACGAGGCGCGCCGCCGGCTGCACTTCGTCCTGCCCGGGGAGAAGTCGTACCTGATGCCCACCGCGCCGCATCCGACGGCGGAGCCCGGAGCAGACGCGGCCGGTGGCTCCGGCGACCAGTCCTGGTACGGCCGGCTGTGGTCACAGCTGGACGAACCGCCGGCTACTCCGACTCCGGCGCCGCCCTCGTGAGCGGCGGCGTGGGCGGTGTAGACGGTGCGGATGGTGTACACGGTGCGGGCGCTGTAGACGGCGCCGGCCGGACGGACGGTGCGGGCGGTGAGCTCGCCGTCGTGCACCGCCAGCTCGGCCGTCCGCCGCGGGCCGTGCTCGACGTCGCGCACCGCTGTTCGTGCGGGCTGCCGGACGTCGTGGAGACAGCCCCGCGGCTCGAGGACGGCACGCCGTTCCCGACGCTGTTCTACCTGACCTGCCCGCGGGCGGCGGCGGCGATCTCGCGGCTGGAGGGCTCCGGCCTCATGCGGGAGATGACCGCGCGGCTGGGGACCGATCCCGGGCTCGCCGCCGCCTACCGCGCCGCCCACCGCGACTACCTGGCGCGCCGCGACGCCCACGGAACCCTGCCCGGGAACCCGAGCGCCGGTGGGATGCCCGACCGGGTCAAGTGCCTGCACGTGCTGGTCGCCCACAGCCTGGCCGCCGGCCCGGGAGTCAACCCGTTCGGTGACGAGGCTCTCGCTCAGCTCGCCGACTGGGGGGCCCGCGGGCCGTGCGTCGAGCCGGACGGCGCATCCTGTGCGGGGGAACCGGGGGGCTCGCGCGGCCATGCGGCACGCGTCGGCCAGGGACGAGAGGAGACCGCCGGATGACCCGCGTGGCCGCGATCGACTGTGGCACCAACTCCATCCGACTGCTCGTGGCCGAGCTCGACGAGGGGGCGGCCGGCTCCGGTGGGCGGCTGCGCGAGCTGACCCGCCGGATGGAGATCGTCCGGCTCGGCGCCGGCGTCGACCGCACCGGTGAGCTGGCGCCCGAGGCGCTGGCCCGGACGTTCACCGCGCTGCGCGACTACTCCGACGAGATCACCCGGCTCGGCGCGACCCGCGTCCGGATGGTCGCCACCAGCGCCACCCGTGACGCGCGCAACCGTGCCGAGCTGGTGGACGGCGTCCGCGCGATCCTGGGTGTCGACCCCGAGGTGATCAGCGGTGGCGAGGAGGCTGCGCTCTCCTTCGCCGGCGCGATCGGCGATCTCGACGGGGTCGCGACTCCGATCCTGCTGGCCGACATCGGCGGCGGCTCGACCGAGCTGGTGCTCGGCGGCGCCGAGGGCGTGCGGGAGTCGATTTCGGTCAACGTGGGCTGCGTCCGCATGGCGGAACGCCACCTGCACTCCGATCCGCCGGCACCGGAGCAGATCGCCGCGATCGTCGCCGACGTCCACGCGGCGTTCGACCTGGCCGAGCGCACCGTGCCCATCACCACCGCCGCCACCCTGGTCGGTGTCGCCGGGACGGTGACCACCGTCGCGGCACTGGCGGCCGACCTGCCCACCTACGATCCCGACCGCATCCACCTGATGGTCACCTCGGCCGCCGACGTGGCCGCCGTCACCGCGAGCCTGCTCGGGATGACCCACGCCCAGCGCGCCGCGCTGCCGGTGATGCACCCCGGGCGGGTGGACGTCATCGCCGCCGGCGCACTGGTGCTGCGGACCCTCATGGAGCGGTCCGGAACCTCCATGGTGATCGCGAGCGAGCGGGACATCCTCGACGGCATCGCACTCTCGCTGGGCGGAGTGGTCGAGTCCGGGGCTCGGTGAATCTGCCGGGCTCGGGCTGGCCCGGAGACCCGGCCGTCCCGGGCACGCCCGTCGCCCGTTCCRGGCCGGAGGTGGCGACCCTCGCCGGGACGGCGCCGGACTGCGACGAGCTTGACGCGCGGATTTCGGTCTGCCGGGCCTGCCCGCGGCTGGTCGAATGGCGCGAGGAGGTGGCCGCTGTCCGCCGGGCCGCGTTCGCCGACCAACCCTACTGGGGACGGCCGGTGCCGTCGTTCGGGCCGGCCGACGCGCGGACGTTGATTGTCGGCCTCGCCCCGGCCGCGCACGGCGGCAACCGGACAGGCCGGATCTTCACCGGCGACCGCAGCGGGGACTGGCTGTTCGCCGCGCTGCACCGGGCCGGCCTGGCCGCCCTCGGGACCTCCGTCTCCGCCGGCGACGGCCAGCGGATGACCGGCGCGCGCGTGGTCGCCGTCGTCCGGTGCGCGCCGCCGGCGAACAAGCCCACCCCCACCGAGCGGGACACCTGCCGGCCCTGGCTGGTCCGGGAGCTCGAACTGCTGCGACCGGCCCTGCGGTCGATCGTCGTGCTGGGCGGATTCGCCTGGTCCGCGCTGTGGCCGGCGCTCGCGCGGGCCGGCTATCCGACGCCGGCGCGGCGCGTTCCGTTCGGCCACGGCGTCACGGCGGACGCGGGTCCGGTGCGGGTCCTCGGGTGCTACCACCCGAGCCAGCAGAACACGTTCACCGGCCGGCTGACCGAGCCGATGCTCGACGCCGTCCTCGCCGCCGCCGTGGCCGATCCGGTGGCCCAAAAGGGCTGATGGCGGCATCGTGGCCCCGCGGAGCTGATGGTGGTCCCGCGAGCTGACGGTGGTCCCGCGCGCCGGCTCCGGGGAGGCTCCGGCGTGCAATCGTCCGGCGCCCGGCTCGCTCCGGTGACGTCCCGGGCCGCCCGGACGGGAGCCCGGGTCGTCCTCGGTGGGGCGCGTTGCGTGGGGCCGCGAATCGCCGCGCGGCCAGGTGACCGAAACCACGGTGAAGGTCGAGTCTTGCGGAAACGCCCATTACCGTATCCGGCGGGAGCACGACTTCCCGTATGCGGGGACAGTGGGCCAGATCACGCCGCGACCGCCTATCAGACTAACGGACGGGTCGTGCGGCGAAGGCTCGGTGTGGTCTTCGAGGCTTGGCGTGTCTGCCCGTGGCAGCCGCATTTTTCCTCGTCGAGAAGGTGGTTTACCGCGGATCTCATTGTCTGCGGGGATACCGACCGGCGAACCCGCCGGCCGTCGTGGTGGGCCGGGTCGGGCCGTCCGGCCCGGGAGTGGCGTCCGGCGGTGGTCGCGTGGCCCCCTTCGCCCAGGACGGGTGGCCCCGGGTCCAGGTCGCTCGTGATGTCGCTTTGCGCTTCCGATCCCATGCGGAAGGTGTCCTCCAGGTGCCTGTTGGGATGCCACTGTGTGGCCAGCGTCACCCCGGAACGGCGGACCGCGCAGGCACCGGTGGGCGGCCCGGCGGAGACGCCGGGGGAGGGCCGGCGACCCGGAGACGGCCGGCCGGGTCGGGGCCGCCGGGCCTGGTCCGCGCGTCCGCGGGCCGTCCTCGACGGAGTCGGAGCCGAGACCGCCTTCCCGGTGCCCGCTGAATGGCCTTCGAAATAGGTCCGCCGTCCCCGGTCGGTGTCGGCAGAACAACATCGAGGGCATGCCGGAGGATTCTGCTCGGCACTGGTACCGAATTCCGATTGGCGCCGTGAGCGCCGGTGGCCGTTCACGCGGCTGCCGTGGGTGCGGATTCCCTCGCCGCATCGCTGATAACGACTCGAATCGTTTGGGACGGTGCCGCCGGGCCGCGCCGGCGCCCGGCGCGCGACGTCTTTCGCGCCCGGGTGGGCGCTTTGTCGCACCACCTAGCCGGCCGGCTGGTTCGCCCGGTGGGTCGGACCGGTCCGACCCGCCGCTGCCGCACCGGAGGGCCCTCCTCGAACACGCCCCGCTGTCATCCTCGCCGCCGGGCCCGGCGGCGGCGCTCGCGCTCGGCACGGAGTCGCCGGGCCGGCGGTGGACAGGTCGCACGCCGCAACCGACGCTCGGGCGGCCTCCGCGGCCGCGCCCTCGCGCGCGAGGGCGCGGCCGCGGTCGCCTGGCGGGATCGACCGCCACGACTGGGATTGCCGGCCCGCCGGTCGGCCGGGACGGCGGGTGCCGGTGGGCGGCCTGCCGGCGGGAACGCGTGGCGCCGGACCGCCGGGCACCAGCCTGGCTCCGGCCCGGCCCCGGTGGGCGGAGCGTCGTCCGTCCGTGGGCGGGGGTCGGAAGGACCGGGACATTCGGTATTCTTGATCTTCGCGCGTGCGGCGGGGGGCGGGCCGGAGACGGGCCCGAGGGGGGCTGGGGGAGCGTCATGGGTGAGCCCGTGGCCGTCCCCGCCCCCTCCCGGATTCGAACCGTGGAGTGACCGCACGCCGCGGGAGAGCGGCGTCCGCGTCACCGTCGTCACAAAGAGTCACGAATTCGTCCGTGCCGGCCTCTCCGCACGACTTTTCCTGCGATGTGTCATTCCCAGACCCTACGTAGCGTGGTAGAAACATCAGCGATGTGAACGAGCCGGTGTATCCCAACAGGTAGAGGAGGCTGTCCTAAAAACAGCTCGAGTGTCGGTTCGACTCCGACCACCGGCACCCATCAATGTCGACCGCCGCGCCTCGTAATCCCCCATGGGGGATTACGAGGCGCGGCGGTCGACAGGCTCTGATCAGTCTTGCCCCCCTTCGCCTGAAGGGCGCCTCCGTACGGTCTGATTCCCACTGGGACGCGCATTGCGTCCATTCCTGTCCCTTTCGCCCCTTCTGTTGCTGATCGATGGGCGAGGCCCCCGGGCTGCGCCACCCGGCGATCGGCTGATCGTCTCCGGCCTGCCGACGGGATCACGTTGCGCACCGGGTGCGGAACGGTCGTCATCCGGTGGCCGTTGTACTGTGCGATCGCGTGCGGCAGGTGGCCCGTCCGCGACTCGCTGGGGAGGTCCAGGCCCGATGGCAGAGCTGCGTTCATCCAACCCGGCGTTCACCCGGTCGGGCTTCGGTCAGAGCCGTTCGCCGGTCCCGCCGGCCGGTCCCTGGCCGCAGGGCGGCCCTGCTCCGTGGCCGGGTGGCCTGCCGCCCACCCCGGTGCACGACAGGCTGACCTTCGACGACGTCGTCATGCACACGCTCGGCGTGTTCGCGGTGATGCTGGTCGGCGCGGGTTTCGGCTGGTACCTCTCGCCCGACTCGCCGGGCATCGCGCTCGGGGCCGGCGTCGCGGCGCTCGCGCTGAGCTTCGTCATCTCGCTCCGCAGCCGGATCAGCCCGCCGCTCGTGGTGGTCTTCGCCGTGCTGGAGGGCCTGCTCGTCGGCGGGGTCTCGCGGTTCTACGAGTCCGCGTTCTCGGGCATCGTGCTCCAGGCGCTGCTCGGCACCGCGCTGGTGTTCATCGCCATGCTGGTCGCCTACCGCAGCCGGCGGCTCCGAGCCACCCCCCGTATGGCGCGGATCGTCACGGGCGCTCTACTGGGCGTGGTGCTGCTTGGCGTCACCGACCTCGTCATCAGGGCCGTGTCCGGCAGTCACCTGCCCGTGATCAACGACGCGTCGCCGCTGGGCATCCTGTTCAGCATCGCGGTGCTCGCGGTGGCCAGCCTGCAGTTCATCCTCGACTTCGACTACATCGAGCGGGCGGTCGCCTCCGGCGCGCCTCGCGAGGAGGCCTGGCGGGCCGCGTTCGGTCTGCTGATCGGCTTCGTGTGGGTGTACCTGGAGCTGCTGCGCCTGCTTTCCAAGCTCCGCCAGTAGCCCCGTACGCCCCGGCGGGCAGGTGGCCGTGAAGCGGGAACTCGGCACGGCTCCGGCCGGTCAGACCGGGACCGCCGCCCCGCAAGGGACGGCTGCGGAGCTGGTGAGCACTAATGATCACTGATCCGCAACGGTGCATGGTGGTGGCCTCAGCCGGAGCGGTCCGGGCCCGCGGTGGTCGGCGTGACCCTGATCAGGCAGCGCTGCTCGCGCACCATCGCGGCACGGTAGTCATCCCAGTCCGGGTGCTCCCCCGAGATCTGGCGGTAGTAGGCGACCAGCCCGTCAAGGGCGTCGGGTAGCCGGATGATCTCGGCCGTGCCGCTGATCTGCACCCACGGCCCGAAGAAGCCGTCGGGGAGCACACACAGGTGCACCCGCGGATCCCGTTCGATGTTCGTGACCTTCAGCGCGGTGACGCGGGTGCTGATCACCAGCGCGTCGCCCTCCACGCCGACCAGCACGGGAGACAGCTGCGGGGTGCCGTCACGGCGGGTGGTACCCAGGACGGCACGATGATGCTCCAGGACGAAGGCCCGGGCGGCGGCGAGATCCACGCCGCCATTCTGGTCCAGCGAGCCCGCGCCCGCCGGACAGCCCCGCCGGACCGATCCTGCCGGCGGTCGGGTCGGGCCGGCAGCCCGGCCCGCGCCCGGCCGCCGGCCGGGATCATCGATCAGACGCGGATCGCGCGCCGACGCAGGTCGGCTTCGTGCACCACGGCCGCCGCGTACCGGTGCGGCAGGCTGTGCGCGTMCCGCAGCCAGCCCACTCGTTCCGAGAAGCGCAGCAGCCCAGGCCCGTCGTGCAGGCGGGCGAGCCAGTGCCCGACGTCGTGTCCGGTCGCCTTCGGCATGCGGTCGATGAGTCCCTGGTGGATCTGCGGGGAGCGGTACTGCGACATGCGCGCCTCCAGAGGTTGAACCCGACGTCAACGGACCATGAAGCGAGCGTGCCTCATACCACACGTCTGAGCAAGACCCGAGAGTGCCATCGTCGGGTATCCTGCCCGGATGTCGGATTCGGTCCGCGAGCTGTCCCGGCAGACGAACCTCCTGCTCTCCCGCGTGCGGAGCTGGACGGGCTCCTCCTGGGACGTGCGGATCCCCACCGGGGAGACGCGCGCCGCCCGGCTCCGCACGCTGATCGACGAGCTGGCCATGCTCGGCCGGCAGGCCGGCAGCGGCGCTCCGCTCGGCGTCCGCCCGCCGCGGGTGGCGGATCACGCCCTGCCCGACCAGCTCATCGTCCTCGCGGACGACTTCCTCGACGCCGTCACCTCGGCCGACCGGTCCGCCGCGCCGGGCCGGAAGGCCGATCTGATGGGCCGCGCGCTCACCGCGGTGAGCACCGCCCGCAACGATCTCGACGGCCCGGGTTTCGGCTTCCGGCCGCGCTGACCCCGGCGCCGCCGACCCCGGCCGTGCCTGGTCCCGGCTGTGCTGGTTCCGGTCTGCTGGTCCCGACCGTGCGTTGTGGTGCCCGGTGTCAGCTCAGGTGCCAGTCTCCGCTGAGTGTGTGCAGGACCGGGCCCGCTGCCAGCCGTGCGCCGTCGAGGGTCAGGTGGACGCCGTCACGGGTGCGGATGAGCACCGAGTGGCCGCCGCCGTCCGTCAGATAGTCGGTGTAGGCGCCGCCGTCCGACAGGGTCGGCCGCAGGTCCAGGAAGCGCGCCCCGGGAACCCGGTCGGCGGCCGCGCGGGTCGCCTCGTTCATCCGTGCGAAGTACCCGTTCAGTGTGGTCGAGCGGGCGGGAGGCAGGCCGAGCCAGTACACCCGGCGGGTTCCGCCGTCCGACCAGATGCGCATCAGCACGATCGCCCGGCGGCGGTACTCGGCCTCCCACTGCGGTGAGCCGGCCGGGAGGATCGTGCCGTCCGGCTGGGTGATGCCCTGGCCGTCGTTGCCGCCCATCGCCACCACCACCGCCTCGGGGTCGCGCTCGGCGACCTGGTGACGGGCGTGGGTGGCCCAGTCGAAGAAGTCCGGGCGGACGAGGCCGGTGCCGAATCGGGTGTCGGTCTCGGCGCGGATCGCCGGCGGTGCCGTCTTTGTGATCGTCGGTCCCAGCGACTCGGTCAACGAGTCACCCGTGACCAGCACTCGCAGCGGGTCGGCGGGGGTGGGGGTGCGCAGCGCGTCCGCCGCGTCGCCGTCCCGGCTTCGGTCTTTGACCTGGCCGGTGCCGGTGCCGGTGCCGGTGTTGGCGTCGGGCTCGGCGAGCGCGGCCGCGGCGGCGAGCTCGGAGTCGTCGGCCTTGCCCACGGTCGGGTCGGGGTGCCCGAAGGCCTTCGTCAGCAGCCGGTCGGGCTGGTTGAGCCGCAGCGCCGAGGTGACCTCGTCCAACGGACGGGCCACGCCCAGCACCAGGTCCCGGGTGGTGCCGGGCGGCATCCCCTCACCGGCGTGCACCATCGCGGCCGAGCGCAGGACCGCCAGCAGGGCCAGGCAGGCCACGACGAACAGCAGCGCCCGCCGGGCCGACACGGCCGGCGTGGCGGGCTCCGTGGGTTTGGCGGGCTCCGCGGGCGTGGGCGGCTTCGCGCGCGGGGAGGGAGGGGGAGCCGTGGGGGGCGCCGCCGGAGCGGTCGGCGCGCTCGGTGACCTGGCCTCCGGCGTCATCGGACGGGTCCGTGGAGCCAATACGCCGGGCTGCGCCGGTGCACCGGGCGCGGCCGTCGGCGGCCGGTCGCCATCCCGGCGGGGAGCCGGCGCGGTTGGCGCCGATGCCGCGGGCTCGTCGCGCTGCGTCATGGCCTCCCCCGAGACTGTCGAGTTCTATGTGCTCAGGTGGTTACCTTAAGTGATGATCACTGTCGGTGCAGGCCGTGCGCCTGGTGCGTCCGATGTGCGGCGTGCGGGGTGCGGCAGGCGGATGACGCGCGGGCGCGGGCTTCGTCAGAACCGGAAATAGATGAACGGCGCGACGTCCTGTTGACCGACGAAGGTGTAGATGACCAGCAGGAACGCGACCACCATGATGATCTGCACGGTCAGTGGGCGGGCGGCGAAGGCCTGCTGTGCCCGGATCCACCAGGGCCGGGGGACGGCGGCCGTGCCGAGGCCGACCGCTATGGCGACCAGCACGGTGTTCGTCACCAGGGGCGATGGTCCGCCGGCGGTGAGCAGGCGATGGAAGATCTCGCCGGCTGTCGCGAGGTCGGGTGACCGGAACAGCACCCAGGCCGCGCAGACGAAGTGGAACACAACGAGACGTCCGAGCCAGGCCTGTGACGTGTGCCGCCGGCCGTGCATCGGGACGGTGACCGCGACCGGGGCGGCGCCGCCGACCGCGACGGCCGCGCCGGTGGGGCCCGACCGGTCCGCCAGGGCGCCCACCGGCACCTCCAGGGACCGGGCCGGCGCGGGCACCATCGGCCTACCGACTCCACCGACTCCACCGACCCCACCGCCGCCGACGTCACCGGTACCGCCGCCGCCGAATCCGTCCACCGGGCGCGGTCGGCCGTCGCGGCGGGCGCGCCAGGCGCGTTCGGCGGCGAGTCCGCCGCCGTGCAGGGCGCCCCAGACGACGAACGTCCACGCGGCGCCGTGCCAGAGTCCACCGAGGACCATGGTGATCATCAGGTTGACGTACGTCCGGCGGCGGCCCGCGCGGTTTCCGCCCAGCGGGAGGTAGACGTAGTCGCGCAGCCACCGGGACAGCGTCATGTGCCATCGGCGCCAGAAGTCCTGGAGGCTGGTGGCCGTGTAGGGGCGGTCGAAGTTGTCGGGGAAGCGGAAGCCGAGCAGCAGGGCCACGCCGATCGCGATGTCCGAGTAGGCGGAGAAGTCGCAGTAGATCTGTACGGCGTAGCCGTAGACCGCCACCGCGATCTCGCCGGAGGAGTGCTGTCCCGGTGCGTCGAAGACCGGGTCGACGATGCGGGTGGCGAGCAGGTCCGCGAGGACGACCTTCTTCACCAGTCCGCCCGCGATGAGGAAGACCGCCCTGGTCGCCTGTACCTGGCGCGGGTCCCGCGGCGCGGTGAGCTGGGGGGTGAACTCGCTGGCCCGCACGATCGGCCCGGCGACGAGGTGCGGGAAGAACGCCTCGTAGACGGCGAAGTCGATCAGTGACACCGGGCGGATGTCGCCCCGCCACACGTCGATCACGTAGGACAGCGCCTGGAACGTGAAGAACGAGATTCCGATCGGCAGCGCGACCTGCAGCAGCGGCAGCGGTGCGGGCAGCCCGACATCCTGCAGGGCCCGGTCGACGGACAGCGCGAAGAAACCGTAGTACTTGAACCAGCCCAGCAGTCCGAGGTCGCAGGCGATGGCGGCGATCAGGATTCGCCTGTCCCGGAAGCGGTGGATGGCGACCGCCGCGGCCTGGTTGATCAGGGTGGAGGCGACGATGAGCAGCACGAACCGGGCGTCCGCGTAGGCGTAGAAGAAGTAGGAGGCGCCCAGGATGAACGGTTTCCACAGCAGTGGGACCGGCATGAGCAGCCAGGAGACGGCCATGACGACCACCAGGAACGCGGCGAACTCGATCGTTGGGAATACCACGCGCAACCGCCCGGCGTCTGCTACGGAAAGAGTACAGTCAACTACTGAAAGTAGTTGATGCGGCGGTGCGGCGCTCCCCGACGGGCCACCGGCCGGCCCGGGGCGGGAGGTGGGTCACCCCGAGGGCACGTGGATCACCCCTGTGTGACGCGGGTGACATGAAGCCGATTCGCGGCCGTGCACTGACGAAACGGCCGGGTGGTCGCTACCGTCCCGGGCATGAGAATCGTTCCCGTCAACGGCCTCGAGCTGGCCGTCGAGGTGCACGGTGATCCGGACGGACTGCCGTTGGTACTCGTGAGCGGGATGGGACAGCATCTCGTCGGTTGGCATCCCGAGCTGCTCGCGAGCATGGTCCGGCGCGGCTACCGGGTGATCGTCTTCGACAACCGGGACGTCGGCCACTCCACTCACCTCGACTGGCACGGCGAGCCCGACCTGCTGGCCATCGTGAACGGCGAGACGGAGCTCGCGCCCTACCGGCTCGAGGACCTGGCCGCCGACACGCTGGGCCTGATGGACGTCCTCGGGCTCGACTCCGCCCACGTCCTGGGCCTCTCGCTGGGCGGGATGGTGGCGCAGATCCTCGCGCTGACCAGCCCCGAGCGGGTGCGCAGCATCACCTCGGTGATGTCACACCCCGGCGATCCCACCGTGAAGCCGACGGACGAGGCGGTCGACCTGCTGCTGCGCCCCAGCCCGACCAACCTGGCGGAGTTCGTCCTCGCCGCCGAGGAGTCCGCCCGGGTCATCGGCTCGCCGGAGTTCGTGCTCGACGTCGAATGGCTGCGCACCCGCTCGGCGGTGCTCTGGGAGCGGCGGCAGAACCCCGCGGGGGTCGCCCGGCAGCTCGCCGCCGTCCTGGTGGCGCCGGACCGCACCGAGGCGCTGCGCGCGCTGCGGGTGCCGGCCCTCGTCGTACACGGCACGCTCGATCCGCTGATCCCCGTCCGCGGTGGACGGCTGACCGCGGCCGCGATCCCGTCCGCGGAGCTGATGGAGATTGACGGGATGGGGCACGACCTGCCCAGACAGATCTGGAGCCGGCTGCTGGACCGGCTGGAGGACGTCACGCACCACGGCGAGACCGTGCGCGCGGATGCGGCGCGCACGCGGGCCCCGGACAGCATGGTCAGGACCCCGGTTTCACCACCATGAGCGCGATCACCACGACCCAGCAGGTGACGGCGGCCGCGGCCCCGATGGTGATCATCGGGAGCTGGCGGCGCGCGTCACCGCCGCGTTCGATCTCGTGGACGGCCTTCTGCAGGTTCCGCGCGACCACGGTCATCGTGATCGAGACCGCCGCGAGCCACAGCACGATCGACGCCGCCAGCCACGGGTCGCCGAACCCGCGGACGCTGCCGAACGACCCCTGCCGCACGATCACCAGCCCGAAAAGAACGATCAGGATGGTCGCGGGCGGGTAGTACCTGGTCGTCCGCACGGCGGCGCGCATCCTGGGCAGGCCGGCCGGGCCCGTCCGCACCAGCCCGGGAGCCGCGGCGGTCGTGACGCAGAGCGGCCCGACGAGCAGGACGGCCGAGAGCACGTGGAGGGTGAGGAAGAGCCCGAAGCTGCCCGAGTGCGGCATGTCGAGACCGTATCCAGCGCCGGCGGGGCGCCCGCCGTGGGGCGGCACGACTCCACCTTCGGGTCCACCTTCGGGGTCCCGCCGCGGCGGTCAGAGCTCCATCGCCTGGTAGTACAGCAGCTCGATCGCCCGCCCGAAGTAGGTGCCGTAGATGGTCTGCGACTCGCCGACGTAGGCGTAGCTGACCACGCTGTCGACCCAGCCGGCCCCGGGCCCGGCCCGGCCGAGCCCGATGATCAGCGGTCCGCCGCTGGCGCCACCGGTCATGTCGCAGTTCAGCCCGAGCGACACCGTCCCGTACGGGTCGGGGGAGGGAGCCCCGGCGCAGTAGACCAGCCGGTTGCCGTCGTAGGGCGCCAGCCGCGGGTATCCGAACGCGTACTGCGCGAAGGTGCGGGGCTGGTTGAAGGCGATGCGCTGGGCGCCGACGACGTCCTCGACGTGACGGCCCCCGCGCGCGTTGAACAGGACGAACCCGGTGTCGTAGTCGAAGTCCCCGTCCAGGCCCCAGCCCGGGGTGACAGTGATCCGGCGGGCTGTCCACAGCCCGTACGGCATCCGTCCCTCGGAGTATCCGGGCATGAAGACGACGTTCGTCGCGAACTGGTCGCCCGTGCCCTGGTGCAGGCAGTGGCCCGCGGTCACGGCCAGGTCGCGGCCCGGGCTGGACACGACCGTCGCCGAGCAGGCGTAGTCGACACCGCGCAGCGTGGTGAACAGCCGGCCGACCGTCTTCGTCGCCAGCCCGCCGTAGACGTAGGGGGCGCCGGTGCTCGGCGGCGGCGGCGTGGCGTCGCGCTGGGCCTCGCCGGCCGTGGCGGCCCCTTCCAGTGCGGACGGGGCCGGCCGGTCGCCGCGCTCGGCCGCGTCCGCCGTCTGCGCCCGGGCGCGCCGGTCGGCGGACCAGTACCGCTCGATCCGGGACTGCTCGTAGGGGCTCGCCGCGACCGGCGCCGACATCGGCTCGGCGTAGGGACGTCCGAGCGGTTCGGAGTACGGGCCGGCGAAGGGGCCGGGCAGGTCCGAGAAGGGCGCGGGCGGGACGGCTTCGGTGGCACCGCCGGCCGGGAGGTCACCGGCGGCGGCGGCCGCCAGCGTCGGGACGGTCGGGGCGACCGAGCACAGTGCCGCCGCCACCGCGGCCGCGGCGACCCACCGCCGGCGCCGGGGGGTTCCGAGTCCGTCGCCGCGTCCGCGCTCTGCCACCACGAGTGCGCACGGTAGCAGGTTGATAACTCATGGTGCTCATGTTGGGTCGGGTGGTTCGCCGGCCGACCCGGGGCTCAGCGGGCGACGCGCCGTGAGCCGCGGGAGCGCAGGTAGTCCCGGATGACGTAGCTGCCCAGCGCGGACGGGTCCGGGGAGAGCACCCGCCCGCCGTTGCGGCGGGCCATCTCCTCGACGAAGCGCACCAGGCGGGGCTCGTCGTCCAGCATGAAGACGTTGATCGTGACGCCGCGGCGGGTCAGCCGGTCGACCTCGGCGAGCGTCAGCTCCAGTGTCTCGGGCAGCGGCGGCCAGGAGAAGGACGGCGTGCCGTTGCGCTGCAGGTGGGCTGTGGGCTCGCCGTCCGTCACCACCATGATCACCGGCTCGGAGTCCGGGTAGCGGCGCAGCAGCCGTCCGGCGATGAGCAGCGCGTGCTGCAGGTTCGTGCCCTGGACCATCTCCGAGTCGAGCCCGGCGAGCTCGACCGGGCGCAGCTCGCGGGCGTAGTCGGAGAAGCCGACGATGTGCACCTTGTCCTGCGGGAACCGGGTGGCCACCAGGGTGTGCAGTGCGAGCGCGGTCGACTTCGCCACCCCCCAGGTGCCGCGCAGCGCCATCGAGTAGGAGAGGTCCACGAGCAGGCAGACGGCCGCGCTGGTGCGCCGCTCCGTCTCGGCGACCTCGAAGTCGTCGACCGCCAGCCGGATCCGCCGGCCCCGCCCCGGCGGCCCGCCGCGCAGCACCGCGTTGCGCACCGTGCGGACGACGTCGATGGGCTGGGTGTCACCGAACTGCCAGCGCCGGGACGTCCCGAGCAGGTCACCGGCCGAGCCGGCGTCGGTGAGGCTGTGGTCGCCGCGCCCGCGTGCCGCCACCTCGCGGAAGATCCGCGCGAGCGCCGACTCCCCGATGCGCCGGACGGCCCGCGGCGTGAGCTCCAGCGCTCCGGCGCGGCGGGTGACGAACCCCTGCCGCTCGAGCTCCCGCTCGATCTGCTGCAGGTTGCGCAGGTCGTCGACGGCCGAACGGCCGAGCGCGCGCTCGACGGCCTCCGGGTCGACGTCGTCCAGGGACGCGCCCGGGTAGTCCTGGCTGAGTGAGGCCGCGAGGTCGTCGAGCTCCGCCAGCTCCTCGAGCGCGCTGGTCGCGTCGCCGAGGCCGAGCGGCTCCTCGCCGGTCATCGCGTCGGAGAACCGACCCCGGCCGCGCCCGCGCGAGCGTCCGCCCCAGTCCAGGCCCGGCCGGGCCGACCGCAGCGCCTGCGACAGCCGGGACATCTCGGTGGCCAGGCCCATGTCCTCCATCGCGGTGGACATCAGGTCGGCGAGCTCCTGGCGCTGCTGGGGGGTCAGCCCGGCGAGCAGGCGCGCCGCCGCCGCGGCCCGGCGGGCGAGCACGTCGACGAGCTCGTCGAGGTTGCGCGGGTTCTCCGGGAAGAACTCGCCGTTGCGGCGCATGAACTCGTCGAAGCGGCCCTGGGCGTCCTCACCCCGGGCGTCCGCCTCCAGCAGCTCGTTGAGCTCGCGGACCATCTCGCGCACGCGGGCCATGTCCTCGGACGAGGCGCCCTGCAGCGCCTGCTTCATGCCGCGGAACTGCGCGTCGAGGACCTCGCGGCGCAGCAGGTCGGAGATCTGCTCGTAGGTCTCGCGGGCCTGCGGCGAGCGCCAGTCGTAGTCGGCCAGCTCGCGCACGGCCCGGGCCGGGTCGGACGGCAGCGCGTCCAGCTCCGCCTCGCGCATCCGCGCCTCGTCCGCCGGGTCGGGGAACAGCGCGGCCCGCTCCTGCCCGACCGCGGTGTCGAGCAGCCGGCGGACCTCCTCGAGGGTGCCGTCCAGCCGGCCGCGCGAGCGGGCCTCGCGGCGCCGGCGCTCGATCGCGCGGCGCAGGTCGTCCAGGCCGCGGCGGTTCGGCATGCCCCGGCGCAGCAGGCTTTCCAGGGCCTCCCGGGGCGTGCGCCCCTCGAGGATCTGCCGGGACATCTCGTCCATGGCGTCGGTCGCGGAGAACGGGGAGGCCAGCGGGTCCGGCCCGCCGTCCCATGGGCCGTAGCGGAACTGTCCGGAACTCACCGGTTCCTCCTGGGTGGCCTGTGCCGTGCGGCCGCGGCCGCGTCCGGCGTCGCGCCGGTGGCGTCGCGGATTGGCGGAGTGGTGCGGGGCCCGGCGCCGGCGGTCAGCCCCCGTAGACCGTCCGGCCGGGCAGTTCCTCCTTGGCGAGCCGGCGGTTGAGGTGCAGGCCCTCCATCGCCAGCTCCAGGGCGGCCGCGGCCAGCCCCGGCGACTCCGCGCCGTCGATGTCGAGGCGGTTGAGGATCGCCGCCAGGCCTGGGACGGGACCGATCCGGCGCAGCAGCTCGGCGGCCGGGACGAGATCGCCCGTCTCGACCGCGCCGTCGCGCTCGAAGCGCTGCTGCAGGCCGGAGAGGTCGGTGCCGGCCAGCTTCGCCCGGAAGGTCTCCGCGATCGCGCGGCGCAGCAGCAGGGCCAGGACCTCGTCCTCGCGGCCCTCCTCGAGCTGGTCGAACTCGACCTTGCCCCGTACCGCCGGGACGATCGCGGCCAGGTCGACGACCCGCGCGGTGGCGGTGTCCTCGCCGGTCAGCGCCGCCCGGCGGACGGCCGAGGCGGCCACCGTCTCCGCCGCCGCCACCGCGAGCCGGGCCGACACACCCGAGCGTTGGTCCACCTGCGGCGCGTCGCGCACTGCCCGGGTGAACCGGGCGACCACCTCGATGAGGTGGTCGGGCAGCTCGGGCCGGCCCAGCGGCGAGTCGGCCCAGGAGACCACGGCCTCCTGCCGGATGAGCCGCAGCTCGTCGTCCAGGCGCAGCGGGTAGTGCGTGCGGACCTCGGCGCCGAAGCGGTCCTTCAGCGGCGTGATGATCCGGCCACGGTTGGTGTAGTCCTCCGGGTTCGCCGAGGCGACCAGCAGGATGTCCAGCGGCAGCCGCAGCATGTAGCCGCGGACCTGGATGTCGCGCTCCTCAAGCACGTTGAGCAGCGAGACCTGGATGCGCTCGGCCAGGTCGGGCAGCTCGTTGATGCTGAAGATGCCGCGGTTGGTCCGCGGGACCAGCCCGTAGTGGACGGTCTCCGGGTCGCCGAGGGTGCGGCCCTCGGCGACCTTCACCGGGTCCACGTCGCCGATCAGGTCGCCGACGCTGGTGTCGGGGGTCGCGAGTTTCTCGCCGAAGCGCTCCGAGCGGTGCCGCCAGGCGATGGGCAGCCGCTCGCCCACCTCGGCGAGCAGCAGGCGGCACCGGCCGCACACCGGCGCGTAGGGGTGGTCGTTGATCTCGCAGCCGGCGACGGCCGGCGACCACTCGTCGAGCAGGCCGACGAGTGTGCGGATCAGACGGGTCTTGCCCTGCCCGCGCTCGCCGAGGAAGACGATGTCGTGCCCGGCCAGCAGCGCCCGTTCGACCTGCGGCAGGACGGTGTCGTCGAAACCGACGATGCCCGGGAAACGGGTCTCGTCGGCCCGCATCCTGGCGAGGAGGTTGCCGCGCAGCTCGGCGCGCACCGAGCGCTGCCGGTGCCCTGATCTGCGCAGGTCAGCCAGGGTGATCTCGGTCGGCGGAGTTCCGGACCCGGGGGCGTCGGTCGTCTTCCGGGCCGTCGAGCCGACGGTGATCGGGTTCGTCGGAGGCGTGGACGGACTGTGCGGAGCCGGCGGATCTGCCACCAGCCGACGGTACGTCCACGCCGGCCCGCGCGCAGCGGAGTGGGAGGCCGTCCGCTTATGGCGTACTCCGCACCGCTCGCCCGAGACGTCCTCAGAACACGTAGGGCGACGCCCTCAGGACGCGTACGGCGCGACCGAGACGATCTCCACGGTGGCCGGCCGGCCGTTGGGAAGCGTGTACTTCACCGTGTCTCCGGCCTTGTGTCCGGTGACCGCGCCGCCCAGCGGGGAGGCGGGGGAGAACACCTCGATGCTCGCGCTGTGGTCCTCGCGTGAGCCGATCAGGAACCGCTCGGTCTCCTTCTCCCCGGGGAAGCGGATCTCGACGATCGTGCCGGGCCCGGCCTCGCCGGACTTCGAGGACGACGCCTGGCCGACGCGCGCGTCGCGGAGCAGGTCCATCAGCTGGCGGATGCGGGCCTCCTGCTTGCCCTGCTCCTCCTTGGCCGCGTGGTAGCCACCGTTCTCCTTCAGGTCGCCTTCCTCCCGCGCGGCCTCGATCTTCGCGGCGATCTCCGTCCGCCAGGTGCCCGTGAGGTAGTCGAGCTCGGAGCGAAGTCGGTCGTAGGCCTCCTGAGTGAGCCAGGTCTGCTGCGTCACGCGTCACGCTCCTCGAGGGATACCAAAGTTCTTACTTTACTGGAGGGAATCATGGTTGCCGGTTTGTCCGACTCTGTTTCGGCGACACCGTTGTTCCGACGACCCCGTTCCGACCTCGTGAGGTCAGCGCGCGGCCGACGCCACGGCGGTCGGCACGAGGCCGAGCCGAGCGGGTGTTCCGGCCGTCCTCGACGTCGGTTCTCCCGGCGCGCGCGGCCGTCCGTGCGACGGGCCGGCGCGGCCGTTGACCGGTGGCTCGCTCGAGGCCGGGCCGACGACGATGTCGGCGTGCCGGCCGGCGACCTCGCTGTCTTCGGAGCGTGCGCGGACGGTGTATTCTGCCACGGCTCTCGGTGACTTTTCCAGATCGAAAGTGAACTGGGTCTCGCCGGGTGACCGGGTGGCTTCCGTGCCCACCCTGTCGGGGTGACCGCATGGCACCCCGGCGACCCGCCCGAACGCCGGCCGTGTGCCTGGCCGAACGCCTGCCCCTGCGGCGCTACCGGCCGGTAGCCCGGGTACCCGGCGGCCGGTGCGAGGCGCTCGCCGGCCCGCGTCAGGCGCTCGCCGTGCACCCGGCTGTCGCCGTGTCGGCCTGGGCTGGGCCCGTCCGGCCGTCAGCCACAATGGTCGCATGTTCCCGGACGAACAGGAGCGTGGTCTGCGGCTCATGGCCGTCCACGCGCATCCCGACGACGAGTCCAGCAAGGGCGCGGCGACGATGGCCCGCTACGCACACGAGGGCCTCGAGGTCCTGGTGGTCACGTGTACCGGGGGCGAGGCGGGCAGCGTCCTCAACCCGGCAATGGACTCTCCCGAGGTGCTGGCCCGGATGACCGAGGTCCGCCGGGAGGAGATGGAGCGGGCGCGGCAGATCCTGGGCGTGCGCCAGGAGTGGCTGGGGTTCCTCGACTCGGGGCTGCCCGAAGGTGACCCGCCGCCGCCGCTGCCGGAAGGGAGCTTCGCCACGCTGGAGCTGGCCGCCGCGTCCCGGCCGCTGGTCCGGCTGATCCGCGAGTTCCGCCCGCAGGTCGTCACGACCTACGACGAGAACGGCGGCTACCCGCACCCCGACCACATCATGACGCACCGGATCAGCGTGGAGGCGTTCGAGGCGGCCGGTGACCCGGCGCGCTACCCCGAGGTCGGCGCTGACGTCGGCCTGGGGCCGTGGCAGCCGCTGAAGCTCTACTACCACCTCACGTTCCACAAGGACCGGATCCTCGCCCTGCACGAGGGAATGCTGGCCGCCGGGCTGGAGTCGCCCTATGCCAAGCGGCTCGACGAGTGGATCGACCGCGCCGAGGACACCGGCCGGCTCACCACCCGGGTGCCCTGCGCCGACTGGTTCGAGGTGCGCGACCGCGCCCTGCTCGCGCACGCCACCCAGGTCGACCCGAGCGGGCCGTGGTTCCAGGTGCCGCTGGCACTGCAGCGCCAGGCGTGGCCCACCGAGGACTACCAGCTCGCCCGGTCGCTGATCGAGGTCGGGGTCCTCCCCGAGGACGATCTGTTCAACGKGATCCGCTGACTGTCGGTGGCGCGGCGTAGGGTCGCGGAACGGGCAGACGCACCGGACATCGACATCGGACAGCGGACAGCGGACAGTGAACAGGAGGTGCCGGTCGGTGGGTGACACATCCGGCGGAACGCGGCTCGCCGCGGAGATCGGCACGGGTACCGGTGGCGCTCTCGTGGTCTTCGCGCTGATCCTCGCCTCGGTCGCGTTGTTCACGTTCCTCTCGGGCAGCCTGCGCCGGATGCGGGCGAACGTCGCCAGCGGCGAGTTCGGCTCGGAGGCGCGCGAGCGGGGCCGGGCCGCGGCCGAAGATTCGGCGCCGGCCTCCGAACCGGCGGCAGGCAGTGCGGCGGTGAGCAGTGCGGCGGCAGGCGGCGCCGCGACCGGTGGCACGGCGACCGGCGCGGAGAAGGACCCGGACCCGGCCTGACCTGCGGCCCGGCCGCTCGGTCGCCGGGTGCTGCTCTCGGTACCAGTGCTGCTGCCTGGGTGTCTGGGTGTTCAGTCGTCCGGGCGGTCGCGGCGGGCACGTTTGATCGTGGAGCGGCGCTTCTTGCCGGCCAGCCGGCGCTCGACCGAGCCGCGGGTGGGGCGGGTCGCCTGGCGCGGCCGGGGCGGCGGCGCGGTGGCCTCCCGGAGGGTGCTGGCCAGCCGGGCGAGCGCGGCCTCCCGGTTGCGGAGCTGGGAGCGGTGCTCGGAGGCGGCGAGCGTGAGCACGCCGTCCACCAGCCGCCCGTCAAGGCGGGACAACGCCCGCTCCCGCATCTGCTCCGGGACGGAGCCCGACCGGGCCAGGTCGAACGACAGTTCGACCCGGGAGTCGGAGGTGTTCACCGACTGGCCGCCGGGCCCGGCGGATCGCGAATAGCGCCACGCCAGCTCGCCGGCCGGGATTCCGAAGCCCGGCCGGATCACCAGGACGCTCGGCAGCACCCGTCCATCGTGCCAGCCGGCGGCGGTTGGCGTCCCGGGCGTTTCGGAACCACCGCCGGAGATCGCCTACCGGCGGGCCGTGCCGGGCGTTTCTCCCGGCCGGCCCCACCGGTTGGGCCTACCGGCCGGTTGGGTCAGTCGGCCGGTTGGGTCAGTCGGCCGGTGGGCTCAGTCGGCCGGTGGGCTCAGTCGGCCCGGCCGGCCGGCTCAGCCCAGGGCGATGTTCACGATCCGGCCGGGGACCACGATAAGGCGCTTGATGGTGCGCCCGGAGGTGTGCCGGGTGTAGTCCGCATGTGCCTCCAGGACCGCGCGCACGGCCGCCTCGTCCGCGTCGGCCGGGACGTCGATCGTGAAGCGCACCTTGCCGTTGACCTGCACCGGTAGCCGCACCGTCGCGGCCGCCGCCAGCGACTCGTCCCCCTCGGGGAAGGGCACGGCGCAGACCGAGCCGGTGTGCCCCAGCCGCGTCCACAGCTCCTCGGCGATGTGCGGCGCCAGCGGCGCGGCCATCAGCACCAACGCCTCGGCCAGCTCCCGCGGCGGGCCGTCGAGCCCGGCGCCGAAGCGCTTGCTGGCCAGGTTCGTCAGCTCGATGAGCCGGGCGACCGCGGTGTTGAAGCGCAGCTCGGCGTAGTCGGCGCGGACGGCCAGGATCGTCCGGTGCAGGGCCTGCGCGGTCTCGTCGTCGAGCGCGGCGGCACGGACYCGTGGCTCCCCGGTGCCCTCGTCGATGATGTTGCGCCACAGCCGCTGCAGGAACCGGTAGGAGCCGACGATGTCGTCGGTGCGCCACGGGCGGTGGGCGTCCAGCGGGCCCATCGCCATCTCGTACACGCGCAGCGTGTCGGCCCCGTAGCTGTCGTACATCTCGTCGGGGCTGACGCTGTTCTTGAGGCTCTTGCCCATCTTCCCGGAGCGCCGGTTGACCGGGGCGCCCTCGTGGCTGAACGACCCGTCGGCACCCTGGACGACCTCGGCCGCCGCGACGTACATGCCGCGCTCGTCGGTGAACGCGTCCGCCTGGATGTAGCCCTGGTTGTAGAGCCGCTTGAACGGCTCCCTGGTCGAGACCAGGCCCAGGTCGTACAGCACCTTGTGCCAGAACCGGGCGTAGAGCAGGTGCAGCACGGCGTGCTCGACGCCGCCCACGTACAGGTCGACGCCGCCGTCGCCGGCCGGGCCGCGCTCGGAGTGCATCCAGTAGCGCTCGACGGCGGGGTCGACGAAGCGCTCGGAGTTCGTCGGGTCCAGGTAGCGCAGGTAGTACCAGCAGGAGCCGGCCCACTGCGGCATCGTGTTCAGCTCGCGGCGGTAGCTGCGCGGGCCGTCGCCCAGGTCGAGGGTGACCGTGGTCCACTCGCTGGCCCGGGCCAGCGGGGGGACGGGCTCGCTCTCGTCGTCGTCGGCCATCGCCTTCGGCCGGAAGTCGGTCATCTCCGGGAGCTCGACCGGCAGCTGGTCCTCGGGTACGGCGCGGGGCATGCCGTCGTCGTCGAAGACGATCGGGAACGGCTCACCCCAGTAGCGCTGGCGGGAGAACAGCCAGTCCCTCAGCCGGTAGGAGCGGGTCGCCCGGCCGCGGCCGTCGTCCTCCAGCCAGCTGATCGTCGTCTTGATCGCGTCGGCCTTGGACAGGCCGGCCAGCACGGGCCGGTCCGTGGCGCCGGCCAGATACGAGCCCTCGCCGCTGAACGCCTCCGGCCAGGACGACGCCGGAGCCCCGGCGGCCAGGCCGCGCTCGGCCAGCCACGCCTCGTCGGGCTCCAGGACCGCGGGAATGGGCAGGCCGAACTCCCGGGCGAAGGAGAAGTCACGCTCGTCGTGCGCGGGCACCGCCATGATCGCGCCGGTGCCGTAGCCGAGCAGGACGTAGTCCGCCAGGAAGACCGGGATCACGCCGCCGCCGACCGGGTTGCGGACGTACGTCCCGGTGAACACGCCGGTGCGGTCGATCTCCGTGCCGCCGCGCTGGCGGTCGCTGCGCCGGGCGGCGAACGCCCGGTAGGCGTCGACGGCCGCCTGGGGCGTCCACTCCCCGTCGGTGACACCGGCAGGGCGTTCCTGCGCGAAGCGCCAGCCCGCCGGGGTGCCGGCCGGCCACGAGGTGGCGGTCAGGGCGTCGACCAGCGGGTGCTCCGGCGCCAGGACGAGGAAGGTCGCACCCGGCAGGGTGTCGGGCCGGGTGGTGTACACCTCGACGTCGATCGGCGCCGGCCCGACCGGGGCATCCACCCCGCCCGCGCCGGCAGTGTCGCCCGCGCCGGTGACCGTGGAGAAGCGGACGGTCGCGCCGTCGCTCGGGCCGATCCAGTTCCGCTGCATGTGCTTGATGGAATCCGGCCAGTCGACCAGGTCCAGGTCGGACATCAGCCGGTCCGCGTAGGCGGTGATCCGCATCATCCACTGGCGCAGCGGACGGCGGTAGACCGGATAGTTCCCGATGTCGCTGCGACCCTCGGGCGTGACCTCCTCGTTGGCCAGCACCGTGCCCAGCCCCGGGCACCAGTTGACCAGCTCCTCGGAGATGTAGGTCAKCCGGTGCGCGTCGACGACCCGGCGGCGCTCCGTCGCGGTCAGCTCCGACCAGGCCGCCTGCCGCGGGTTCGCCTCGGCCGTGCCGGGCCCGGTCGCGGCGCGGTGCCCGGCGTCGAGCTCCTCGACCAGCTCGCTGATCGGACGGGCCCGCCCGGCGGCCTCGTCGTACCAGCTGTCGAAGATCTTCAGGAAGATCCACTGTGTCCACCGGTAGTACGCGGTGTCGGTGGTGGCGATCTCGCGGCGGGTGTCGTGGCCCAGCCCCAGCCGGGAGAGCTGGCGGCGCATGTTCGCGATGTTCGCCTCGGTCGTCACCCGGGGGTGCTGGCCGGTGTTGATGGCGTACTGCTCGGCCGGCAGTCCGAAGGCGTCGTAGCCGAAGGTGTGCAGGACATGGCGCCCGGTCATTCGCAGGAAGCGGGCGAAGACGTCCGAGCCGATGTAGCCCAGCGGGTGGCCCACATGCAGGCCGGTTCCGCTCGGGTACGGGAACATGTCGAGGACGTAGAACGGGTCACGGCCGCGGACCGCCTCGAAGCCCTCGGACAGCGGGCCCGTCGGGTTCGGCGACTCGAAGGTGCCCTCCCGCAGCCACCGCTGCTGCCAGTGCCGCTCGATCTCGGCGGCCAGCCGGGAGTCGTACCGGTGGGGCAGGTCGCCGTCACCGGCCGCGGTTCCCGCGGGCACCGCGGCGGGGCCGCGCTCGGTCGTCTCGCTCATGGCAGGTCGCATCCCAGGGCTTCGATCACTGTTGACCCGCCCGCGTTCGCGCGCCCTGCCGACGACGGCCGTCCGCGGGCCCAGCGAGGTCGTGGCGGTCGAGGCGGTCGTGAACCGGAGCGAGTGAACAGCGGGGATCACCTTCGGCCTCCAGCGTATCGGTTCGGCCACGGCCCCCCTCCTCCCGCGCACGGCTGTCGCGAGACTGTGGGCCGGAGGGGCCCTGATCGCCCTGGCGCGGCCGATGTCCCGGCCGTGGCGATGGCATGGTGGTGCGGTGCCCAACAAGCTCGCGGAGCAGACGTCCCCCTACCTGCTGCAGCACGCCGACAACCCGGTCGACTGGTGGCCCTGGGGGCCCGAGGCGTTCGCCGAGGCCACCACCCGCGGGGTGCCGGTGTTGCTCTCCGTGGGCTACGCGGCCTGCCACTGGTGCCACGTCATGGCGCACGAGTCCTTCGAGGACCCCGAGATCGCCGCGTACATGAACCAGCACTTCGTCAACATCAAGGTCGACCGGGAGGAGCGCCCCGACGTCGACTCGGTGTACATGGACGTCACGGTCGCGCTCACCGGGCACGGCGGCTGGCCGATGACGGTGTTCCTCACCCCGGCCGCCGAGCCGTTCTTCGCCGGCACCTACTTCCCACCCCGGCCGATGCGGGGCAGCGCGTCGTTCCCCCAGGTCATGGCGGCCATCGTGGACGCGTGGACGGCGCGCCGGGCGGAGGTCGAGCAGTCCGGGGCGGACATCGCCCGCCAGCTGGCGGAGGCGGTGGCGCCCGGTGGAGCGGCGTCCGGCGGTGGGGCCACAACACAGATCACGGCCGACCTTCTCGACCGGGCGGTCGCCGGGCTGGCCGACCGGTTCGACTCCGTGCACGGCGGGTTCGGCGGGGCGCCGAAGTTCCCACCGTCGATGGTCGCCGAGATGCTGCTGCGGAGCTGGGCCCGCACCGGGGACGGCCGGGCCCTGGGAATGGTGCGCGAGACCTGCGAGCGGATGGCGCGCGGCGGGATGTACGACCAGCTCGGCGGCGGCTTCGCCCGCTACAGCGTGGACGAGTCGTGGACCGTCCCGCACTTCGAGAAGATGCTGTACGACAACGCCCAGCTGCTGCGGGTCTACCTGCATCTGTGGCGGGCCACGGGCCTGCCGCTGGCCGAGCGGGTGGTGCGCGAGACCGCGGCCTTCCTGCTCGCCGACCTGCGTACCCCCGAGGGGGGCTTCGCCTCGGCGCTCGACGCCGACGCCGTGCCGGCGGGCAGCCCCGGCGGCCATCCCGAGGAGGGCGCGAGCTACTCGTGGACGCCCGCCCAGCTGGTGGACGTGCTCGGCCCCGACGACGGTGCCCTGGCCGCGCGGGTCCTGGGGGTCACCGCGGAGGGGTCGTTCGAGCACGGGACGTCCGTGCTGATGCTGCAGGCCGACCCGGAGGACCCCGCCAGGTTCGCCCGGGTCCGGGCGGCGCTGGCCGCCGCGCGCGCCACCCGCCCACAGCCGGCCCGGGACGACAAGATCGTCGCGGCCTGGAACGGTCTGGTCATCGGGGCGCTCGCCGAGGCGGGCGCGCTGCTGGGCGAGCCGTCCTGGGTGGGGGCCGCCGAGCGCGCCGCCGAGCTGCTGCGGGACGTCCACCTGCACGAGGGCCGGCTGTGGCGGACCAGCCGGGACGGCCGGCGCGGCCCCAACGCCGGTGTGCTGGAGGACTACGGGTGTGTCGCCGAGGGCTTCCTCACGCTGCACCAGGTGACAGGCACCGCGGGCTGGCTCGCGCTCGCCGGCGAGTTGCTCGATGTGGTCCGGGCGCGGTTCGCGGCGCCGGACGGCGGCTACTTCGACACCGCGGACGACGCCGAGGCGCTGCTGCGCCGGCCGCGGGACGCCTCCGACTCGGCGACCCCCTCGGGCCAGGCGGCCGTCGCCGGCGCCCTGCTGACCTACGCGGCGCTCACCGGCTCCGCCGATCACCGGGACAGCGCGCGGGCGACCGTCGAGCAGCTCACCCCGCTGTTGAGCCGGGACGCCCGTTTCGCCGGCTGGGCGGGTGCCGTCGCGGAGGCCCTGCTGGCCGGGCCGGCCGAGGTCGCGGTGGTCGGCCGGCCGGATCTGGAGCGTCTGGCCAGGCTCGGTACCGCTCCCGGCGCGGTCGTCGTCACCGAGGGCCCGCTGACCGCGGGCCGGGACGAGCCGGCCGTCTACATCTGCCGGGACTTCGTCTGCGAGCTCCCGGCGCGGACCCCGGAGGAGGTCCGCGCGCGGCTGGGAGTGCGGCTTCCAGCCTGACTCGATCAGCCTGACCCGACTGGCACGGGCCGGTTTGTTCGCTGAGGCCGAACGTGCCTGGTCCGGACGGCCCGCGCACTGTCACGATTGGCTGTGTAAGCATGTAATCGGCGGCGCGGGCCGGGCGCGGCGTGAGCGGCCGGCCCGGGCGGGGCCACCGTGCCGCCCGACCGGGCGTGCCATCCGACCAGGTGAGGGGTCTGTCATGGCCGGTCTTCGCGGGCGTGGGGGCGGACGGGGAGGCGAACGGCCCGAGCCCGTCCCGGCCGATGACGTCGCCGCGTGGTTCGCCCGCCGAGTACCCGACGGCTGGTTCACCGGGCCACCGAAGGTCACCGTCGACCGGGACGAGATCACCGTGGTCGGCGCGCTGCCGCCGTCGGACGCGGACCGGGTCGGCCGAATCCGCGGATTCCGCGAGGAGACCCGGGACGCGCGAATCGGCATGGCCCGGGAGGCGGAACTGCGCTACGGCCGCAGCGTGTCCTGGGGGGTGTCACTCGGAGGTAGTACGGAGTTGTTCACCACCGTGTCCGTTCCGGTGATGACCCGGCTGCGCCAGCCTGAACGGCAGGTTCTCGACACCCTGGTCGATTCCGGGGTGGCGCGCAGCCGGAGCGAGGCCCTTGCCTGGTGCGTGCGGCTGGTGGGGGAGAACGCCGACACCTGGCTCGCCCGGTTGCGCGAAGCGATGGAAAAGGTAGAGCAGATCCGGTCGGAAGGACCGGGAATCTAGTCCCGTCCTGACTGTCTGCCGTCGAATCTTGGACGGGGGGTCCGACCGGCCGAGGGTGAATCCGCCGGCGGCCACCGGTCACCCGTCCCGGGTGATTCGGCATTTCGTATCCCGGTCGGCCGGGCCAAGGGGCCGGACCGTTGGCCCGGCCGGGTGACCGGTCCGGTGACCGCCCGTGGTGGATCCGGGCACGGTCTTCGGTGGCGGGCGGCGGGGCCGCGGTCACCGCCGCGTCAAAAACACGTGCGGGTGTGCCGGGAGTCAGCCGAGCATGGCGATCATCAGTGCTATGTAGTGACAGCCGGCGGCGACGAGGGTGAATGCGTGGAACACCTCGTGGTACCCGAAGGTGCTGGGCGCCGGGTCAGGTCGGCGGGTGGCGTACACCAGCGCGCCGAGGCTGTAGCAGGCGCCGCCCACCAGTAGCAGGACCATCGCGGCCACGCCGGCCTGGTGCATCAGCTCGGGTATGACGAAGACGGCGACCCAGCCCAGCGCGATGTAGAGCGGGACGATCAGGAAGCGTGGCGAGTGCAGCCACAGCATGCGCACCAGCACGCCCAGCGCCGCGCCGCCCCAGACGACGGCCAGCACGATGCGTGCGGTGTGCTCCGGCATCGCGATGAGGGCGAATGGGGTGTAGGTGCCGGCGATGAAAATGAAGATCATAGAGTGGTCGAGGCGCTTCATCAGCGAGCGGGCGCGTGAGGTCGACCACATTTTTCGGTGATAGAGGGCACTGGTTCCGAACAGTGCGGCAATGCTGATCGCGTAAACGGCCACCCCGAGGCGGGCCCTCAGTGTCGTGGCCAGTGCCACCGCAATGACGCCGAGTGCGAGGCTCACGGGGAATGCTCCGGCGTGTAGCCACCCCCGCATGCGCGGTCGCACCAGGTCACGCGGATGGGAGTTCGGGGTCGCGTCGTCGGAGCCGACGGTCTGCCGTGCGGGGGAGGCCACGGGGCAGAACGATATCGGGTCGGCATCGGGGTCACGAAGCGGAGCCGACCAGCGGCGGTCAGTCCGTCCCGGTGCGTGATGGATCCTACGTTTCCGCGTACTGCCTACCGCGCGACTCTGCACCGAAAGAGCGGTACAGTCTAATGATCCTGAACGCGGCCTCGAACTGCCCCGTTTCCCACAGGTTTGTACCTGGGTGTCTGGTGGTGTTCGGGTGCGAACGCGGCACCTGGCTCACGGCACTCGCACACGGGACGAGAACGCGACAGGTTCAACTCGACCGGAGGTGTGAGCTGTGACGACCGCGGCACAGATTCCCGGGCTGGATGCCGCCCCCACCAAGCACGCCAGGCTGCTCGCCTGGGTGCGTGAGATCGCCGAACTCACCCAGCCGGACCGTATTGAATGGTGCGACGGCTCGGAATCCGAGTTCGATCGGCTGACATCACTGCTCATCGACAAGGGCACTCTCGTCCAGCTTGACGGCGAGAAACGCCCGAACAGCTTCTACGCCGCTTCGGACCCCAGCGACGTGGCGCGTGTGGAGGACCGGACCTACATTTGTTCGGAAAAGGCCGAGGATGCCGGCCCGACGAACAACTGGCTTGATCCGGCCGAAATGCGCACGAAGCTGGGTGAGCTCTTCTCCGGATGCATGCGGGGACGGACGATGTATGTCGTCCCGTTCTGCATGGGTCCGCTCGGTTCGCACATCTCGGCGCTCGGCGTCGAAATCACGGACTCGCCCTACGTCGTCATCTCCATGCGCACGATGACCCGTATGGGAACTCCCGCGCTGGACCAGCTCGGTGACGACGGCTTCTTCGTCCCGGCGGTTCACTCACTGGGCGCGCCCCTGGAGCCGGGCGCGACGGACGTCCCGTGGCCGTGTAATTCGACGAAGTACATCACGCACTTCCCGGAGACCCGCGAGATCTGGTCGTACGGCTCCGGTTACGGCGGCAACGCGCTGCTCGGCAAGAAGTGCTACGCCCTGCGCATCGCCTCGGTCATGGCGCGTGACCAGGGGTGGCTGGCCGAGCACATGCTGATCCTCAAGCTGACCTCGCCGGCCGGCAAGGTCCACTTCATCGCCGCCGCGTTCCCGTCGGCATGCGGCAAGACCAACCTCGCGATGCTGATCCCGACGCTGCCCGGCTGGAAGGCCGAGACGGTCGGCGACGACATCGCCTGGATGCGCTTCGGTGACGACGGCCGGCTCTACGCCGTCAACCCGGAGGCGGGTCTGTTCGGGGTGGCGCCGGGCACCGGCGAGGAGACCAACCCGAACGCGGTCAAGACCCTGTGGGGGAACGCGGTCTTCACCAACGTCGCGCGGACCGACGACGGTGACGTCTGGTGGGAGGGCCTCACTCCGGACAAGCCCGCGCACCTCATCGACTGGAAGGGCCGGGACTGGACGCCCGACTCGACCGAACCGGCCGCGCACCCGAACGCCCGGTTCACCGTGCCGGCGAGCCAGTGCCCGACCATGGCGCCCGAGTGGGAGAACCCGGCCGGCGTTCCCATCTCGGCGATCCTGTTCGGCGGCCGCCGCGCGACGGCCGTCCCGCTGGTGACCGAGGCGCCGGACTGGCAGCGCGGGGTGTTCTTCGGCTCGATCGTCTCCTCCGAGACCACCGCCGCCGCGGCCGGGGCGATCGGCAAGCTGCGACGGGACCCGTTCGCGATGCTGCCGTTCTGCGGCTACAACATGGCCGACTACTTCGCCCACTGGCTGGAGATCGGCAACAAGGCCGACCCGGACAAGCTGCCGCGGATCTACTACGTGAACTGGTTCCGCAAGAGCCCCGAGGGCCGTTACCTCTGGCCAGGGTTCGGCGAGAACAGCCGCGTGCTGGCCTGGGTCGCGAGCCGGCTCGACGGCGAGGCGAAGGGCACGGAGACCCCGCTGGGCATCCTCCCGGCCCCGGGCGAGCTCCCCACCGAGGGCCTGGACGTCTCCGAGGCCGACCTGGAGACGCTGCTCTCCGTCGACACCGAGGTGTGGCGGCAGGAGGCGGAGCTGATCCCGGAGCACTACAACACCTTCGGCGACCGCCTGCCGGCCCAGCTGTGGGCGGAGCACGAGGCCCTCACCAAGCGCCTCAACGGCTGACGGCCAGCCAGCCAGCTCGCGCGGGCTGAGCTCGGCGCGGGCCGGGCTTCTCGAGGGCTGAACGGCCTCGAGGGCCAGGCGTCTGGACGGCTGACGACCGGAGGAGACCGACCGCACCGCGGCCGGTGTCCCTCCCCGGGGCGTCGAACCGGCGTCCGCGATCATTCGCGGGCGCCGGTTCGGCGTTTCGGGGACGGCCACGTCGCGGGGACGGCATTGCGGGGACGGCATTGCGGGGACGGCATTGCGGGGAGAGCGGCCCGCGGCCCGTGCCGGCGCGGGGTAGCCGAGGGCGGGGTGCGCGGGACGGGCCCCGTGCCGTCGAGGCTGGTCCGCGGTGGGAAGAGTCTCACCGCGCCAGGAGGTCCGAGCGCCGCCGGCGCCGCGACCTGAGAAGAACTGATCGGTTTCGGTCCGTGAGATTATTCGCAGAGGGTGACTAGAACCGAGTCTTCGCCGAGCATGGACCACGAAGGGCACACAAAGACAAGCGAAGCGTGTTGTAAGAAGTTGGTCGCCATCTTGCGGGGTGGCGGCTAACGTGAGAGCCCTAGCGTCTCAAGTCGTGGTCCGACATCGGGTCGGCCACTCGGGAGGCCCCTCGGTGCCGCAACTGCGACAACGTCAGGAGGCCGGTACCCGGCTCCTGCTCAGGGGCCCGGTCCCGGATACCTCCGAGTAAGCGGGTGGGCGTGTGCCACGAACGCATGTCGTCGACACAAGCGTGCTGCTCTCTGATCCTGGCGCGCTGCTGCGGTTCGCGGAGCACAATGTCGTGCTCCCCCTGGTCGTCATAGGGGAGCTGGAAGGTAAGCGAAACCACCCGGAGCTGGGTTGGTTCGCCCGGGAGGCACTGCGCATCCTGGACGACCTCCGGATCCGCCACGGCCGGCTGGACCAGCCACTGCCGTTGGAGACCGGTGGAACGCTCCGAGTGGAACTCAACCACACCGACTCGTCCGTGCTTCCACCGGGGTTCCGCGTGGACGACAACGACTCCAGGATCCTCTCGGTGGCCCTCAACCTCGCGCGCGAAGGCGCCGAGGTGGTGCTGGTCACGAAGGACCTGCCGCTGCGTGTGAAGGCATCCGTGGTCGGGCTCGCCGCGGAGGAGTACCAGGCACTGTCGCCGGTCGACAGCGGCTGGAGCGGGATGGCGGAGCTGACCGTCAGCCAGGACGATCTCGACCGGCTCTACGCCAAGGAGCTCGTCGAGGCCGCGGAGGCGGCCGACCTGCCCTGCCACACCGGCCTCGTGCTCACCGCGCCCGGAGGGAGCGCCTCGGCACTCGGCCGGGTCACCGCCGACAAGTCCATCCAGCTCGTCCGCGGCGACCGCGACGCCTTCGGGCTGCACGGCCGCTCCGCGGAGCAGCGGGTGGCCCTCGACCTGCTCCTCGACCACGAGGTCGGCATCGTCTCCCTCGGTGGCCGCGCGGGTACGGGAAAGTCCGCCCTCGCCCTGTGCGCCGGCCTCGAGGCGGTCATGGAACGCCGGCTGCACCGGCGGGTCGTCGTCTTCCGCCCGCTCTACGCCGTCGGCGGCCAGGACCTCGGCTACCTGCCCGGCAGCGAGAACGAGAAAATGGCACCGTGGGCGCAGGCCGTCTTCGACACCCTCGGCGCGCTCGTGTCGCCCGAGGTCATCGAGGAGATCGTCGATCGGGGCATGCTCGAGGTGCTCCCGCTCACGCACATCCGCGGCCGCTCGCTGCACGACGCCTTCGTCATCGTGGACGAGGCACAGTCGCTTGAGCGGGGCGTGCTGCTGACGGTCCTGTCCCGGCTCGGCCAGGGCTCGCGGGTCGTCCTCACCCACGACGTCGCCCAGCGCGACAACCTGCGGGTCGGCCGTCATGACGGAGTCGCCTCGGTCATCGAGACACTCAAGGGCCACCCCCTGTTCGCCCACGTCACCCTGACCCGCTCCGAGCGGTCCCCGATCGCCGCCCTCGTCACAACCATGCTCGAGGACCTGGTGCTCTGATCGGGCCCAACCGGCCGAACTGGCCCAGTTTGGCCTAACCACCCCGAACACCTCCCCGAACCACCCACATCCACTGGACGTCCACTCCCGCGGAACATCGGGGCGCCCAGGGACCGTCGCTGCCCGGGCACGCCGCGGTGCCCGGGGGCGTCGGTCTTCAGGGAATCCGGGTGTCCGGGAACGCCTGCCCCGACGGCAGGCCCGGGGTGCGCGGCGACATCGCTGAACCGTGGCGGGTGAGTGAGTCTATAGACTCCCTCACCCGCCACAGACAGCCGCCCATATCGGCCCGGGCGCCAGGATGCTTGGGGGTGCAGGGCGTCGGGGAACGGGGTTGGGGCCTGCGGGGGGGGCGGGAACTTGGGGGAGTCCGCGGTGGTTGTGTCTGTCGGAACTCCCGGAGGTGGTTCGCGATGTTCTTCGGTCGCCACAAGACGACCCTCCCGACTGCCGACCAGGCCCTGCCCGGCCGCGGCACGCCGATCTTCACCGGCCCCGACCGTCACACCGTCCTCGGCACGTCCTTGCTCGGCCCCTTCCCGGAGGGGCTGCGTACGGCGGTGTTCGGGATGGGCTGTTTCTGGGGTGCGGAGCGCAAGTTCTGGCAGGTCCCGGGGGTGTACTCGACCGCGGTCGGCTACGCGGGCGGGATCACGCCCAACCCGACCTACGAGGAGGCCTGCTCCGGCCTGACCGGCCACACCGAGGCCGTGCTCGTCGTCTTCGACCCGGCGAAGGTCAGCTTCGCCGAGTTGCTGCGGGTCTTCTGGGAGGCGCACGACCCGACACAGGGCATGCGCCAGGGCAACGACGTCGGCACCCAGTACCGGTCGGCGGTCTACACGACCGGCGAGGACCAGGCCGCGGCCGCGCAGGCGAGCCGGGACGCTTTCCAGCGCGTCCTCACCGCCGCCGGCTACCCGGAGATCACCACGGAGATCGCGCCCGCCGGCCCGTTCTACTACGCCGAGGAGTACCACCAGCAGTACCTGTCGGACGCCAAGAATCCCCACGGCTACTGCGGCCTGGGCGGAACCGGAGTCAGCTGCCCCGTCGGCCTCGCGTCAGCGGAGTCCTGAGCGATCGCCAGCCGGTTGGACCAAGCGCTCCGACCGGCTGGCGGCCAGTGTGTCCAGACCCGTGGCCGGTGTCGGAAGGGTCAGGGCGGGCAGCGCAGGTCGGGACTCCCGAGACCCATGACCAGGTCGCAGTACGCGGCCCGGGTGACCTGCCAGCCCGCCGGGGTGAGCACCGCCTCGCCGAAGGCGCCCGAGGGGCTGCGTGCCGCCAGGCAGGGCCTGAGGAGGCACTGTCGGGTCGGTGAACGAGACCCACAGCCCCGCCGAGACGGTGCCCGGGGCGACGACGAGCATCTGATCGATCTGCACCGACAGGGTGGCCGCGAACCGGGGGTACCGGGCCGCCACCTTGGCGCGCAGTGAGGCCAGTGCCGGGCCGTCCTGCACCGCGGCGGCGAACCGGTCGTCACGGACGCCGGCGGTGAAGGCGTCGTGGAACGCGGTGCGGATCGCCTCCGCCGTCGTTTCGTCCGGTGGCACCGGCGGAGGCGGCTGCCCGACGAGTGTGAGCCCCTCCGCGACGCGGGCGACGACTGCCGGGTCGACCGGGCCGGGGCCCGCGCCTTCGACCGCCACCAGGGCGCCGTCCGGCGCCGTCCACAGCAGGGCGGCGCGGTAGCGGTGGTCGGCAGGCTGGCCGGCGACGGTCGTCTGGGTGACGTCGACCGCCCCGACCTGCCCGAGGAGGTTGCCGTCACTCAACTGGGCGGCGGCGTTCGGCGCAGTGTAGGGATCCCAGGTGACGGTCACCCAGACCAGCGCCGGCGAGATCAGGCCGGCGGCCGGCGCCGCAGGCGCGGTGGAGCCTGACTCGGCCACCGCGGCCGGGTCGGTGGCGCCGGGCAGCGCGAACTGGCTGATGTAGGTGAACGGGCCGAAGAACCCGGCCGCCTCAGTCAGAGAGGGAAAGTCGCCGCCGAGCCCGTCGATGGCGAAGGCCAGGTTGTTCGGTGCGTCCGAACCGGGTGAGGCGTAGACCCGCGCCGCCAGGTCGCCGCGGTGGGTCATCCGGGTGGGCAGCCAGCCGACGGTGAAGCCGCCGTGGGGGTGGGGCGTTCTGGACATCGGTGGGGTGGCCTCCAACGGGTCGGTCGAGGCGACGACGGTGGCGGCGGAGCCACCGCCGAGCAGGCGCGGGGAGGTCGCGATGCCCACGGCGACCAGGATGACCAGGCCCGCGACGCCGCCGATGAGGCCCCGGGTGCGTCGGCGGCGGGCCTGGGCACGGACGCCGGCGGCGAACGCGGCCGGTTCGACGGGGGCGCGGCGGCGGGCGAGCGGCCCGCGCAGCGCCCGGATATCTCCGGCCAGGTCGTCGGCGGTCGGTGTGCGGTTGGTCGGTGTGGGGTCGGGCGGGGTGCGGCCGGCGACGGTCACAGTGCCTCCCCTGGAGCGCGGCGGGCCGGCGCGGGACAGACCGCCGCGGCGAGCTCATCGGTGGCGGTGGCGGTGTCCACGCCCTCGTTGGCCAGGACGTCGGCCAATGGGCCGACGGGGGGCGTGGGTGCGCGGCCCGGTGGGGCGAAGCCGCGCAACTGGGGGCTGTTGCGCAGCTTCGCCAACCCTCGGGAGGTCTGGGAGCGGACGGTGCCGACGGTGCAGCCGAGGACGGCGGCGACATCGGCCTCGGGCAGGTCGTCGAAATAGCGCAGCACCAGCACCGCCCGCTGCCGGGATGGAAGAGCCCCCAGCGCCCGGATGAGGGCCTCGTTCGCGGCGAGCCGGTCGGCCGGGTCGGCGGCGCTGGAGTCGGCCGGGTCGGCGGTCCACTTCCCGTTGACGAGCAGCGGTACCTCGCTGACCCGCGCCCGTAGCCTGCGCCAGCGGGACGTGGCCGCGTTGACCAGGGCACGGGCGGACGTAGGCCTCCGGCTTCGGGTCGTTCGTCTGGCCCCTGTGCCGGTAGGTGCGCTCGAACGCACCCTGCAGCAGGTCCTCGCCCGCCGCCCAGTCGCCGCTGACGAGCAGCACGGCGCTCAGTAGCAGTCGATCCGCGCAGTCAGCGACAAAGTGTTCAAAGCTGGCGTCGTCGGCAGGCACGGCCTCGTCTCCCTGAGAAATATCGCCGTTGCCCTGTTCCGTACGCATCCGGCCCATCCCGCGATGCCTCGCGAACCAGACTCGTCGGCAGTCACCTGCGAAGAGCGTCCTACTTCGGTCCCGCGGTGGCCGCGGGTGATCGCCTTGAGGGTGTGGGTGCGGGTCCCGCCCGCGGGCTCAGGCGTCGACCACCCGGCGCCACGTCTCGTCGGTGATGACCACGTGGTCGAGGAAGCGCAGGCCCAGCAGCGCGGCCGACTCCCGAAGCCGGGTGGTGACGCGGCGGTCGTCCGCGCTCGGCTCGGGGTTGCCGTCGGGGTGGTTGTGGGCCACTCCGAACGACGAGCCCCCGCAGCGCAGCACGTAGCCGAGCAGGTCGCGCATGCTCAGCGGGCTGTGGCCGGACGCGCCCTGCGTGAGCAGCCGCGCCCGCAGGATGCCCGCGTTGCCGTCGCAGACGACCACGACGACACGCTCGCCGCGCAGGCCGCGCAGCAGCGGCGCGGCGGCCTCGGCCAGTGCCGCCGTGCTGGTCAGCCCGGTGGCGCCGGCCGCCGGGGGCCGGGCGCGCCGGCCCAGGTGGAAGGCCGCGCAGACCCGGGCCGCCTTCGCCGGCCCCACCCCGGGCTGCGCGATCAGCTCCTGCGGGTCGGCCCGTGAGAGCTCGTACAGCCCGCCGTGCCGGGCGATGAGCCGCCCGGCGAGATCGACCGCGTCACAGCCGGGCGAGCCCGACCCGAGCAGGAGCGCCAGCAGCTCGCGATCGGCGAGTGCCTCGGCGCCCGCGGCCAGGGCCCGCTCGCGTGGCCGTTCCCGTATCGGAAGATCCTTCACCCGCATGGCTACCCCGTTCATGGGCGAGTGACATCACGAGCCGGGCCCGCCGTGCCCGGCGTCGTATCACGGTAGACGGCGGGTACGACGGGTTCCGCCAGTCGCGGCGCCCCGGGGGTATCGCAACGTCGCGGGGCGCCTGCGCGTCTGTTCTGTGCCTGCACACTTCGGCGCGTGGGGGAACATGTGACTCGCCGTAACAACGACCACCGGACGTGGGACGAACTCAGCCGCCCGGAACAGCGGACCGGGCTGGCGCTGCTCGCCGCCGTCGGGCTCGTCGCGGTGATCGGGGTGTGGTTCCTGATCGGTGGTGACGGCGCGGACGCCGAGACCGGCGCGGCCGCGCCCCCGACCATCGACCTCGAGGCCGAGCTGGCCGACTGGTACCAGTCCACGTCGGCGGTGCGCACGGACGTCGCCAGGGCGGCCACCGACGTGCGCACCCACATCGGCGCGAACGACGGGATCTCGCTGCGGCCAGCCTGTGAGGTGCTGGACCGGGCGGCCCGGGACGCGGCCGAGATCCCGGCCGCGCCGCTGGAGTCGGCGGCTCGGACCTGGTCCGACGGCGCCGCGGCCTACGCCGGCGCGGCCAGGGCCTGCGGCAACCTCTTCGACGGCACGCCCGTCCCGCCGCCCACCCTGCTCACGCGCACGACGTCCGCCCTCGACACGGCGGACGGCCTGTGGGCTCGGCTGGCGTCCGACCTGGGTGAACCGGCCCTCGTGGTCCCTCCGGCCTGAGCCGGCCGGGTTCGGGCGGCGTGGCTTCGATGCTGCGACACTTCGGCTGATGGACTACCCAGCACAGTTCGAGGCCCACGCCGACGCCCTGCTGGCGGCCGCGTCGCGTGATCTCGACGCACCCGTCCCGAGTTGTCCCGGCTGGGACTGCCGCCGCCTGGTCTCCCACGTCGCCCGGTTGCTCGCCTCGACGGTGCGCCACCTGCCGCGGGGAACGACCGATCCGCCCGAGCTGGTGCCCCGCCCGCCCGCGGAGGCCGGCGAGCTCACCGCCTACTACCGGCGGATGGTCACCGAAACGCTCACGGTGCTTCGTGACGTCGATCCGGGCGCGCCGGCCTGGACGTTCGTCGCCGGGTTCGCCCCCGAGGTGGCCGGGTTCTGGCCGCGCCGGCTGGCCAACGAGTTCCAGGTGCACGCCTGGGACGCCGCCGCCGCGTTCGGTGCGCCGCCGGAGCTGGTCCCGCAGCTGGCCGCGGACGGCGTGGACGAGGTGCTGACGGTGCTGCTGCCGGCGGCGCGTGCGGCCGGGATCTCGCCGCCGGGCGAGGGCACCGCGCATGTGCACCTCACCGACCTGCCCGGCGAGTGGCTGGTGCGTCTGAACGGCCCCGCCGTCACGGTGACGCCCGAGCACGCCAAGGGGGACGCCGCGCTGCGGGGGCCGGCCGGGCCCGTCCTGCTCGCGTTGTGGGGGCGGCTCGATCCGGCCGCTCCCGGTCCGCGTGGGGACGGCCTCGCCGTCCACGGCGACGCCGCCATCCTGGCCGGGCTGCGGCCGGGCTGATCAAGGCCGTCCCGGTGCTCGCGGGTGCGGCGTTCCCGCCGGCGTGTCCTCAGGGATCCGCCGGCGGGAACGCCGCCGGCTCACGAAGTGCCGGTGGGCCGGCGGAACAGCGTGGCGGTGGGGGCCGCGGCGGTCAGCGTGGCCTTGGCCGGGGTGAACAGGAAGGACTTCTGCGGCAGGCCGTCCGGGCCGAGGAAGAACGCCTGCTCGATCGAGTCGACCTGGATGCGTGCCCCGGTGTCGTATCCCGCGCCGATCAGCCGGGTCGCCTGGATGGAGGCGATGTCCTCGGCGACGGTGCCCGGCGGGAGCGCGATCGCGGTCTGCGCGGGGGAGTCCCGCTGGATGGACCACGCCGGATACACCCCGCTGGAGCGGAACGTGTTGGGGTTGCCGGAGAGCCGGACGCCCACGGACAGCCCGACCCAGGCGTCGTCGGTGTTCGGCTGGCCCAGCGTGCTCTTACGGATGACCAGGTACAGGTAGTTGCGGGGATCGCTGATCAGGTCGGTGGACGACGCCTCGGGGGCCTCGGTCACCTTGCCCTCGCGGTTCACCTCCTGGGCCATCACCCAGTACGTCCACGGGTTGCGGTCCATGACCCGCTCGCGGGCCTCGTCCGCCTGGTCCAGGGGCTCGCCCAGGGCGAGGGAGAAGCGCATCTTGCCGTCCGTCGGGTCGCACATGTTGTTGTTCAGCGTGCAGGTCTGCAGGACGGGGTGGGTGCCCTCGAGACGTCCGGTGAACGGGGCCTGGACGTGCTCGGGCGCCTGGATCACGGCGCTGCCCGGGACGGCGTTGCCGGCGGCGTCGACCTCGACCTGGTAGGTCCACTCGATGTCGGTGGTGCGGCCCCAGCGGGCCATCAGCGCGGGCGTGGACGTCCCGCCGTCCTCGTTGCTCCAGATCATGGAGTAGGTGAACAGGCGGTGCCCGGAGACCGCGGTCGGGGCCTCGGAGTAGAAGGCGACGAGCGGGGCGTCGGTGAGGGCGTTCTGGAAGGGGCCGGTCGCCGGTGTCCCGGGCAGAAGCGCGGGGTTGACCGCCGTGCGCCCGTAGAGCACCGGGGCGTTGCGGGCCGCCGCGTACTGGGGGTCACCGGGCGCGATCGTGCGGAAGGCGAAGTCCGACAGCTTCGCCGTGGACGACCCCTGCGGGGAGCGGTCCTCGGCGAACAGCAGCCGCAGGTTGTGCTTCCCGGGGGTGAGCGCGCCGAGGGCCAGGCCGCGCCGGATCGGGAACGACGCGGGGATCACCACGTCCGTCGTGTAGGTGCCGTCGACGAACACGGAGACCACGGCGGACTCGGAACCGACCGTTCCCCAGGAGACGCCCGGGGCGGACGTGGTCACGTCGAGCACGACCTCGCCCGCGTTGTCCACGCTGAACGGGACGGTCGTCTCGGCCGCGCGGTCGAGCACCACCTCGGCGGGCGCGGCGGGCGCGTCACCGCTCGAGTCACACGCCGCGACGGTCACGGCGAGCAGGGTGGCGGCGAGCCCGCCACCGAGCAGTCGGCGAATTACCCCAGGCACCCGATTCTCCTTCTGTGATCCGGGAGCACCCGCCGCGCTGCGGCCGTCCCACCCGTCCCGAATCGTCACGCGATCCTGCGTTTCTCCATCCTGACGTCTCAGCCGCGTTCGGTCGCAGCCGGCCTCCCCCTAATGGGGGTGTCATCCTGGAAGGTCCAGTTGGCGGGCACCCGTTTGGTCACTCTTGGTTGAGGGTGCGGGTGGGGTTCGGACGTCCGCGAGCGGGGTGGCCGCTGCCGCGGGTGGCGGATGTCGCTCGCCGCGACGGCCGGGAATCCCTCCGAACGTGCCCGCGGCGGACGCGGAGGCGCAGGCCCGTCCGGCATCATTCTTGAGGGGTACGTGCAGCAGGGGTGCGTGAGCGCGTGGAGACAGACGCCCGGAGCCAGGAACGCTCGTACCCATGGCACGCCATCGGCAGCCAGATCAGGGCTCCCCGCCGCACGGGTCGTCGGCTGGGTGGGGAGCCGCCCGACCACAGGCCGTCGAAGCACGCGGGGAGGCACCGTGCGCAAGTTCGTGATCATGGGCGTGCAGGGCAGCGGGAAGGGGACCCAGGCGAAGCTGATGGCCGACGAGCTCGACCTGGTCCACATCAGCGTGGGCGACGTGTTCCGCTGGAACGTGCAGAACCACACCAAGATCGGCGCGCAGGTGCGGCGGATCGTGGCCAGCGGGCACCTGGTGGGCGACGACCTCGTCGAGTCGGTGGTCCGCACCCGGCTCACCGAGCACGACTGGAACTACGGGTTCATCATCGACGGGTTCCCGCGCAACGCCAGGCAGGCGGAGTTCTTCCTGGAGAGCTACGACATAGACGGCGTCATCTACCTCGACCTGCCGGACGAGGAGGTGGTGCGCCGGGTGCTGGCCCGCCGGCTGTGCTCGCGATGTGGTCTCGACTACAACCTGATCGCGAGCCGGCCGCAGATCGAGGACACCTGTGACGTCTGTGGGGGCGCGCTGGTGACGCGCTCCGACGACAACCCCGAGGCCCTTGCGGTGCGGCTCTCGGAGTACCACGCGAAGACCCGGCCGGTGATGGAGATCTTCCAGCGCAAGGAGCAGGTCGCCGTGGTCGACGCGCGGCGCTCCGTTCTGGAGGTGCAGGCGGAGATCCGCGACCAGTTCGCCCTGCCGTCACCGCGCGCGATGGCACGGTGACCGACTCGCCCGACGGATCCACTCTGGCCCGGTGATGATCCGCCGGCCCGGCGGTAATCCCCCGGGCCGGTGGAGTCACTGCTTCTGGAAGACGACCGCGATCGCGTTCGCGGAGCCGACGCCGGCGGCCCCGATCGTCCCGGTCACGCCCTTGCCCCGGAACTCGATCGAGCTGGCGATGYCGGCGACACCGACGTCCCGGGTGATCTCGTACCCGGCGGCCGGCAGCGCCTGGCGGTAGAAGGCGCGGGCGGCGTCGCTGTCCACGCCCTCCATCGTGAAGGTGGAACGGCTGCCGGCGGTCGTCCCCACCTTCACGGTGGCGCCGGGCGGGATCGGGAAGTCGGGCGGGATGTTCGTGCCGCGCAGCGCCTCCGCCCCGGTCGCCGTGTCGACTCGACCGACGCCGGGCAGCGACGTCGGGAGCGCGGTCGGGATCGCCGTCGGCAGCGAGGTCGGCAGGGACGTCGGCAGGCCGCTGGGCAGGCTGGTCGGAAGGCTGGTAGGCAGGCTCGCCGAGGGCTTCGGGACGTCCAGGTCGCCGTCGGAGCCGTTGCAGCCGGCGAGGGTGACCGCGGCCACGGCCGCCATCCCCACCGCCAGCAGTCTGCCCCGGCATACCCGCGGCCCGACCTGGGTGAGGGCGATTTTCGGCATGCCCGGTCCTCCCCGTGCTCATGATCGCGCCGTGCCGCCGCGGCCCGTCATGCGGCGGATCTACACAAGATCGACTGAGGACACCCTAGCGGCACGTCGTCCGAACCCGTCTCATCGTGTCACGAACGCGACGACTCGCCGCATCCCGCCGAACTCGCCCCGCCCCCCGGAACTCCCCGCATCCCGGGGGAACTCCCGGCATCCCCTGCGAACCAGGTGGATTGGGCGGGGGACAAGTGGGGGACAGGGAACTACGTGCCACCCGGAGGCGGGACCACCGCCGCCTCGGGCCCGGCGCGGGCGGGCGCCGCGGGCGGGGTCGCCCGGGTTGGGCGCGCGGCGCGGTCGCACGATTCCGGCGACTGATCGTCAGGCCTGCTGGTCATGGCGTTTTAGCCCACTGTGCCCCCATTGTCCATACCTGGAGTCAGGGAGTGCGCACGGAGCCGGTCCGATAAGTGTCACCCCATCTGGGGGGTGCCTTGGGCGGCTTACACCTGTACGTTCCTTTTGTGGCGGTCACGAACAACGCGGTGATCGGTGTTGCGCTGGGGTACATCGAGGCCAACCCCGACGAGACGGACCTACTACGTTCCCTGATCGTGCTTGCGCTGCATGGGCCGCCCGTCGTCACCCGCTCCACGACTCCGGCCCATGTCACGTGCAGCGCGGTGCTGGTCTCGCCCGACTGGCGGGTGCTGCAGACCAGGCGGCGCCCCGCCAGGAACTGGCGGCTGCCGGGCGGGCACATCGACCCCGAGGACCAGTCGCTGCTCGGCGCCGCGCTGCGCCACCTCGCGACGGAGGCCGACATCGAGGCGAACGGCCTGATCCCGGCGAGCGTGTTACCCGTTGACGTGACGGCCCACCCCATCGACGCCGTCCCCGCGCTCAGCGAGCCCGAGCACGTGCACTACGAGGCCACTTTCCTGCTGCACGTCGACGACCGCACGCTGCCCGAGCCGTCGGGCCGGGGGATCTCCCGCCGCTGGGTGAACCTCGCCGACGTACGCGGCAAGCTCGGCGACAAGCTCCGGCTGGCCTCCAACCGCGCCGAGGTCTGACCTACCGCTCCGAATGACCTCGGACAATGTGTTCCGTGATGTGACGGATCCGCGTCCGGGTTATTTCTCGGCCACGGCGTCGGCCGGCCTGGTCGCTGTGGCCGGTGAAATCCGCGAAACAATACGCGCACCCTCTTCTCCCGCGTCCCGGCCGCCGCTACACACATCTGGTGGCAGCGCGCGGGACCGGCCGGCGGGGGACGACCCCTGTCGTCGATGGCCCTGACCCTGGCGCTGGTCGGCTGCATCGCCTGCTCCTCGTGCCTTCCCCTGCCACGGCGGTCCTGCCCGCTCCCGGTGAGGCCCCCGCCGCGCCAGCCGCCCGCGATTCCCCTCGGGCGGACGGCGACGGAGTCGACCCGTTGAGCACCCCGCCGACCGTCCCCTGATCGGGGTCAGGGGACGATCGGAAAAATATCCGGGCAGTACTGATGGATCTTTAGCTGAAAGCGATTCGACAAGCACGGCCACTCCGGGCGGACCGGATTCGGCGAGCGGGCCGGACGGGGCGACCAGTGTGGTGGGTGGGCCCGGTGTGGTGGCGGTCGCCGCCGGGTGGCCGGGGCCGATGCCCTCGCCGCTGGCTTCCGTGGGTTCCTCTCCGGGCGTCCGGGTCACGCCAGGGCCGCCGTCCATGACCCGGTGACCGGGCGGACCGTCGAGGTGACCGACCCGCGCAGGACGACACCACAGCCCCGCCCACACAGGTCGGTAACCCCGCAGCCCCCGCCACGCATCGGCCGGTGGAGGGGTGGGGGGCGGGCTTCAATGTGGATCCCTGCTCTCCGAGCCCGCCTCGGGATGACGCCGGGTTCGGCCGGACGGTCCTGCCTGGGACAACGTCCGGCTGACGACGGGGCGCGGTCGTAGGCTCCTGGAACGGGTGCCGGCGGCCGAGTGCCGGGTGCCGGTGAAGGGGAGCGGCGTGGACACGATTCCGATCCGGTTCGTCGACGGTCACATGGTGCTCGACATCGCCGAGTCACTGTCGACGGTGCGCTGCGACGGCAGCCACCTGTGGCTGGGCGGCGACGAGACCGTGACGATCGAGCGGGTGACCCGCTCGGCGGACGGCGACTGCTACGGCGGGCACGTGAGCTTCCAGGTGGGCGACTTCCTGGCGCTGCCCGAGCCGGCCGACGCCGACGGGGTCGTGCCGGAGATCGACATCGAGGGCCTGGACCTCGCAGGCGGCTACCTCTGGTTCACCGGGTCGCACGCCAGGACGCGCAAGCGGGTGCGGCCCGACCACGCCACCGAGGCGGCGCTCACCCGGCTCGCCAAGGTGAGCAACAACGCCAACCGGCACATCATTGGCCGGATACCGGTCGTGGAGACGCCCGACGGGCCCGTGCTGGCCGCATCGGCGCCGGACCCGGCGAACCCGGGCCGGAAGTTGTCGGCGGCGGCCCTGGGCCTACGTAAGAGCACCCGGCTCACCCGCGCGCTGCGCGACGACCCGCACCTGGGACCCTTCCTCACGATCCCCAGCAAGGACAACGGCCTGGACATCGAGGGACTGGCCGTCGTGGGGGAGCGGATCTACCTGGGCCTGCGGGGCCCCGTGCTGCGCGGCTGGGCCGTCGTCATCGAGCTGCGGCTGGCCGGCAGCGACGGCCCCGACCTGCTGCTCGCCCCGCTCGACGACGGCCCCTACCGCAAGCACTTCCTCGACCTGGGCGGCCTCGGGGTGCGCGACATGATCCCCTACGGGGACGACCTGCTCGTCCTTGCCGGGCCGACGATGGATCTCGACGGCCCGGTCCGCATCCACGCCTGGCGGGGCGCGGTGCGGGCGGAGACGTCCGTCGTGGTGCGTGGCACCGTCATCGAGAAGATCATGGACGTCCCCTACGGCGATGGAGTGGACCACGCCGAGGGCATCACCCTGATCCCCGACCCGGGTGGTTCCGGCGGGCAGGCGCTGCTGGTCGTCTACGACAGCCCCGCTCCGCACCGCCGCCGGCACCGCCACGAGATCATCGCGGACGTCCTGCCCCTGCCGCCCGCCGCCGGCTAGCCCGCCGTCACAGGTGACGGCCCGAGATGCGGGCCACCGCCCGCATCTTGTTCATCGCGTCGAGCGCGGCGACCTTGTAGGACTCCGCCAGGGTCGGGTAGTTGAAGACGGTGTCGACCAGGTAGTTGACCGTTCCGCCGCAGCCCATCACGGCCTGCCCGATGTGGACCAGCTCGGTGGCCCCGGTGCCGAAGACGTGGATGCCGAGCAGCCGGCCGTCCTCCGGGCTCACCAGGAGCTTGAGCATGCCGTAGGAGTCGCCCAGGATCGCGCCGCGGGCCAGCTCGCGGTAGCGGGCGATGCCCACCTCGAAGGGCACCGCGCGCTCGGTGAGCTCGTCCTCGGTGCTGCCGACGTAGGAGATCTCCGGGATCGTGTAGATGCCGATCGGCATCAGCTCGGCCCGCATCCCCGTGGCCGGCTCGCCGCACGCCGCGTAGGCGGCCAGCCGCCCCTGCTCCATGGACGTCGCCGCCAGGGCCGGGAAACCGATCACGTCACCGACGGCGTAGATGTGGTCCACCTCGGTGCGGAAGTCCGGGCCGACCAGGATCCGGCCGCGGTTGTCCGCGGAGAGCCCGGCGTTCTGCAACTGGAGGACCTCGGTGAGCCCCTGCCGCCCGGCGGAGTACATGACGGTGTCGGCGGGGATCTTCTTGCCGCTCTCCAGCGTCGTGAGGGTGCCGCCGTTGTGGCGCTCGACGGAGACCACGGACTCGCGGAACCGGAAGGTCACCGCGAGGTCGCGCAGCTGGTACTTGAGCGCCTCGATGATCTCCAGGTCACAGAAGTCCAGCATCCGGTCGCGCCGTTCGACGACGGTGACCTTTGTGCCCAGTGCCGCGAACATCGAGGCGTACTCGATGCCGATCACTCCGGCGCCGACCACGACCATCGAGCCGGGGATCCGGTCGATGTCGAGGATCTGGTCGCTGTCGACGACCGTGCGGCCGTCGAAGTCCACCGAGTCGGGCCGGGCCGGCCGGGTGCCGGTGGCAATGATGATCTTGTTGGCGCGGACCTGTCGTTCCTCGACCCCGCCAGGCCCGCGGACGCTCACGGTGTTCGGGTCGAGGAAGGTCGCGAGCCCGGAGAGGACCTGGACCCGGTTGCGGGTGAGCTGGCTGCGGATCACGTCGATCTCGCGGCCGATCACGTGCTGCGTCCGTGCGGAGAGGTCCGCGACCGTGATCTCGTCCTTGAGTCGGTAGCTCTGGCCGTAGACCTCTCGCTGGGCCAGGCCCGTCAGGTACATGACGGCCTCGCGCAGCGTCTTGGACGGGATGGTCCCCGTGTTGATGCAGACCCCGCCGATCATGTCCCGCTTGTCGACGACCGCGACGCTGCGCCCGAGTTTGGCCGCGGCGATGGYAGCCTTCTGCCCGCCGGGCCCGGAACCGATGACAAGGACATCGACCTCGTGCACGTCGTTTCCCCCTGTCATTTATCGTGTCGCGCCGAGGCTATCCGCCCAGGAGGCCCGGAACCTCCGGCGGTCGGTGTTGTTACGCCGTTTTCTCGCCCAGGTCCCCAGAACGTCACACCAGTCGCGCCATGTCATGGCTTGCGTTCCCATCGTCACACGCCGACGTGGGGGGACGGCGTGGTCCACCCGTGCTCACCCGGCCCGTGCCGGCCCGTGGTCACCCGGGCCCCGTGCCGGCCCGTGGTCGCCCACCGGCCGGAGGAAACCCAGAAATCCGTGGTGCGGCCCGTAACGAAAGCCGAGCCGCCTCGTTGGACAGGGCATCGGGGGTCGCGGGGGTCGTGGAGGCTGGCTGGGGGGTCTTCCACGGCTCTCGCGACGGGGTATGCCGACCTGCCGTGGGGATGGCGTGCTCCCGGCCAGTGGCCGGGGGAACAGGCGTCGGCATCGGGACCCGGCTCCCGCACGTTCGTGGAGCCGGGTCCGTTCCCTGTCCCACCGCTACGGGCCCACCCGGGCCCGTCCCCCCCGTTCCGCCTGATCGAGCGCACCGACGGGCCGAGTCGCGCCCGAGGGTGCCGGCGGCGAAAGCCGAGCACCCGTGGGAGGCGCACCCGCGGGCGACCGCCCACGGGTGCGGCTACCGGTCCGTCCTACGGGTGCGTCATCGACAGGACGTCGAGCGCGCTGTCCAGCTCGGCCTCGGTGAGCTTGCCGGCCTGGACGTACCCGCGCTCGATCACGACCTCGCGGATCGTCTTCTCCTCGGCCAGCGACTGCTTGGCGACCTTGGCCGCCTCCTCGTAGCCGATGTACTTGTTGAGCGGCGTCACGACCGACGGCGAGGACTCCGCGTAGCGGCGGCAGCGCTCGACGTCCGCGACGATGCCGTCGATGCAGCGGTCGGCGAACAGACGGCTGATCGTCGACAGGATGTGGATCGACTCGAGCAGGTTGCGGGCGATGACCGGCAGCATCACGTTGAGCTCGAAGTTGCCGGCCGAGCCACCGAACGCCACCGCCGCGTCGTTGCCGACCACCTGGGCCACCACCTGGCAGACCGCCTCGGGGATGACCGGGTTCACCTTGCCGGGCATGATCGACGACCCGGGCTGCAGGTCCGGCAGCCTGATCTCGCCCAGCCCGGCCCGCGGGCCCGAGGACGCCCACCGCAGGTCGTTCGAGATCTTGTAGAGCGACACCGCTATCACCCGCAGCACGCCGGACGCCTCGACGAGGCCGTCCCGCGAGGCCTGGGCCTCGAAGTGGTTGCGGGCTTCGGTGAGCGGGAGCCCGGTGCTCGCCGCCAGCTCCTCGATGACCGCCGCCGAGAACCCCGGCGGCGTGTTGATGCCGGTGCCGACCGCGGTGCCGCCCAGCGGCAGCTCGCCGATCCGGGGCAGCGCGCCGTTGAGCCGCTCGACACCCAGCCGGACGGCCGCCGCGTACCCGCCGAACTCCTGGCCGAGGGTCACCGGCGTGGCGTCCATGAGGTGGGTGCGCCCCGACTTGACCACCTCGGCGAACTCGGTCGCCTTCCGCTCCAGTGAGACGGCGAGGTGATCGAGCGCGGGGATCAGCTCGTGCACGATCCCCTGGGTCGCCGCCACGTGGATCGAGGACGGGAACACGTCGTTCGACGACTGCGAGGCGTTCACGTGGTCGTTCGGGTGAACGGCCCGGCCGAGCCGCTCCGAGGCGAGCGACGCCAGCACCTCGTTGGTGTTCATGTTGGACGACGTGCCGCTGCCGGTCTGGAAGACGTCGAGCGGGAACTGGGTGTCCCAGTCGCCCCGGGCCACCTCGCCGGCGGCCTCGGCGATCGCCGCGGCGATGTCACCGTCGAGAACGCCGAGCTTGGCGTTCACGGTCGCGGCCGCGGCCTTGATCCGCGCGAGCGCCGCGATGTGGGCGCGCGAGATGCGCTGGCCGGAGACGGGGAAGTTCTCGACCGCCCGCTGCGTCTGCGCTCGCCACTTCGCCGCGGCCGGCACCCGCACGTCACCCATGCTGTCGTGCTCGATGCGGTATTCCTGCTCGCTCATGACTCGTGCTCGCTCATGCGCCGATCTCCCGAGATGTCCGTCGACCTTGATCTGGCTTGCCGCCGATCCGGCTTGCCGCGGAACCGCCCGCGGCGCTGGCGATGACAGGCCACTGCCGACCCTAGGACATCAGGTGCATCCGTCGCCTCGGCCGGCATCCCCGGCGGGCGCTCGTCACATCGCCCGAGACGGGCCGGCGCGGGCGGCATGCCGGGCGGCCGGCACCCGTCACCGGGCCACCACAGACGAACGTCCGGTGCCGCACCAGGCTGGCGCGGCACCGGACGGAGAGAAACACGATGGGTGGACCGGGCTACGAGCGAAGCCGGTGACCAGCACGGGCGTCGACGATCATCCGACCGGGTGGCGCAGCCGCCCGATGGGACACGGTCCTCACACCACGCGCGGTGACCCAGGCGTGAGGGGGCCGCCGGCAGCACGACCGACCGGAATTTCCGGCGCTGGCTGGGACGGCCCGTTGGTGCCGGCGCCGACGACGCCTCCGGCCGCGGCCGCCCGAATGCGGCGATGCGGCTTGGACGGCGGCGCCGACGCCGGATGAATGTCGGCGGAGTGGATATCGCTGGAGTGACGTACCGCTGGAGTGCTGTGCCGCCTGGTGCCGTCGGCGCGCTCAGGATGAGCGAGCGTCAGGCGCCCGCGGCCCGCTCCCGGGCACGCATGTCGCGACGCAGCTCCGGCGGGAGCGCGAACAGCAGGTGCTCGTCCGCCGAGGTGACTTCCTCGACGTCGTTGAACCCGCGGTCCGCCAGCCACGCCATGACCCCGGTGACGAGTTCCTCGGGGACGGACGCCCCGCTCGTCACACCAACCGTCTCGACACCGTCGAGCCAGCCCTCATCCACCTCGGCGCAGTCGTCCACGAGGAACGACTTGGGTGCACCGGCGTCGAGGGCGACCTCGACGAGCCGGACCGAGTTGGAGGAGTTCGGTGAGCCGACCACGATGAGCAGGTCGACCTTCTCGGCGATCTCCTTGACGGCCACCTGGCGGTTCTGGGTGGCGTAGCAGATGTCGTCGCTCGGCGGCCCCTGCAGATGCGGGAACCGCTCGCGAAGCGCCTTGACCGTTGTCTGCGTCTCGTCGACCGAGAGCGTCGTCTGCGAGAGGAACGCGACCCGCTTCGGGTCCCGGACCTTCACAGCGGCGGCGTCCTCAGGACCGTCGACCAGATGGATACGGTCCGGCGCCTGGCCGGTGGTGCCTACTACCTCCTCGTGGCCCTCATGACCGATGAGGAGGATGTCCAGATCCTCCTTGGCGAACCGGCGAGCCTCGGAGTGGACCTTGGTAACGAGGGGGCACGTCGCGTCAATGGTGCGAAGCTGACGCGAGGAAGCCTCCTCGTGGACCGTCGGTGCCACGCCGTGCGCCGAGAACACCACCGTGGCGCCGTGAGGCACCTCGTCGGTCTCTTCGACAAAGATCGCGCCCTTCGCTTCCAGCGTCTTGACGACGTGAGCGTTGTGCACGATCTGCTTGCGTACATACACCGGCGACCCGTACAGATCGAGTGCCTTCTCGACGGTTTGGACCGCGCGATCGACACCCGCGCAGTAGCCGCGCGGCTTGGCCAACAAGACCCGCCCCATGTCGCAGCAGTCTACGCGGGAGCAGCGAGGCTGGAAGAGCGGCGAGCGGAGCATCACCGGATGGGCAGCATCGTCCGGCCCGCCGGTGACCTTCCCCCGTGGGGGAGGTCGTACGGTTCGACAGGTGCCCCTGACCTCGACCCCGGATGAGCCGCTCCCGGTGCGGACGATCTCCCGGGCGTTGGGTGACTGGATCTCCCGGCTCGGTCGCGTATGGGTGGAAGGTCAGGTCACCGAGATCTCCCGCCGGCCGGGCATGAACACGGTCTTCCTCACCCTGCGCGACCCCGTCGCGGACGTCTCCCTGCGGGTCACCTGCCCCCGGGCGGTGTGCGACGCGGTCGGTCCCGGGCTCGTCGACGGGGCCCGGGTGGTGGTCTGGGGCAAGCCCAGCTTCCACCCCGGCCGGGGCACGTTGGCCCTTGCTGTAGTGGAGATTCGCCCTCTGGGGGCCGGTGCGCTGCTGGCCCGGCTGGAGCGGCTGAAGGCCACGCTCGCCGCCGAGGGACTCTTCGCGGCGAGCCGCAAACGGCGGCTCCCGTTCCTCCCGACGGCGGTCGGCCTCATCACCGGGCGTGCATCCGCCGCCGAGCGCGACGTGATCGAGAACGCCCGCCGCCGGTGGCCCGCGGTACGCATCGAACTACGGGAAGTGGCGGTCCAGGGTCCCCTCGCGGTGAGCCAGATCCTCGACGCGCTGTCCGATCTGGACGCCGACCGCGCCGTCGAGGTGATCGTCATCGCCCGCGGCGGGGGCTCCCTGGAAGATCTCCTACCGTTCTCGGACGAGGCCCTGCTGCGCGCCGTTGTCGCCGCCCGGACACCTGTCGTGTCGGCAATCGGACACGAGCAGGACACCCCCCTGCTCGACTTTGTGGCCGACGTCCGAGCCTCCACGCCGACCGACGCCGCCAAGCGTGTGGTCCCCGACGTCTCCGAGCAGTCAGCGCTGGTGGAGGCCCTGCGCAGCCGGGCCCGCAGGGTCCTCGCGCACCGCCTCGACCTCGAACGACGCCGGCTGGCGGACCTGCGGGCCCGTCCCGTCCTGGCAGCCCCGCTGCGCGAGATCGACCGGCGCGAGCAGACCGTCGGGGCGCTGCGCTCGCGCTCGCTGCGCTGCCTCACCCACGCGGTGGACGTCGCCGAGCGCGACCTCGTCCACGCGGCGGCACGCATGCGGGCGCTGTCCCCGGCGGCCACGCTGGAACGCGGCTACGCCCTGATCCAGAACGCGGACGGCGCGGTGATCCGCTCACCGGCCGAGATCGAGGCCGGCGACCCGCTGACCGTCCGGGTCGCGGGCGGTACCTTCGCCGCCAGGGCGGAGTGACCACCACGCGGCGCTCGAACGGTTCTCTCGAGTGTTCTCGTCTCTCGGTGTTCTCAGCGTTTTCGGTGCTCTCGAGCCCGGGCGCGGGCTCACGGCCGTCGAGCGGGACAGCCGTCGAACGGGACAGGAGAAGGCACATGACCGATCTTGACCGTCAGCGGAGCCCCACCACCGGACCCGGTTCGGATGGTGTTCCGGAGACCACGCCAGGGACTACGGCGGGTACTGCGCCAGGACCGACCTCCGGGGTCGCCACGGGTGTCACCCCGGGGACCACTCCYGGTCTCACCTTCGAGGCGGCTCGCGCGGAGCTGGAGGACGTCGTCCGCAGGTTGGAGGCCGGGGGATGCGCTCTGGAGGAGTCCCTCGCGCTCTGGGAACGCGGCGAGGAGCTCGCCGCCGTCTGCCAGCGCCTCCTCGACGGCGCCCGGGCCCGCCTCACCCCCGCCCCGACCGCCGAACCTTCCTGAGTCCCACCGGCCGAACCTCCTGGCATCGCGCCGCGCTGCTCCTCCTCGCTGGTCGTTCTCGACCTGCCGGTGGTCTTCCCGGAACCCCCGTCAGCCCGGGGCCGGGTCTCCCGTTCCCGGGCGCGGAGGACACAGAGCCATCCAGATCGTCGATCTTCCACCTGCCCCGGGATCCCGGACTCCGGGACCCGGGGCGCCTGAGCCTGCCAGGCCACGAACCGGGGACTCCCAGCCCGCACCTCCAACCCCAAAACCCCAAAACCCCAAACCATCACGAATCATTCGCGGCCTGAAGATCGAGCCGCCACACATCTTCGGGGCCCGGGCCCCGAAGCCCGGTTGGGAGCTGGGTGGGGCGGAGGGCGGGAGCGGCTTCGGGGTGGGCTGGGTAGCGGGACTCTGGTGGGGGGTGCGTCGGTGGTGGGGGTTGAGCACGTTCAGGGGGGCCAGGTGTGCGGTGGGTGGCACACATTCGGTGGGGCCGGGCGGGACGCCAGGGCTTCGGGGGGCCGTAGGGTCGGGTTCCGCGGTTCCGCGGTTCAGAGGTTCTGCGGTTCCGCGGGTGTCCAGCGGGTGTTCGTCAGGTGATGGCCGCCGGATCCGAACGCCGTCGGGCCCGGACGTCCAGTGCGGACATGGAGTCACGGACGTCCCCTGTGGGCGTCCCATGCGGACGTCGAGTACGGACGTCGTCGGATCAGGGCGGCGTCGGATCGGAAGATGAGGGCGTGGCGCGTCAACGCGGTCAGGAAACAGTCCGGGACATGGTGCTCTCCCTCGCCGTGGTGCTGGCGGGAGTGGCGGTGTTCTACGTCTTCGTGATGCCGCACGGGGGTGAGGATCCCGAGGTGAAGGTCGTGGACACGGAGTCCACGCTGGTGCCGTACGCGCGCCAGGCGCCCTACCCGGCCTCGGCGCCCCAGGACCTGCCCGACTTCTTCAAGCCGACGTCGATCCGGATGAAGCTGCCCTCCGGTGGGACCAGCGACGGAGACACCACTCAGATCACGATCGGGTACGTCATCGACCGGCCGGACGACCGGACCTACACCCGGTTCATCCAGAGCAACGCCCCGGACGCGGTCCAGGCGATTCTCGGTGACCGACCCACCACCGGGGCCGTGAGCGTCGCCGGTGAGGAGTGGGACGAGCGACGCGACAGCGACGGGCATCTGGCGATCACGCGCGTGGCCGACGGTGTGACGACGATTGTCGACGACGGTGGCGGCCCCGGGGCAGCCGACCGGGCCGACCTCGAGACGCTCGCCGCCGCCGTCCGGCCGCTCGACACCGGAGCGTCAGCCGCGGTCGCCAGCCCCGCCGCCTGATCAGCAGCAGGACCAGGGCGGCACCAGCAGGACCCGAACGGGGATTGGCGGCGTTTGCGACGCCAGGCGAGCCGCTGCGGGCCCCGCCGATGTCGCGATCGCGAGCCGGCTCGGGGTGGGCTCCCGGCGCGGCCGTCCCGCGGGCGGGATGCACTGGCCTGGAACGGCTCCGGGCGCTGGGACGGCTCGGGTACAGAAACGACTTCGGGTGGCCGTCACGCCCCCTCCGCGTGACGGCCACCCGTATCGACCTGTATGACGCGGTTCCTCCGGGGAAGGTTGCGCGCCCGTCCAAAGAATTTTCCGGGCTTCCGCCCGGTCGTCGGCGACGCGGCCTCCGCAGCCAGCCGCCGGCCTCATCACGGACCGGAAACAGGCTGGTCGCAGGGCTGGTCGTGGCGGTAGCGGCCCGGTCGCGGGCTGGTACTTCGGCGGCTACCGGCGGCGCGTGACGCCGTGTCGAACTACGCTCCTCCCGTGGCTGCCGAGACCCCTTCCGTGCCCGAGTCGTCCGTGCCCGAGTCCCTCGCCGTCCAGGGCCAGGCGCCCGACAGGAACCTCGCTCTCGAGCTGGTCCGGGTGACCGAGGCCGCTGCGCTCGCCGCCGCCCGCTGGGTCGGGCGTGGTGACAAGAACGGTGCTGACCAGGCGGCCGTGGACGCGATGCGCCGGCTCGTCGGGACGGTGTCGATGCGGGGCGTCGTCGTGATCGGCGAGGGGGAGAAGGACGAGGCCCCCATGCTGTTCAACGGCGAGGAGGTCGGCTCCGGCGAGGGCCCCGAGTGCGACGTCGCGGTCGACCCGGTGGACGGGACGACGCTGACGTCCAAGGGGATGAACAACGCGGTGTCGGTGATGGCGGTCAGCGAGCGTGGCTCGATGTACGACGCCAGCGCCTGTTTCTACATGGAGAAGCTGGTCACCGGGCCGGAAGCGGCGAGCGTCGTCGACATCGACGCCTCGGTGGAGGACAACGTCCGCGCGGTGGCGAAGGCCAAGGGCATTCTGCCGCGGGATGTCACGGTCGTGGTGCTGGACCGCCCTCGGCACGCCGAGCTGGTGGAGAACATCCGCAAGGCCGGGGCGCGCGTCAAGCTGATCTCCGATGGTGACGTCGCCGGCGCGGTCATGGCGGCCTCGGCGGACACCGGGGTGGACATGCTGCTCGGCATCGGCGGAACACCCGAGGGGATCATCGCCGCGTGTGCGGTGACCTGCATCGGTGGTGTCATCCAGGGCCGGCTCTGGCCGCAGGACCGCGCCGAGCGGGCGAGGGTCCTGGAGGCCGGGCACGACCCGGACCGGGTCCTGCACACCCGGGACCTGGTGAACAGCGAGGACATCTTCTTCGTCGCCACCGGCATCACGGACGGCGAACTGCTCGCCGGGGTGCGGTACCGGCCGGGCGGTGCCAACACGTCGTCGCTGGTCATGCGCTCGCGTTCGGGCACGATCCGGCGGGTCGACAGCCAGCACCAGCTGACCAAGCTCCAGGCCTACTCGACCGTCCCGTTCTGAGTCCGGCCGATGCCCACTCTCGTCCGAGGAGTCAGGACCCGGCGGCGGCTGACGGCTCCGATCGGCCGGGCGGTGGCGCGGCTGGACCGGCCCGGCCCGCATGGCAGCGCGGCCGAGATCCGGACGCTTCCGCAGGCGCTGTGGCGGTTTGTCGCCCACCCGCGCCCGCCGGTGCTCCTCGGGTGTGTGGGCGCGGTCGGCGTGGTGCGGGCCGTGCGTGGTCCGCTGCGGCGCCGGGACGTCGTCACGGCCGCGGCCTGCCTCGCCGCGCAGCCGTTCGTCGAGTGGGCGGTGCACCGCGGCCTGCTGCACGCCCGGCCGGGCGGCCGGCTCGGGTCGGTCGGCTACCAGCTCGCCGGCTACGGGCACGAGCAGCATCACCGTGATCCGACGAACCTGGACACGATGTTCCTGCGGCCCCGGGAGGTGACGGCAGGCGGGGCGCTCGCCGTCGGCCTCGCGGCGCTGGGCCCGCCGGCTGTCGGCACCGCGGCGGTGTGCGCCGGGCTGGGCGCACTGGCCTACGACTGGACGCATTTCCTCGTGCACACGGCCGTCCGCCCGTCGAACCGGTTCTACCGGCGGGTCTGGCGCGGGCACCGGCTGCACCACTATCGCAACGAGCGGTACTGGCTGGGTGTGACGAGCCCGGTCGCGGACATGGTGCTGGGCACCTCGCCCGCCCGTGACGACGTGCCTGTCTCGCCGACGGCCCGCGGTGCCGCCCGGCGCGCCGCCCCCGGCCTGCCCACCGGCGCCTGACCGGCTCCTCGTGAGCCGGCACCGTGACCGGGCCGGCATCATCCCTCTCGGCCGTGACCGGGCCGCTCCGCGCCAGCCCGGCGGCGGCTTCGCGGAACCGCCCGGCTACGACCTGCGTCCAGCGGTGGTGTGATGCACCTCATAGTGTGCGGTGTCGTGGCCGGCTGACCGGTGCCTCCGCGCGCGAGCCTGCCCGGCGAGGCTGATCAGCAGGCCGCCCAGCGCGTCCGCCTGCGCGTCCAGCGTGTGGTGGGCGACGACGCTCGCCCGCGCGCGGGCGCCGAGCAGCTCGGCCAGCGTCTGGTCGTCGAGCACCCGGGCGAGCTTCGCGCTGAGGTCGGCCATGTCGTCCTGGCGGGCGATCAGGCCGGTCGCTCCGTCGGTCACGATCTCCGGGATGCCCGCGGTCGGGAACGCCACCACCGGCCGCCCGCACGCCTGCGCCTCCAGCACGTTCAGCGGCAGCCCCTCCAGACTCGACGCGAGGACCAGGACATCGGTGGCGCGCAGCAGGTCGCCGATGTCCGAGCGCGGCCCCAGGAACAGCACCCGGTCACCGAGCAGTTCGGCGCCGAGCCGGCGCAGCGACTCCCCGGACGCCGGGTCGAGGCTGGGCGCGCCCGCGACCGCCAGCCGCGTGGACTTCAGGTGGTCCGGCAGCGCGGCCACCGCACGGATCACCTTGTCGACGCCTTTGCGGGGGTCCAGGCGGGACATCGCGAGGACCAGCGGCGCTGCCGGGTCCGTCGACAGGCTGGCCCGCACGGCCGGGTCCGCCGGGCCGGGGCGCAGCGCGTCGGTGTCGACCCCGTTGCGGATCACCACCGCGCGTCGGGCGGCCCACCCCGGCAGCGACGCCGCGACCGCGCCGCTCACCGCCACGGACCGCGCGGCCCCCCGGACGGCCAGCCCGTGCAGCTGGCCGACCAGGTCCGGCTCGTTCTCCTCGTGCAGCAGCAGCAACGCGGGCCGCCGGCACAGCGCCGAGGCCCCGACGGCCTCCAGATGCGACCAGCGGCTGTTCGCCTGCAGGACGTCGACGCCGAACCGCCGGGCGAGCCGGGCCGTCCGGGCCGCCATGACCGCCGTCCGGCCGGATTCGCGCAGTACCAGCGCGGGGCTCGGGCGGCCGTCCGGGCGGCGCAACCTCCGGTCCACCGGCACTGGCAGGACGGCGTGGTGCCGCCCGGACGCCCGCCAGGCCGCGCCCGTCGCGCTGTCCTCCGGGGCGGCGAGAATCTGCTCGATCCCGCGTCGCTCCAGCAGCGGGGCGAGCCTCAGCAGGAAGCGCTGGGCGCCCCACAGCCCCTCACCCTGCTCGACGATGAGGACCCGTGCGGCCGGCTGTTCCTCCACGCCACGGCAGGTTACGGAAAGTTGGCCATCGTGTCGCTACAGTGACCGAGATGGGTGACTGACTCCCGGCGCGAACCTGGCCATCCGGGCGCGTCTCCCGCCGCGGCCGGCCGCCTCGGGGCGGCGGTCGACGGCGGCCGGCGCGGTTCCGGCGGGCCGGGATTGCCCGGGGGCCTCGGCGGCTGGCCCGCCGGCGCGCTCGCGGCGCGCCGGCAGGCGGACCACAGGCGCCACGGCGACCACCCGGCCGAGCAGCAGCGCGAGCGCGGCCCCCTCGGCACCCCAGGCCGCCAGCATGATCGGGAGCGCGGCCACCAGAACGGCCAGCCCAGTCACCGTGGCCCCGCGCCGGATCACCGGCCGCGCGGCCGCCCGCACCCCGCTGGACGGCTGGGCGCCGGTCGGGCGGGCGCCGGTTGGCAGGGCGTCGATCGCGAGGGCGGCCAGGAGCAGGCGGAGCCCGGCTGTTCCCTGATCGGCGTATTCGTCGCCGAGCACGGCCAGCGGCAGCGGCGCGGCGACCAGCGCGACGGCCACGCACGGCAGCGTCGCGGCCCCACGGCCGCCGGCGAACCCGCCGACGGCCAGGATGGCGAGCACGGCCAGGGCGAAGGCGGCGCTCCCCGGGCCGACCTGGTGATCGAGGACGACCAGGGCCAGTCCGGCCGCCGCCGCCGCCGACCAGAGCACCCGCGTCGCAGGCTCCGGCGCGGCCGGCTCGGCCGCGAGTGACGCGAGCGATCGCCGCGCCGCCTCATCCACCTGCGTCCTGCCGAACGGGGTCCTGCCGAACGGGGTCCTGCTGGGCGGAGCTGTGGGCAGTGCCGAGAACGGTGACCGCGGGGTCGGCGCCTGCGGCGACCTCGTCGGTGGTAGCGAGGGGCGCCGTGACCTGGGCGGTCGCTGGGGGCCCTGCGCCCACCGCTGCGCGCTGGGCCGGACCACTGATCCTCGCTCCGACGGTGACCCGACAGCGGGGAGCGAGTCGGGAGTGGGTGGCGAGCCGCGGGTCGGGAGCGATCCCGGAGCGGGTTGCGATCCGCGGGCTGGGAGCGATCCGAGGCCCGGGCGTGATCCGGGAGCCGGCGGCTCCCACTCCGGCGCGGGGACGGCTCGCGCCGTCGTCGTCCGCCGGGGGGCGCCGAGCCGCCGGACGGGGCGCTGCCGCCCCGCCGGGGTGGCCACACGGGATGAGGCGAGGCCGGGGTTCGCGTCCGTCCGCCAGAGCAGCCATCCGCAGCGTGGACCGGCCGCCAGGGCGACCGGCGCCAGCCATGCGAGCAGGGCGACGTGCGCATGCCCCGCCCCGCCCCGCGCCGCGACGTCCGCAGCGAACACCAGCGCGCCCACCCGGACGGCGCCCAGCGCCACCCACGCCCCCGCGGCGACCAGCATCCCGGCCGCCGATGTGCGGCGGTTCGGTGAGTCCTGGGACGCGTTGAACCGCCACACATCGGGGCGTGCCGGCCAGAGGGCGACGCTGGCGGCCGCCAGCGGCAGGAGGATGAGGAAACCGGGGGTGGCGGCGAGGAAGGCCAGGCTTGGGATCAGCGATCCACCGGCCCAGGCCAGGGTGACCGCTCCGAGCGCGGCCAGGGCTCCGGCGCGCAGCCGGTGCCGCGCGCCGGGTCCGGGCGCGGCGGCGCGCGCGAGCGAGACGATGACCCGCAGACCCAGCACGACGGTGGCGTCCGCGGCGACGTCTACCGCCGGGACCCGGTGTGCCGCCCAGGCCCAGAAGGCGGCCGCGAGCAGCGCGGCCGTCACCGTGGTGACGGCCGCGGCTGCGGCGGTGGTCGTGCCGGTGGTCGTGCCGGTTGTGGCCGCGCCGGCGCTCGCGGGCCGGCCGCGCCCGCTCCGCCGTCCCGCGCCGCCGCGCGCGCCCGCCGACGAGGCCGTGGTCACAGCGGTGGGAGGGTGGGTTGGCCGGGCGCGGGGAGACGGGTCCCCTCGGCGATGTGCGGCGCGAACCGGGGGCGGTACGCGCCGGCCAGCCGCGCCGGCGCCCGGGCCGGGACCCGCGCCCCCAGCACCGACGGGACGAGCCTGATCCGCGGCCTGGCCGGGACCGTGCGCGGCAGCGTCCGGCCGATCCCGTCCAGCCAGGCGCGCACGCGGTGGTCGGCGAGACCGCCGTCCACGGTCAGCCTGGTAATGGCGAACGGGTCGTCACCCTGGTGGGACAGCGCCTGCCCGACGGCGCACGCGCCGCCGTATCCGGCCGCGATCACCAGCTGGCGCGCGGTCGGGTCCCAGCCTCCGCGGGGGTAGGCGAACGAGCGTGGCTCGTCGCCGGTGATCGCGGCCAGCCGCCGCCGACTCAGCGTGATCTCCGCGGTGACGTCGGAGCGCTGCAGACCGTCGAGCCGGCGCCCGCTGTGCCCGGCCGCGCCGATCTCGACGCCCATCTCGTGCAGGCGGCGCACGTCCCCCTCACTGAGCATGCCGGGTGTCCCGAGCCGGGAGGTGGTGACGAAGACGGTGGCGGCGAGGCCTCGTTCGGCCAGCTCGCGGGCCGCGACGAAGGTCTCCGCGTGATCGCCGTCGAAGGTGATGACGATCGCGTCGGGTGGCGCGTCGGCCGAGCGCAGCGCCGCGCAGTAGTCCACGACGGTCATGAAGTGGCGACGGGATCTCTGGATCATGCGACGGTGGCGCGCGAAGACGGCGGGCGTCACCGTCGATCTCCGCGGCGCGTGGCCCGTGGGATCGGCGGCAACGTCGTAGCGCAGGATCGGGACCGGCCGCGGCTGGTTGGCCGCGCCGTTGCGACCGCGTGCCYGGCCGGCCGCCGCCGAACGAGCCGTGGCTCCGGCTCCTTCGTTGTTTTCCTTGCACGTCGCGGTGGTGGCGGATTTCGGGGAAGACACTTTTCGCCCCTCCAGCGGTCCCCGGGCCGCCCGCTTTGCTCGGGTCGGCTCATATCGCGGAATGTAACCGGTTGGCGTCCAGCGGAATCTAGCATGAGTGATTGCTGCCTGTAGTAGCGCCATTACGGCCAGGCGATGTGTATCAAGAGGTGAGCTGAAATCGAACGGTTAACGGCGCGTCATCGGTGAGTGGCCGCGCTTCCGTTCGGCACCTGCGGGCGACGGTGTTCCTGCGTCCTGCTGAAGAAATTTAGATCATCTGTATTCGAGAATTCCGAATACTGCGTTACATGCGGGTGCCCGGACGGCGACCTCGATGTCGCTGTCCCGCGTCGCGCCGGGTGCCGCCGTCCAGCGGTGTCGCCGGCATGGCGGGCGGTGGTCACGGCAACCGCTGACCGGGCGGCGACCGCCAGGGCGATCACTGCCGGAACAGCGGATGTCAGGACCCCGCCGTAAGGGCGGTCGTCACCACACCCGACACGGCACCCGACACATGACGGCCGCCATGGCCGTCACGGCCGTCAAGCGCCGGGATCGACCATGCCCCGTCGACGTCCTCCGGATGGACGTCGCTACGGCGGTGGCGCACCCGAACGACCGGTGCGGCGACGCACCCGGGTGAACCGTGGGTAGTCGCATTCGCCGCAGTCGCTGTCTGGTCGGTAATGTCGGTGCGAATCCCGCGTGTGGCCGCACCGGCACGCCCGCCACCAGGGGCGCCGAGTGCGTCCCTGGTAATCCGGCGTGTTGGGCACGTCGTGACAGTACTGCACGGATCCGCCGGTCCGGATGTTGCGATGGTGACGTTCGGGTGCCCATCGGTGGGGGATCACCGCGCTGACCTCAGCAAAGCCCAGGCGTGCTAACCCGTGAACAATGCGGGTGAACGACGTGAATGGCGCCTTGGTGTGTCGGCCGGGCCCGGCCGACCCCCGTGAAGCGGTGATCGGTGTGATCCGCACGGTGGCGGGCGGGCCCTGGGTGCGGCACATTGCGGTGGCGGCGGGCGGCTGCCCTGGACGCCGGCACCACGCGGCCGCATCGTTCGCCGGGGGATCGCGGCCCGCGGCAGTGGGCCACGGAAAGGGCACCGTCGGGGCGAGGGGCCGTCGGAGAGTGGCGGCGGAGCGCGCGCTACTGGGGCGGGCTCTACTGGGGCCGGCGCCTGCGGGCCGCGGCCGACTGGGCGAGCGAGCGCTGGCGCTCGCGCCGCGCGACCTGCGCCCGGCGCCCGCGCACGGCCGCGATCAGCGTCACGAGGACGACCGCCGTGAGCAGCGCGGGAGCGTGCAGGATCATCTCGGAGCCGATGTCGATCGCCCGGTTGCGCAGCCCGGCGCTTCCGTCGCCGGCCGCGGGGTTCAGGAAGCCGACCACTACCGTGATCACGGCATACGCCAGCGGCGGCATGATCACGACACCGATCAGGTCGTCGACATGGACCCGCACCGCGGCCAGCACGCAGGCGGCCACAAACAGGACACCGAAGACGTAACTGAGATTGTCGAAGAGGAGCGAGTCGACCGCGGCGCCGATTCCGCCGACCACCACGGCGACCAGTCCCGCGCCGAGCGCGGTCAGGCCCCGGCGCGTCCCCGTGACGACGGTGGGGGGCGGCGGTGATCCGGACCGCGTGCGCGGGCCGGGCGGGTACGAATCATCCGGCACTCGGGTACGCCCGGACCTTCCCGGCGGTCCGGCGGGCTGCCGGTGAGGCGGCGTACTCACCCAGGCAACGTACCGTCCCAACTTTGCGGCTGCGTCAGGGCGATAGGTCAGAGAAGTGAGCACGTCTTGGTAGCTGCACTTTCGGCATTCCGTTATGCACGATGAGCTACCGATCGGTATGACCCGCCGCCATCGGACGGATCGGGCGGGACCGGCCGTCCGGCCGTCCGCGGACGTCGGCCCGACGGCCCGGCGACCCGGAAGTCCAGCGGAGAGCGGGGATCGTGCCTCGTCCCGGCCGATCCCAGGCCGTTGCGACGGCCGCCGCGCGCCGTCCGTCCCGGCCAGGCGGCGCGCGGCGGCGAATACTCTGCCCACGAATGATCCGATGGTGGCGCCGCGGCCATGCGGGCGGCGCGACCGTGCCGCGGTGGCATCGCGGTGGCGCCGCTGTGGCGTCGCGGGAGCGGCGGTGGCATTGCGACCGGGACCTCCGCGATCGGGGCCGGGCGCGATCACCCGTAGACTGCTCGGTCATGGGTCTGTCGATAGGCATCGTCGGGCTGCCCAACGTCGGCAAGTCCACGCTTTTCAATGCCCTGACCCGTAACGAGGTCCTGGCGGCGAACTATCCGTTCGCGACGATCGAGCCCAACGTGGGCGTCGTCGGCGTGCCGGATCCGCGTCTCGCGAAGCTCGGCGAGATGTTCTCCAGCGCGCGGGTCGTCCCCGCGATGGTGAGCTTCGTCGACATCGCCGGCCTGGTCAGAGGTGCGTCGGAGGGTCAGGGCCTGGGCAACCGCTTCCTTGCGAACATCCGCGAATCGGACGCGGTCTGCCAGGTCGTCCGGGTCTTCTCGGATCCGGACGTGGTCCACGTCGAGGGCAACGTCGATCCGGCCTCCGATATCGAGACCATCAACACCGAACTCGTGCTCGCCGACCTCCAGACCATCGGCGCGCGGCTGCCGAAGCTGGAGAAGGAAGCTCGCCTCGACCGGTCGAAGCAGCCCCTGCTCGCCGCGATGAAGGCGGCGCACGAGGTGCTCGACGCCGGGCGGCCGCTGTCCAGCGACCCGTCGATCGACCGCGCGGAGCTGCGTGAGCTGTTCCTGCTCACCGCCAAGCCCTTCCTCTACGTCTTCAACGTCGACGAGGACGTCCTCGCCGACACCGGTCGGCACAAGGAGCTCGCGGACCTCGTGGCCCCAGCCGACGCGGTGATCCTCTGCGCGAAGGTCGAGGCGGAGCTGATCGAACTGCCCGAGGCGGACGCGGCCGAGCTGCTGGCCTCCCTCGGCCAGGACGAGAGCGGGCTGGCGCAGCTCGCCCGGATCGGCTTCCACACCCTCGGCCTGCAGACGTACCTGACCGCGGGTCCCAAGGAGTCCCGGGCCTGGACCATCAGGGCCGGAGCCACCGCGCCCGAGGCGGCCGGGGTGATCCACAGCGACTTCCAGCGGGGCTTCATCAAGGCCGAGATCGTCTCCTACGACGACCTGATGGCGGCGGGCTCCATGGCCGCGGCGCGCGCCGCCGGCCGCGTCCGCATGGAGGGCAAGGACTACGTGATGGCCGACGGCGACATCGTCGACTTCCGTTTCAACGTCTGAAGCCGGCGCCCCGCCCTGGGTCAGGTTCCTCGTTCCAGCCTGACCGCGGGCCGCCGCGGGCTCTGGACGAGGCGGGCCGCCCGGGGGAGCACCGAGACGGCGGCCTCGGCCGGGCCGCGCCGGCCGGTCAGGCGCCAGAGCGTGGCGGCCGTGAGCGCGACGAGGACCTGGAGCGCATACGACCTGGTCGGGTCGGTGGGGAGCAGGTCGGAGGCCATCACCACCACGTGCAGCGAGTAAAAGGTGAGCGTCATCGCGCCGACCGCCGCGAGGGGCCGGGCAAGGGGGGCGCGGGCCACCAGCAACGCCAGGCCGAGCAGCGCCAGCGCGGTCCCGGTGGTGTGAGCCAGGTCGAACGGAGTCGTCGAGTGCGGCGTGTCGACGGCCAGCCACCAGGCGCTGTCGGTGGGGGTCGCGCCGTAGAGACCGGAGTCGATGAACCAGCCCTGCGGCAGGGAGCCCACGCCGGGAACCTCGGCCGGGTCCGCGAGCTCGGTGCGCCCGCCGAGCGGTTCCAGGAGCAGCCAGGAGGCGGCGCTCGCGGCGAGGGCCAGCGCCAGGCCACCGACCAGGAGCCGGGTCGCCACCTGGCGTGAGCGAAGGTCCGCATGGGCCACGGCCATCCCGGCGCAGAGATAGCCCAGCCAGGCGAGTGCGGGGTAGACGCCGGTGACCGTCAGCTTCGCCAGGAGGTGTCCGGGCTCGCCCAGAGCGGCGAACGTCGGCGACGACAGGTCCGAACCCGGCAGGTCGTCGCGGACGAACTGGCTGACGACGGGCTCCGCGACGATCGCCAGGACGGCGACCGCCACCAGGACCGGGACGGATGCCCGTAGCAGCGGTAGAGCCAGGACGAACAGCAGCGCGTAGTACACCAGGATCACGGCGATGCCCGAGTCGGCATAGGCGAGGCCCAGGCCGAGCGCCCCGATGCCGAGCGCGCGCAGGAACACCGAGAGCCGGGCCTGGCCCGCGCTCTGCCGCCGGGTGGACAGGACCAGCGCCACGCCCGCCAGCACCGCGAACGCGGCGGCGGCCCGCCCGGCGGCCAGGGTGAACACGGGCGAGATCGCCGGGTTGTCCGACTCGGTGTCGGTGAAGGCGGGAAAGACGTGGGTCGCCACCATGCCGAGCAGCGCCACGCCGCGAGCGATGTCGACACCGACGATCCGTCCGGACCGGGGTGGATTCTCACCGTCCATGTCTCCAGCGTCGCAGGCGGCGGCTCGTCGGGGTTGGACGGTCGGCCCGGTCGCCGTCCGATTCGCCACTGGCGGCCCCGTTTCCGCCGGGTGCGGTTAGGGTTCGCGGAGTGACGGGCAGCGGGTCGCTACCGACGGTGGACGCCGGGCCGGTGTTGCGCTGTGAGGGCCTCGTCCGGCGCTTCGGCGAGCGGACGGCGGTGGACGACGTCAGCTTCTCCATCGCCCCCGGTGRGACGTACGGCCTGCTCGGCCCCAACGGAGCGGGCAAGACGACGGCGATCTCGATCATCGCCGGGGTCCTCGCCGCCGACTCCGGGTCGACGTCTGCTCCGGCGGGATGAAGCGGCGGGTCAACATCGCCGTCGGACTCCTGCACGAACCGCGGCTGCTCATCCTCGACGAACCGACCGTGGGCGTGGATCCGCAGAGCCGGCATCAGATCCTCGCCAGCGTCGAGACGCTCGGCGGCGCCGGTCTCGCGGTGCTGTACACGACCCACTACATGGAGGAGGCCGAGCGGCTCTGCGACCGGCTGGGCATCATCGACGCCGGCCGGATCGTGGCCGAGGGCACCCGCCGCGAGCTGGTGGAACGCATCGGCGAACACGACCGGGTCGTCGTCACGGCGACCGGTCCGACGGCCGGGTTCGCGGCGGCGGCGGGCGAGCTTCCCGGCGTCCACGCGGCGCGGCCGGTCGACGGCGGTCTGGAGGTGCTCGCGGACTCCGCCTCGGCCCTGCTGGCGCCTCTGGTCACCACCGGTGAGCACCTCGGGGTGACCATCGCCGGCATCGAGGTCGTCGAGCCAGACCTGGAGGCCGTCTTCCTCCACCTGACCGGCCGGGCGCTGCGTGACTGAGCGGCGTCCGGAGCGTGCTCATCCGGTGCTCGTCATCGCCGGCGTCGACCTGCGGCGCCGCCTGCGGAACAGATCCGCGCTGATGATGGGCTTCGTCGGGCCGCTCGTGCTCGCGGGTGTCTTCGGCCTGCTGATCAGCGGGACGTCGTCGGTGACGTTCACGATCGGGGTGGTCGACCAGGACGGATCCGGCCTCACCCGCGATCTCGTCTTCGACGCGGCCCTCGTCCTGCCGGCGGGGTTCGGGGCGGCGGTCGGTGGCGGAGCCATCCGCGCTGGTCAGGCCGCGGGCGACGGCGCGGCCGGCGTCGCCGACGGTGACGGCCCGGTCACCGCCGCGATCGAGGATCGCGTCTCCACCGCTGCGGGCCTGCGTGAACGGGCCGTCGACACCGTGCGTAACGCCCGTGACCAGCTCCGCCGCGGGGACGTGGGCGCCGTCCTCGTGCTGCCGGCCGGCCTCGACGCAGCCGTGTTCGCCGCCGCGGATCCCTCCCGCGTGTCCGCGGGTGATCCCGGGGAGGTCGAGGTCCTCACCGATCTCGGCAGCGACGTGGGGATGACGGCCCGCACAACCCTGACCGGTATCGTCCAGGACACCGCGGCCACCTTCACGGCCACAGCCGTGTCCGCCCGGCTGACCGGTGCCCCGGTGGCCGAGATCGCCCGGGACCTGGCCCGGACGGCTCCGCCGGTGGCGGTCGCCTCCCGCGACGTCGGAGCCGGTGCCGGCGTCGAGCCGAACCGGTTCTCCGAGGTCGCGCCAAGAAACCTGATCCTTTTCGTCGTCGGCGCTGATCGTCGCGGTGGGGGCGCTCGCGTTCGGTGTCGACTGGGGTGATCCGCTCGCCGGCGGGCTGCTCCTGCTGGCCTTCGCCGGCGTGGGCTGTGGCGGGGGCCTGGCCGTGGGCGCGATCGGGCGCGACCCCGAGCGGACCTCGTCCATCACGCCGTTCGTCGGCATCGTGCTGGGCGCGATCGGGGGGTGCATGGTTCCCCTGGAATTCTTCCCACCGGCCATCGACGCGGTGGCGCATGTGACACCCCACTACTGGGCGGTGACCGGATGGGAAGATCTGATCATCGACGGTGGCGGACTCGCGGATGTCGGTGTCAATCTGGCGGTGCTTGCGGTGATGGCGGTCGCGCTGTCGGCGGCCGCGGCCGCGATCCTGCGCCATCAGCTCGCGCGGGGCTGACGAAACCGCGTCCGTACGGCGCGTGGGAGGGAAGGGCTCGGTAGTGATCTGTCATCTGGTGGGCCGGGACGCATGGGCGGTCGGTCCGGCGAACTACCACCCGCCGAGCCTCGACGCCGAGGGGTTCATCCACTTCTCGGCTCCCGAGCAGGTCCTGGAGACGGCGAGCCGCTACTACTCGGGGCGCTCCGACCTGCTGCTGCTCGTGGTCGACCCCGAGCGGCTCACCGCCCCGCTGCGCTGGGAGCCGGCCAGCGGCGAGGACGACCGCGGCGGGGCACTGTTCCCGCACCTCTACGGGATGATCGATCCGGAGGCCGTGCGGGCCGTCGTCCCGCTCCCGCCCACCGCGGAGGGCACCTTCGCGGTGATGCCGGGCCTGTGGTGACGGGTTCCGCCCCCGTCATGCTCCCAAGGCGACTCAGAAGGCGATGCCGGCGGACCTCAGGATGGCGGAGATCTTGCGCGCCAGCTCGACGTCCAGCTCGGTCACACCACCGGCGGAGTGGGTCCAGACCGTGAAGATCGTGGTCCCCGGGCCGCTTTCCACGACCGGGTGATGGTCCATCGCGTCGGCCTCGCGCATCACCTCGTCGACTATGGCCGTCGACTCGTCACCGTCGACAAGGATCTCGAGCCGGATCCGATCGGCGTCGCCGATCCAGCCGGGTAGTGCCTCCAACGCGGTGGATACGGCGCTGTTGTCCAGCCGTGTAGGCATCCGCGACTCCTTCACGTCCGTGAGCGGTGGTCCGGTCTGTGATCCGTGCCGGGCACGGGACCTGCCCGTCCTCGGCCCTTGCGCCGGATGCTGTCACCCGGAAGCGGAATCCGCCACCCTCCGCACACTCATCAGTTCCGTCGGCTACCACTCCGGGCCGTCGCACCGGACAGCGGGGTCGCCCGGCCCGGCCGTCCTCTGGTGGCGGAAAGGTGGCTGGTGGCGGAGGAACAGGTGGCGAAAGGGTGGCAGGTGGCGGAAGAACGGGTGGCGGAAGAACGGGTGGCGGAAAGGCGGCTGGTGGTGGGATCGGTGGAGGAGGGGCGGCTCGTCGTGGCCGTCGCGCTGATCGACGGTGCTCGGCGGGTGCTCGCCGCGCGGCGGGTGTCGCCGCCGTCCCTCGCGGGGATGTGGGAGTTCCCGGGAGGGAAGGTCGAGCCCGGGGAGGACGAGCTCGCGGCGCTGCGCCGCGAGTGCCGCGAGGAACTCGACGTGGAGATTGAGGTCGGGCGCCTGTTCGGGGAGATCGCGCTGCCCCGCCCGGGCTGGCGGATGCGGTTGTGGCTCGGGCGCGTGGCCGCGGGCGTGCCAGTCGCCGCCGAGCACGACGACCTGCGTTGGCTGGGTGTGCGCGAGCTCGACGACGTCCCGTGGCTGCCGGCGGACGCGCCGCTGGTCGACGCCCTGCGGGCCGAGCTCGGGGAACCGGGGGAGGGCCTGCCGGCGTCGTGACGGTCCGCAGTGCGCGGCCCGCGGCCGCGAGTCCGTACCATGGAGTTGGACCGCGGCGGAGCAGACGTCGTTCTCCCGGGCGGGTACCGCCCTCCGGGGGGGTGCTGCCGAAGATCGCGGTCCCTCATCCGACGAACCGTTTCGGGGTCCTAGGGTAGTGCCCTGAAGCCCCATGTTGCCCCGGAGCTCATCACCGTGCCCGTACGCGCCGATCTTCGTAATGTCGCGATCATTGCCCATGTCGACCATGGCAAAACGACTCTTGTTGACGCGATGCTCCGGCAGTCCGGCGCGTTCGGTGAGCGTGGTGAGGCCACCGACCGGGTGATGGACTCGATGGACCTCGAACGCGAGAAGGGGATCACCATTCTCGCGAAGAACACCGCCGTACGTTTCGGTGACGTCACCATTAACATCATCGATACTCCCGGCCACGCCGATTTCGGTGGCGAGGTGGAACGCGGTCTCGCGATGGTCGACGGCGTGCTGCTGCTCGTGGACGCCAGCGAGGGCCCGCTGCCGCAGACCCGGTTCGTGCTGCGCAAGGCGCTCGCCGCCCGGCTGCCCGTCGTCCTCGTCATCAACAAGGTCGACCGGTCGGACGCCCGCATCAGCGAGGTCGTGGACGAGGCCTACGAGCTCTTCCTCGACCTCGACGCGGACGAGGAGCAGATCGACTTCCCGATCGTCTACTGCAACGCCAAGGCGGGGCGGGCGTCCACGACCCGCCCGGAGAACGGCACGAGCCCTGACTCGCCTGACCTCAAGCCGCTGTTCGACCTGCTGCTGGAGGCCATCCCGGCGCCGTCCCACACCGAGGGCGCGCCGCTGCAGGCGCTGGTGACGAACCTGGATGCCTCGCCGTACCTCGGCCGGCTCGCGCTGTGCCGGGTGCACAACGGGACGATCACCCGGGGGCAGACCGTCGTGCTGTGCCGGGTGGACGGCAGCCAGCAGCGGGTGAAGATCACCGAGATGCTGATGACCGAGGCCCTGGAGCGGGTCCCGGCCGAGCAGGCCGGCCCCGGCGACATCATCGCCGTCGCGGGTATCCCCGACATCATGATCGGCGAGACCCTGGCCGACGCCGAGGACCCGCACGCACTCCCGGTGATCACGGTGGACGAGCCGTCGATCAGCATGACGATCGGCGTGAACACCTCGCCGCTGGCCGGCAGGTCCGGCAAGAAGCTGACCGCGCGCCTGCTGAAGAACCGGCTGGACGCCGAGCTCGTCGGCAACGTCTCCATCCGGGTGCTGCCGACCGAGCGGCCGGACACCTGGGAGGTCCAGGGTCGTGGCGAGCTGGCGCTGGCCATCCTGGTCGAGCTGATGCGCCGCGAGGAGTTCGAGCTGACGGTCGGCAAGCCCCAGGTGGTGACCAGGGAGATCGACGGGAAGGTGCACGAGCCCGTCGAGCGGCTGACCATCGACGCCCCGGAGGACTACCTCGGGGTGCTCACCCAGTTGCTGGCGCTGCGCAAGGGCCGCCTGGAGCAGATGGTGAACCATGGGACCGGCTGGATCCGGCTGGAGTACCTCGTCCCGGCCCGCGGGCTGATCGGGTTCCGGACGGAGTTCCTCACCGAGACTCGCGGCACCGGGCTGCTGCACCACGTCTTCGACCGGTACGAGCCCTGGTTCGGCGAGCTGCGCACCCGTGCGACCGGCTCGATGGTCGCGGACCGGTCGGGCGTCGCGACCGCCTACGCCCTGTTCAACCTGCAGGACCGCGGGACGATGTTCGTCGCGCCGACGACCGAGCTCTACGAGGGAATGATCGTCGGTGAGAACTCCCGGGCGGACGACATGGACGTCAACCCGACCAAGGAGAAGAAGCTCACCAACATGCGGTCCTCGACCGGCGACGAGCTGGTGCGGCTCACCCCGCACCGTCAGCTCTCGCTGGAGCAGGCGCTGGAGTTCTGCCGCGAGGACGAGTGCGTCGAGGTGACCCCGGCGACGGTGCGCCTGCGCAAGGTGGCGCTCGCCGCGTCGGAGCGGGAGAAGCTGCGCTCGCGTCGCCGCACCGGCTGACACCGACCCGCCCGGGAAGACCGGGAAGACCGGGAAGTTCAGGAAGTCCGGGAAGCGGGCCTGCTCTCAGGGAGTCGGCCCGCTTTCCGTGGTGGGCTCGGTGCGCGGGGGCCGGAGGCGCTGGTCCGGGGCCGCATAGGGTCGCGGGGTGACGCAATCCGCCGAAACGGTGCTGCCGCCGCGCCGCGTGCTTTTCGTGCATGCCCACCCGGATGACGAGGTCATCTCGACCGGCGTGACCATGGCCTCCTACGCGGCTCGGCCCGACACGCACGTGACTCTCGTCACCTGCACGCTCGGTGAGGTCGGTGAGGTTCTGGTTCCCGAGCTGATCAACCTCAGGTCGGATCTCGGTGACCAGCTCGGCGGGTACCGGATCGGTGAGCTCGACCGGTCCTGCGCCGAGCTCGGCGTCACCGACCACCGTTTCCTCGGCGGCGCCGGCCGGTGGCGGGACAGCGGCATGATCGACACTCCGGCCAACGACGACCCGCGCTGCCTGTGGCGCGCGGACCTCGACGAGGCGTCGGCGGCCCTGGTTCAGGTGGTGCGGGAGGTCCGTCCACAGGTTCTCGTCACCTACGACGAGAACGGCGCCTACGGCCACCCGGATCACATTCGGGCACATGACGTGTCCGTCCGGGCCTTCGCCGATGCCGCGAACCCCGACTTCGCGCCGGAAGCCGGCCCGCCGTGGCAGATCTCCAAGTTCTACGAGACGGCCACGCCCAAGTCGTTCGTCCAGGCTGGTATCGAGTATTTCCGGGAGTCCGGGGGCGAGAGCCCGTTCGGCCCCGCCGAGTCCGCGGACGACATTCCGCTGGCGGTTCCCGACGAGATGATCACCACCGAGATCCAGACCGACGAGTACCTGCCCGCGAAGGTGGCGGCGATGCGGGCACACCGCACCCAGATGGCGGTGGACGGCTTCTTCTTCGCGCTCGCCGACGGCATCGGCAAGCGGGCCTGGGCCGCCGAGCACTTCGTGCTGACCCGGGGTGAGCGCGGCCCGGGAACGGAACCCGGCGCCCGCGAAACCGACCTCTTCGCCGGCCTCCCCCTCTAGCTCTGGCCGCCCTGGCGCTTCGGGCCAGGGCGGCTCCGGCGCGCCGCTCGGGTCGACCGGGGCGGCTCGGCGACATCCAGGACTCACCCGGCCGCCACATCGCCGGCCGGCGCCGGCCGGCGATGTGGGTGGGTGGGGTGGGGTGGTTATGCCGACGGCGGACGCCTCGGCGGCAGGATCCGCTCCTCGCTTGCGTTGATTGCAGTGCAACACTGTAATCGCGAGGAGGATCGGATGGACGCAGGCGCCACCGCCAACCCGGGCCCCGAGGACCAGATCGCACTCCCCGACGAGACCGCGCCGTCCGGTGATCGTGGTGAGGCGGCGCTGGACGCCTACTCCCGTGTGGTGACCCGGGTGGCCGAGCGGGTCGGGCCGAGCGTGGGAAGCCTGCGGGTGCGCACCTCGCGTGGCGCCGGAGCCGGTTCCGCGGTGCTGTTCACCGAGGACGGGTTCCTGCTCACCTCCGCGCATGTCGTCGAGGGACGTCCAGGCACCGGCCGGGCCGGCGAGCCGGTCGGCACGGTGGAGTTCGTCGACGGGACCGAGCGTGCCGTGGACCTGGTGGGAGCCGACCCGCTCTCCGACCTCGCCGTGCTGCGGGCCCGCGGCTCCACACCGCGCCCGGCCGAGCTCGGCGACGCGGCGACGCTGCGGGTCGGCCAACTCGTCGTCGCCGTCGGCAATCCGCTGGGGCTGACCGGGAGCGTCACCGCCGGCGTGGTCAGCGCCCTGAACCGCTCGCTGCCGACCCGCTCCGGTTCGGCCGTGCGCGTCGTGGACGAGGTCATCCAGACGGACGCCGCGTTGAACCCGGGAAACTCCGGCGGGGCACTGGTCACCGCCGACGGCCGCGTGGTCGGGGTGAACACCGCCGTTGCCGGCGTCGGGCTCGGCCTGGCCGTCCCCGTGAACGCCACCACCAGGCGCATCCTCGCGGCACTGATCCGGGATGGCCGAGTCCGCCGCGCCTACCTCGGTGTGGCCGGTGCCCGGGTGCCGCTCCCGCCGGCCCTGGCCGAGCGGACGGGGCAACGCCACGGTGTGCGCCTCGCGGAGGTGGTACAGGGTAGCCCAGCCGGGCAGGCCGGACTGTTCACCGACGATCTCGTCCTGTCGATCGCCGGGACGCCCGTCGCCGGCCCGGGCGATCTCCAGCGACTGCTGACCGAGGACACCGTCGGACAACCCGTCGAAATGACAGTCTGGCGTCGCGGCGCCCTCGTGGACGTCATAGCCGTGCCCCGGGAACTCGTAACCCCGTAGGGCACCGACCCGGAGAAGCCGGCAGCGGAACGGGGCCTGGCGCCGGGGCGGCCGGCTGGCGGGCGGTGCGAGATCGACGGTTCGGCCTCGGCGCGTGATCGGGCGGTCCATGGCCTACTGTCGGGGAATGCCCCGTCCGACGCTTGGCCACGGTCACGACGCGAGCGGTGATCCGGCTCCGTCGACGGCCTTGACGCCTTCGAAGGAGCGTTCCAAGCCGTCCGCGCGCCGGCAGGGGAGGGCCACCCCGGCCACCCCGGGCGCCGCTGCCGGCCGGGCCGTCCCGGCCGCCGCGGTGCCGGGGCCGCCCGAGGAGCCCCATCGTGCCTTCCTCGGTGTCTCGTACGCGTTCGGCATCGTGGCCGGGCTCGTGCTCGGGGTGTACGGCGTCGTTCTGGTGCCCTCCGGCCCGCGGCCGGGCGGGACGCTGATCTCCATCGGCCTGCTGCTGGCGCTTTTCGGTAACACCGGGGTGCCGTTTCTGGTCCGCTGGCTGACCGGTACCCGGCTCGGGGCGATGATCCCGCTTGTCGGCTGGATCCCCGTCGTCCTGCTTCTCGCCGCGTCGCGTACCGAGGGCGACCTGCTGCTGAAGGCGACCGCTACGGGCTACCTCTTCCTGGGGATAGGCGTGTTCGCGCCGGTGGTCGTGGCCGTGTTCGGGCAGGCGCGGCGCGGCCTGACGGCGCTGCCKCCGCGTCCCCCGACGGTGCCCCCCCGCTGAGGGCGGCCGGGAGGAGCGTCCGCGCGGTCGGCCGGGTGACGGTGGGGCCGTGGGCCCTGCCGGGGTTGTGCCGATGGTCACCGAGGTGTCCCGACAGGGCGGTGGGGCCACTTCCGCCGCTGTAGCGTTGCCGCCGTGGCCAGCCCCGCGCGCCAGCCCCTGCCCGAACCCGCTCCGGCGGAGACGGCCCGCGCGCAGCCGTGYCCGGCCGAGCTCCAGCCCGGGCCCGACCTCCCCGCCGCCGGCTCCCTGGACGGCCCGACGGCTCCGGACGGATTGGCCGTGCCCGACGCGGCGGCGTTCCGCCGGGTGGTCGGCCGGTTCGCGACCGGTGTGACCGTCCTGACCACGGTTGTGGACGGGCACCAGCTCGCGATGACGGCCAACTCCTTCGTCTCGGTCTCCCTCGACCCGCTGCTCGTCCTCGTCAGCGTGCGTCAGGACGCCCGGTTCCACGCCCCGCTCCTCGACGCCGGGGTGTGGGGGGTCTCGATCCTCGCCGCCGACATGGATCAGGCGTCCCGCGACTTCGCCCGCCGCGGCGCCGACCGGCCCACCGACGACGGGTACGGGGGCGACGGGCGGTCCGGCGGTGGCGGGGGGCAGCTCCTGGGCTGGCGGTACTCGCTCGGCGCGCGGACCGGGGTCGCCCTGCTGGAGGGCGCGCTCGCCGTCCTGGAGTGCAGGACCGTCGCGACGCATCCGGGCGGTGACCACACGCTGGTGATCGGAGAGGTGGTCGCGCTGGCGGCGCAGCGGCCGGATGCCGCTCCGCTGATCTTCTACGAGGGCTCGTACCTCTCGGTCGACCAGCCGGCTCGCTCGCGCCGGGCCAGCTCGTCCTCGTAAGCCTTCAGTTCAGGCGGGCGCGGGCGGCCGCGGCGGCGTGCCGGGCGGCCGCGGCGGCGGCGGGTTCCACGGTGGTGACCGCGTCGGCGAAGTTGGTCAGGTCCGTCGCGCCGCCGAGGAAGTCGCCCAGCCGGACGCGCAGCTCGCCCCGCTCGCGCCGCAGCACGGCGGGGTGGCGGGGCAGCAGGAGCGAGAGCTCCACCGCCCACAGCCTGGTGCGTGGGACGTCGGTGCGTGCCGCGAGCACCCGGATGTTGCTCAGGACCCTGGTGAGCAGGTCCTCCGGGGTCATCGGGGCGAGCTGGGCCCGGGTGAACGCCGCGCCGGCCGCGCGCACTCGTGCCGCCGCGTCGTGCACCGTCATGATCTCCCCCCCGGCGTACGGGTCGACGAGGACGTTCTCATGGGGCGCGCCCACCGCGACGATCACGTGGCCGGGCAGCCCGACGGCGTAGGCGGGGACGCCGATTCTGCGCGCGACCTCGATCCACACGATGGACAGCAGGATCGGCAGGCCGCGGCGCCGGCTGATGACGTCGGGCAGCAACGAGGCCCGAACGTCGTCGTAGTCGGACTCGTGCCCGGCGAACCCGGCCCGCTCGCCGAGGGACTCCCGCAGCGCCTCGGCGGCGGCGCGCAGGTCGAGCCCGGTCAGCGTGCCCCCGCCGGCGTCGGTGCCCGCGTCGGCCGCGGTGCCCCGCTCCGCCGGCGCCCCGGAGGCGGCCCCGGGAACCGCCCCGGAGGTGGTCCCGGCCCCGGAAGCGGCCTCAGTGGCGGCCCCGGCCCCGGAAGCGGCACCGGTGTCGGTACCGGCACCAGCCGCGCCACGGCCCCGCGGAGCGGCCCGGCGGGCCGCGAGGAGGGCGGCGGTGTCGGCGGCCAGGGCGTCGAGGGCACGGGTCGTCTCGGCCGGGTTCGTCTCCGGGCCGGCCTCGGCGGCGATCAGATGACACGCGAGTGCCAGGTCGACGGGTTCGCGGCGGACGACGGTGGCGAACATCCGCCTGCTGTGGGCGCTCACCGCTGGACCTCCACACTCGGGCCGGCGCCGCCCGGGTCGGCGCCACTCGCGTCCCGGTCGCCGCCATTGTCCCCGGTATCGTCGTCACCGGCGTCCGGGTACTCTCCATCCGCGTCGGCGCCGACCTGGCCGTCCGTGCGGAGAGCGGCGGGGCGATCTGATTCCGTGATCTGATCGTTGCGTTCCGCAATGTCGTGGCGAGGGGGCGTTCCGGGCTGGTCCAATGGTGTCGCCCGACCGGGGGGCCGAGGATTGGCCCGCCGGGGTGTCAAGGGCACGACACGCGCCGCTACGAGGRATTCCTCGGGCACACTCACTGTCGTACCGTCGGTGCGGCGGAGGCGGAGTTCGCCTTCCGACCAGGACTCAAGCGTGCCCAGAACATCGCTCAGGGGGAGCGGACCAGAGATACGGCGCCGGATCACGACCCGGGAGCCGATGTCGGCCGKAGTGATGTGGACGACATACACCACTAGTGCACGCCCTTGTTGTCGACACCGAACGGTCCAGGTCGATACTAAGGAATCAGTCGCCCGTGAGCTCGAGGAGGAACGTCCGGTGACCTACGTCATCGCGGAGCCCTGTGTTGATGTGAAGGACAGGGCTTGCATCGAGGAGTGCCCGGTCGACTGCATCTACGAAGGCGGACGGATGCTCTACATCCAGCCTGACGAGTGCGTCGACTGTGGTGCCTGTGAGCCCGTCTGCCCGGTTGAGGCGATCTACTACGAGGACGACGTCCCCGACCAGTGGAAGACCTTCACCGACACGAACGCGTCGTTCTTCGAGGAGCTCGGCTCGCCCGGCGGCGCCTCCAAGGTCGGCGCCCTCGACTTCGACCCGCCCACCATCTCCGCGCTGGCTCCCCAGGGCGAGTCCTGACCGGTTCAGGGGAGTCGGCGAGACCGTCCCGGACGATCAGATCGCCGGGACGGTCGCGGGTGCGGCTGCCCGACTTCCCGTGGGACCACCTGGTCTCGTACAAGGAGAAGGCGCGGTCGCATCCGTACGGGCTGGTGGACCTGTCGGTGGGTACCCCGGTCGACGCGACGCCGGCGGTGGTGCGCCATGCCCTCGCCGGTGCCGCGGACTCTCCGGGGTACCCGCTCACCGCAGGTACACCTGATCTTCGCGAGGCGGCCGCCGGCTGGCTGGCCCGCCGGCTCGGAGTGCTGGTGGAGCCGTCCGCCGTGCTGCCGGTGCTGGGCACGAAGGAGCTGGTCGCCCAGCTTCCCTCGCAGCTCGGCCTGGAGCCCGGGGACCGCGTCTGGGTGCCCACCCCGGCCTACCCGACCTACGAGGTCGGCGCCCTGCTCGCGCACTGCGAGCCGGTCGTCGGCCCCGCCGAGGGTGTCGCCCTCGTCTGGCTGAACTCGCCCGGCAACCCGACGGGGCGTGTCCTGTCGGTGGACGAGATGCGCGCGGTGGTCACCTGGGCGCGTGAGCGCGGCGTGATCGTCGCCAGCGACGAGTGCTACATCGAGCTGGGCTGGGAGGCCCGCGCGGTCTCGGTGCTCCACCCGGATGTCTGCGGCGGCTCCCACGAGGGCCTGCTCGCCGTCCACTCGTTGTCCAAGCGCTCGAACCTGGCCGGGTACCGGGCCGGGTTCGTCACCGGTGACCCCGAGCTCGTCGACGGGCTGCTCCAGCTCCGCAAGCACGCGGGGCTGATGATGCCGTCGCCGGTGCAGGCGGCGGCGACGGCCGCGCTCGCGGACGACATGCACGTCGCCGACCAGCGCGCCCGCTACGCCAACCGGCGGGCGGTGCTCGCCGCGGCGCTCGCCGTCGCGGGCTTCACGATCGACCACAGCGAGGCCGGTCTCTATTTGTGGGCCACCCGCGGCGAGGACTGCTGGGCCACGGTGGACGCGCTGTCCAGCGTGGGTGTCCTGGTCGCACCGGGGAGCTTCTACGGTGAGTCCGGCCGGCGGCACGTGCGGGTCGCGCTGACCGCCCCGGACGCCCAGATCGCCACCGTTCCGGAGCGCATGACCATGCTCCCCGCGGCAGGCGCCCCGAGCGGCGCGCAGGCCGCGCCGGGCTGGGGCCAGCAGCCGGCCGGCTACCCGCCCGCCGGGCCGCCCGGCCCCGCGGCTTCGGGGCCGCATCCGGTGGGTGCGGGCCGCGGCGGTGACCAGGGCTGGTCCTCCGGCCGTCCGTCCGGGTACGGAGCGGGTGAGCCGGCGCGGGCCGACCAGAGCTCCGTCGGTTCGTTCGACCGGTACCGGTCGAGTCAGCCCGATCCGGGCGCCCGGCCGTCCCAGGACTACCGCCCCACCCAGGACTTCGGCTCGGCCCAGGAGTACCGCCAGCCTGAGGAATACCGGCAGCCCCAGGACTTCCGGGGAGGCCGGGACGTCCGCTCGGGGCAGCCTGGAGATCCCTACCGGGACCCCCAGGGCGCCCACCGTCGGTCGGGGTCGTACTCCGGTGCCGGTGAGGGTGCCGCCGGGCAGGGCACGCCACCGCCGTACCAGACGGGTCAGCTGCCCGTCCCCTCGTATGAGAACGGCGGCGGCAGCGCGCCGCAGCAGCAACCGCAGCTGCCTTACCAGACCGGGCAGATGGCCGTGCCGCCGTACCAGACGGGGCAGATGCCGGTCCCGCCATATGAGACCGGGCAGATGCCGGTGCCGCCGTACGAGACCGGGCAGATGCCGGTGCTGGTGCCGCCGTACGAGACCGGGCAGATGGCCGTCCCGCGACCCGGTGGTGGCGAGCAGGGAGACCGGAACACGCCGGGCTGGGGCTCGGAGCCCGACGTCCGCTGACCGCCGCGGCCGCGAGCGCCGCTCACCCCGAGACCCGTAGGGTCTTATCCGTGAGCAGCGTGAGCGGAGCAAACCCCAGCCCATCGGACGCGGGTGTCACGTCCGGCGAAGTCGTGTCTCCCCTGGACCGGGCCATCGACGACCTGTGGGAGCGTCGCGGCGAGCTGACGCCGGAGGACACCCAGGCCCGCAAGGTCATCGTGGGCGCGGTCGACGCGATCGACGCCGGTGAGGCCCGGGTCGCCCAGGTCGCCGCGGACGGCAGCGTCGTCGTCGACGAGCGGGCCAAGCGGGCGATCCTGCTGTCGTTCAAGGTCCTGCCGATGGTCGAGTCGGCCGCCGGGGACTTCCACTTCCATGACCGCGTCCCGCTCAAGACCCGGTTCGACGGCGTGCGGGTGGTGCCGGGCGCGATCGTCCGCTGGGGCGCCCACGTCGAGCCCGGTGCCGTGCTCATGCCCAGCTACACCAACATCGGCGGCTACGTCGGTGCCGGGACCCTCGTCGACACCTGGGCGACGGTCGGCTCGTGCGCCCAGGTCGGGCGCAATGTCCACCTCTCCGGCGGGGTCGGCCTGGGCGGCGTGCTCGAGCCGCCGAGCGCGGTGCCGGTGGTCGTCGAGGACGACGCGTTCGTCGGCAGCCGCTGCATGGTGGTCGAGGGCGCCCGGGTCCGGCGCGGCGCGAAGCTCGGCGCCGGGGCGATCCTGACGGCGTCCACCCACGTCTTCGACGCTGTGACGGGGGAGGAGTACCCGCGCGGGGAGATCCCGGAGCGCGCGGTGGCCGTCGGCTCCAGCCGGGTCCGCTCCTTCCCGGCCGGCGAGTTCGCCATGCCCTGCATCCTCGTCCTGCGCACTCTGGACGAAGGCGAGATCCACGACAAGCTCGCGCTGAACGACATCCTGCGTGAACACGGCGTGGCCTCCTGACCGTCATGGGCCTCGATCTGGCGCTGCCCGTCGGTGAGCTGACGCGTGTCCTCGTGGACGTGCCGTCGGTCAGCGGCGACGAGGGCACGCTCGCGACGGCCGTCGAGGAGGCGCTGCGCTCCCTCGGCGGCCTGGAGATCCTGCGGGACGGCGACGCGGTGCTCGCGCGGACCGGCCACGGCCTGCCCGCGCGGGTGCTGCTGGCCGGTCACCTCGACACGGTGCCCGTCGCCGACAACCTCCCGGCCCGCCTCGACGGCTCCCGCCTGTACGGCTGCGGGACGTCCGACATGAAGGCCGGGGTGGCCGTGATGCTCCGCCTGGCTGCGCTCCTCGGCACCCCGGCGTCGGGGTCGGCGCCGGCGCCCGAGTCGAGGCCGGGGCCGGTCTCGGGGGCGGGGGCGGGGGCGCGGCACGACGTCACCTGGGTCTTCTACGACAACGAGGAGGTCGCGGCCGCCCGTAACGGGCTGCGCCGGCTCGCCGAGCGGCACCGCGACTGGCTCCAGGCGGATCTGGCGATCCTCATGGAGCCCACCTCCGGCGAGATCGAGGCGGGCTGCCAGGGCACGCTGCGGGTCGTGGCCACGGTGCCGGGCCGCCGCGCGCACTCGGCCCGCTCCTGGCTCGGGGAGAACGCCATCCACCAGGCCGGGGAGCTGCTGACCCGGCTGGCGCGGTACCGGCCGCGGTCCGTCACGCTGGACGGCTGCACCTACCGGGAGGGCCTCTCGGCGGTCCGGATCGACGGCGGCGTGGCCGGCAACGTGATCCCGGACAGCTGCCGGGTCACGGTGAACTTCCGCTTCGCCCCCGACCGGGACCCGAAGGCCGCGCTGGCCCACGTGGCCGAGGTGCTGGACGGCTACGACCTGGTGCTCGACGACAGCGCCGGCGGGGCCCCGCCCGGGCTGTCCGCCCCGGCCGCGGCGGCCTTCGTGGCGGCCACCGGGCGGGCCCCGGTGGCCAAGTACGGGTGGACCGACGTGGCGCGGTTCGCCGAGCTGGGCATACCGGCGCTCAACTACGGTCCCGGCGACCCGAACCTGGCGCACACCCGCGACGAGTACGTCGAGGTGGCGGTGATCGAGGAGACGGAGCGCGTGCTCGGCTCCTACCTGGTCGGCCGCGGCACGCCCTGAGCTTCGGGCGTCCGGGCGGATCTGCGTATGGTGCGGACGTGACTCGGCCCGCCCACCCTGATCCGCCGGGCGGCGGATCGACGTCCCAGCCGATCGTTCCGACAGCGGCCGCGCGCCCAGCCGGTGATGGTCCGGCGGACGTCCCCCCGCCCGTTCCCGCCGTCGAGCCCGGGCCCGCGGTTGCTCCCGCGGCCGCGGTGTCCAGGCGTACCCGGCGGGGTGGCGGGCCTCCGCCCGAGCAGCGCCGCGGCCCGGTCACGGCGCGGCGCGGGCAGGTGGAGCACTCCACCACCGACCAACGCCTGCTCGACACCCGCAGCCCGGCCTCGTTCGTCCACAGTGACCCGTGGCGCGTCCTGCGCATTCAGAGCGAGTTCGTCGAGGGCTTCGGGCTGCTGGCGGATCTGCCCCCGGCCGTCACGGTCTTCGGGTCGGCCCGGGTCGGCCGGGACGAACCCGAGTACGAGCTGGGACGCCGGCTCGGTGCCGCGCTGGCCGACGCCGGCTACGCGGTGATCACCGGCGGCGGGCCGGGCACGATGGAGGCGGTCAACCGGGGGGCGCAGGAGGCCGGCGGGCTCTCGGTCGGCCTCGGCATCGAGCTGCCCTTCGAGCAGGATCTCAACGACTGGGTCGATCTGGGCGTCAGCTTCCGGTACTTCTTCGTCCGCAAGACGATGTTCGTGAAGTACGCCGAGGCCTTCGTCATCATGCCGGGCGGGTTCGGCACCCTCGACGAGCTCTTCGAGGCCCTCACCCTGCTGCAGACGGGCAAGGTGACCCGGTTCCCGGTGGTGCTCATGGGCACGGCCTACTGGTCGGGCCTGCTGGAGTGGCTGCGCTCGACCGTCCTCGGCTCCGCCCGGATCAAGCCGGGCGACCTCGACCTGGTGACCATGACCGACGACGTCGACGAGGCCGTGCGCCTGATCCTCGAGGGGACCGGCCGTGCCGGCCCGCCCGCCGCGGCCACCTCCGGCGACGAGACCACCAGCGAGGTCGGCGGGGCCGCCGCGGCCGGTGGGGCGCCCTCGTGAACGTCTGTGTGTACTGCGCGTCCTCGGACCACATCGATCCCGCGTTCGTGCTGCTCGCCGCCGAGGTCGGCACGGAGCTCGCCCGGCGCGGGCACGTGCTGGTCTCGGGCGGCGGCTCGGTGTCGTGCATGGGCGCCCTCGCCCGGGCCGCGCGGGCCGGCGGCGCGCACACGGTCGGCGTGATCCCCGAGACGCTGCTGGCGATGGAGGTCGGGGACACCGACTCCGACGAGCTGATCGTCACCGCCACGATGCGCGAGCGCAAGGCCGTCATGGACGACCGCGCCGACGGGTTCCTGACCCTGCCGGGCGGGCTCGGCACCCTCGAGGAACTGCTCGAGATCTGGGTGGCCGCGGTGCTCGGCCTGCACGCCAAACCGGTCGTCATCCTGGATCACGACGGCGTGTACGCGCACCTGCGCATGCTCGTCGAGGACCTGGTCGGCCGCGGCTTCGTCCGCCCGCCGGCCCGCGACATCCTGATCTGGGCGACCAGCGTGCCCGAGGCCTTCGACATCCTCGAGGCGGGCGCCGGCGCGGGCCGCGGCGCCGCCCGGGTGCCCACACAGGGCGAGGTCGCCGAAGGCGAGTAGCGCACCGCCGGCCCAGGCCGGCGCGCCTGGCGGTGCTGGTCCGGCCCGGCTCAGACCACGCCGCGGCGGGCGATCCGCAGGTCGACGTCCCCGCGCAGCGCGGAGACCATGCGCAGCGTGCGCCAGGTGGCGGCGACCTGGTGCGCGCGGAAGACCCGGGCTCCCAGCCAGGCCGCCACGGAGGTCGCCGCGAGCGTGCCCTCCAGCCGCTCGTCCACGGGCGCGTCGAGGACCTCACCGACGAAGTCCTTGTTGGACATCGCGACCAGCACCGGCCACCCGGTCGCGACCAGTTCCGGCAGGCGGCGGGTCGACTCCAGCGAGTGTCGGCTGTTCTTGCCGAAGTCGTGCCCTGGGTCGATGAGCACCCCGTCCGGCCGGGCGCCCAGCGACACCGCCCGTTCGGCCAGCGCTGTCGTCGTGGCGGCGATGTCGGCGACCACGTCGTCGTAGGCGATCCGGTGCGGACGGGTCCGCGGCGGCAGGTGGCCGGCGTGGGTGCAGACCAGCCCGGTGCCGAACTCGGCGGCGACCTCGGCCAGCTCCGGGTCGACCCCGCCCCAGGCGTCGTTGAGCAGGTCGGCGCCCTCGCCGGCGACGATCCGTCCGACCGCGGCGCGCCAGGTGTCGACGCTGATCACGACCTCCGGGTGGCGGGCCCGCACCGCCGAGACGAACCCGCCGACGCGGCGCAGCTCCTCGGCTGCGTCGACCTCTTCGCCCGGGGCCGCCTTGACCCCGCCGATGTCGATGATCCCGGCTCCGGCGTCCACCGCCGCGTCGACGGCGGCGAGCGCCTCGGCCTCGCCGTAGGTGGCCCCGCGGTCGAAGAAGGAGTCCGGCGTGCGGTTGACGATCGCCATCACGACCAGCTCGGACGGCGCGAACACCCGCGACCCCAGGCGCAACGGCCGCGCCGGCACCGGCCCAGCCGCCGGGCCGGGTGCGTCGGTCGGGCGGGGTACGTCGGCCGGGCGGGGCTCGCTGGTCGGGAAGGCGTCGGCGGGCACCCCGCAACCCTGCCAGAGACCGCGGGCCGGCGGGATCGCCCCGGGGGCGGCGGGTGGATCCGCTCGGCCCACCCGGGCATGGCACGATCGACGGCGTGGTGCTCGCAGTGGAGATCGTGCTTGTCGCGGTGGTCGTCTTCGCCGTCGCCGCGCTGGCCGTCGGCCGGTTCGACCGGATGGCGCCGGCCGTGCCCGACGGACCGCACACCGGCCTCGGCGCGCGTTCCGTGGCGGCCGACGACGTGGCGGACGTCCGGTTCGGCATGGCGGCCCGCGGCTACCGGATGGCCGAGGTCGACGCCGTCCTGGCCCGCCTCGCCTACGAGATCGCCTGGCGTGACGAGGAGCTCGCCCGCCGGGACGGCGAGCTCGTCCGGCTCGCGGAGTTCGCGCATCTCGGCGTCGGCGGTGACGACGACGCGCACCCCGGCCCAGCCGCCGACCTCGACGCCGACCTTGACGCCGACATGGCCCGGCCCGGCGATGTCCAGACGGAGCCCGCCGGGACCGAGGCGGTGCGGGATCCTGCCGCACAGCATGATTCGACCCGGCATGATCTGGAAAAGCTTGATCCGGAACGGCCTGCCCCGGAGCGGGCGGATGCCACACGAGGGGACACCCACGGCCCCGAGGCCTCGCCGTCCGGGGAAAATGGCCGTGGGTAACCGTAGTGAATCACACCAGAGTCCCTCGTTCGGAGCCGCCAGAGGCCCTCTCGGGCCACCGAAACCACTACCTCTCCGTGACCGTTGTGATTCCCCGCAGGGACGTGTTTCGGTTTGCGGGTCGGTCTCCGGGATAATCGTCGTCAGACGCAGGTCCGACGGCAGGAAGAGGTGCACCGATGGCGGCCATGAAGCCGCGGACGGGTGACGGTCCGCTCGAGGTCACCAAGGAGGGGCGCGGCATTGTCATGCGCGTCCCGCTCGAAGGGGGCGGCCGACTCGTCGTCGAACTCACAGCCGACGAGGCGAGCGCGCTGGGAGACGCTCTCAAGATCGCGGTCGGTTAGGCTCGGTGGTCACCTACCCCCGGCCCGGCGGACGGGTCCGCGGGGCGGAGGCGTCCGCGTGACGACCGCCGCTCCCACCCAGGACGCCGACCTCATCGACTCGAGGTACCGCGCCCCCCTCGTCATCCTCACATCCACCGAGCACCCGCCGTCAGTTGGTGGGCCCGAGCCGGGCGAGCCGCCGGTCCGGGACGATACCGGCGGGGCGCCGGGCGAACCGGCGCCGCCGGCCGGCTCCGTTGGCGCGCCCGGTGTTGCCGGCTCGCCCGGTAGTGCCGGAGCGGTCGGTACTGCCGGCGCTGGTGGTGCTGCCGAGGGTACGGCCGGCGCCGCGGTCGGCTGGGACTGTTCCGTGCTCGCCGTCGTGGTCACCAGTGTCGATGGTGCCGCGGTCGTCGGCGAGCAGGGCCGGAGCGCCTGCGCGCGCGTCGGCGCGGACCCGGACCGCCTGATCGAGAACGAGGCCTTCCGGGGCGACGCGGGCGGTGTCCTCGTCGTGCCGCTGTCGCGCTCCGAGCGGCCGTGGCGGTTGTTCCTGCTCGGTGTGGGCGCCGGTGGGACCGCCGACTGGCGTTCGGCCGGCGCGGCTCTCGCGCGGCGCGGGGGAACGCGGGGGCGGCCCTTCGTCGTCGCCGAACCCGACGCCGAGCAGATCTACGCGTTCGTCGAGGGCTTCGTGCTGGGCTCCTACCGCCCGGCAGACGCCGTCACCGGTGCCACTCCGGAGGACGCCGTCACCGGTACGGCCCACGAGGCGGGCACCGAGCCGGCTCCCGAGTCCGCGGAGTCCGCCGAGTCAGCTCCCGACGAGCCGCCGGCCGGTCCGCGAGCCGAGCGGATCCTCGTCCTACGCACGGAGCGCGCCGAGAACCCGGCGCTGATCGAGGCGGTGCGCCGGGCGCGCGCCGTGGCGGATGGCGTGTGCCTCGCCCGTGATCTGATCAACATGCCGAGCCTCGTGAAGACGCCACGCTGGCTGGCGGACCAGGCGGTGCGAGCCGCGTCCCAGGCCGGCCTGGGCGTCACCGTGCTCGACCACTCCGACCTGGTCAGCCAGGGCTTCGGCGGGCTGGTCGCGGTGGGCGGGGGCTCCCCGCGCCCGCCCTGTCTGGTGAGGTTGACCTACGACGGTCCGTCAGCGCCCGGCGGGAGGACTCCCGGCCACCGGGTGCTGGTCGGCAAGGGGATCACCTTCGACTCCGGCGGGCTGTCGCTCAAGCCGTCGGTCTCCATGGCCAGCATGAAGACCGACATGTCCGGCGCGGCTGCCGTGCTCGGCGCCATGGTCACGCTGGCCGAGCTGGAAGTTCCCGGCAAGGTCACCGCGCTGCTCTGCCTCGCCGAGAACATGATCGGCGCGTCCGCCGTCCGGCCCGGAGACGTGATCACCTGCTGGGGCGGAACGACGGTCGAGGTACTCAACACCGACGCCGAGGGCCGGTTGGTGCTCGCCGACGGCCTGGCCTACGCCGCCGCCACCCTCGCCCCCGACCAGATCGTCGACCTGGCCACGCTCACCGGCGCGATCACCGTCGCGCTCGGTCGGCGCACCGCTGGCCTGTTCTCCTCCGACGACACGCTGGCCGGCGAGCTGGCCGACGCGGCCGGCCGCGCGGGGGAGCGGGTCTGGCGGCTGCCGCTGACCGAGGAGTACCGGCCGGCCATCGACTCGCCGGTCGCCGACCTGGCGAACATCGGCCGTGCGCTGGACGTCAACGGCGGGTCGATCACCGCCGCGCTGTTCCTCAGGGAGTTCACCGCGGGTCTGCCCTGGGCGCACTTCGACATCGCCGGCACGGCCCGCGCGGACTCCGACGACGGCGAGATCAGCCGCGGCGGTACCGGGTGGGGAGTGCGCACCCTGATCGCCTACCTCGCTGGAGCCCCGGCAGGCGAACAGCCCACCTGACGGAGCGCGTCCGTGGTTCGGCGGAACCGCGGACGCCGCATGGTGTCCGCGGTTCCGCCGGCCAGCGGGCGGGCCCGGCGGGGGAGCGGGCTGTCAGCGTTCGGAGGGGCTGGCGGAGCCCAGTGCCGCGAGCTGGCGCCGGGCCCAGCTCAGGCTGTCCTTCTCCGGCATGACCGCGGGCCAGCCGGCGAGCGCGGCCTCGACGGCGTACCGGTCGGTGTCGGCGAGGACGTCCACGAGAAGCTCGTCCACGTCAGCCTGGTCCACGCGGAACTGATCGAGGTAGCGGGCCAGGATGCCGCCGGGGTGCGGCTCGCGCACCGAGTAGATCTCACCGGTGTCGACCACCCAGTTCAGCCGGTAGGTCGAGTGTTCGTCGTCCGCCGTGGTCCAGCCGTCCCCGAATGTGATCTCCTCGGACGCCCGGCGGCGGGGATCGGCGTCGTAGAACTCGCGGATGTTCATGCCGTACGCCTCCCCCTCCAGGGCACCCACGCAAACGTCGACCGAGCCGTCGCCGGCCACGCGCCGGACACCGCGACGCCAGGACGCACTAGGACGGCTGCCCGGCAACCGCGGCGAGGGCGGTCTCGTACCCGGCAGCCATCTCCTCCGGAAGGATCAGCGAGAGCCGCAGCACGATCGTCCCGCGCACGTAGGTGTACTCCTTGGAGAGGTCACCGCCGGCGGGTGCGCGCAGGGCGGCGCCGCGGCCCGCGGCGGAGGCGGGATCGACGAAGACCTCGATGGCACCGCCGCGCTCGATGGCGTCCGCCGGCGCGCCCGCGATCTCGCTGGCGCTGATGCGTTCGTCGGTGAAGGCGAGCCGGCTGGAGTACCCGCCGGGACGTCCCAGGAGGCGGTCGGGGTCGTTCTGCGCCGTGTAGACGACCGTCGTCCGTAGCGGCAGGCCCTGGTTGGCGAGCAGGATCGCGACCTGCTCGGCTGTCGGCCCCGTGCCCTGCCCCGAGCCGCCGGCCGCAGGGTCGGTCGTGCTCGCGGGCTGCTCGCCGGTGGTCGGGCCCGCGGTGGGGGTACCCGACCCGCTGGTCACCCGGTTCAGCGTGTAGCCGGCCGCGCCGGAGAGCACCGCGATTCCGAGCAGGAACGCCACCCAGCCGAGCCAGTTCTCCCGGCGCGGCGGCGGTGGTGGCTGCGGCGGTGCGGGCGGCCGCTGCGCGAAGCCGCCCGCGGCCGGAAACCCCGGCCGCGCGCCGTGGCCGCCGGGGTGTCGGTCGCGGCCCGGATGGGTGGCACGCAGGGCATCATCGGATCGGTCGGGGTAGCCGGGGCGGGCGGGTCCGCCGGATCGGTCGGGGTAGCCGCTTCGGCCGGTCGGGTCGGTGCGACCGGCCCGATCAGCCCGACCGGACTGGCCGCGCTGCCGGGTGCCGTCGTTCCGCAGCCCGGGCCCGTCGGGACCGGAATCGCCCCGGTACCCGCTGTCGGCCCGGCCCCCGGTGTCATCCCGGTGTCCGGCGTCGTCCCGGTACGAGCTGCCGGGCCGGTGCCCGGTGTCGTCGGGGCGAGAGGCGGGACGGCGCGGGCCGGAGCCGGAGCCGGGGTACCCGGGGTCGCGATAGTCGCGGTCGTCGTAGCCCGCGTCGCGATAGCCAGGGTCGTGGCGGCCGGGATCGTGGCGGCCGGAGTCGCGGTGCTCAGGGTTCGGATACCCGGGGCCGCGGAACTCGGGATCGTCGTACCCGGCACCGTCATACCCGGCACCGTCGTAGTTGGCATCGTGGTACGCGGAGCCGCGGTAGCCGAAGTCGTCGTCGAAACGACGACGATCCACCTCACTCCGCGCCACGTCACTCCGCACGACGTCCACTCCCGGCCTCGACCGTCACCGAACGGCTCGCGCCGGTCGGCGTGGCGGCACCCCGCGCTCGTCGCGTCGGGATGCCGTACCGCCGGGTGTTCTGGGCCGCGCAGGTCTACTTCGGACGTCCCCCTTGGACGCCCGGAGCGGCCCGGCGGCCATCGCTCGGCCAGTGCTCGTCGGCACGCGGGTCGTCCGGTTGGGCAGGATCCGTGTGGGCAGGGACTGGGACGCGCTGCCGACGGCACGGGCGTAGCGCCCGGCCCACAGAGACTAATCGGTAATACCGGTCTAATGCACCGATCCCGGTGCCGTCGGCGGGGCGATCAGCCGACGGGGGAGGACTTCGCCACGACCGCCACCAGCAGACCGTCCCCGGTCGTGAGCAGCATCTGGGTGAGGCGAACGTCGTCCCGGACGGCGGTCGCCAGCTCCCGGACGGCCACGGAATCCTGGACGCGGGTGGCCGGGTCGCCGGTCTGCCCGCCCGCGAGGATTCCGGTGAACGCCACGATCCCGCCGGGACGGAGCAGGCGGAGCGCCTGGGTCAGGTACTCGGTGCTCTCCCGCCGGTCGGCGTCGCAGAACACCAGGTCGTAGGCGCCGTCGGTGAGCCGGGGAAGCACCTCGAGGGCCCGCCCGGTGATCAGCCGGGAGCGGCCGGGGGCCATCCCGGCGTCGGCGTAGATGCGGCGGGCGAGCCGCAGGTGCTCGGCCTCGACGTCGATCGTGGTCAGGGTTCCGTCAGGACGCATCCCGCGGAGGAGCCACGTTCCGGACACACCGGTACCCGTGCCGATCTCGACGACTGCGCGGGCGCCGACGGATGCGGCGAGGAAGCGGAGCACCGCCCCGGCGCCGGGGCTGACCGGGGCGATCCCGACCTCCTCGGCACGGGCGCGGGCAGCACGAAGAACGGGGTCTTCCACGAGGAAGCCCTCGGCGTAGGCGACGGCAGATTCCCGTGCGGCGATGTCGATGTCCGGCATGACATCCGCAGCCTACGGGAACGGGAGACAAGACAGGAACGTTCGTCTTGTCAGTGCGCCCGTGTCGACTGGGTCGAGGGGAGAAACATCGGTGTCCGCAGCGGGATTCGCCGCTCCCTGGCCGGCGCGTCGGGTACGTTCGTCGCGAACCGACCGAGAGGCGGCTGTGGCGGCGCAGGAGCTCGGGGCTGGTTCGGCCGTCCCCGACACGGCCGCCACCCCAGAAGTAGCTGGTTGGGTGCCTCCGTCCTGGGAGGACGTGGTCAGGGAGCACGGCAACCGGGTGTACCGCCTTGCCTATCGCCTGACGGGCAACGCGCACGACGCCGAGGACCTCACCCAGGACGTCTTCGTCCGGGTGTTCCGCTCGCTGGCCGACTACACCCCCGGCACCTTCGAGGGGTGGCTGCACCGCATCACGACCAACCTGTTCCTGGACCGGATGCGCCGCCAGCAGAAGATCAGGTTTGACGCCCTGCCGGAGGACACCGAGCGCCTGGCCGGCCGTGAGGCGAGCCCGGAGGCCGTCTACGCCGAGAGCCATCTGGACGCCGACGTCGAGGCCGCTCTCGCCGCGCTGCCGCCGGACTTCCGTGCCGCGGTCGTGCTGTGCGACATCGAGCAGCTCTCCTACGAGGAGATCGCACAGACGCTCGGGGTCAAGCTCGGCACCGTCCGCAGCCGGATCTCCCGGGGGCGGGCGATGCTGCGCGCCGCGCTCGCCGACCGCGCCCCGCGCGGGATGGCGATGGCGGGCGACGACGGAGTCTCGAACGCCGCGGTGGGCCCGGCCACGGGGCCGTCCCCGGCCCAGGCGGAGACCAGCAGTTCCTGGGAACGGCCGCCGGTGGGCGCCACGAGTCCGGGTGAGAGCCAGCTCGCGGTCGACGCCGCCGCGGCCGAACCGGACAGGTCGGGGCGCCGTGGTCGCCGGACCGACCGCCGCCGAGGTCCGGTGAGCAGTGCCGTCGGAGCCGAGGGCGGTGCTCCTCGGGAGCGGCGGGCGTGAGCAGCCATCTCGGTGAGCGCCTCACCCCCCTGGTCGACGGGCAGCTCAGCCACGACGAGAGGGATCGCGCGCTGGCACACCTTGCGTGCTGCTCCGACTGTCAGGCGGAGGTAGCCGAGCAGCGCAGGCTCAAGGCCCGGCTCTCCGCCCTGGCGACTCCCACCCTCCCCAGCACGTTGACCTCGACCCTGCTCAGCCTCGGTGCTCGCGAGTACCAGGTCGCGCGGCCCGCGCCGCCCGCCCCGCGCAGAATGCCCGCGATGGCCAGCGGTTTCGTCGCCGAGGGATCCGCTCCGCGCAGGTCGGTCCGTCCGGCCGTCTCGCCGGCGCGCCAGGCGGGCCTGGTCCGCACCGGTCGCCCCGCTCGACCGGGCGGGTCGCCGTCCCGGCCAGGAGCCTCCGCGGGCCGATCAGCCTTGCTGGTCAAACGTCCACCGGGGGCCGCGTCGTCCCGGGTCCCGGCCGGGTCCGCTCGCCTCGCTTCCAGCTCACAGGGGTGCGGCGCGGCTCTGGCCGGTGCCGAGGTCGCCGTGCGCGCCGCCGGGCACGGCCGCCCGGCGATCACAACCCCCCGGCCGCGCCGGCACGGCCGGATGCGGCGGACGCTCGTCGGGTCGGCCGCGTTCATGCTCCTCGCGGTCAGCGGCGCGGCGCTCGCGGACGGGCGCGCGGCGCCCCGGCGGCCCGACCAGGGCTCGGTCCCCACGGTCGCGACCGTGATCCCGGCGAAGGCACCGGCGGCCGGTGTTCCCCGCTCGGTCCAGATGATCGCCTCGGTGTCCTTCCCGCGGCGTCCCTAGCTCCCGACAGCTCTCGACGGGCCCTCCTCGAGCCCTCCGTGGCGCCGCGATCGTTCCCCCGCGGCGCCATGAGTGATCATTTGATGGCCCGATCGGGCTAACGCGAAGGTCGTCCACCGGGCTTTTTCACTGCCGAAAAGGGCAGGTGGGTAACCGCAGAGTGCGTGAACGCGCCGACTCCCTCACGATGAGTGGTCTCGGCGGCCTGTGCCGGCGGATTTGGTGTCTGGTGGCCCTGCTGTGCCGCTCCGTGAACCTCTACCGTGTTGTCCGCTCGGTCTCGCGGGCCGCGGTGGTGCATGAGCCGCCGACGGTCCGCAGCGCCGCGAGCCGAGCACATCGGGGAGGGCATGTGGACACCACCGGCGACGACCAGACCACCGATGCCCGTCCTGGCACGGACAAGGCAAAAGCCCCGTCAGTGCCCGTGCCCGCACCCCGCTCGCGGGCGGCGGAGGGCACCGTCCCGTCGTCGGGAGGCGTGAGCCGACCGGTCCCGGCGTCCCTGCCGCTGCACGGGCCGGAACGTCGCCCTGCGACGGAGCGTCGTCCCGGCCCCGAAGCCCGGGCGGACGCGCCGCGCCGCCCCGCGTCGGCGGCGGAACGGCCACCCTTCGTCGAGCCGGTCCGGGCCACCACACGCGGGAGCGCGCCGACCACAGGCCGCCCGTCCAGCACGGGAAGCTCGTCCACGACGGGTAACGCCGGGGCCACCGGCGGCACACGCGACGAGACGACCAGGCGCGTCGGCGGGGAACGGGACGGTGCCGGCCCACGGGGCCCGGCCGCTCGCGCGACATCCGGCCGGGAACCAGCCGATCGGGAGGCATCCAGCCGGGAGGCGCCCAGTCGGGCTACGGCCGCACGGGAGGCAGCCGCCGCGCCGAAGGGGCCGGCGGGCCGGCAGGGCGCCGTCCCCCCGGGGGCGTCGGATGGTGCCGCTGCCGCGAAGACTCCGCTCGTCCGGGAAGGCCGTGCCGCCCAGAACGGCTCGTCTTCTCAGAACGGTTCCGCTACCCGGGATGCTGCCGGGCGGAATGGCTCGTCCTCTCAGAACGGCGCCGCCAGCCGGGACGCCACCGCGCGGACTGGCTCCGTGGGCCCCGAAAGCGTGGCCCGCACGCCGATCGCGTCGCCTACCGGGGATCCGGGTCGGCGTGACACCGCGTCCCGCGCGGGCGCGCTGGAGCGTGACGGTGGTGGGCGTGGCGTTCAGGGCACGGGCGCCGCTTCCGGCACGGGGCCCGCGCCAGGAGCGGGATCGGCCCCTGGCGCGCCGGCTGCCCGGGGAGGCTCCGATCCGGGCACCGCCGCGAAGGCGCGTGTGACGGCGCGGCCGCGGCCAGCGGTTGCGCGGGAGAGCTCGCGGCCTTCGGTTCCGCCACCGCAGGGCCCGCTGCCGTCGGCTTCGCGGGAGGCCGTCCCACGGGAGAGCAGCCGTGAGGCCGTCTCGCGGGAGGGCACCCGAGGGAGTGTTTCGCGGGAGGGCAGCCGGGGGGCGGTCTCGCGGGAGACGGGTCGGGCACCGGTCTCGCGGGAGACCAGTCGTGAGGCCGTCTCCAGGGACGGTGCCCGGGGGAGCGTCGCGCGGGAGGGCCTCCGTGAGACGACCTCGCGGGACGCCGACCAGCGCGTTGCCGGCCGGCCGTTGGCCGACCCGCTGGTGGATCTGGTGGGGCCGCGGCGCGCCCCGCGCCCGCCCACGCCGCCGCCCTCGGAGCTTGCGCCATCCGGTAGGTCTGCGCCCTCCTCGGCCACGCCCGCCCCATCCGCCCCATCCGTACCAGCGACCTCGGCGGCTGGGACGTCGGGCGCCGGGAAATCGGCACCCGTCTCCGCAGCAGGGGGGTCGACGTCTGGTGCGTCCACGACCGATGCGGCCAGAGCAACGGCCGACGCGGCGAGAGCCGCGAGCGCGGCGACGCACCACCGCGCGGCCGCTCCGAAGATCCGCCACGGCCGGCGGGCGCTCGTGATCACTGCTGTGATCGCCGGACTGCTGGGGGGAGCGACCGGTGGGTGGGTGACGAGCCTGACGCTGGGTGACTCCGAGGGGACGTCGTCGCCGGCGGCGTCCGCCGAGGCCGCGCCGACGGTCATCGACCCCGGCTCGGTGGCCGGGGTCGTCGCGCGAGTGCTGCCGTCCGTTGTGACCATCGACGTGACGGCGGGGGCCGAGGGCGGGAACGGCTCCGGGGTGATCATTCGGTCTGAGGGCTACGTACTCACCAACAACCATGTCATCGCGCCGGCGGCGAACGCGGGTGGCCAGGTAATGATCACTATGAGTGATGGCGCCGAGCCCGTGCTCGCCGAGATCGTCGGACGGGACGCCTCTTCGGATCTTGCGGTGCTGCGTATCCCCGGGGCCTCCGGCCTGCCGGCGGCGACGCTGGGACGGTCCGGGTCGCTGGTCGCCGGCGCTCCGGTGATCGCGATCGGTGCGCCCTTCGGACTCTCGGGGACGGTCACCACGGGGATCGTCAGCGCGCTCGACCGGAACCCGACCGTGCCCGCCGAGGGCGGCGGGGCATCCGTGATCATCGGAGCGATCCAGATCGACGCGGCGATCAATCCCGGGAACTCCGGTGGCCCGCTGCTCGACGCCCGTGGCCAGGTCGTCGGCCTGAACACGGCGATCGCGACGGCGCCGGGCGGGCAGGCGCCGTCGGGCAGCGTCGGCGTCGGGTTCGCGATCCCCATCGACTACGCCGCGTCGGTGGCGGACGAGATCATCCGCACCGGGCGGGCGACCCACCCCTACACCGGAGTGTCGGCCGCCACGGTCACCGCCGCCGAGGCCCGGGCGCGCGGCACCACCCCGGGCGCGATCATCCGTGACGTCGAGCCGGCGGGCCCCGCGGCCGCGGCCGGGCTGCTGCCGGGCGACATCATCACCCGGGTCGACGACACGGTCGTCACCAGCACGAACGATCTCACCGCGGCCACCCGGCTGCACCACGTCGGCGACACGGTGACCGTGACCTTCCAGCGCAACGGAGTGGAGAGCACGGCGCGGGTGGTCCTCCAGGAACAGTCGCCCGGCTGATACCGCTCCGGCCGTGCCTGCCCCGGCCCCGTGCCTGCGCGGCGGGGCACGCGGTGGCACATCGGTGGGGTGGCCAGGCGCCTGGACGCAGGCCTGTCCCGGGGCGGAACCGCCTGGTCGGGTGCGCGCGCCCGGACGACGCGGCCGGCGGCCCAGGTCGCAGTGGCGCTCAGGACACCTGTTCGTCATGTTCGAGCCCTTCGCCGGCGGTGGCAGGCGGGGTACTCTGACCGTTGTGTTCAACGGCGTCGGGTGGGGCGAGGTAGTCGTACTGCTCCTGATCGGGCTGTTCGTCTTCGGGCCCGATCGGCTGCCCAGGGCCGCCCGCGACGCGGGCCGGATGCTGCGCCAGTTCCGCCAGATGGCGAACGGCATGCGCAACGACCTGCGGTCCGAGCTGGGCCCCGAGCTGGCCGACCTCGACCTGCGGGACCTGCATCCCAAGACCTTCGTCCGCAAGCACCTCTTCGAGGGCGACGACGACTCGCTGTTCCCGGCCTACCCGGGCAAGCGCACCTCGTTCGACTCGCTGCTGGGTGAGGACGAGCCGCCGGCCACGCCCGCGCTGACCAAGGCCCACCTGCCGGCCGGCACCGAGAGCAGCACGGCGGCCAAGGCGGGCGCGAAGCCGGCGAACCGGCCGTCGCTGACCAAGCCGAGCCCGGCTGGCGGCACGGCTGTCGCGGCCAGCTCGCCGCCGCCCGCGCCCGCACGTGTGGAGCGGGCCGAGTCGACGTCGACCCCGCCCCCGTTCGACCCTGACACGACCTGACATCCCGGGCGCCAGGCGCCAGTCTCCGCAGGACCCCGCTGGTAACCGGCGGGGCCTTGTGTGTCCGCCCGGTTCGTGTCGCCGCGAAGGCCGTCCTGACGGGGTCGGGATGACCTGGGTATCCGTTTTGTTGAGAAAGCCGCCGAGCCCCTGCCCGGCGGCTTTCTCGTATCCGGTCCCCGGTCGCGTTCCCCGCGCGGCGGGCCTCCACCGCGCGGGGAACGTCTCGGTCCGGTCGGGTCGGCTTTGCTTCAGCCGAGCCAGCGTTGGTTCAGCCGGCCGGCATGCTCCCGCCCGCCGCAGAGCGTCTAGCGGCGGGCGGGGCTGATGTCCAGCGAGCGGCCGGACAGGCCGCGGGAGCGGAAGGTCAGCCGCTCGGCGACGGCGCGCAGCGCCTTCCCGGCCTCGGAGTCGGGGTCGGAGAGGACCAGCGGCTTGCCGGAGTCGCCGCCCTGCCGGAGGCGGACGTCCACCGGGACCTGGGCGAGCAGCGGCACCTCGTGGCCGAGCACCCTGGTCAGCCGCTCGGCGACGGCCGCGCCACCGCCCTCGCCGAACACGTCGACGCGCTCGCCGCAGTGCGGGCACGGCATGTAGGCCATGTTCTCGACCACGCCGACGACGTTCTGGTGGGTCTGGACGGCGATCGTCCCGGCGCGCTCGGCGACCTCGGTCGCGGCGAGCTGGGGTGTGGTCACCAGTAGCAGCTCGGACGAGGGAACCAGCTGGGCCAGGGAGATCGCGATGTCCCCGGTGCCGGGCGGCAGGTCGAGGAGCAGGACGTCGAGGTCGCCCCAGAAGACGTCCGAGAGGAACTGCTCGAGGGCTCGGTGCAGCATCGGGCCGCGCCAGGTGACGGGCTGGTTGCCGCGGGTGAACATGCCGGTCGAGATGACCTTCACGCCGTGGGCCTGCGGTGGCATGATCATTTTTTCGACCTGCGTGGGTGCGCGGTCGATGCCCAGCATCCGGGGGACGGAGTGGCCGTAGATGTCCGCGTCGAGGACGCCGACGGCGAGCCCCGACCGGGCCATCGCGGCCGCCAGGTTGACGGTGACCGACGACTTGCCGACGCCGCCCTTGCCGCTGGCCACCCCGTAGACCCTGGTCATCGACCCGGGCTGCGCGAAGGGGATGACCCGCTGCGGGGTGCCGCCCCGCAGCTTCTCGTGCAGGGCCGTCCGCTGCTCGGCGGTCATCACCTCGAGGGTCACCCGTACGTCCCGGGCGCCGTCCACACCACTGACGGCGCGGGTGACCCGGGATGTGATCTCATCCCGCATCGGGCAGCCGGAGACGGTCAACAGGACGACCACATCGACAGATCCGTCGTCACGAACGTGGACCGAATCCACCATGTCCAGTTCGGTGATCGGCCGTCCGATCTCCGGGTCCAGCACGGTCGCGAGGGCGGACTGGATGGCGTCGGACGAAGGCAGGGCTGGTGGCAAGGGAAACCTCGGTCGCGGGTCGACATCCTCGGTCGTGGCCGACCTCGGATGTGGCATAGCGGGGGGCTGTGACATTGCGGGGGCTCGGGGTGCCGGACCGTGCTCGACGGGTCCGGCGCAGTCGTGTTCGGGATCGGCCCGCCGGGGTGTGTACCGCCGGGACGGGCGAGTGGACGGGTCACGTTGCGCAGATCGCGTGTAGGTCGTGTACCGGGTGCGACCTCGTTCCACGATAGCCCGCGCATGGGCGGCTGGGCCGGCCCGGCAGTGGGGGGGCGGAACACGGTGGGGCAGGCGGTGCCCGGCGTGCGGGCATGCGGGGACCCGGGTGGCACGTTCGGCCGGGCGCATGGGTACAGCCGGGCACAGTGGTGCGGTYGGCCCTTGACGGCGCCTGAGATCCGGGCGGGACCGTACCGACTCGTCGTACTCTGATCCACGTGGGGCGGGAGAATTCGACCGTGGCCGAGCAGAAGGTGGCCGAGTCCGGGAGATCCGAGTCCGGGAGATCCGAGCCCGGGCGGGCCCAGTCCGAGCTGGCTGGGTCTGGGCCGGCTGGATCCGGGCTGGCCGAGCCGAGATGGATGGTGGACGCCCGCGGCATGCGAGCCTGGCGGCAGCTCCTGCGGGCGCACGCGCACGCCACGCGGCTCCTGGAAGCCGAGCTCGAGGCCGCGCACCAGCTCCCGCTCGCCTCCTACGACGTCCTCGTGCAGCTTGCCGAGGCACCTGGGTACCAGCTCCGGATGAGCGAGCTGGCGCAGAAGGTTCTGCTGTCCCGCAGTGGGCTGACCCGGCTGGTCGACCGCCTGGAGCGAGAGGGCCTGGTGGAACGCCGCTCCTGCCCGTCGGACGCCCGCGGCACGCTGGCGACGCTCACCGACGCGGGGCTGAAGCGGCTGAGGGACGCCTCGGGAACCCACCTCCGAGGGGTGGCGCGGCACGTTCTCGACCATTTCACCCCGCAGGAGCAGGATCTCCTCGGGGATCTGCTGAGCCGGCTCGGCGGTCCCGAACCCACGCCCGCGCCCGGCACCGGCTGCGGCTCCGGCGTCTGACCGCCCGCCGCCCCGCGGTGGACGGCCGCCGGCCCCGTCGCCGGGTTTCGCTAAGCCCGGATCGGGCTGGACCCGCTGGCCTTCGCGACCAGCGCCTCGTAGCTGTCCCTGGATGTCGTCTCCGACCCGAGGTCCCGCCGATCGCGGTCGCCGTGGAAGTCGCTCGAGCCGGTGGTCACCAGACCGAGATCGGCGGCGATCTCCCGCAGCCGGGCCCGGGCCCACGGTGTGTGATCCGGGTGGTCCACCTCGACGCCGGTCAGCCCGTCCCGGGCCATGGCGGCGATGATGTCGGGCCCGACGGTCTCGCCGCGGGAGGTGGCGAACGGGTGCGCGAACACACTCACGCCCCCGGCGTCCCGGATCAGCCGCAGCGTCTCGTGGACGTCCGGCTGGACCTTCTCGACCCAGAAGCGCCCACCCGCGCCGATCCACTCGCGGCTGAACGCGCTGTTCACGTCGGGTACCAGTCCCGCCTCCACCAGCGCGGCCGCCACGTGCGGACGTCCGACGGTGCCCCGGGCCAGCTCCTGGATCCGCTCCCAGCGCACCGGGTGACCGGCCGCGGCGAGCCGCTCCACCATCCGGCGGGCGTGCGTGGCCCGCTCCTCCCGCAGCCGGGCCCGGACGGCGGCGAACCGGGGCTCGGCCCGGTCGAACAGGTAGGCCAGGACGTGCATCGAGATCTGGTGCCCGTTCACCGCGACCCGGCAGGAGATCTCCGCACCGGGCACCAGCGTCATACCGGCAGGTAGCGCCGCCGCGGCCCGGTCGATCCCGCCGGTGGTGTCGTGGTCGGTCAGCGCGAGCACCTCGAGGCCCGTCGCGGCGGCGAGCCGGACGAGCTCCGCCGGGCTGACCGACCCGTCCGACGCGGTCGAATGGGTGTGCAGGTCGATTCCGGAGGACGGACCGGGGACCAGGCCGGGGGGCGGGGCGGGACCGGCGGCCGGGGCGGGAGTTGTGGGCAGCGCGACCTCCTTGAGCCGATCCGACCCACACTATCCGCCCGTCCGGCCACCCTCCGCCGGCGTGACGGCCTGTGCGCGCCCCGCCATCAGCCTGGGCAGGAGCGAGCAGAGGTCCTGGTGCCAGCGGCGCAGCTCGGCGGCGGTGGGAGCCAGCTCGTAGGCATGCTGATGGCCGGCCCGGGACAGCGCGTACCAGGCGGCGCCGGCCTCGTCCGCGGCACCCGGATCGGTGAAACTCGGCAGCACCAGCAGCTGGGCCCGCATCGAGAGCCGGACGAGCTCCGGCCGGCCGTGCGCCCGCCACACCTCGTCGACGGCCTGCTCCACGGCGAGCCGCAGCAGCCAGGCGCACAGCCGCGGCCACGACCCGTCCGCCGCCGGGGTCTCCCGCCGTAGTAGGCGGTCGGCCTCGGCGAGCGCCACCGCGGGGTCCAGCCGCAGGTCCGGCGACGGCGACTGCGGCGGCGAAGGTGACCGCGAAGGCGAAGGCGACCGCGGCGACGCCGGCCGCCGGCCGCGGGTCAATCCAGGGTCCGGATGTGGTCCGTGAGCCGGCCGGTGTCGCGGACCAGGCTCAGCAGGTTGCCGTCGTACCCGACGTGCACGCCGTCCCGGACGGCCCGGAACGTGTCGGCGGCCCACGGCGCGTGGCCGTCGAGGCGGCGCAGGACGCCGCGGGCCCGGCGCGCGTCGTCGAACAGGGCCAGGGCGGCCTTCTCGCTCACCGAGTGCGCCGCCGCGAGCGCCGCCTCGACCTCGGCGTGGCGCGCCCCCGCACCGAGCCGGCGCCGCCGGACCACCTCGTTGCACGCCGTCTCCACCGCCGAGCGGCACATCGCCGGGACGAGCATCATCGCCAGGTCGCGGGGCAGGTCACCGGTCCGGGCGAGCGCCCGCGCGTCCGCGAGATGGCGCCCGACCGGATCGAGGTTCCCGCGCAGCCGCACCAGCGACCCCTCGCGACGGACCACGTCGAGCACCGTCGCCGGCAGCCGCAGCCGGCGCACCGCGTCGGCCAGCCGATCATCATGGGTGAGGACGACGACCTGCCGAGTCTCGGCAACCTGGGCGAGTACGCGGGCCAGCCCGTCGACCTTCGCCGGGTCCATCGACTGCACCGGGTCGTCGATGACGAGGAAACGGAACGGGCTCGCGTCGCTGGTCGCGCGGGGCAGGAACAGCGCCAGCCCCAGCGCGTGCAGCTCGCCCTGGCTCATCACGCCGAGCGCGGCGCCGTCCACCCCGTCGACGGTGACGTCGAGGTCGACACGCCGCTGGTTGGCACTGCCGGTGAGGCGCACCGGGCCCAGGTCGACGTTGCTCTCCTGGCGCAGCATCGACCAGATCTGGGCCGACCGCTGCGCGAAGGGCCGCATCCGCTCGTCCCGCAGCCGCTGGGTCGCCTCCCGCAGCCAGTCAAGAGCCTGTCGGACGTCGGCCAGCGCGTCGGCGTCGGCATCGACCGCCCGCGCCGCCCCGACCCAGGCGGTGACCCGGGCAGCGAGCGGACGCCAGTCGGCGTCGGCGCGGTCGAGCTCGTCGCGGGCGGCCGCCCGCAGGGCCTCGACCGCCCGCAGCAGCGGAGGGTGGGCGGACTCCAGCCCGTCCGCGACGGCCAGCGGGTCGGAGTCGTCGCGCAGCCGTGCCCACCGGCGCCAGGCCATGCCCGCGGCCGCGGCCAGCGCGGCCAGCACGTCCGTGCTCCCATCGGCGGTCAGCGGCCCGGAGGGAGCCAAGGGCCCGGGGGCGGTCAGCGGCCCGGAGGGGGCCAGGGGCGCGGAGGGAGCCAGCGGCTCAGGGGTGGTCAGCGGCTCGGGGGCGGGTGCGAGCAGCAGCGCGACGTCGGCCAGCGCGGCGGCGAGGCCGGCGCGCACGACCAGCACGGCCGCGGCCCGCTCCCGCTGGCGGGTGACCTCCGCCCGTGTCGCGTGCCACCACCGCTCGTCGAGCCGCCCGACCCCGCAGACCGGGCACGGCCGGCTCCCGCTCCCACCCCGGCCCCGATCGCCGTCCTCGGGACCCTCAGATGACGGACCACCCGCGTGGACGGCGTTCTGGTGCTCGTGGTGGTCGAGTGCGGCGGCCAGCAGGTCGGTGAGGCGGGCCGCGTCGCCGGCCGCCGTCGCCGCCAGCCTCGTCTCCTCGGTCGCGAGCGCGCGCAGCCGTACGGCGAGCTCCCGGACGTCGGACTCCGCCGGCACCCGCAGCCCCAGCAGTTCCCGCAGCACCGCCGGCTCCCGCAGCAACGTCGGCTCCCGCGGTGCCGCCGGCTCCCGCGGTGCCGCCGGCTCCCGCGGTGCCGCCGGCTTCGCGGGCGGCGCGGTGCTCGGCGCCGGCAGGCCCGCCGCGACGGCCCAGGCTCGGTCGAGATCGGGACGTGCGGCGTCCCGCAACGCGTCGGCGGCCTCGACTGCCCGCGGGTCCGTGCTGCGCCGCAGCGCCGCGAGCAGGGCGGTGTGCTCCTCCCGCGAGCGGCGCGCGGCCTCGGTGAACCGGCTGCGCGCCGAGCTCAGGCGCCGCGCCGTGTCGACCATCTCGTCCAGCCCGAGGATCGCGTGCAGCGCATCGAACATCGCGCTGGGACGTCCGCCGAGGAGATCGCCCAGTTCGGCGTAGGACAGGAACGGCCGGTAGGTGGACAGAGCCCAGTCCCACCCGGACGGTGACCACGCCCCGCCGTCCGAGGCGCGGATCTCGCCGGCGCCCTCGTCCAGACCGGCGCCCTCCGGCCAGGTCCGGGTGACGGTGACCGGCCCGGGTCGACCCTCCACCGTGCAGGTGATCTCGACCCGCGCGGGCCCGGTGCTGTGCAGATTGCGCCAGCCGCCGCGCCAGACGGCCGCCCGCCGTGACCAGCGGCGGGTGTCGCCTGTCAGCGCGATCTCGGCGGCCTCCGCGAAGCTGGACTTGCCCGAGCCGTTACGTCCGGTGACGAGAGTCAGACCCGGCCCGGGCCGGAGGGGGAGCACCGCGAGCGGCCCGATCCCACGGAACCCATGTACGCCGATCGACTCCAGGTGGACGGCCGGCCCGCCGGCGGTGCTGGGCCCGCCGGCGGTGCTGGGCCTGCCGGTCGTGCTGGGCCTGCCGGTCGTACTGGGCCCGCCGGTGGTGCGTGCCTCGTTCGTGGTGGGCGGCTCGCCGGGACCGGCGGTTCCGCGTCGCCGGGCCAACTCCGCGGCGAGCGGGACGTCGCCGTCCAGGGCGGCCAGGAGCAGGTCACGGACCCGCGCCGGCAGGATGTCCTGTGCCATCTGCACGGCGAGCAGGTCGAGTACCGAGTCGGGGGCCATCCTGTTCTTCCGGTCGGGAACGGGCGGGGCGAAATGTTAGACCCTGTGTGACTGGACCGATCGGGCTGGTCGTCTCAACAGATCGCTTCGGAAGGATCATCCGAGTTTCCGCCCTCGCCGCCGACCACCTCCTGAACGCCCATGCCCCCCACGGGCCACCCGAAATGCCCAATTCATACCCTTCTGTGCAACGCGACACAAGCCGTTATGCACGCTGGCTCCCGCCGCCGGGCGATGTGTGGCGGGTGAGTGAGTCCTGGCTGTCACTCAACCGCCGCGGTTCCTCGGCTGCCGTGCATAGCGGCCGGGCTGGCGCGAATACTTATCGCTTCCCTCCGGCCCCGCTTCCGGGGGCGGGGGYGGGGCTCCGCGCGGACCGCCTGCCCGAGGGGGAGGCCACCACGAATCACAGTTGATCGCGGTGTCCCGCGGAACACCCGAGCCCCCGCGGGCCGTGGTCACCACAAACCACAGCCGACCGCGATGCTCCGCGGAACACCCGAACCGGACATGACGCACCGCGCAGTAGATCAATCTTCGCGAAACTGGCTGTAAGCGTTTATCTGCCAGATCGGTAAAAATGGTCGGCCGATCGTCGCCCCCCGTTCACCCCACTGTGGTGTGATCAGGGCCGTGACGCGGGACGAATACTCACCCGTGCCCGCGCCCATGCGGCCGGGCCGGCGGGCGGTGCTCCTCGGCGGGATCGGCGGCCTGGCCGCGGCGGTCGTCGGCGGCTGYGGCGGTGGTTCCGGGCCGGCGCCGTCCCCCGCGCCGACCCTGCGCGCGCCGACCCCCATCCCGGGGATCCGCGACGGGGTCTTCTCACTCGGCGTGGCCAGCGGCGACCCGCTGCCCGACGGGGTGATCCTCTGGACGCGGCTGGCGCCGGAACCGATGGCCGGTGGGGGCATGCCCAGGCGCGACGTCGAGGTCGACTGGCAGGTCGCCCGGGACGAGAAGTTCGCGGACGTCGTCCGTGCCGGCACCCAGCTCGCCACGACGTCCTTCGCCCATTCGGTCCATGTGGACGTCCGCGGCCTGGAGCCCGGGCGGGACTACTACTACCGGTTCCGGGCGGGCGACGTCCTCAGCCCGGTCGGGCGGACCCGTACCGCGGCCGCGCCGGGTTCGCCCGGCGGTGAGCTGTCCTTCGCGCTCGCGAGCTGCCAGGACTTCCAGAACGGCTACTGGCCCGCCTTCGACGCGATCGCCGGCGACCGCCCGGACCTCGTCCTGCACGTCGGGGACTACATCTACGAGTACGACCCCGACAGCAGGTACCCCGACCGCCGGCACACCACCCCCGAGAAGCCGGGGCTCGACCAGCTCCAGACCCTCGCCGACTACCGCAACCGCTACGGGCAGTACAAGTCCGACCCCGCGCTGCAGACCGCTCACCACGTGGCCCCCTGGGTCGTCGCGTGGGACGACCACGAGGCCGAGAACAACTACGCCGGCCTGGTCGACGAGAGCGGCGACACCGGCCCCCGGCACCAGGACCCGCAGGTCTTCGCCCGGCAGCGGGCCGCGGCCTACCAGGCGTACTACGAGCACATGCCGATCCGCGCCGAGCTCGACCCGGGCTCGCCGGACCTGCGGATCTACCGTCGTCTCACCTTCGGTGACCTGCTGACGCTCAACGTGATGGACACCCGCCAGTACCGGACCCCGCAGCCCGGGTCACCGCCGGACGGGATCGGCGCCGTCCGGCTGGGCGACGACAACACCGCCGGGACCATGTCCGGCACCGCCCAGGAGGCCTGGCTCGTCGACGGCCTGCGCACCTCCCGGTCGCGCTGGAACGTCATCGCCCAGCAGACGATGGCCGCCCAGCTACACGGCCAGCTGCCCGGTTCCGAGGTGCTCACCAACCTCGACCAGAACGACGGTTACGTGCCCTACCGGACGCGCCTGCTCTCGGCCGTGCGCGACACCCGGGTCGCCAACCCGGTGCTGCTCGCCGGGGACATCCACTGCGCCTGGGTGAACGACCTGCGGGTCGACTTCGACCGCCCGGAGACCCCGGTGATCGCGACCGAGTTCGTCTGTACGTCCATCAGCTCGGGCTTCTTCCTCGTCAGCGAGGATTTCGTCCGGGAGAACAACGCGCGGCTCAACCCGCACGTGCGCTATTTCCGCGGTGACCTCCGGGGCTACACCCGCGTCACCGTGACACCCGACGAGTGGCGCGCCGACATGCGGGTCGTCGAGACGATCGCGAAGCGGGACGCCCCCGCGTCGACCGACGCGACCTGGGTCGTCGAGGCCGGGAGGCCCGGCGCGCAGGAGGCCTGAGCCTGCACCGGCGACGAACAGCGGCTTTTGAAGGTCAGGCGCCAGGTCCGGCACCGGGGTCCGGTACCGGACCTGGCGCCGGGGCGGCGCCAGCTGGCCGCCACGGATCAGCCGGGGCCGGCGGTGGGGTCGCGGACGGCCGGTGGCCGTAGGCTTTGCCGCGGCCGGCAGGGCGTCGGCGGGGAGGGAACGACGGATGACCGAGCCGGGCACGGCCAGCAGCAGCACCACGGCGCGGGCCGAGGTGCCCGACGCGGCGGTGGACCGTTCGAGGCTCACCGTCGTGGTCAACCCGAAGGCTGGCGGCGGCCGGGCGGCGAAGGTCCTCGACGGCGTCCGCGCGGCGCTCGCCCGCTGGGCCGAGGACGTCTCCGTCGAGACGACGAAAAGCCTCGAGCACGCCGAGGAACTAGCCCGCTCGGCCGTCGCGGCGGGACGGGTGACCGTCGCGCTGGGTGGTGACGGCCTGGTCGGCAGGGTGGCGGGCGCCGTCGCCCGGTCGGGCGGCGTGCTCGCGGTGCTGCCCGGCGGCCGGGGCAACGACTTCGCGCGAGGACTGGGCATCCCGCGCGATCCGGCACTCGCCGCGACCGCGCTCGTCGCGGCCGTGGAGCGCAGGGTGGACCTGCCGGAGGCGAACGGGGTGCCGTTCGTCGGGATCGCCAGCCTCGGGTTCGACTCCGACGTCCAGGTGATCGCGAACCGGACGACCTGGCTGTCCGGCCAGAGCGTCTACACCTACGCGGCGTTGCGCGGGGTGGCGGCCTGGAAGCCGGCCCGGTTCACCGTGACCATCGACGGCGAGCCGCCACTGGAGCACGTCGGGTGGACGGTCGGCGCGGCGAACGGTCCGTACTACGGCGGCGGGATGAAGTTCGCCCCGGACGCCGACATCGCCGACGGCCGGTTGGAGATCGTCCTGGTCGCGCGCACCGGGCGGTTCACCTTCCTTCGGTTGTTCCCGCGTATCTTCTCCGGCCGGCACGTCGAGGTCCCCTACGTCCAGGTGCGGCGGGGCGAGCGGCTCGTCGTGGACGCGGACCGCCCGTTCCAGGTCTACGCGGACGGCGACCCGATCGCCGACCTCCCGGCCGAGATCGTCGTCCGGCCCGGGGCCCTGCGCCTGCTCACGCCGCCCCAGGCCTGACCTGCCCTGACCGTGCCCGCGGGCGGCCGGCGGGCGAGGGCTAGCGCAGTTCGGGGGTGGCGTGGTAGTCGGTGACGCCGGCGACCTCCGGGTAGTGCAGGTCGAAGGCGGGGCGCTCGGAGCGGATGCGCGGCAGCTGGTGGAAGTTGTGCCGGGGCGGCGGGGAGGACGTCGCCCACTCGAGGGAGTTCCCGTACCCCCACGGGTCGTCGACGACGGCGAGCCGGCCGCGGCGGTAGGAATTCCACACGTTGTACATGAACGGCAGTGTCGAGACCCCGAGCAGGAAGCTGCCGGCGGTCGATATCGTGTTCAACGTGGTGAATCCGTCGCCCGGCCCGTAGTCGGCGTACCGCCTGGGCATTCCCTGCATGCCCAGGTAGTGCTGCACCAGGAACGTCAGGTGGAAGCCCAGGAAGACGGTCCAGAAGTGGATCTTTCCGAGCCGGTCGTCCATCATCCGGCCGGTCAGCTTGGGGAACCAGAAGTACGTGCCGGCGAACGCCGCGAAGACGACCGTCCCGAACACCACGTAGTGGAAGTGGGCGACCACGAAGTAGCTGTCGCTGACGTGGAAGTCGATCGGCGGGCTCGCGAGCATCACCCCGGTCAGCCCACCGAGGAGGAACGTCACGAGGAACCCGAGGCAGAACATCATCGGGGTCTCGAAGCTCAGATTTCCCCGCCACATCGTCCCGATCCAGTTGAAGAACTTGATACCGGTCGGGACGGCGATCAGGAACGACATCACGGCGAAGAAGGGCAGCAGTACCGCGCCGGTGACGAACATGTGGTGTGCCCAGACCACGATCGACAGGGCGCCGATGGCGATGGTGGCGAACACCAGGCCCTTGTAGCCGAAGACCGGCTTCCGGGAGAAGACCGGGATGATTTCGCTGATGATGCCGAAGAACGGCAGGGCGATGATGTAGACCTCGGGATGCCCGAAGAACCAGAACAGGTGCTGCCAGAGGATGGCGCCGCCGTTCTCCGAGTCGAACACGTGGGCGCCGAAGCGCCGGTCGGCCTCCAGCGACAGCAGGGCCCCAGCCAGCACCGGGAACGCGACGATCACCAGCACGGACGTCACGAGGAACGTCCAGCAGAAGATCGGCAGGCGGAACATCGTCATACCGGGGCCGCGCAGGGTGAGTATCGTGGTGATCATGTTGACCGCGCCGAGGATCGTCCCGAGCCCGGAGACGACGAGGCCCAGGATCCACATGTCCGCCCCGACCGACGGGCTGAACGTCTTGTTGTTCAGTGGGGCGTAGGCGAACCAGCCGAAGTCCGCGGCGCCGTCCGGGGTGAGGAAGCCGGCGACGACCATCAGCCCGCCGAACAGGAAGAACCAGTACGAAAGGGCGTTGAGCCGGGGGAAAGCGACGTCCGGTGACCCGATCTGCAACGGTACGAGGAAGTTCGCGAAGGCGAACGCCAGCGGCGTCGCGAACATCAGCAGCATGAGCGTGCCGTGCAGGGTGAAAAGCTGGTTGTACTGCTCGTTCGAGAAGTACTGCAGACCCGGCCGTGCCAGCTCGGCACGCATCATCATGGCCAGGATCCCGGCGAGGACGAAGAACCCGAACGACGTCACCGTGTACAGGACGGCGATATCCTTGTGCGAGGTGGTGCGAAGATATCCCAGCATGTTCGTGCGTGGCCGGGAGTGTCCGGCTTCCGCGTGTTCGACGGCGTGGCCGGACGGCTCGCGCAGAATAGTCACTCCGGCTCCCGGTTCTGACCTGTCGAACGGGCGGGAGCCAGAATCGTAGCGCGATGAAAGGCGCCGCATGCTCGATTTCGAGGCCAGCGCCGGCCGATGTCGCTTCCGCGCTCCGACTCCCCGACTCCCCGACTCGCCGGCGTCGGACCCGGATTCCAGACGCCCTGCTGCCCGGCGCCCCGGCACGTCACGGGCAACGGGCCTGCCGGGGCGTCGGCGCGAGGTCAGCGGATCGACAGGTGCGAGCCCGCCGCGCCGAACAGCAACTGGTCGACCAGCCGCGGATCGTCCCGCAGGTCCTCCATGACGAGGTGCTCGAGCAGCAGCAGCGCCGCGTCCGCCGGCCACAGCACGCACCACAGCCAGACGCCCAGCGCCTCCCCGACGAACGCCGCCCGATCGGGTGGTGCGGCAATGGGCCAGAGCGCCGTCGGGTGCCCCGCCGCCTCGATCTTGGCCTCGGGCACCTCGTCGAGGCGCTCCGGGTCCGGCACCACCAGCCCGGCCAGCCGGCTGCCCAGGCCCACCCGCGGTGTCTCGGCCACCAGCACCATCTCGGCCGGCCCGCCAACCGGCGACGGCCCGCTCGCGGCGAACGCGGTCGCGTGCGGGCCGGTCCGCTCGTCACCCGCCCAGCCCACGCCGCTCACAAACCAGTGGACCGGCATCGGGGACGGCAGCCAGACCGGCACCTGGCTGGTCCGCCCCAGGTTCCGCAGCACCTGCTCCCGCGAGGACCGTGCCTCGTGGAACGGTTCGACATCGCCGTGCGACTCACACCGCCACCTGTCACTCCACAGGTCCGGCGGCGCCAGGCCGCCGAGGCAGGCCGGGCACACCGGCGGGGTGGTCACCGCCCGCCGCCGGGCGACGTGGGGCCGGGCGACCCCCCGTCCCCGGGCGGCCCGTCCCCGGAGGACCTCTCCCTGAGCGACCTGTTCCCGACTGACTCGTTCCTGGGGGACCTGTTCCTGAGCGATCCGTTGCCGGGGATCTTCCTGGGGGATCTCCTGGGGGACCCTTCCAGGGGTGACCCCTTCCCGGGCGATTCGGTCTCCTGGCGACCGATGGTGCGAGCTACGACATTGGGAGCCACAGTCATCCTCCGCCTCCACGTGCGGCTGGTGGACGATTGATGCCCAGCCAGCCCTGTTCTGATGCTTGGCCCACGGGACTTGTCCACCTCGGTGGCAGATGTCGGTCAACCCGCCCAGGCGATGGGCAGGGACGTCGCGCCAGGCCGTGACACAGCAGTCGCCGCCGGCATCCCGGCGACCGGCCGCATCCGACGCCCGTCAGGCCACCTGCGGGGGATGTCAGTGGGTCGGCGGCAGACTGTCGGGCTGGGGCTGGGGCTGGGGCTGGGGCTGGAGTCGGGGGCGGGGGCGGTGCCTGGCGATGTCGGCGAAGACCTCGTCCAGGATGTCCAGGCCCTCGAGGAGGAGGTTGTCGGGGATCACGAGTGGGGGCAGCAGGCGCAGCACGTTGCCCCAGGTGCCCGCGGTGAGCAGGACGAGCCCGCGGCGGTGGGCCTCTGCCGCGGCGGCCACCGTCACCATCCGGTCGGGCGCGGGCGCGGGCTGGTTGGGTGGCGTTCCCTCGGTCGGGTCGGCGACGAGTTCGAGGGCGAGCATGGCGCCGCGGCCGCGGACGTCCCCGATGAACGGGTAGCGGTCGCGTAGGGCGAGCAGACGGGGCATCGCGATCCGCTCGATGTGGCGGGCGCGGGCGGTGAGGTCCCCGCGCTCGATGGTGGCGATCGCGCCGAGCGCGGCGGCGCAGGTGACCGGGTTGCCGCCGTAGGTCCCGCCGAGGCCGCCGACGTGGGGTGAGTCCATGATTCCCGCGCGTCCGGTGACCGCGGCGAGCGGCAGGCCGCCGGCGATGCCCTTCGCGGTGACGATCAGATCCGGAACGATGCCCTCGTGCTCGCAGGCGAACATGTCGCCGGTGCGGGCGAAGCCCGTCTGCACCTCGTCGGCGACGAACACGATCCCGGTCTGCGCGCAGAACTCGGCCAGTCGGGTCAGGAAGCCGGTGCCGGGGACGATGAAGCCGCCCTCGCCCTGGATCGGTTCGATGACGAGCGCGGCGACGTTCTCCGCGCCGATCTCCGTGGCGATCGTCTCCACCACCTGGGCCGCGGCCTGTTCGCCGCATGCGGCGGGGCCGCCCGGCCAGCGGTAGGGGTAGGCCATCGGCATCCGGTAGATCTCCGGGGCGAACGGCCCGAAGTGGTGCTTGTAGGGCATCGACTTCGCGGTCAGTGCCATCGTCAGGTTCGTCCGGCCGTGGTAGGCGTGCGCGAACGCCACGACGGCGGACCGTCCGGTGTGGGCCCGGGCGATTTTCACCGCGTTCTCGACCGCCTCGGCGCCCGAGTTGAACAGGGCGGACCGTTTCTCGTGCCGGCCCGGGGTGAGCCGGGCGAGCTCCTCGCACACGGTGACGTAGCCCTCGTAGGGAGTCACCATGAAACAGGTGTGGGTGAAGAGCCCGGCCTGCTCGCGCACGTTCTCCACGACAGCGTCGGCGGCGTTGCCGACGCTCACCACCGCGATGCCGGAACCGAAGTCGATCAGCGAGTTCCCGTCGACGTCCACCAGCACGCCACCGCCGGCCGCCGCGACGTAGACGGGCAGGGTTTCGCCGACCCCGCGGGCCACCGCCTGGGACCGGCGTTTCGCCAGCTCCACCGAGCGCGGCCCGGGTATCGCGGTGACCAGCCGGCGGACCTGCGGCAGTCCGGGCCCGCCCCGCGGGGGCAGCTGAGCCTGGCCGGTCTCACTCATGATCTCTCCCGCCCCGATCCGTCGCTGTCCGCGGTTCGCCTGAGCGCTGGCCCCGACAACACACGCCCCGCTGGCGGGACGCAAACCGGCGCGCCCGGCGACGCCCGGCGACGCCCGTCCGACCGGTTCGCGCCGGGCTGCCGGGGCCACCGGACGGATACGGAACGCCTGGTTGTCTCAGCGTGGGGTTACGGCGCGTCGTCGGTGAGGTCCCGAATGAGTGGCGGTGTTCCCGTCGTGGACACTTGTTGTTCTGTGGGTTAGGGCAGGGCGGGGCATCCGCGCGTCCGCGTCCGGTTCGGCCGCGCGAGGGCCGGGAGGGGTCACGATGATTCCGCTGATCACGCGGGACGGGCGCCGGGCCGGGAGGACGCCCGGGAGGTCCACCGCCGTCGGTGAGGAGAAGGTGGTCCTGTGATCGACGACGGCCGTCCGGGGTGGTCCGGCGCGGGCGCCGGCACCAGCGCGGGAACGGCGACCAACGCCGCCACGAGCGCCGGTCCCGGCACGAGCGCCGGCTCCGGCACGAGCGCGAGTGCCGGTGTCAGCCCTGCCACAAGCGTCAGCATCGCCACGGATGCCAGCGGCACGAGTGCCAGCGCCGGTACGGGCACCGGGCCGCGGATCGTCGGTCCGCCGGCCCCGGCCACGGGTATCCGGGTCGCCGCCAGGGCTTCGGGCCCGGCTCCGGGCGGCGGCGGCTCCGGCGGGGGCTCGGGCGGTGGGGACGGGGTGTCGGCGACGCGGTTCTGGGTGGCGGGTCAGCGGCGCTCGGCGGCGGAGGCGTTCGAGGTCCGCAGCCCGTTCGACGGGCGGCTGGTCGGCACGGTCGCCCGGCCGGATGACGTCGACGTCGAGGACGCGCTGGTCGCAGCCGTCCGCGCGGCGCCCGTCTGCGCCGCGCTTCCCGCCCATGTCAGAGCCGGTGCGCTCAGCAGCGTGTCGCGCGCGATCGCCCGGCGCGGGGACGAGATCGCCAGCCTGATCACCAGCGAGTCCGGCAAGCCGCTCACCTGGGCGCGGGCCGAGGTGGCGCGGGCGTCCTCGACCTTCCGGTGGGGTGCCGAGGAGGCCAGGCGCTTCGCCGGCGACCTCGACCGGCTCGACACCGACCCGACCGGTGAGGGGCGGATCGCGTTGACCAGGCGATTTCCGATCGGACCGGTGCTGGGCATCACGCCGTTCAACTTTCCGCTCAACCTGGTCGCGCACAAGGTGGCGCCCGCGATCGCTGCGGGCGCGCCGATCCTGGTGAAGCCCGCGCCACGCACGCCGCTGTCCGCGTTGCTGCTCGGTGAGCTGCTCGCCGACACGGATCTGCCCGAGGGCGCCTGGTCGGTGCTGCCGGTCGCCGACGACCGGATGCCCGCCCTGGTCGCCGACCCACGGCTGCCGGTGGTGTCCTTCACCGGGTCGGGCCAGGTCGGCTGGGCGATCCGGGACGCCGTCCCGCGCAAGCACGTCGTGCTCGAACTGGGCGGGAACGCGGCGGTACTGATCGCTGCGGACTACTCCAGCCCCGTCGATCTGCGCCATGCCGCCCGCCGGATCGCGCTGTTCTCGAACTATCAGGCGGGCCAGTCCTGCGTGGCCGTGCAGCGGGTGTTCGTCGACCGCTCGCTGTTCGGCCGGGCCCGCAAGGAGATCGTGACGGCCGTCCTCGAGCTGCGTGGCGGGGATCCGGCCGACCCCGCCACCGACGTCGGCCCGCTGATCGACACCGCCGCGGCGGAGCGGGTCGCGGCCTGGGTTGCGGAGGCCGTCGCCCGCGGCGCGACTGTGCTGTGCGGGGGAACCCGGCAGGGGACGGCGTTCGCGCCCACCGTGCTCACCGGGGTACCGCGGGACGCGGCGGTGGTACGCGAGGAGGTGTTCGGCCCCGTACTGGTACTCGAGCCGGTCGACGGCCTCGACGACGGCCTCGCCCGCGTCAACGACAGCTCCTACGGTCTGCAGGCCGGCGTGTTCACCCACGATCTCGCCACGGCCTTCCGGGCCCACCGCACCCTGGCCGTCGGCGGCGTGATCATCGGGGACGTCCCGTCGTACCGCGCCGACCAGATGCCCTACGGCGGGGTGAAGGGCTCCGGGCTCGGCCGGGAGGGCGTCAGCTCGGCGATGGCCGACCTCACCGTCGAACGGGTGATGGTGCTGGCCGGCGTCGAGCTCTGAGGTACCCGGCCGCCCGAGGTACCCGGCCGCCGCGGAGCTCAGCCCAGGCCGACCTCGGCGCGGTCGGGGTCCCGGAGGTCCGTGCCGGCGTCCAGCCAGCGCTGTCGCATCGCCGTCGCGCCGTGCACGCGCTTGTAGGCGGCCTCGTTGGGGGTCATCGGGAACAGCGGCAGGAAGTGGACGGGCGCCGGCGCGCTCGCCGCTCGGGCGGCGTCCCCGGCCGCGAGCTCCAGGTCGGGAACCAGCCCGCCCGGCTCACCGATCAGGACGGCGGTGAACCGCGCACCGTCCCACAGCGGTTCGCCGAGATCGAGCCCGGCGCCGGCGATCATCGGACGTCCCTCGACGACCGGCACCGCGGCCAGCACGGCGAGCACTCGGGCCGTGCCCTCACGGTGCCCGCGCAGCGAGAGGACGAGCTCGGCCCGCGGGCCGGCCGGGTCACGCACGGTGGCCTCCGGCGGCGTCATCGGCTCGCGGGCCATCCCGAGGGTCACATAGCGGACGACGCCGTCGGGGTCGGGGCCGAAGCGGAGGATCTCGATCGGGTCGGTGCCGAGGAAGGTGACTCCGGCCCGCCCGGTGTCCGGGCCGAACCAGCCGGTCAGGTGGTGTTCGACGCGCCGCAGCACCTCGTCGGGTCCGACGTCCACCGGGCTGTCATGTACAGGATCGTCGTGCACCGGATCGTCGTCGTGGGTGGGATCGTCGGTTGCGCTCATAGCGGTCGATCGTAGGATCGCCACGCCGCGGCAGTTCGTTGTGACGGCGGATGGGAGGGCCCACATGGCACAGGTGCTAAGCAAGGGCGCGAACGCCCCGCTTCCGATGACGGATGTGCGGGTCGAGGTGTCTTCGTCCACCCCGCTCGACATCGCCGCGTTGCTGGTCACCCCGTCCGGCAAGGTGCGGGGGGACGCCGACTTCGTCTTCTTCAACCAGCCGGCCGGTCCGGGGGTGCGCCTCGCGCCGCCGTCGGCGCTGGAGTTCACGCTCACCGCGGTGCCGCCCGACATCGACAAGGTCGTGGTCACGGGCAGCCTGGACGGCGCCGGCCCGCCGACCTTCGCCGGCGTGCGCGGCCTGGCCGTGGTCGTGCGGGACGCGCGCGGTCAGGAGGTCGTCCGGTTCGACCCGGCCGGGATGAGCAGCGAGACGGCCCTCGTGCTGGTCGAGCTGTACCGCCGTGCCGGGAGCTGGAAGGTGCGTGCCGTCGGCCAGGGCTACGCCTCCGGCCTGGCCGGGATCGCCACCGACTTCGGGATCACCGTCGACGACCCGGGCTCCGGGAACACCGCGGCGGCACCAGCGTCCGCGGGCCCCGGAGCCGGAACGGGGGCCCCGCCACCGTCGCAGTACGACGCCCCGACGCAGGTCGTCTCGCCCCCGCCCGGCCAGCAGTGGGGCCCGCCGCCGCCGAACCCGCAGCAGTGGGGCCCGCCGCCGGGCCAGCAGTGGGGTCCCCCGCCCGGTCAGCAGTGGGGTCCGCCGCCTGGCGCGCCGCCGCAGGCTCCGCCGCCGCCGAACCCGCAGCAGTGGGGCCCGCCGCCGGGCCAGCAGTGGGGTCCGCCGCCCGCCGGCCCGCCCGGCCCGGGTGCTCCCGCCGGCGCGGTGCCCGGCCGGGTGAACCTGGACAAGGGCCGGGTCTCGCTGCGCAAGGGCCAGAGCGTGTCCCTGGTCAAGACCGGCGCCCCGCCGCTGGTCCGGGTCCGGATGGGTCTCGGCTGGGATCCCGCGCAGCAGGGCCGCTCCATCGACCTCGACGCGTCCTGCATCCTGTTCGACGACCGCGGGAAGGACGTCGACAAGGTCTGGTTCATGTCGAAGAAGGGGGCGCGTGGCGCCGTCCGCCACTCGGGGGACAACCTCACCGGCCAGGGCGGGGGCGATGACGAGACCATCTTCGTCGATCTCGGCGCGCTGCCGCAGAACGTCGTCAGTCTGATCTTCACGGTGAACAGCTTCCAGGGGCAGTCCTTCACCGACATCCGCAATGCCTTCTGCCGGCTCGTCGACGACCAGACCAACCAGGAGCTGGTGCGGTTCGACCTGTCCGAGTCGAAGCCGGCGACGGGACTGGTGATGTGCCGTCTCCAGCGGGAGCCGGGGGCGCCAACCTGGGTGATGACCGCGATCGGCGAGTTCCATGACGGGCGCACCGTGCGTGCGATGGTCGGGCCGTCCCGCCAGTACCTCTGAACCGGTACTGCCGCCGGGCCCGGCGGCAGTACCGGCGAAGTGCCGGTGTGGTGCCAGGCCCGGTAGCGGCACGGTGTGATGCGGGTGTGGCGCCGCTGACTGTCCTCGCTGGTTGCGGCCGGCCGGCGCGCGGGTAGCCTCCGCCCGTGACCCCTCCGGCCCTTCCTGCTCCGCTGACCCTCCGCGCTGCCTCCGTCCCGGTTCCGCCGACCACCACCCGGGCCGTCCCGGCCGAGGCCGCCCGATGACCGCCCGGCCGGGGCCGGCCCGGGTGTACTGCCGTCGCCTCGCGGGGCTGCTGGTGCTCGACCCGAACGGCGACCAGGTCGGCCGGGTCCACGATGTGATCGTCACGCTGCGCCTGGGGCACGAGCCGCCGCGCGTGCTCGGGCTGGCCGTCGAGGTGCAGCGCCGGCCGATCTTCGTGCCGATCTCCCGGGTGACGGGCGTCGAGTCCGGGGCGGTGGTGCTGTCGTCCGCCCGGCTGAGCTGGCGCCGCTTCGCGCAGCGGCCGAACGAGACGCGCGTGCTCGCCGAGCTGCTCGACCGCCGGGTCACGCTCCTGCAGCCCCACGCCGACTCGACCGCCCGCGGCCAGGGTGCCGCGGGCGGCGGGGGAGCCCCGGCCGATTCCGGCGCTGCGAGCCCGCCCGGCCGTGAGGTGACCGTCGTCGACGCGGCGATCGAGCCCACCCGCACCGGCGACTGGGTCCTCGACCAGGTGGCGGTACGGGTCGGCCGGGGCCGGCGTGGCGAGGTCCGCACCGTCGGCTGGGACGAGGTGACCGGCTTCTCGCTGCCGGAGGAGGGCCAGGGCGCGGCGAACCTGCTCGCCGCGTTCGAGAAGCTGCGGCCCGCCGACCTCGCCTCGCTGCTGCACGACCTGTCCCGCAAGCGCCGCGCCGAGGTCGCCGCCGCGCTCGACGACGAGCGGCTCGCGGACGTCCTCGAGGAGCTCCCCGAGGACGAGCAGGTCGAGCTGCTCGGTGGCCTCGCCGCCGAGCGCGCCGCGGACGTGCTCGAGGCGATGGGCCCCGACGACGCCGCCGACCTGCTGGGGGAGCTGCCCGCCGACGAGGCCGAGCGGCTGCTGCGCCTGATGGAACCCGAGGAGGCGGCACCCGTGCGCCGCCTGCTCGTCTACGCGGACGACACCGCGGGCGGCATGATGACCAGCGAACCGGTGGTGCTCGCCCCGAACGCGACCGTCGCCGAGGCGTTGGCCCGCGTCCGCGAGCCGGAGCTCTCGCCGGCGCTGGCCGCCCAGGTGTACGTCGTGCGCCCCCCCCACGAGACGCCGACGGGGCGGTACCTGGGCCTCGCGCACTTCCAGCGGCTGCTGCGCGAGCCCCCGAGCACCCTGGTCGGCGGGGTGATCGACGTCGACATCACCCCGCTGCGGCCGGATACCCCTCTGCCCGAGGTGACGCGCCACCTGGCCTCGTACAACCTGGTGGCGGCGCCCGTCCTCGACGACGCGGGACGGCTGGTGGGGGTGGTGACCGTGGACGACGTGCTGGACCACCTGCTGCCGTCCGACTGGCGGGAGAGCCAGCCCAACCCGGACGGCGAGGAGGAGATGCCGCCGGGGGCGATGAGCGCTCCGCCGGCCGGCGACCCGGAGCCGGGCGGGCGCGGTGAGGTGGGTACCGCTCCCGCGGCCACATGAGCGGGCTGCTGCGGCGTCGGGGGGAGCGGCTCGACCAGCCGCGGGCGTCGCGCCGGGCGCACATCCGGCCGAGCTACGAGCCGGACGCGTTCGGCCGCGCCGCCGAGCGGATCGCGCGGTTCCTGGGCACCGCGCGGTTCATCGCCGTGCAGACCGTCGTGGTCGTGCTGTGGCTGGTCTACAACTTCGCGGCGCCGCCGTCGCTGCGGTTCGACAACTACCCGTTCATCTTCCTGACGCTGGCGCTGTCGTTGCAGGCCGCGTACGCCGCGCCGCTGATCCTGCTGGCGCAGAACCGGCAGGACGACCGGGACCGCGCGAACCTCGCGCAGGACCGCGAGGCCTCGGTGCGCATCCAGGACGACACGGAGTACCTGGCCCGCGAGCTGGCCGCGATGCGGGTCTCCATCGGCGACCTCGCCACCCGGGACTTCCTCCGGGCCGAGCTGAAGATGCTGCTCGCGGACCTCGACGGCACCCGCGCCGACAGCGGCCGGCGGGACAGGCGGGACCGCCGGCGCCGGCGCGAGGACCTGGGCACCGTGCCGAACGGAGCGGTCGGGCCTGCCGGCGCCAACCACTTGAGCCCGCCAGCCCGACCGCCCGGCGGTGACCCGCCGCCCGGAGGCTAGGGGAGGTTGCCGCGGCAGAGGGTCAGCACGGCGACGGCGATCTCGACGCCGCGGGGGCCGAGGCCGTCCGCCCAGCTGGCGATGATCTCGTTCTCCCGTCCGTGCTGGATGCGCGGCCCGCCCTCCTCGGCGCGCAGCGCCTGGACCTGCCGGGACAGCTCCTTGCGGGCCGCCACGAGCGCCCGCAGCTTGGCGTCGATGTCGTCGATCAGCTGACGTCCCTCGTCGATGGAGGCGATCGTCAGCGGCGCGGACGGGTCGGTGCCGGGTTGGGGGATGGCGGCCTGGGCGTCAGCGGGTGCGGCGGCCGAGCTGGAAGCGGCGGAGCCGGAAGCGGCGTCGACGGCGTTCGTCACAGGTGGGCCCTTCGGTCGGGCCCGGCAGCCCGCGCCACTAGGGGCCCGGGTGTTGCCGGGCTGTGGTCTGGCGCGGAGCCGCGTGGGATCAGCGGCCGAGCGGGGACCGAACCCGGCCCCCGTAAAAGGGTCGCGGTGGAAGAAGGCCGACCAGGCCGAGACACGGCCGCGCGACCCCGGCCAGCCGGGCGACCCTCGCCAGCTGAGCCGTGCGCACGTGTGGCCCACCGCACTCCATGTGTCGAGCATGCCACCGCGGGGGCCGCGGAGTCCAGAACGGGCGGATGTGAGGCCAGGCGTGAGCCGGCGCGGTGAGATGATCGCCGAATGGACCAGATGGAGCTGGCCGAGATGCCCCGCCGCTTGTTCTCCTGCACCCCGTCACGTCTGGCGAGTTTCGAGGACTGCCCGCGCCGGTACCGGATGACCTACCTTGACCGGCCGGCGCCGCCGAAGGGGCCGCCGTGGGCGCACACCTCGGTCGGCGTCAGCGTGCACAACGCGCTGCACCGCTGGTGGGACGTCCCCCTGCCGGCGCGCACCCCCGAGCGGGCCGGGACGCTGCTGCGCACCAGCTGGGTCGAGGACGGCTTTCGCGACGGTGCGCAGTCCGCGGCCTGGCGGGAGCGGGCCGCGGGGATGGTCGAGGCCTACACCGCCGGTATCGACCCGGCTGCGGAGCCCCGGGCGGTGGAACGCCAGGTAGCCACCCGGACAGACATGCTGGCCTTCCATGGCCGGGTCGACCGCCTGGACGAGCGCGGCGGTGAGCTCGTTGTGGTCGACTACAAGACCGGGCGGCGGGCGCCGACGGACGATGACGCGCGCGGGTCCTCGGCCCTGGCCCTCTACGCCCTGGCCGCGGGGCGGATGCTGCGCCGGCCGTGCCGGCGGGTCGAGCTGCACCATCTCCCGACCGGAACGGTCGCCGTCGCCGAGCACACCGAGGAGTCGACGGCCCGGCACGTGCGGCGCGCCGAGTCCGTCGCGCGGGACGCGGCCGAGGCGACCGAACGGCTGCGCGCCGGCGCGGACGGGGACACCGCCTTCCCACCCAGCCCCGGGCCGCTGTGCTCCTGGTGTGACTTCCGGCGGCACTGCCCGCAGGGGCGGGCGGTCTCACCTGACCGGGAGCCCTGGGCGGCGTTGGCCGAGTAGGGCAGGCCGGAGGCTGGCAGTTTGCTGCAATCTTGGTGACTCGCCGTAGTCTCTGAGTGCTGGCCCGGGGCTGTGGCTTCTAAGCTTCCGATGGGGGTGGCGCGGCTGGGGCAGTGCTGTCGCCTGCCCTGACGGCCGTGCGTCCCATCCGCTCTGACCAGTTCGGGAGCCGTAATGGTGCCGCGCAAACTAGCCCTCTCCGAGCACGATCTCGCCACCGCCTCGTGGCGCTCCGCCCAGGCCGACGGCGGCGAGGCCAACCGGGTGGAGGTGGCGAGGATCCCCGGCGGCATGGCCATGCGGGACTCCGACCAGCCGGTCGGGCCCGTCCTGCTGTTCACCGACGACGAGTGGGGCGCCTTCACCGCGGGGCTCACCGACGGCGAGTTCGATCTGACGTCCTGACACTGGGCCTGTCTGAACTCAGGGCCTGCCTGACTCAGGGCCTGTCCTTTGAACAGCAGGAGGGACCGGCGCCAACCGGACAGATTGGTGCCGGTCCCTCCGACCGAATCCGGGATCACCGCGCGGCGACCCCGTGGGATGTCCGTGCGGTCAGTTCAGCGTTCCGGTGCGGACAGCGCTGACGAACGACGACCAGGACTGCTCGGAGAACTCCAGTGTTCCGCCGGCGCGGTCCTTGGAGTCGCGTACGTATGCCGAGCCGGTTCCGGGCGCCCATTCGACACAGTTGCCACGCGGCTGGCTGTAGCTGCTGGTCCGCCAATGGAGGGTCTCGACGTCGCCTGCAGCGATGCCGCCCGTGTAAGCCTTCACTCCTGTTTCACCTTCTCGACTATGCGCATGATCATGGCGCCTGCCTCGTCAGGACCGAGAGCGCAGGCCCGCAGTTTCTCGAAGGCGACCTTATAGCGCTGAACCTCGTGCGCCTTTTCCAAGTACATCGCGCCGGCAAGTTCTTCGAGATAGACCACGGGTTGGTCTCGGGCGTCCGGGAACTCGAAGAGGGTGAACGGAAAGCCCTGAGCCTGGTAGCCGCCGGCTTCGAAAGGGATCACCTGGATGGTGACCCGGCCGCGGTCCGCCTCGGCCAGCAGGTGCTCCAACTGGCCGCGCAGCACGTCAGGCCCGCCGACCGGCCGGCGCAGCACCGCCTCGTCGAGGATCACCCGGACCTGCGGCCAGCCGCTCTGGCTCAGCCGCTTCTGGCGCTCCCGCTTGAGTGCGACCGTCCGCTCGGCCTCGGACGGCGAKCCGTCACGGTCGAAGTCCATGGCCAGTGCCCGGGTGTACTCCTCGGTCTGCAGCAGGCCGGGGACGAGTGCCGACTCGTAGGTGAGGATGGCCTGCGCGTCCCCCTCGAGGCCGATCAGGGTCTCCAGCCACTCCGGCACCGCGTCGCCGAAGGACTGCCACCACCCCTGTTCCTTCGACTGGCGCACCAGGTCGAGCAGCGCCTGCCGCCGGGGCGTGTCCTGCAGCTTGTACAGGTCAAGCAGGTCGCGCACATCGCGAAGGCGAGCGGGTGTCCGCCCGGTCTCGACCCGGCTGATCTTCGAGGGCGAGCATTCGAGATGGCGCGCGGCGTCGTCCGCCGACAGGCCGGCCTGTTCCCGAAGTCGGCGGAGCTCGGCGCCGAGCCGCCGACGGCGCACTGTGGGGCTTCCCCCGCTGGTGTGCTCGGACATGGTGCCTCTCTGTCACTGTTTGCGTGGGTGCGGTGCGCGTCGTCGCCGCGCGCGGTTACCGTTCGCGGTCACTGTCCGCGTTGTGACCGCCTGTTCACCGAACCGTTCGGCCGGCGGCGTGCGCGCGGGGCAGGATGCCTGCTTTCGCGGCCGGACCACTACGTGGCGCTTGTATTCACTAAAGTAGTTCGCTAAATATAACTTTTCGCGTGGCAATGTAGCCTGAGCGTCATGATCTCAGCATAAGTGGACGGAGGGCGGGAACAATGGATGCACAATCATCGTGAATGCATGTGCGGCGCTCGCGTCCCTGTCTGACACTAAGTGTCCGGTATCTTGCTTTGGGTGTCGGGCTCGCCGATGATCGTGGCGGGTGGCGAACCATCGGACGGGGTGATCGTGATGGTGGGTGATCCGAGCTCGCGCGCCGCGAGCCCGAACGGTCCGGCTCCGGCCGGAGCCGCGTTCGCGGGCGGCCACGGCGGCCCTGCCCGGGAGGAGATCCACGCTGGTGGGACCGCGGGAGGCGCTCACGCCGGCGTCGGTGGCACCGCCGCGGAGGCCAGTCGCTTCCAGGTCTTCGACGGCGACGGCCGGTTTGTCGGCGTCTTCGCGAGCTGGGAGGCCGCGCACGCCTGGAGTCACTGGCGCGCCGCCGAGCCGGTGACCAGGCTGCCCGTCCGCATCGAGGACCATCTCGACCGGCGCACCTGGACGGTGGAGCCGGGTCTGTGCCAACTCACCGTGTGGCGGCGGCACTCCGAGTTCCGCGTGTGCCCGCCGCCCGGCGCCCCCGCGCCCGACCCGGCGCGCCCGGGGGCGGCCGGGGCCGACCCGCACTCCGGCCCCGGCGGTTCCCCGCCCGGTCCGGCTTTCTCGTCCGGTCCGGCTTTCTCGTCCGGCTCGGCTTTCTTGTCCGGCTCGGCTTTCTCGTCCGGTCCGGCCGCGTCGCTCGGCTCGGCTGTCATGCCCGGCACAGCCATCGCGCTCGACCCGGCAATCCTGTCCGACCCGGCGTTCCCGCTCGGCGCGGCCTTCTTCCCCGCGGCGGCCGCGGCCATGGCCGCGGCAGGGGCGGGAAGGGGGGTGGGGACCGGGGCGACGTCGCTTGTGTCGCCGTCTGTGCCGCCGCCCGTCGGCCAGGCCAGCTGGCCGGCGCAGGCGGCTGCGGCCTCAGCGCTGCGTGGCGTGGCCGAGGGCGCTGCGCGCTGAGGCCGCGCGCCATCATGTGTCCGTGGCCGAGGAGACGACAGACCAGCCGCCGCGGGTGGGCCGCGAGCGGGACGTGACCGCCGGGGCGTCCGGCCCGGCGATGCGGATCTCGGGGAGGGCGCAGACCTTCACCGAGTCCGTGATCCGGGACATGACCAGGCTCGCGCTGCGGCACGGGGCGGTGAACCTGGCGCAGGGCTTCCCGGACTTCGCCTGCCCGACCGAGCTGAAGGAAGCCGCGAAGGCGGCCATCGACGCCGACGTCAACCAGTACGCGATCACCTGGGGAGCGGCCGACTTCCGGGCCGCGATCGCCGCGAAGATCGGCCGCACCTATCCCGGCTGGACCGTCGACCCGGACACCGAGATCTGCGTGACCTGCGGCTCCACCGAGGCGATGATCGCCGCGATGCTGGCGCTGGTCGACCCCGGCGAGGAGGTCGTGTTCTTCGAGCCGTTCTACGAGAACTACGGCCCCGACTCGATCCTGTCCGGCGCGGTCCCCCGCCTGGTACGCCTGCACGGCCCGGACTGGTCCATCGACCCGGCGGAGCTGCGCGCGGCCTGCTCGGACCGGACCCGCGCGATCGTCGTCAACACCCCGCACAACCCGACCGGCAAGGTGTTCAGCGCCGACGAGCTCGCCCTCATCGCGGAGCTCTGCCAGCGGCACGACATCCTGGTGTTCACCGACGAGATCTACGAACACATCCACTACCTGGGGCCGGGCGGGCACATCCCGCCGGCGACCGTCCCGGGCCTGGAGGACCGCACGGTCACCGTGAACGCGCTGTCGAAGACGTACGCGGTCACCGGCTGGAGGGTCGGGTGGACCGTCGCCCCCGCTCCCTACACCGAGGCGATCCGCAAGGTGCACGACTTCCTCACCGTCGGCGCCGCCGCGCCGCTGCAGGCCGCCGGCGTCGCCGCGATGGGACTGCCGCCCGAGTACTACGCCGGGCTCGCGCAGGAGTACCGGGTGCGCCGTGACCTCCTGTGCGGCGCGCTGGAGAACACCGGGTTCGCCCTCCGTCCACCGGACGGCGCCTACTACGTGATGTGCGACACCACCGACCTGGATCCGGCCGGCGACGACGTCGCCTTCGCGCGGCGGCTGGTGAGCGAGCTCGGGGTCGCAGCCGTCCCGGGATCGTCCTTCTACGCCGATCCGGCCGACGGTCGGCACATCGTCCGGTTCGGTTTCCCGAAGCGGCTGGAGACGCTGCGGGCGGCGACGGACCGCCTGCGACTGCTCGAGCGCACCCGGGCGGCCCACCCGTAACACGGATCAAGCCCGTGCCACTCCGACCCCTCGCAGGTGTGGCACTGGTCCGCGTTAGTCCCGGTGGGCTGGCACCGGCAGCGGGTAGCCGGCGGACGCGGCGCGGGCGTGTCCCCGGCGCACCTCCCGGGTGAGCGCGCGCAGGTACAGACGGCGGCGCAACTGTCCGGCGCGGTCCGCCGGCGGTCCGCCGGCGGACCGTCCCGACGCGCTCACCATCGCCGGGCGGGAGGGCAGCAGGTAGCGCCCGCGCAGGTACTCACCGATCCAGCGGCCCTGCGCGGCGGCCAGCTCAGGTTCGGCCGAGACCCGGTACAGCCCCTCCACCTCCTGGTGGAACACCCCGGCGAAGAAGTACTCCTCACTCCAGGACCGCGGGGCGCTCACCTGGCCCGGCTCGCCTTCATCGCCTGCCGGCGGGACGGCCGGCGGCGGAGCGCCGACGAACACGACCGCGTCCTGGCGGGCGAGCCCCAGGCCGACACCAGCCAGGCCAACACCGGCTGGGTCGGGAATGTCCAGTGCGAACGGGCGACCGCCGTCCGGGCCGGTGCGTAGCACCAGTGGGCCGGGGACGATGGTGAGGCGGTCGGCCATGCCGAACTCGCCGAGCGTGCGGGCGGCCTCCCGGGCCGGCGGGGAGGACGGGTCACCCGCGATCACGCCGATGCCGTCCAGTCCGCCGTCCACCAGGGCGATGAGCGCGGCTGTGCCGGCACCGGGGGGCGGTGCGCCGGGACCGGAACCGGCGTCGATGACCACGGCCAGCCGGGGAAGTCGGGACACGCTCGCCGACTGTAGTACCCGTCCGGGTGGGGGATGGTGCCGAGGCCCCGGCCCCGGCCGCGGCCATGCGCCACACGTGGGGATCGACCGTGTCACGGCGCGGCACGGCGCACTACCGTGACGGTCATGAGCGTCGTGAAGATCAATGTCCTCACGGTCCCCCCGGCGATGCGGGAGACCCTGGAGTCGCGGTTCGCCGGGCGGGCCGGGATGGTCGAGAAGGCGGACGGGTTCGAGTGGTTCGAGCTCCTGCGCCCGCTCGAGGGAACCGACACCTACCTCGTCTACACCCGGTGGCGCAGCGAGGAGGACTTCCAGAAGTGGCAGTCCTCGATGGCGTTCAGTGAGGGCCACCGGGCGGCCGGGGTGGAGGCGTCGTCCGGCCAGGGCCACCCCGGCGGCCAGCCCGGCGGTTCGGGTGCCGCTCCCGCCGGCCATGGTGCTCCCGCCGGCCACGGCGCCCCGGGTGGGCACGGTGCTCCGGGTGGGCCGGCCGCGTCCGGCGCCACGCTCTGGTCGTTCGAGGTCATCCAGACCGCCGCGCCGGCTGCCGGCTGACCGCTCGTCCCGCCGCTCGGTCCCGTGGGGGCGCGGCCGCGCCCCCGGCGCTCCGCGTTCCCGCGGGACCGACCGTTCATGGTCGGGGGTCGGCCGTCTCGCGATGGCTCGCGTCCTCCACCTCGCCGACGAACTCCTCGACGACGTCCTCCATGGCGACGACGCCCAGGGTGGTGCCGGTTGCGTCCACCGCCCGGCCCAGGTGGCTGTTGGTGCGCTGCATGAGGCGGAGCGCCTCGTCCAAGTGCAGGTCGACCCCGATCTCGGCCATCCGGCGCAGCCGGCGGTGCGGCAGCGGCTCGTCGCGCTCCTGCTCGGGAACACCGAGGACGTCCTTGGCGTGCAGGAAGCCGGCCAGCTCCGCCACGGGCCCCACGCCACGGCCTGGCTCGCCACCGGCGTCCTGGCCCGGGGCGCGGACGGGGAACCGGGAGTAGCCCGTTTCGGCCACGGCCTCCTCCAGCTGGGCGGCGGTGACCGTCCACGGCACGGTGGCGATCTCCGGCAGCGGGATCATCACTGAGCGGACGGTCCGTCCGGACAGTTCGAGCGCGTGCGTGAGCAGCTCGTGTTCACCGGCGGGCAGCAGGCCCTCCTGTCGGGACTGCCCGATCAGCGCCCCCAGTTCCTCCGGGGTGTAGGCGGAGGCCAGCTCGTCCGACGGGGTGACCCGCAGCAGCCGCAGCACCGCGTTCGCGAAGTGGTTCAGGAAGGCGATGAACGGCCGGGTGAACCGGGCGAACGCGAACAGCGGCGGGCCCAGCCAGAGTGCCGCGCGCTCCGGGCCGGCGATCGAGAGGTTCTTCGGGACCATCTCGCCCAGCACCATGTGCAGCGACACCACGATGCACAGCGCGATCACGAAGGCGATGGCGTGCTGGGCGCCGACGGGGACGTTCGCCGCCTCGAGCCCGGTCTCGAGGAGGTGGGCGACCGCCGGCTCGGCGACCGCGCCCAGGGCCAGCGAGCACACGGTGATGCCGAGCTGGGTGGCGGCGAGCATGGGGGAGAGGTGCTCCATGTGCGACAGGACGGCCGCCGCCCGCTTGTCGCCGTCCTCCACCATCGGCTCGACCCGGTCGCGGCGGGCCGAGATCAGCGCGAACTCGGCGCCGACGAAGAACGCGTTCCCGGCGAGCAGCAGCACGCCGGCGAGAACAGCCAGCAGGTTCATCGGTCGCCCGCCCGCTCGGACGTACCAGCATGCCCGGACGTACCAGCATGCCCGGGTGCGTCCGCCCGGGCGGGTGTCCCGTCCGTGGCTTCCGTGGGGCTGAGGCGTACCCGGTCGATCCGGTGGCCGTCGACCGAGGCCACAACGAGCTCATGGCCCTCGACCTGGACGACGTCACATGGCCTTCCCAACCGGCCGAGGCGGGCCAGGACGAGCCCGCCGATTGTCTCGTAGGGGCCGGCGGGCAGGCGGGCTCCGGTCGCCTCGCTTACCTCGTCGAGGCGGAGCAGCCCGGACAACATCCACTGGCCGGCGCCGAGGGCCACCACATCGGGTGGTGCCGGGCGGTCGTGCTCGTCGTCGACGTCGCCGACGAGCTCCTCGACGAGGTCCTCCATCGTCACGATGCCGTCCGTGCCGCCGTACTCGTCGATGACGACGGCGAGCTGGAGGCCGCCGCGCCGCAGCCGGCGCAGCAGGACCTCGCAGTGCAGCGACGCGGGCACCAGCAGCGGCTCGACCATGATCTCCGGCACCGTCCGCCGCGCCCGCTCCGGCGCCGGGACTCCGAACGCGTCCTTGACGTGGACGACGCCGACCACGTCGTACCCGTCCTCGCCGATCTCGTCGTCCTCGCGCAGGACGGGGAAGCGCGAGTGCCCGGTGTGCTCGGCGAGGCGCAGCAGTTCCGCCAGCGAGGTGCCCGCCCCGGCGAAGACCGTCCGCACCCGCGGGGTCATCACGTCGGACGCCCGCCGGTCGCCGAAGCGCAGCGACCTGCTCAGCAGGGCCGCGGTGGTGACGGGCAGGGTGCCGTGCTCGGCCGAGGACGCCACGATCGAGCTCAGTTCGTCCGACGACCGGCCGCTGCGCAGCTCGTCCTGGGGCTCCACACCCATCGCCCGCAGCAGGGCGTTCGCCGAACCGTTCAGGACGGTGATCAGCGGCCGGAACACCCGCGAGAACATGACCTGTGCCGGCGCGACCGCCCGGGCGACCCGCACCGGCTCGGAGATCGCCCAGTTCTTCGGGACGAGCTCACCGAAGACCATCTGCGTCACGGTGGCCACTACCAGCCCCAGCACGATCGCGGTGACCTCGCGCGGCGACGGAGGGATGTGGGCGACGTCCAGTAGCGGTTCGAGCAGCGTGGCGACGGCGGGCTCGGCGATGTAGCCCACGACCAGCGAGGTCACCGTGATGCCGAGCTGCGCGCCCGAGAGCTGGAACGACAGCGAGCGCACCGCCCGCAGGACGATTCCGGCGCGGCGGTCGCCCGTGTTCGCCGCCTCCTCGACCTGGTGCGGCTCGACGGCGACGAGCGCGAATTCGGCGGCGACGAAGAGCGCGTTACCGGCGATCAGCAGGACGGCCACGAGCAGGTAACCGGCGGCCTCGAGCATTCAGGTGACTCCTTCTGGTCGGCGCGGCCGCACTGGTGCCCGGCGTATCCGGTCCATGGTCCGGCTGGTCGGGCGGCCGCGCGCGGTACAACGCGGGTCCGCCTCGCCCCGGGTACGCCCTGCCCGCGCGACACGCCCAGAACACGGCCCGGGCACCGCCGGCTGGCGGACATGTCGGCTTCGGTGGGCGAAAATGCCGCCCGCTTGCGGGGGTTCGCCCCGGAGGTCACCGCCGGCGCGCGACTCGGTCACGCAGGGTGTTGTGATCAGCCGGGCAAAGTAGGCACACTGCTCGGTGTGGCCCGGGTTCTCGCTGTCGCCAACCAGAAGGGTGGCGTCGCCAAGACGACCTCGGTGGCCAGCCTCGGCGCCGCGCTGTGCGAGCTCGGCCGCCGCGTCCTGCTCGTCGACCTGGACCCGCAGGCCTGCCTGACGTTCTCCCTCGGGCTCGACCCGGACTCCCTCGAGCTGTCCGTCCACGACGTGCTGCTCGGACGGCTGCCCGCGGGCATCGTGATCCGGTCCACCCCTGACGGCAGCGACCTGCTGCCCGCCACCATCGAACTCGCCGGCTGCGAGGCCATCCTGCCCTCGCGCACCGGGCGCGAGCACGCGCTGCGGCTGGCCCTCGTCGAGATCGCCGCCGGGTACGACTTCGTGCTCGTCGACTGCCCGCCCTCGCTCGGCGTGCTGACCATCAACGGCCTGACCGCGGCGGACGAGGTCGTCATCCCGATGCAGTGCGAGACGCTCTCGCACCGCGGGGTCGGTCAGCTCCTCGACACCGTCGCGGACGTTCAGCGGCTGACGAACCCGCGGCTGCGGGTTCGCGGGGTCCTGCCCACGCTGTTCGACGGGCGCACGGCGCACAGCCGGGCCGTGGTCGTGGACGTCGCCTCCCGCTACGAGGTGAAGATCCTCGAGCCGCCGGTGGTGCGGTCGGTGCGGTTCGCCGAGGCGCCGGGCCTGGGGCGGTCGATTCTCACCACCGCCGGCCGTTCCAAGGGAGCGGAGGCGTACCGCACGCACGCCCGGGCGATCGCGGGCGTGCCGGTACCTCCCGCCGCTCCCGCCGCTTCTGCTGCCGTCGGGCCGGACACCGCCGTCTCGGGCGCGGCGGTGTGAGCGCGGGCGCGTCTGCGGGCTTCGACCGGCTCCGCCACCGTGGGACGGCGAAAAGCGGCCTGCGCAGCGCCTCCGGACTGGCCGGGCCGGAGCCGGCGGGTGGCCGGCCGTCCGGGCCGGCGCCGGTCGGCGGCCCCGGCTCCTCCGGCCGGCCGACGACGGCGATCGGCCGGGACGCGCACGGCAAGCGGGCCCTTTACAGCGGGGTGCGCCCGCCCGGCCCGCCCGGCCCGCGCGGCACGAGCCTCGCGGTCACCTGCTCCCGCTGCGGCCGGACGAGCACGATCGGCCTGCGGCGGGCGCTGTGGGTGCTGATGCCGAGTGTGCATCTCCCGCTGCCGCTAGGGCACCCGTCGCTGCTGCGCTGCCCCGCCTGCGGGCGGCCGAGCTGGGTGCGGCTCACACTGCGGTCCCACCCGTGACCAGCGCGCGGCACGCCGAAGCATGCCGCGCGGGCCCTGGCGGGCTGGCGGGTCAGGCCGACTCGGCCCGGGGAGTGTGGTCGGCGCCGGGACCGGCCGCGTCGTCGTCCATCGACTCCACGTCGGTGTCGCGCACGGTGCCCGTGCCGCGCCCCCGGCCGCCGCGCCTACGCCGCCGGCGTCGGGCGGGCTCGGCTGTCGGGTCGGTGGCGGTGTCCTCGTCGGACTCGCTCAGGACGGCGTCGCCGCGGGCCGTGTCGCCACTGATGGCGCGGACCGGCGCGACGGGTACGTCCACAGTGCCGGTGAGGCCGTCGTCGAGGCCGGCCTGGCCGTCGAGCGCCGGGCCGTCGGCCTGCGAGTCGTCGGCGACGGTGAGGCCGGTGGCAGCCGCGGCCGCCCCGGCACCCCGGGTGCGCTGCCGGACCCGGGCGCGGGCCGGGCGGGCGGGACGCTCGTCCTCCCGCTCGCGGGTGCGGCGGCGGGTGCCGCGGCCCTTCTCACCGAGGTCCTCGATCTCCTCGGCGGCCAGGCCGGCCCGGGTCCGCGCCGAGTGCGGCAGCGTGCCCTTCACCCCGGCCGGGATGGCCAGCAGTTCGAACAGGTGCTCCGAGGTGGAGTAGGTCTCCAGCGGCTCCTCGAACGGGAGCGCCAGCGCCCGGTTGACCAGCGTCCACCGGGGCAGGTCGTCCCAGTCGACGAAGGTGACCGCGACACCGCTGCCGCCGGCCCGGCCGGTACGGCCGATTCGGTGCAGGTAGGCGTGCTCGTCCTCGGGGCACTGATAGTTCACGACGTGGGTGACGCCGCCGACGTCGATGCCGCGCGCGGCGACATCGGTGGCGACGAGGACGTCCACCTTGCCGGCGCGGAACGCGCGCAGCGCCTGCTCACGCTGGCCCTGGCCGAGGTCGCCGTGCACCGGCGCCGCGGCGAAGCCACGGCGGGCCAGGTCCTCGGCGACCTTGTCGGCGGTGCGCCGGGTGCGGACGAACACCATCGCCAGCCCGCGGCTCTCCGCCTGCAGGACGCGCGCGAGCACCTCCATCTTGTCCAGCGCGTGCGCACGGAAGACGTGCTGCTGCGTGTTCGGGACGGTGCGGCCCTCGTCGGGCTGCTCCGCGCGGACGTGCACCGGACGGGTCATGAACCTGCGGGCGAGCGAGATGACGGGCCCGGGCATCGTCGCGGAGAACAGCATCGTGTGCCGCTGCTCCGGCAGGAACGCGAGGATGCGCTCGACGTCGGGCAGGAAGCCGAGGTCGAGCATCTCGTCTGCCTCGTCGAGCACGAGGGCGCGCACGCCCGCGAGGTCGAGCGCCTTCTGACGGGCGAGGTCGAGCAGGCGCCCGGGCGTGCCGACGACGATGTCGACGCCGGCGCGCAGCGCGCTGAGCTGGGGTTCGTAGGCGCGGCCGCCGTACACCGACAGCACGCGCAGCCCGCGGCCGAGGCCGGCGCGGGCGATGTCCGCGGTGACCTGCACGCACAGCTCACGGGTGGGGACGACGACGAGCGCCTGCGGGCGGCCGTCCGCGCCCTCGTCCGGCGCCGTGACGACCTGGACGATGGGGATGCCGAAGGCGAGGGTCTTGCCGGTACCCGTCCGCGCCTGCCCGATGATGTCGGTGCGCTCGAGAGCGAGGGGGAGGGTGAGCTCCTGGATGGCGAACGGCCGGATGATGCCGACCTCCGCCAGGGCGGCGACTGTCTCGGCCCGCACGCCGATCTCGGCGAAGGTGGGGGCCAGACGCGGGGTGTCGGCCAAACTCGGGGTCTCGGCCGGGCTCGCGGTGTCAGAGCCGTCGCTGATGGGTTCGTTGTCGGGCGTTTGTGTGCTTGTGACGGACAGCGGGACGCTCCTGGTCTGCTCTGAGCGGTGTCCTACGCTGAACCCGCTCGCGATGTGCCGCGCGGCGCCTGCGGCCCGGTGTCGGGGCGGCGCCAGTCGATCAGCGGCCTGATGGCTGGGTGGTGTGATGACCACCGGCTAGCCCCAGGATAACCCGTGTCTCGCCCCGAGCGGGTGTGATATTGCAACGTTCTCGCCCACAGCCTCCGCGAACGCTGACGTCCAAGGGGTTCGTCGAGGGGCTCACAGGTGCCGGCGCCGCCCTGCGCGGGCACCGGGCGGCGCCGTCGCGCGGGCCGCACTCCGGGCCGCCGCCGGAGCCGCTACCAGGGCGCTCGACGCTGTTGGGGTGCGGTTGCCGAGCCGTGGCACCAAGCGCCGGGCCGGGCTCGCGCCGCGGTGCGCGGGCCGCGGGGTGCCAGAATCGCGCTGTGGCGCAGACCTCGCAGACCCGGACCGGAACCCTTCCCGCTGATGTGAACGGGGCGATCGATGCGACCGATGTGACCGACGCAACTGAGGCGACCGGCGCGCCGGTCGCCGCGGACCCCGCGCTCGCCGTGCCCGGCACCGCCGACCCGGCGCTCGTCGACCTGCTCGGCCTGCTCGCGTACGGCGAGCTGACCGCCTTCGAGCGGATGGCGACGGACGCCCGTATGTCCCCCACGCTCGCGGACAAGATCGCGCTCGGCCGGATGGCCGCGGCCGAGTTCGCGCACTTCGAGGCCATCGAGCGCGAGCTGACCCGGCTCGGGGTCGACCTGGAGCAGGCCATGGGGCCGTTCGTGCCGGCGCTGACCGCGTTCCACAACCTGACCGCGCCGTCGGACTGGCTGGAGAGCCTGGTCAAGGCGTACGTGGGAGACAACATCGCGGCGGACTTCTACCGGGAGATCGCCGGCCGGCTCGCTCCGCAGGCGCGTGCCCTGGTGCTCAGCGTGCTCGCCGACACCGGCCACGCGGCGTTCGCCGTCGAGCGGGTGCGGGCCGCCATCGCGACCAACCCGGTGGTGGCGGGCCGGCTCGCGCTGTGGGCGCGCCGGCTGGTGGGGGAGGCGCTGACACAGGCCCAGCGGGTCGCGGTGGACCGGGACGCGCTGACCGGCCTGCTCGCCGGCGTCGGGGACCTGCAGGAGATCGCCGGCATCTTCAACCGCATCATGGCCGCGCACGGCCGGCGGATGTCGGCGCTCGGCCTCTCCGCCTAGGGGAGACCTGACCAACGCGGGAGCGGGGACCTGACCGGGCTGCCGGGATGGGGCCGCCCGGATGCGGACGCCGGCCGTCGAGGTGAGGTGTGACGGTGAGGGCACATCTCACCTCGAGGGGCCGACGCCGCGCCGGTCTGCTGGTCTGTCAGGCGGTGCCGAAGCCGACCCGACGCGATTCGGACTCCGCGATCTCGACGTAGGCGAGCGCGTCGACGGGTACGACGACCCGACGCCCCTTCTCGTCCACGAGGGTGAGAAGTCCGGTCTTGCCGTCGACCGCCTCGCTGATCAGCGCGGCGACCGTGTCCGGTGACTGGGTGCTCTCCAGTACCAGCTCACGACCGACGTGCTTGATCCCGATCTTGACCTCCACTCGATAACCTCCGCGTGGTCGAGTTTCCAGGGGCACTTCTCCGCGACGACCACCGCCGCCGACGGACGATCAGCGCCCACACTATGGCCTGCGGGCCGTCGTTCGGGTGCTGTGGAGCGCTGTTCGCTGCCGGCACACGTCCGCGCCGGCGGCCGGGTCAGGGCGCCTCGGTGGCGGGCTGCTGTGGGTAGCCGGCGATGCCACGCCAGGCGAGCTCGACCAGCGACTCCACGGCACGTTCCTTCGACACCCGCCCCTCGCGCAGCAGCCACCAGCGCGCGCCCGACTCGGCCAGCCCGACCAGCCCCATCGCCAGCAGGTCGGCCTCCTCCTGGGGGAGCCCGGTGTCCGCGACGATGGTGGCGGCGATCGCGCGCACGCACTGCGCCGAGGTGTTCTCCACCCGCTGCCGGACGGCCGGCTCGCTGCGCAGGTCGGACTCCAGGACGAGCTGGTGCGCGCCGCTGGGGTCGGCGACGAAGTCGAAGTAGGCCCGGATCGAGCGTTCGATCCGGATGTGGTTGTCCGTGGTCGAGGCGAGCGCCGCGCGCACGGCCGAGACCAGCTTCTCGGAGTGCTCGTCGAGCAGCGCGAGATAGAGGTCGAGCTTGCCGGGGAAGTGCTGGTAGAGCACCGGCTTGCTCACCCCGGCCCGCTCGGCGATCTCGTCCATCGCGGCCGCGTGGTAGCCCTGGGCGACGAACACCTCGCGGGCGGCCCCAAGCAGCTGGAAGCGGCGCGCTGTGCGGGGGAGCCGAGGAGTTCGGCCCGGCCGCGACTGTGGCGCCGCGGGCTCGGCTGTCACCGGCGTACCTCCCCGTCGGTCACCGGCATCGTCGATCAGACGCTAGGTCGATCAGACGCTAGGTCGATCAGGCGCGAGCCGTCGGTGCGCGGCCGCGCAGACATGTGGCCAACAGTACCCGCGATGGTCGGCCGCCCCCCGGATGCCGGCTCCGACCGGGGCCTACCTGTATTCCTCCTCGTCGTCCTGGTCGACCACGATGCTCTGCTCGACCGCGTCGAACTCGTCGACCTCGCGGGCCTGGGTGCCCTGAGCGCCCTCGACGAGCCCCGCCTGCGTCGTCCCCGACGGGCGAAGCTCCCGGGACTGCTCGGCGGCGTCGGCGTCCGGGACGTCCAGCGGGGGGTCGGTCGGTGACCTCATCGGGTGTCTCCCTCGGCGTTGGTCGGTCTCTCGGGCTGGTCGGTCTCTTGGGCTGGTCGGTGTCTTCCGATGGTTGGTGTCTTCCGATGGTGCGTGTCACCGATACCCCCACCGACCGCGTCGATTCCCGTCGGCGGGGCCGCTGGTGACGTTTCGTCCGCGTGGCTTCCCAGTGGGCTTCTGGTGGGTCACTATTGAGTTGAGTCGACGTGAGGGGTGAACATGCGTTCGATTTGGAAGGGTGTGATCTCTTTCGGTCTGGTGTCGATCCCGATCCGGCTCTACCCCGCGGCACAGGAGCGTGACGTCTCGTTCCACCAGGTCAGGCGTTCGGACGGCGCTCGGGTCAGGTACCGGCGGGTCGCCGCGACCGACGGCGAAGAGGTCGCCTACGCCGACATCGCGAAAGGCTACGAGCTCCCCGACGGGGAGATGGTCGTCCTCACCGACGACGACTTCACGAACCTGCCGCTGACGACGTCCCGCTCGATCAACGTGCTGGGGTTCGTCCCCCTCGAGCAGGTCGATCCGATCTACTTCGCGAAGAGCTACTACCTCGAGCCGGACCGCACCGGCCTCAAGCCGTACGTCCTGCTGCGCGACGCGCTCGCCGGCTCGGGGCGGGTCGCACTGGTCAAGATCGCGCTGCGCCAGCGCGAGCAGCTCGCGACGCTGCGGGTCCGCGACGACGTCTTCGTCCTGGAAACAATGCTGTGGCCGGACGAGGTCCGCGAGCCCGAGTTCGACGTCCTCGACGAGCAGGTGGACGTCCGGCCGCAGGAGCTGGCGATGGCGAGCTCACTGATCGACACCCTCGCCGCCGACTTCGACCCCACGAAGTTCCGCGACGGGTACCGCGAGGCGCTCCAGGCCGTGATCGACGCCAAGATCGCCGGCCGGGACGTCGTCGCACCTCCCTCCGAGCAGCCCGGCGTCGACGCGGCCGGTGACCTGATGGCGGCGCTGCGAGCAAGCATCGAGGTGGCCCGGACCGGCCGTGACGGCCAGAGCTCCGGCTCCGCGCAGGCGGCCCCGGCCGAGGCTGGCTCCGCCCGGGCCGGGGCTGGCTCCGCCCGGGCCGGGGCCCGGAAGGGCCAGCCGAGCCGGAGCCGGAAGGAGAAGGCGGACACGGCGGCCGACGAGGTCGTCAGCTCCCGGCCCACCCGCCGCTCGGCCTGACCCCCGCGCGGGTGCCGGACGTCCCGGGCGGGGTGGGGAACACCCGGGCCCGGGGACGCGCTGCACCATGTGGAGCGCCCGCTGCGGCGGCCCGTCCGGAGATCGGTGGGCTGTCGGCGGTCGCGCGAACCGCCGATCACGGCTGCCGGACCGGGCGGCTGTGGCATCGTCGGGTGGTACGACAGAGAAGGCGAGGAGCAACGTGTCACTACCGCCCCTGGTCTCCCCCGCCGAGGGGCTGACCGTCGACGAGGTCCGCCGGTACTCGCGGCACCTGATCATTCCCGACGTCGCGATGGACGGGCAGAAGCGCCTGAAGAACGCGAGGGTCCTCGCCGTCGGTGCGGGTGGCCTGGGCTCGCCGACCCTGATGTACCTGGCCGCGGCCGGGGTGGGGACGCTGGGCATCGTCGAGTTCGACGTGGTGGACGAGTCGAACCTGCAGCGTCAGATCATCCACGGGCAGTCCGACGTCGGCCGGAGCAAGGCCGAGTCCGCCCGCGACTCCGTCCGGGAGATCAACCCGCTGGTCAACGTGGTGATCCACGAGACCCGGCTGGACACCTCCAACGTGATGGAGATCTTCGCCCAGTACGACCTGATCGTCGACGGCACCGACAACTTCGCGACCCGCTACCTGGTCAACGACGCCTGCGTGCTGCTCGGCAAGCCCTACGTGTGGGGTTCCATCTACCGGTTCGACGGTCAGGCGAGCGTCTTCTGGGCCGAGCACGGCCCGTGCTACCGGTGCCTCTACCCCGAGCCGCCTCCGCCGGGCATGGTCCCCTCGTGCGCCGAGGGCGGTGTCCTCGGTGTGCTCTGCGCCTCCATCGGGTCGATCCAGACCACGGAGGCCATCAAGGTGCTGACCGGGGTGGGCGACCCGCTCGTCGGCCGGCTGATGGTCTACGACGCCCTGGAGATGTCCTACCGGACGATCAAGGTGCGCAAGGACCCGGAGTGCCCGCTGTGCGGGAAGAACCCGTCGATCACCGAGCTCATCGACTACGAGGCGTTCTGCGGCGTGGTCTCCGAGGAGGCCCAGCTCGCGGCGGCCGGCTCCACGATCACCGCCGCCGAGCTGAGGACCATGCTGGACGGCGGCGAGCCGATCGAGCTGATCGACGTCCGTGAGCCCGCGGAGTGGGAGATCGTGCGGATCCCCGGCGCGCGCCTCATCCCGAAGGGGGAGCTGCCGGCGCACCTGGCCGAGCTGCCCCAGGACCGGCGGGTCGTCGTCTACTGCAAGAGCGGGGTGCGCTCAGCCGAGGCCCTCGCGACCCTCAAGGGCGCCGGCTTCGCCACCGCCGTCCACGTCCAGGGCGGCGTGACCGCCTGGGCCACCCAGGTGGACAAGACCCTCCCCGTCTACTGATCCGTCTCCCCAACCGTCAGCCCCCGCGTCTCCTGGGTGGGCGTGCGCCCGGAAGATCTGTGGCGGGTGAGTGCGTCGGCACAGCCGCACTCACCCGCCACGGTCGTGCCGGAGGCCTTGCGGACCATCGTGTCCTCGCCCTTTGATTCCGTCCTCGCTGTTTCGGGGGTCGATCTCGGCGGATTCCGCTCCCGAAGGGCGAGAAGGATGCCAAAGGGCGAGCAGGCAACCCCGCCGGATGGGGTGTTTGTCCGCTAGATGGCGATCTGGTGGTGCGGGTGGGAATCCGTGGTTCCGGGCTGAGAGGAATCTGGGCTGTGCGAGACCAGCCTCGGGGAGGCTGGCCGAGCACGGGGAAGGGCGAGCCCCGGAGAAAACGCGTTGGGGAGGTCGGTGGGCATGGCGCGGGCGACGGATGGGCCCGGCGGGCCTCGGCGGGGGCGGTCTCCCGACACCGTTTCGGCGGGTGTCGCGACGCGGATCCACATCGGGGGAAGGCCGAGCCCCCACGCGATGGCCGTCCTCGAGGCCGTCACCCGGATACCGGCCGGCAAGGTCATGACCTACGGTGACGTCGCCGAGTTCGTCGGCGCCGGCACCGGGCGCACCGTGGGCGCGGTGCTTTCACGGCACGGTCACGAGGACGACGTCCCGTGGCACCGGGTGATTCGCGCGTCCGGGGAGCCGAACCCCGCCGCGCCCGCCGAGGCACTGCGACGCCTGCGCGCGGACAGCACCCCGTTGCGGCCCGGCGGTGATCGGGTCGATCTCGCGGCAGCCCGCTGGGACGGCGTCACCCGCCCTGACCGGCCCTGATTCCGTGCCGGCCCTGATTCTGCGCCAGCCTGATCCTCGGCTGGCGCCGATCTCCACCAGCCGCTGGGCCTCCACCTGCGCTGATCCCCGGTCGACGTCGGGGTTCAGTCGGCGTTGGGGCCCGGGCCGGTACCGACTCCGGTCGGCTGGGGCCCGCCTGTGCGATCAGCGGGCGGTGAACCCTCCGTCAGCTGAGTAGACGCTGCCGGTCACCAGGGACGCGCGGTCGGAGAGCAGGAAGTGGACGACCTCGGCGACCTCGTCGGCGGTCCCCAGCCGGTTCATCGGCTGGAAGAAGCGCGCCCCGCGGTGTGAGCTGACCATCGTGGTGTCGATGAACCCGGGTGCCACCGCGTTGACCCGGATTCCGCGCGTCGCGTTGTCCAGCGCGGCCACCCTGGTGAGTCCGATCACGCCGTGCTTGGCGGCGACGTAGGCCGGTGTGCCCTGTAGGCCGACCGTGCCCAGCACGGAGGCCATGTTGACGATCGAGCCGCCGCCGGCCGCGAGCATCGCCGGGATCTCGGCGCGCATGCTGTAGAAGACGCCGGAGAGGTTGACCGCGAGAACCCGGTCCCAGTCGGCGAGGGAGATGTCCTCCAGCGGGGCCCGGTCGGTGGCGATGCCCGCGTTGTTGACCGCGAGGTCGAGCCGTCCACCGGCCTCGATCGCCGTGGCGACGGCCTGGGCGACCGACTCCGGGTCGGCGACGTCGACCGCCACCGCCAGTGCGGTGCCGCCGGCCGCCTCGATCTCGCCGGCGACCTCCTTGGCCGCGACGGTGTCCCGGTCGGCCAGGACGACGAAGGCGCCGGCCGCGGCCAGCCGGCGGGCACAGGCGGCGCCGATTCCCGAGCCGGATCCGGTCACGAAGGCGACCCGGCCGGCGTACTCGCCGCCGCCCGCGACGGCGTCGCCGGCCGTCCTGGCGAACGGGCCGGTCACCGTCGCGACGCTACCGTCATCGCCGGGGCCGTCCGCCGTGCCGGCTCGTGGGCGTGGTGCCGTGACCGCCCGCGCCGGGGCCGAGGCGTCGGCCTGTGGCCGTCGTGCCCGTCGTCCGGTGGATGCCCCCTGGGCCTCCGGCGCGGTCCGCGTGGAATGACCGGCCGGGACGTCGTCGTCCGTCATGCTCGGTGAAACTGCCACGTTCCGACGTCGACTCGCAGCTGTTTCGACACTTTTGGTGGTATTCGTACTCATCTTTGTGCTGCTCCAAAGGGTGCCGGTGTCGTCGCGCTGACAGCACTTCCGTGCCATCGGCGCCGACCTCGTCCGTGCTTTGGCGATCTTGTCAGAGTGTCGTGATGTGCTGTGCGGCGTGGTCACCGTGCCGACGCCTGCCCGCCCTGCCCGGCGGCCGTCGTTTCGCCTGGTGTCGCCCTTCGTCCCGGTGGCCGGACCCATCGTGTTGGACACGGCGCAGACCGACGTGGTGGGACACGCCGGTGGTCCGCTACTAGTCCTCGCCGGTCCGGGAACGGGAAAGACCACAACCCTGGTCGAGGCCGTCGCCCGGCGGATCGAGGCCGGGGCGGATCCGGCGTCCCTGCTGGTGCTCACGTTCAGTCGGCGGGCCGCCCGCCACCTGCGCGAACGGTTCGCCGTCCGGCTCGGGGCGGCCGCCGTCGGGCCGGCGGCGTGGACGTTCCACGCCTGGTGCCTCGGGCTGCTGCGCGCGTACGGCGCCGCCACCCCGCTCGGCGGCTTCCGCCTGCTGTCGGGCCCCGAGCAGGACGCCCGGCTGCGCGACCTCATCGAAGGCTCCCGCGAGCTGGGACGTCCGGTCTGGCCTGATCCACTCGCCGGCTGTCTGAACACCCGCGGCTTCGCCGAGGAGATCAGGATGCTGCTCACGCGGGCCCGGGAGATCGGCGTCGATCCGCCGGCGCTGGCGCGCATCGCCCGGCGGGTGGGCCGCTCCGACTGGGCGGCCGTCGCCGAGTTCTACGGCGACTACCTCGACGCGCTCGGCGCGGAGGGAGCCCTCGACTACGCCGACCTGGTGCACGCCGCGGCGAACCTCGCCGCCGAGCCGGACGTCCTCGCCCAGCTGCGGCAGCGGTACCGGGCGGTGTTCGTCGACGAGTACCAGGACACCGACCCGGCGCAGGAGCGGCTGCTGACCGCCGTCGCCGGCGGCGGGGGGGACCTGGTCGTCTTCGGTGACCCGGACCAGTCGATCTACGCCTTCCGCGGGGCGGAGGTCCGGGGCCTGCTCGACTTCCCGAACCGGTTCCCCCGCGCCGACGGCTCACCGGCGCCCGTCGCCGCGCTGCGGCGGTGCCGTCGGATGGCCCCGGCGCCGCTGGCCGCCTCCCGCCGCGTCGCGGCGTCGCTTCCCTCGGCGGGCCTGCCGGTCCGCCACGTCCGCGCGCACCGCGATCTTGTCTCCGTGGGGGCCGTCGGGCCGGGCCAGGTCGCGGCCCGCACCTATCCGACGGCCGGCGCCGAGGCGGAGGCGATCGCCGAGCTGCTGCGCCGCGAGCATCTCGAGAACGGCGTCGACTGGGACGACATGGCCGTCCTGGTCCGCTCCACCGCGCCGCTCGGGCTGCTGCGCCGGGTGCTGACGGCGGCGGGCGTCCCGGTGAGCGTGGCGGGTGGGGAGCTCCCGCCGGCGCGGGAGCCGGCGGCGGCGCTGCTCCTCACGGCCCTGCGCTGCGCGGACGACCCGGCGGTCCAGCTGACGCCGGAGACGGCGCGTGCGCTGCTGACCTCCCCGCTGGGCGGCGCGGACCCGGCCGGCCTGCGCGCCCTCGGCCGCGAGCTGCGCGCCCACGACGCCGCCGCCCGCGCCGCTGCCCGGGACACAGCTGCCCGGAGCACCACTGCCAGAAACAGCACTGCCCGCGACAGCACTGCCCGCGACAGCACTGCCCACGACGCCGTCGGCCCGATCGCCCTGCCGGAGCCGCGCTCGGCACCGGAGGCGGACGGGTCGGTGCTCGGTCTGCCCGCGTCCTCGGCCGAGCTGCTGCGCGAGGCGGTCGCCGATCCGGAGCGGGTTCTGCTCGCCGTCCCGGACGAGCTCGCCGCGCCCGCGCGCCGGCTCGGGCGGTTGCTGCGAACCGTGCGCGCCGAGCTGCGGCGGGGGGCGGCCCCGGAGGACGCGCTGTGGACACTGTGGACGGCCAGCGAGTGGGGCCCCAGGCTGGAGCGGGCGTCCGCGGTCGGCGGGCCGGCCGGGCGGTCGGCCGACCGTGACCTCGACGCCGTCGTCGCGCTGTTCGACGCCGTCGGGCGTCTCGGTGAGCGGCGCGGGCCGGGCTTCGGGGTGAGCTCCGTCGTCGAGGAGCTGACCCGCCAGCAGATCGCGCCGGAGACGGCGCAGGCCCGGGCCGGTCGCCCGGCCACCGTCCGGCTGCTCACCGCGCACCGCTCCAAGGGACTGGAGTGGGAGGTCGTGGTCGTCTGCGGCGTGCAGGACGGCGTCTGGCCGGACCTGCGCCAGCGGCACACCCTGCTCGGGGCCGAGCAGCTCGACTCGCCGCGCAACGGCGGCGTCCGCCCGCCGCGGACCAGGGAGGAGCTGCTCGCCGACGAGCGTCGCCTGTTCTATGTGGCGCTCACCCGGGCGCGCCGCCGCCTGGTGGTGACCGCGGTGGACGGCGCCGACGACGACGGGGAGCAGCCCAGTCGGTTCCTGGCCGAGCTCGGGGTACAGGTGGAGAGCGTCCGGGCCCGCCCGCCGCGTCCGCTCACCCTGGTCGGCCTGGTCGCCGCGCTGCGGCGGCTGACAGTCGACCCGGAGGCCTCGGCGGCGATGCGGGAAGCCGCGGGGGTCCGGCTCGCGGCCCTGGCCGCCGCCTCCGACGAGACCGGCCGGGCGCTGGTCCCCGCCGCCCATCCGGACCGCTGGTGGGGCCTGCTGGACGTGACGAGCTCGGACGTCCCGGTCGTCGCGCCCGACGCGCCGATCCGGCTCTCGGGGTCCTCGCTGTCGGGCCTGAGCTCCTGCGGGCTGCGCTGGTTCCTGGAGCACGAGGCGAACGCGGCCGAGCCGGCGTCGCCCGCGCAGGGCTTCGGCAAGGTCGTGCACGCGCTGGCCGACGAGGTGACGACGGGCCGGACGCAGGCGCGGCTCGAGGCCCTCGACGCGCGGCTCGACCTGGTCTGGCGGCATCTGGAGTTCGACTCGCGGTGGCGCTCCGAGCAGGAACGCGCGGCGGCGCGGGAGGCGCTCGGCCGGTTCCTCGAGTGGCACGCCGCGCAGCGCGGCCGCGAGGTCGTCGCGTCCGAGGTGCGTTTCTCCTGCGACATCGAGGTGGCGGGCCGGGTCGTGCGGCTGCGCGGCTTCATCGACCGGGTCGAGCTCGACGACACCGGCCGGGTGCACGTCGTCGACTTCAAGACCGGCCGGACGCCGCCGAGCCGGCGTGACCTGGCGACCCACGCACAGCTGGGCAGCTACCAGCTCGCCGTCCGCGAGGGCGCCCTCGACCCGGTACTGGACGAGGCCGCCCGCCGCCGCGATCCGACCGCGCCCGGCGAGGTGCCCGCGCCCGGCGAGGTGCCCGGGGCTGGGGACCCGTCCTGGGGCGGGGAGCCGTCCACCGGCGGGGCGCCGTCCACCGCCGGTGAGCGGCCGGCGGCGGTGCCCGGCGGGGCGGAGCTGGTGCAGCTCCGGCGGGACGCGGGCGGCGACAACACCGGCCCGCGCCTGCCGGCGGAGGAACCGGGGCCGCCCGAGGTGCAGCGTCAGGACGCGCTCCCCGGCGGCCGGGCGTGGATCGACGACATGGTCGAGAACGCGGTGCGGACCGTGACGACCGAGTCCTTCCGGCCCACCCCCGGCGAGGGGTGCACCATGTGTTCGTTCCGTCGGTGCTGCCCGGGGCGGCCGGAGGGGGAGCAGGTGATCGATTGACCGGCGTGGCGGGGGCCGCCGAGCAGGTGCTTCCCGGTCTCGACCCGGAGCCGGCAGGCGCGGGCGGTGCCATGACCGGCCCGGTGCCGGAGCCGGAGTACCTGCGGGAGCTGCTCGGCGTCCCGTACACCGACGAACAGCTGGCCGTGGCCACCGCGCCGCTGGAGCCGGCTGTCGTCATCGCCGGCGCCGGGTCGGGCAAGACGTCCGTGATGGCCGCCCGTGTGGTCTGGTTGGTGGCCACCCGTCAGGTCGAGCCGGGGCGGGTACTGGGCCTGACGTTCACGAACAAGGCCGCCGCCGAGCTGGCCGGTCGGGTGCGGACGGCGCTGCGCCGCGCCCGCGAGAACGTCCCCGGCCAGCCGGCCGCGGACGACGCCGACGAGCCGACGATCGGCACCTACCACGCCTACGCCGGGCGTCTCGTCAGCGAGCACGCGCTGCGGCTCGGCCTCGAGCCCGACACCCGGATGCTCGTCGCGGCCGCGCGCTACCAGCTCGCGGCCCGCGTCGCCCGCGCCCACCGCGGCCGCGTCGAGGCGCTGACGAAGTCGATGCCCGCGCTCGTCGCCGACCTCGTCGCGCTCGACGGGGAGATGAGCGAGCACCTCGTCTCCGCCGACGACCTGATGGCCTTCGACGCGGACCTGTTCGACCGGGCGATGGCGGCCCTGGCGAGCGCGGCGCTGCGACCGGGCACGAAGGGTCTGCGCAAGGAGCTGCGCCGGATGGCGGCCACGGCCCGGGGGCGGCGTGAGCTCGCCGGCCTCGTCGCCGACTACCGGGCGGCCCGGCGCGGCCGGGACGTCCTCGACTTCGGCGACCAGGTCACCTTCGCCGCCCGGCTGGCCTGCTACTCCCCGGAGGTCGGCGCCGCCGAGCGGACACGGTTCGGCGTGGTGCTCCTCGACGAGTACCAGGACACCTCCGTCGCCCAGCGCACGATGCTGGCCGGGCTGTTCGGCGGCGGCCATCCGGTGACCGCCGTCGGTGACCCCTGCCAGGCGATCTACGGGTGGCGGGGCGCGTCGGTGGCCAACCTGGACAACTTCCCCGATCACTTCCCGCACGCGGACGGCACCCCGTCCGCGCGGTACCTGCTGTCGGTGAACCAGCGCAGCGGCGGCCGGCTGCTGACGCTGGCCAACGCGGTGGCGGCCCCGCTGCGGGCCCGCCACCACGTCGTCGAGCTGCGTCCCCGGGCAGACGTCGTCGCCGCCGGGCGGACCCTGGTGGCGCTGCACGAGAGCTGGGCGCAGGAGGTCACCTGGGTCGCCGCCCGGCTGGCCGAGCTGGTCGCGGCGGGGGAGCGGCCCGGGAACATGGCCGTGCTCGTGCGGGCCCGCTCGGACGTCCGCGCGCTGCACACGGCGCTGACGGCCGCCGGGCTGCCGGTCGAGGTGGTGGGCCTCGCCGGCCTGCTGGACCTGCCCGAGGTCGCCGACGTCGTCGCCGTGCTGGAGGTGCTGGACTCGCCGGTCGCCAACGCGGCGCTCGTCCGGCTGCTCACCGGGCCGCGGGTCCGCCTCGGCCCGCGCGACCTGGCCGCGCTGGGCCGCCGCGCGCGGGCGCTGCTGCGCACCACCGGCACGACCGCACCCACGGCCGCCGGCGGGGACGGCGACGGGAGCGCGCTGGCGGAGGCCGTCGCCGGGGTCGACCCGTGCGACGTCGTCGCCCTCGCCGACGCCCTCACCGACCCCGGCGAGGAGATCTCGGCCCAGGGACGGGAGCGGGCCGCCCGGCTCGGCGCGGAGCTGGCGGCGCTGCGCGCGCACGTCGGCGACGGGCTGCTCGACCTGCTCCACCGGGTGATCTCCACGATCGGGCTGGATGTCGAGCTCGCCGCCAGCCCGCGTGCCGTGGCGGCGCGCCGCCGGGAGAACCTGGCCTCCTTCCTCGACGCGGCGGCCGACTTCGACGACCCCGACGGGCCGAACTCGCTGACGTCCTTCCTCGGCTTCCTACGGGCGGCCCGCGAGCACGAACGCGGGCTGGACATCACCGGGCCGTCCGGCGCGGACGCCGTCGCGCTGATGACCATGCACCGGGCGAAGGGCCTCGAATGGGAGGTCGTGGCCGTGCCCAACCTGAGTCGTGGGGTCTTTCCCGACCTGACGGTGCGGGACAGGTGGCCGACCACGACCGGGGTGCTGCCGACCCCGCTGCGCGGCGACGTGGCCGAGCTGCCGTCCTACGAGCTCGACGACTCGAAGGCGGCCCTGGAGGCCTACACCGAGGACTGCCGGGAGTACCAGGAGCGCGAGGAGCGGCGGCTGGCCTACGTCGCGTTCACCCGGGCGAAGTCGGTGCTGCTCGGCAGCGGCCACTGGTGGGGGCCGACCCAGCGCACCAGGCGTGGCCCCTCGGTGTTCCTCACCGAGCTGCACGACCACGCGGCCGAGGGGAACGGGCGGGTGGACGTGTGGACCTCCGAACCGGGGCGGGGCGGCAACCCCGCGCTGGCCGTCCCGGTGGAGTTCGCGTGGCCGGCGCCCTACGAGCCGGTGGCGTTCGCCCGCCGGCGGGAGGCGGCGGCGGGCGTCGCCGAGGCCCTGGCGATGATCCGCTCCGGCCAGGCCCCGTTGGTCGACGAGCCGGGCGGGATGACCGCCCGCGAGCGGGCCCTGCTCGCCGAGCTCGACCGCGAAGCCGCGCTGCTGCTCGCCGAGGAGCGCGTGGCCCGGGCCCCGTTCCGGGACGTCCCGATCCCGGCGAGCCTGACCGCCTCCGAGATCGTGCGGATGCGGGCCGACCCGGTCGAGTTCGCCCGCGACCTGGCCCGGCCGGTGCCGCGCCGGCCGGTGCCGCAGGCCCGGCGGGGAACCCGCTTCCACGCCTGGGTGGAGGAGATGTTCGACCAGCGGCCGCTCATCGACGTCGAGGACCTTGCCGATGCCGCAGATGCCGCCGTCCTCACGGACGACCGCGACCTCTCCGGCCTGCAGGCGGCCTTCCTGGCCAGCCCGTACGGCGCCCGCCGCCCGTTCGCCCTGGAAGCGCCGTTCGAGGTGATGATCGGCGGGCGCGCGGTGCGGGGGCGCATCGACGCCGTCTACGAGCTCGGCGGTGGGCGCTGGGAGGTCGTCGACTGGAAGACCGGCTCGGAGGCCGCCGATCCCGTCCAGCTCGCGGTCTACCGGGTCGCCTGGGCGCGGGTCCGCGGCGTGGCCGTGGCGGACGTCGACGCGGCCTACTTCTACGTCGCGTCCGGGCGAGTCGTGCGCCCGCCGCTGCTTGGCGAGGACGAGATCACCGCCCTGCTCTCGGGCCGCGCGTGGTCTTCCGACAGCACCGCCGACCGCCGCCGCTAGCCCGGCCTGGTCCGGCTCGGTCCCGCGCGGCTATCGGCGGATGTCGGTGAGGAGCGCGAGGTGGTCGGAGATCTGGGTCCGGCGGGCCTCGCTGGCGGCGACGGTGCCCACCGCGCCGCGGGCGAGCACGTGGTCGAGCTGCACCCGGGGGGCGTGCGCGGGGTAGGTGCGGTGGGCGGCCAGCCGGCGCCATCCGGTGAGGGCGGTCGGCAGCCGGCCCGGCAGGTTCAGGTCGCCGAGCAGCACGACCGGCCCGTCGACGCCGCGCAGCCTCCGCACCAGCCGGRGAAGCTGGAAGGCGTTCCACCCCGGGGCGAAGGACAGGTGGGTGGTCACCACCGTCAGTGGTCCGCTTGTGGTCTCGACGATGGCGGCGAGCGCGACCCGCGGTTCGTCGTCGAGCAGGATGAGTCGGGCCCGGCGGTTCGCCCCCGGGGCGAGGATCGGGGAGCGCACCGGGGCGCGGCCGAGCGGAACCACCCACCACCGGTGCACCGGCAACCTGCTGACCAGCGCGATTCCGTAGGCGGGCTCGTCGCCGCGGCGCTCGCCCTCCGCCGGGCGCCAGTGGTGCCCGGGGGTGCCGTACACGGTGGGGGCGAAGCGCCATCCGGTGTCGGGGGCGCCGAGCGCCGTCGCGGCGGCGGCGGCGAGGTCCCCGCCGCCCGAGCGGGGCTGTGCCAGGTCGACCTCCTGCAGGCCGAGGACGTCGCAGTCGAGGTCGGCGACGGCCGCGGCGAAGCGGTCCACCTCGACCCGTCCGTCGGCGAGAGACAGGCCGTGCATCACGTTGAACGAGCCCACCCGCACAGTACGGACGGTAGCGTGAACCGCCCGTCAGCCGGCCCGAACCGGCTTTCCCGTGCCCGCCGGGCCCTGCCGCGCCACCGTCGGGACGTCCTGCCTCGCGGCCGCGGGGACGCCCTGGCGTGGCATTGACGGCGGCCCCGGCCGGGGCGCCGCTGTCGGGTCGCCCGGGCGCTGGCCGGTCAGGGCGCGCAGGACGAGCTCAAGCTCGAAGCGGGTGTCGGGGTCGTCCAGCGCGTCGCCGTACAGCTCGCGCAGCTGGCTGACCCGGTAGCGGACGGTCTGCGGGTGGATGTGCAGCCGCTCGGCCACCAGCCGGCGCTGCCCGTGCAGGGCGAGCCAGTAGAGCAGGGTCTCGGCCAGCCTGGCCCGGGTGCGTTCGGGCAGCCCGGCGAGCGGGGCGACCCGGCGGCGGGTGAGGTCGTCGAGCAGCCCCGGGTCGCGGGCCAGCAGCAGGGCGGTCAGGTGGTCGTCGGTGAACAGTGGGTCCTGCCCGGCCGTGGTGGGCAGCCGACCGGCCAGCCGGGCGGTTCGGGCGAGTCCGGCGCGCTCCACGCTGCCTGTCACCTCCTGCCAGGGGACGGTCGGGCCCACCACCGCCCCCGTGCCGTCGAGGCGGTCGGCCAGCCAGCCGCGCCGGGCCGGCTCGTCGGCGTCCCCGACGAACAGCCAGAAGTCGACGCCGTGGCCGGTGCGCGGGCAGCCGGTGGGCAGCCGCGGGGGGAGCTGCCCGTCGGGCCCGGTCGGCACCAGGACGGCCGCCATCCGGTCGGGCAGCCGGAACGCCCCCGCGGCGGCGGCCTGCTCGATGGTGACGGTGTCGGCGCCGGAGAGCAGCAGCTCGCCGAGCCGGTCCCACAGCCGTTCCCGCTGGCCGGCGACCTCGAACTGGGCCAGCGCGTAGCCCTCCGCAGAGGCGGCCGAGATCCCGTCGATGTAGGCGAACATCATCTCGGCGAGCGACACGAGGCCGGCGGCGTCCAGGCCGGCGTGGCGCGCGGCCTCACCGAGCCGGCGCCAGGAGATCCGCGCACCCACCCGGTAGGCGCTGAGCAGGTTGTCCAGGGAGCGGCCGGCCCGCACCTCACCGCGCCCGAGCCGCACGTAGACGTCGCGCCCGGCCGCCAGGTCGGGGGCCGCGTCCGGGCCCGCCTCGACGATGGCGAGGAAACGGGCCAGCGCCTCGTCCACGCCGCGCCGTACGCCCTGCCCGAACGTCCCCTCGAGTGGGCGGGCGTAGGCGGGCACCTCACCCGCGATGGCGGCGATGATCTCGTCACCAAGTTCGCGCAGCTCACCGGCGAGGCAGCCGCCCAGCCCGGGCGGAAATTGTCCCACCGGGACAGTCTGCGCCCACGGCCCGTCGGTGGGGGTGCCGGCTGGCCCGGGGAGCACAATCGGTGCCGTGGACACGCCTACCGGCATCGTCAGCGTGCTGCTCACCGGTGCCGTGGTCGGCCTGCTGGGTCGGGCGGTCGTCCCGGCGCGGCGCAGGGCGCCGATCGGTTGTCTCATGACGGTTCTGATCGGTCTGCTGGGCGCGGCGCTCGGTCTCGTCGTTGCCACCAGTGTCGACGGCGGCTGGTTGTTGACACTGTTGTTGCAGGTGGCGGTGGCCGCGGTGCTCGTCTTTCTGGTCTCGGCCGCGGGCAGTGGTGGGCGCCGTCATCCCTGACGGTGCTCGGGTTGCCCTTTCGTAGTCCTCTGGTCCGCGTGGGGGGACCTGGCGGGGCGACGGAGCCCGCCGAAGGTCGCCGGCCGGACGGCGAGGGCAGTAGCGTGGCGATGTGTCCTCACGCCCAGCCGCCGGCCCGCCCGCGTCCAGCGCGGTGAGGGCCACCGTGGCGGCCCCCTCGTACCCGGTTCAGCGAGTGACGCTCGACAACGGCCTGCGGGTGCTGCTCGCCCCGGACCGGACGGCCCCGGTGGTGGCTGTCGCCGTCCACTACGACGTGGGCTTCCGCTCGGAGCCGGAGGGGCGGACGGGTTTCGCCCACCTGTTCGAGCACCTGATGTTCCAGGGCAGCGAGAACGTGGGCAAGGCGGAGCACCCGAAGTACGTGCAGGCCGCCGGCGGCATCTTCAACGGGTCGACACACCCCGACCACACGGACTACTTCGAGCTGCTGCCCTCCGGCGCGCTGGAGCTGGCGCTGTTCCTCGAGGCCGACCGGATGCGCGCGCCGAGGATCACCCGGGAGAACCTGGACAACCAGATCGCGGTGGTGCAGGAGGAGATCCGGGTCAACGTGCTGAACCGGCCGTACGGCGGGTTCCCGTGGATCACCCTCCCGCCGGTCGCCTTCGACACCTTCCCGAACGCCCACAACGGCTACGGTGACTTCTCCGAGCTCGAGGCGGCCAGCCTCGACGACGCCGCTGACTTCTTCGACAAGTTCTACGCGCCGGGCAACGCCGTGCTGACCGTCGCCGGCGAGTTCGACCCCGACACGACGCTCGAGCTCGTCCAGCGGTACTTCGGCGCCATCCCGGCCCGCCCGGTGCCGGCGCGGCGCAGTTTCGCCGAGCCGGTGCGCGCCGAGGAGCGCCGGGAGGCGCTCACCGACAAGCTGGCCCCGCGCCCCGCGCTCGCCGTCGGCTACCGGGTGCCCGACCCCGACACCGACCTGCCGGCGTTCCTCGCCACCTACCTGCTGACGGACGTCCTCACCACCGGCGACGCGAGCCGGCTGGAGCGGCGCCTCGTCCAGAAGGACCGCTCGGTCACCGCGGTCAGCAGCTACGTCGGCACCTTCGGGGACCCGTTCGACCAGCGTGACCCGCTGCTGCTGACGCTGGAGGCCCGGCACGCCGGGGACTCGACCGCCGACACGGTGCTCGCGGCCGTCGACGAGGAGCTCGACCGGCTGGCCGGTGACGGCCTGGAGCCCGGCGAGCTCGAGCGGGTGCAGGCCCAGGTGGCCTCGGCGATCCTGCGCGAGTCCGACGACGCGCTCGGCCGGGCGCTGGCGATGGCGACGTTCGAGCTGCACCGCGGCCGTCCCGAGCTGCTCAACGAGCTGCCCGGGCTGCTGTCCGAGGTGACCGCCGACGCGGTCGCCGCGGCCGCGGGCGCGCTGCGTACCCAGGGCCGGTCCGTGCTGGAGCTGCGGGCGGGAGCCGCCTGATGACGCACGCCGGGCCGGTGAGCGAGATGATCCGCGGTGGCATCCCCCGTCCGGGGGACGAGGAGGCATGGTGACGACGACCGCTGCGGCCACGGCCGGGATCTCCGCGCCCGCCGAGGCCGGGTCGAAGATCCCGGCGGTGATCCCGACCGTTCCGCGTGAGCTGCCGGCCGTCGTGCGGCGCACACTGCCCAACGGCCTGCGCGTGGACGTCGTCGCCCGCTCCAGCGTCCCGCTGGTCGAGCTGCGGCTGCGCATCCCGTTCGCCGGGTCCGGGCTGGTCCACCTGGCCGAGGCCGAGCTGCTGGCGGAGACCATCCTCACCGGCTCGAGCCGGTACGACCGGGTCGGCCTGGCCACCGCCGTGCACGCCCTGGGCGGGTCGCTGCGGACCGGTGTCGACGCCGACCGGCTGGCGATCGTCAGCTCCGCGCTCGCGACCAGCCTCGAGCCGCTGCTCGCGCTGATCGCCGACGTTCTGACCACCGCGAGCTACCCCGACAGCGAGTTCGGCGGTGAGCGCGACCGGATCGTCGAGGAGACGACGAGCGCGCTCAGCCAGCCGGCGGTGATCGCCCGTGAGGCGCTGGTGCGCCGGATGTTCGGCGACCACCCCTACGGCAGCGCCATCACCCCGCCGTCGGTGCTCTCCGAGGTCGGGGCCGAGCGGGTGCGGTCGCTGCACGGCGCCCGGGTCTGCCCGGACGGCGCCATCCTCACCCTGGTCGGCGACGTCGACCCCGAGCGCGCGCTGGACGCCGTCGAGGCCGCGCTCGGGTCGTGGACGGGCACCGCCGCCCCGGGCCACCCGCCCGCGCCCGTGCCCACCGCCGGCCCGATCCTGATCGTCGACCGCCCGGGCGCGGTGCAGACGAACATCAGGATGGGCGGCCGCGCGCTGAACCGCTCCGCGCCGGCCCATCCCGCGCTCCGGCTCGCGAGCACGATCTTCGGCGGCTACTTCAGCTCGCGGCTCGTCTCCAACATCCGCGAGGACAAGGGGTACACGTACTCCCCGCGCAGCTCGGTCGACCACCACCAGGCCGGCTCCCGCCTCACCGTCGCCGCGGACGTCTCCACCGACGTGACCGGCCCGGCGCTGCTCGAGATCCTCTACGAGCTCGGCCGGATGGCCGTCCTGCCGCCGGAGGCCGAGGAGCTCGAGGCCGCGCGCCAGTACCTGATCGGCACGCTGGCGCTGTCGAGCGCGACCGCGGCCGGTCTCGCCGGCACCCTGTCCGGGCTGTCCGGCGCCGGGGTCGGCGTCGAGTACCTGCGCGACCATCCGCGCGCGCTCGCGACCGTCACCGCGGCGGACGTCCAGGCGGTCTCCGCGCAGCTGCTGGCTCCGTCGGGGCTGGTGACCGTGCTGGTGGGGGACGCCTCGAAGATCACCGAGTCGGTGCGGGCACTCGGAGCCGTCGAGTCCGCCTGAGGTCAGCGGCAGTGGGGCCGTCGGCAGTGGGGCGGGCAGCGGTGGGGTCAGCGGCGGCTCGGTGCGGCGCGCGGCGGTGTCGGGCGCGGCTGGCCGCCCCCGGTACCGCTCGCGGGCCCGCCCGCCGTGCCCGGTCCGCCGCCGCGGCCGCCGAGCTCCCCGGGCAGGGTGACCCGCGGGTCGCCTACCGACTCCACCACCTGGCGGGCGAGGTCGTGTACCCGCCGGCCCATCCCGCGGGCGGTGCGGCGCAGCCGCTCGAAGGCGTCCCGGGGCTTGATGTGGTTGCGCTCGGCGAGCACGCCGATCGCCTGCTCGACGATCACCCTGGACGCCAGCGCGTGCTCGAGCTGGATCACCGACAACCTCAGTTGCTCGGTCTCGTTGAGGTCGCGATCGGCGCGCCGGGGCCGCCCGGGCGGGCTGAGGTCCTCGGCGAGCAGGTCGGCCAGGACCATCGCGGAGATCAGATCGCCGACCGGGCGGATCTCGGCGCCGGGCCCCTCGACGATCCAGCCGGTGGGCGCGCGGCGCAGCCGCATGTCGGAGGCCCCGGGAGCGGGCGCGCCGCCGGCGGCGCCTGTCCCGCCGGGCCCCCGTGCGGTGCCTGGTCGTGACGGCCCTGACCGGGGTGGCCCGGGTCGTGGCGCGCCGGGCCGACCCGGCGGGCCGGGCCTGATCGCGCGGGCGACGGTCTCCGGGGTGGGTGTCCGGCCGGCCTCGCCGGCCGCTCCGACTGGCGTGGTGCCGACTGGCGTGGTGCCGGGTGGGGTGGTGCCAGTCTGGGTGGCGCCGGGTGGTGCCTCGCCGGCCGGGGCACCGTTCTCGGTGCCCCGGGAGCCCGTTCCGTCACCCTCCGCCTCGTTACTGGCAGCAACCCCCGAGAGGGCCTCCCGCACGAGTTGGTCGCGGAGTGCGTCCGACGCTCCCAGACTGTCCGCAATCGCCCTCAGTACACTGAGTGTCTCGGTGGGAACGGTGAGCGATGAGCGGTCGAGGCCGGTGAGAATGCCGAGAACGGTCCCGTCCGGCCCGACGACGGGCATCGCGACATAGCTGAGAATGCCGAACCGCTCCGGCTCGACGGTGTCGGCCAGGGCGGGATCCTGGTCGGCCCGGGAGCCCGCGGCTGGCGCTCCATCGAGCATCCGGGCAGGTAGACAGCGGGCGCGCGGAACACTCAGCCCGGAAACCAGCTCGGGGATCGGCCCGGTCACCCGTAGGTAGGTGGCAACATCCGTCGACACCACGACGAGGCACGTCTGCTCCATCTGATGGAGTGCGTGCGTGGCTCTCAGCGCGGCGTCGACCGTGCTCCACGGGAGTCCTGAAGGTGCTGACGACACAGGCCGAACTCTCCCACAAAGTTCACGGGCAGTGACGGACACCGTCCCACGAGCCGGCCGCGTGTGCGTCGGGAAGGAGTGAACTCCCGAAAGATCGTCGCCCTGCGTATCCGTTATGCGGCGGAAGTGACCTTCTCGGTGACCTGGCGGAGGGTCGGATTCGTCATCACCGTCCCATCGGGGAAGACGACGGTCGGCACGGTCGCGTTGCCGTTGTTCGCATCGCGGACAAGTTGCTCTGCTGTCGGGTTCTGCTCGATGTCGACCGTCACGTACTCCACCCCCGCGCGGTCCAACTGACCCTTGAGTCGGACGCAGTAGCCACACCAGGGGGTGGTGTACATCGTGAGCACGGTGAGACCTCCGTTGGCGACGATCCGTCAGATGACGGGTTGCGGTGAGCGACGTCCGGTGGGCGGCGCTCTGCGTATGACGCACTGCATAACCAGGCCATGGTGACTTCGCTTCCCCGGGCCGCGCACGGTTACCGTGTCCGGTGATGTCCGGACCCAGCGCTTCCGAGGCCCGTCGCGCGGCGTCGCCGCCCGATCATCGATCGTCACCCGATCCGGTCCCGGCCGGCGCGGAGCAGGGGCTCGACCCCGAGCAGCTCGCCGCCGTGCTCGCCCCCGTCGGGCCGGTCTGCATCCTCGCGGGCGCGGGCACCGGCAAGACCCGCACCATCACCCACCGGATAGCGCACATGGTCACGGAACGGGAGGTCGGGGCGGGGCAGATCCTCGCCGTCACCTTCACCAACCGGGCCGCCGGCGAGCTGCGCGGCCGGCTGCGGGTGATGGGTGTGGACGGCGTCCAGGCCCGCACCTTCCACGCGGCCGCGCTGCGTCAGCTCTCCTACTTCTGGCCCTCCGTCGCCGGGACGGCGCTGCCGAGGCTGGAGAAGAGCCGGATTCCGCTGATGGCGAAGGCCGCGAACCGTGCCCGGCTGCGCCCGGACCGCGCCGAGCTGCGCGACCTCACCTCCGAGGTGGAGTGGGCGAAGGCGACGATGGTGGCGCCCACCGACTACGTCCGCCTCGCCGCCGCCCACGGCCGGGAGACCTCCTTCGCGCCCGACGTCGTCGCCCGCCTCTACGAGGCCTACGAGGAGGTCAAGAGCGAGGCGGGGGTTCTCGACTTCGACGACCTGCTGCTGCTGACCGCCGCCGTGGTCGAGGAGCACGGCTGGGTCGCCACCGAGCTCCGCGCCCGCTACCGCCACTTCGTCGTCGACGAGTACCAGGACGTCAACCCGCTGCAGCAGCGCGTGCTCGACGCCTGGCTCGGTGACCGCGACAGCCTGTGCGTCGTCGGGGACGCGAACCAGACCATCTACTCGTTCACCGGCGCCTCCGCGCGGCACCTGGTGGAGTTCCCGCGTCGGTTCCCGGCCGCGACGGTCGTCCGCCTCGTCCGGGACTACCGCTCCACCCCTCAGGTGGTCGCGCTGGCGAACCAGCTGCTCGACGGCGCCGCCCGGCCCGCGCCGGATACGCGGGGAGCATCGGCCGTCCAGGCCGGCCCGGGTGTTCCGGGCGGTGCGGAGGGTCGGTCCGCGGCGGGGCGGCTGGTCGCGATGCGCCCGTCCGGCCCGGAGCCCGTGTGGCTGGAGTCCGACAGCGAGCCCGAGGAGGCCGCCGCCGTGGCCCGGCGGATCCGCGGCCTGCTCGGCACAGGCGTCCCGGCCAGCGAGATCGCCGTGCTGTACCGGATCAACGCCCAGTCGGAGGCGTACGAGACGGCGCTGGGCCGGGCCGAGATCCCCTATCTCGTGCGCGGCGGTGAGAAGTTCTTCGAACGGCCCGAGGTGACCGGGGCGGTGCGGATGCTGCGCGCCGCGCTGCGCTCCGCCGAGACCGACCGCCCCGGCGGGCTCGCCGACGTGGTCGCGGACGTCCTCAGCGGGCTCGGATGGCGGCCGGGGGCGCCGCCGGCCGGGCCCGGAGCCGACCGTGAGCGCTGGGAGAACCTCGCCGCGTTGCACCGGCTCGCCGCCGACCTCGAGGCGCGCGAGCCCGAGGCCGACCTCGCCGCCTTCGCCGCCGACCTCGCCGAGCGCGCGGCACACCAGCACACCCCGACGGTGCAGGGCGTCACGCTCGCCTCGCTGCACGCGGCCAAGGGCCTCGAGTGGGACGCGGTGTTCCTGGTCGGCCTCGTCGACGGGACGCTGCCCATCGTGCACGCCCAGACCGACGAGCAACTGGCCGAGGAGCGCCGTCTCCTCTATGTCGGGGTCACCCGGGCGCGGGTCCACCTGACGCTGTCCTGGGCGCTGGCGCGGGCGGAGGGCGCGCGCCGCTCGCGGCGGCCGTCCCGGTTCCTGGACGAGCCGCGCCGCGCGGCGGCGGTTTTCCGGCGCGGCTCGTCCGCGGCCCGCCCGGGCTCGGCGCGTGCGGAGCCCGGCACCGGCGGCAACGGCCGCGCACGGAACCGGTCGAGCGTGCTCTGCCGGGTCTGCGGGCGCGCGCTGGCGGGCGCCGAGGCCCGCGTCGGCCGGTGCGAGGCCTGCCCGGGGGGGCCGGTGGACGGCGAGCTGTTCGAGCGGCTGCGCGCCTGGCGCGCCCGCCGGGCGAAGGAGCAGGGCGCGCCGGCCTTCGTGGTCCTCACCGACGCGACGCTGCGCCTGATCGCGGAGCGGCGCCCGTCCACGGTCGCCGAGCTGGTGGCGCTGCCCGGCATCGGCCAGAGCAAGCTCGACCGCTACGGCGAGGACGTCCTCGCGCTGGTCACGGGGCGTCCACCGGCTGGATCGCCGTCCACGGGCTGACGCCTGGTGCTCGGAATGTGACACGCCGGTGGTGGGTGAGTCGCGCTGTGGCTGAGGGTGTCTGTGTGATCACATGGAAAATAAGTTGTCAGCGTGGGCGATGGCTCCTACCGTGTTCCATGAACACCGGGGCGCGATCAACAGCGCTCGCGGGGTGGCAGCAGCACGCTCCTACGCAGGGTGAGGGAGGRATCTCGATGAGGCTCGTCATGTTGGCCTATACGCGTACGCGACCCTCTCTCGGCACCTCCTGCGATCAGCCCGGTCAGGCCCGCCTCGTCGGCCACGCCACCCGGCGGCCCGGCGCCTGGGCGTCCGGTGCGCACATCGGTGTCGATCAGGTTCTCCGCGCGCGCGTGACCGGCGCGCACCTGGCCGCTCCGCATGGCGCCACCCTGCCCAGCGGCCCGGCGCAAGGCACCGGCATCACCACCGGCAACACGACCGTCACGCGGGCAGCCGCGCGTTCGCTGCGCCCGTTCGCCCCGTGGGGCCCCGTCCCAGATCCGCTCCTGGCATAGCGCCGAAACGGAGCGAATCCGAGGCCGCGGACCCGACAGGGTCCGCGGCCTTCGTGTTTTCCAGGGCCGGCGCCGACCCGCCACCGCACCGCGAGACCCGAGCTGACCGCTGTCGATGGATGCAAGACCGAGAAACCAAACCGAAGAAACCGCCAGTGTCGGAGGTGACCCCGGTGTTCGACCCCTCGATCGTTTCCCGGATCGAGCGGGAGCGTCTCGTCCTGCCCTGCTGGGACGTGGACCCCGAGCTTTTCTTCGCTGAGTCCCCGGCGGACGTCGAGTCCGCCAAGTCCGTGTGCGTGGACTGCCCGGTGCGGCTCGCCTGCCTGTCGGCCGCCATCGACAGGAACGAACCGTGGGGAGTCTGGGGAGGTGAACTCGTCGTGACGGGCCGTGTCGTGCCCCGCAAGCGCCCGCGTGGCCGCCCACGCAAGGAGGTGGCTGCCTGAGGCCTGGTTAGGCGGGGCTGGGGCGGGACGCCGACTCGTCGGCGTCCCGCCCCGTGGAGTTGGCATGTGCTTCTCCTGGTGGTGCGGTCGGCGCCGGTAGTGTGCGAGCGTGCCCAGCAGCGAGCGCGTGTATCCGGTCCGCAGCGGTGTCGCTCCCGACCGCGTTGCCACCGTCGCCGAGGCGCCGGCCGGCGCTCCCGTGCAGGCCGTCCCCGCCGGCGGGCCTCCCTCGGGCACCCTGACGACCACCGCGCCCGGAGTGGCCACTGCGGCCGTGACGACCACCGCGGCCGGGGATGCCATCGAGGCCGGGGTGGCCGGGTCGGTCAGGGCGGTCGCGGAGCCCGGGCTGGCACAGGCGGTGGCCGTGCTCACCCGGCCCGACCTCGCCCACGTCGTCGACCTGGTCGCGTGGGTCGAGGACGGCTGGTTGCACGTCGCGAACGCCGACGGTGCGTCGCGCCTGCCGGTCGACGATCCGGACGGGCCGTGGGAGATCCTGCGCGGCCGGGACCCGGTCGCCGACCAGGACCCCATGCACGGTGTTCCGCTGGTGGCCGCGCTCGCCGACCCGTCCCCGCCGGCCGCGCGCAACGCCTACCCCTTCGCGGGACGGCGCCTGCTGTCCATGTTCGCCGACCCGACGCGCTCGCCGGACATCGCCGTCGTCCACACCCCGCGGCACTACTGGCCCGAGCGGGGCGGCCATCTGGGAGAGCACGGCTCGCTGGACGCCGGGCAGTCCCGGGCGCCGCTCGTTCTGTCCGGGGCAGGTGTGACCGCCCGTGGTCTGCTGCCGCGGGTCGCCCGGGTGATCGACGTCGCTCCGACCCTGGCGGCGCTCGCCGGGGCGGCGATGCCCGAGGCGGAGGGAACCGCGCTCGACGATCTCGCCGGGCCGGGAGCCCGGCATGTGGTCGGGCTGCTGTGGGACGGGACGAACTGCAACGACCTGCTCGACCTCGCCGCCCGGGGAGAGCTCCCGAACGTCGCCCGCCTGCTGGCCCGCGGCGTCGCGCTGACCGGCGGCGCCCTGGCCGAGTTCCCGAGCGTGACCCTCACCAACCACACCTCGGCGATCACCGGCGTCGGCCCCGGCCGGCACGGCATTCTGCACAACGTCTACTTCGACCGCGCGACCGACCGCCAGGTGATCACCAACGAGGCCGCGACCTGGCACGTCGCCTGCGACCAGCTCCGGGACGGCGTGTCGACGGTGTTCGAGGCGGTGGCCCGCTCCCGCCCCGGGACCGAGACGGCCTGCGTGAACGAGCCGATCGACCGCGGGGCGAGCTACTCGACGTTCGGCCTGGTGCGAGCCCTCGGGGTCGGGCCGGGCGCCGGCGGTGCCGGTGCTGAGGCCGCTGGTGGTGGGATGGAGGACTACCTGCCGGCCGCCGAGGGCGACCCGCACGCGAGCGCCGAATGGGTCACCGCCGACCCGAACTACGCCTGGTCGACAAGGGTGGACGCGCTGGGGCTGACCCAGATCATCGACCTGTGGGCCGACGGCCGGGAACCACCCGTGCTGACCTGGTGGAACACCACCATCACCGACACCGGTCATCACGGCGGCGGGCCCTACTCACCCGAGGCCCGTGCCGCGCTGGCCGACGCCGACCGCCGGCTGGGGGTGTTCCTCGACCTGGTGGAGCGCCGTGGCCTCACCGACCAGACGGCCATCCTGCTCACCGCCGACCACGGATTCGAGGCGGCCGACCCCGACTGCCGCGGTGACTGGGACGTCGCCCTGCACCGCGCCGGGGTGGTCTTCCGGGACGAGGGCTACGGCTTCATCTACCTGGGCCTCGCCGGCGACGACGAAGCCCCGGCCGACTCCGCTGATCCGGGTAGCCCGGCCAACCTCGGAGACCGGGCCACGCCAGGTGGCCCGGCGGGCCAGGGTGGGCCGGGCGGCTCGGGGGCCCAGGCGACGGCCTCCCTGCCGCCGCAGCCGCCAGGCACCTGAGCTCCTGCCCGGACCGGGGCCCGCCAGCCCGGCCCGGGTTGGACCCCGGGCTCGGCCTGGGCTCTCCTGCTTTAGGACAGTCAGGGCAATAGTGCATGTCGGCGGGATGAGTCAGCCGGGTTCGGGCTGGGTCCCTGGTTCGGGCTGGGCCTCCTTCTCGAACTTGCGTCGGTTTCCTGGAGCTGGTCGGGCCTGCCGCGACGGTCGGCTGGTCTCCGGTGGACCAGCCTGCTCCGGCGTGCTGGCCTTCGCCGGGCTGACCTGTTCCACCGGCCCGCCCTGCTCCAGCGGACCGGCTTGTTCCACCGGGCTGGCCTGCTCCGGCGGGCGGACGCGGCTGCGTGCGCGGCCCGAGCGCCCCGAGCGCTGCGCGGGGGCGGTGGCGAGGACCACCGGTCCGGGGAGCGGACGGATGACGCCGGTGCCGTCCTCGATGTCGAGTCTGGGAAGGCGGCGGTTCGGCCGGTTCGCGGCTGCCGCGTGGCGTGCGGCGGCGCTGCGCGGCGGGGCGAACCCGGGCTGCCAGCGCTCCATCTCGGCCCGGAACGGGCCGGAGCTGCCGAGCTGGCAGAGGATCCCGATCGCGCCGAGCGTCACCCGGTGGATCAGCAGGTAGGACGGTGGCAGGTTGAGCTGGCGGCCGAGCTGCGCCGCGGCGGAGCGCCAGTCACCGAGGCGGAGCGCCTCCCCGCGCAGCCAGTCGCGGGAGAAGGTGAACTCCTCGTCGGTGATCGGCGCGAGCATCGGTGCCAGGTAGTCGAGCAGGTCCTCCGCCGGGATGGTGGCGCCCTCCGGAATGAACCCCTCCGCCCGCAGCCCTTCGGCGACGGCCTCGGCGTCACCGGCGAGGGTCAGCCGGGCGAGCCGGCCGATCGGCTCGGGCAGCCCGCCGGGCAGACGGTTCACCGCCCCGAAGTCGAGAACACCGAGCCGGCCGTCCGCGAGGAGCCGGAAGTTGCCCGGGTGCGGGTCGGCGTGGAGCAGCCCGGCCCGGCCGGGGCAGGAGTAGAGGAAGCGGACCAGGAGCAGGCCGGCGCGGTCCCGCTCCTCCCGCGTCCCCCGGTCGATGATGGTCGACAGCGGCACCCCGTCGATCCACTCGCTGACCAGGACCCGGTCCGCCCCGGCGATCGGCCGGGGGACGACGATGTCCGGGTCGTCGGCGTAGGCCTGCGCGAACGCCCGCTGCCAGGCGGCCTCGAGCCGGTAGTCGAGCTCCTCGGTGATGCGTGCCTTGAGCTCGGCGACCAGCGGCTTGATGTCGAGACCGGGCGTCAGCGCGCCGAACAGCCGCGCGGCGCGGCCCAGCTGGTTCAGATCAGCCAGCAGGGCCGCGCCCGCCCCCGGGTACTGGATCTTCACCGCGACGGGCCGGCCGTCCGCCCACACGGCGCGGTGCACCTGGCCGATGCTCGCGGCGGCGGCGGGTGTGTCGTCGAAGCTGGCGAACAGGGCCCGCCATTCGGGGCCGAGCTCCTCGGCGAGGACCTTGTGCACCGTGGCGGCGGGCAGCGGTGGCGCCGCCTCCTGCAGTTTCGTCAGCGCGGCGCGGTAGGGGCCGGCGACCTCGTCGGGCAGCGCGGCCTCGAAGACGGACAGCGCCTGCCCGAGCTTCATGGCCCCGCCCTTGAGCTCGCCGAGCACCCGGAAGATCTGCGCCGCGGTGCGCTGCTGCAGCTCGGTCGCGACGGCCTCGGCGGGTCTGCCGCCGAGGCGCTTTCCGACGCCGAGTGTCGCCCGGCCGGCGATGCCGATCGGGAGGGTCGCGAGCTTGGCGGTGCGGACGACCGCTCGCCGTGGGATGTCGGACACAGCTCCATCGTGCCTTCTCAAGCCGGATGCCGCGCCGCCCGCGCCGTACCCGTGTTCAGACTGCGTGGCTGGGGGCGATGGCGTCCGCGGGGGCGGACGGGACGGCCACCGGTGGTGACAGGTCGGACTGATCCCCGGGGACCGGCCCGTCCGCCGCGGCGCGCGCGGTGCGGCAGGGGCACTCCGGGTGCACCGGCCAGGTGCGGCGTCGGATCCGTAGCTCGGATCTGCTGACCTCGAGGGTGCCGCCGGCGGTGGCCGGCAGGCCTGCCGCCGATCCGCGGCCAGCCGATGGCCTGGTCTCGAGGTAGTCGAGCGCCTGCATGGCCGCCATCGAGGCGACGAGCGTGGCCAGCGAGATCTCGCAGGGGTCGGGGCCGCGCTCCGACGGTCGGACCATCTGCAGCGCCAGGATCGGCCAGTCGGGGTCCCGGGCGTCGCGGTACAGGTGCTGGCAGTGCAGGCAGGAACTGACCCCCGGCACTACGAGCGGCCCGACTATGCCCGTGGTCTCGCGGATGCCGGCGAGCAGGTGCGGTACCCCGGACCGCTCCAGCCCCAGGCATTCGTCCGGGTGGACCAGCGGGATCCCCACCGGGGCCAGCAGGACGAGATCGGGGCGAAAGGGCTCGATCTCGGGGGACCTGGGTGACCTCGCGGGCCTGCTGGACCGCGGTGGCCGAGGCGCCCCGCCGCCGACCCGCCCCATCGCGGAGTGGGCGGCGAGGGCCCGGGGCCGCCCGATGTCGTCGAACCGCAACCCCCCGGGAGCGACGTCAGCCGCGGAGGTGGAGCCGGGGTCGTCGACGATGACCTGCCCGACGCCGGCCGCGGTGAGCAGCGCCGCTATCTGGGCGCCGATCCGCCCGGCGCCGCGGACGGCGACCCGGGCCAGACGACGGGCGGCGAGGACCGAGCTGGGCGGACGCACTCCGAAGGTCGCGAGCGAAATGGCGGCGACATCCGGGGCGAGGCGGCCGTGGTCGGCGTCGTCCTGGGGCGCCGGCTCGGTGTCGGCACTGTCGTCGAGCAGCCCGGCCTGGGCCAGCATCTCGATCATCACCTGGGTGGCGGGATCGTCGGCCTGGCCGCCGGGGTCGAGGTGAGGGCCCGGCTGGTCCAGCGCGTCGAGTGCCGAGACGTCCGCCGGACTCAGGTCGGTGATGATCACGGCACGAAGCGGATCGACACCGATCTGCAGGGTGGTGCTGTCCCGCCAGAGGCGGCGAAGGCCGGGTTTGAGGACCGGGCGCACGGGACCCCCTTCGCGTCAGCCGGCACCGAGCGGGCCGGCGGCGATGACAACAGGTCCACGATGACATGAGATCGAAATGCCACAGTGCGGATGATCGCGCCCTGTGGACAGCCCGTTCCCGAACGGTCCTGACCTGTGGGCGGGCCTTGTCGCTGTGGATTTCACCACCGGCTATTCGGGGCAAAAGGTGCGAAAATATGGCCCACCTGCGGTAGGTCGAGGCTGGCGGCCCGCCGCGCGAGCCATGGCGTGCGTCACGGCGGCGGCGCGGAGCAGTCGCGGGAGTGATGGCCGCAACGGATGGCGGGCGCCAACGATCACAGGGGTGCAGCGCAACGGCGGCAGCCGCCACGGGCGGGCACAGTACGCCGGGTGCGAGGCACGCAACGCCGGGCGCGGGCCGGCGGGTGAGGAAGACGAACCCCCGGGTGGAACGTGGAGCCTCCGGCTTCCCCTTCCGGAGGCGCCTCGCATACCCGGGGGCCGCGAGGTCAAGCTACGACTGATTCGCCTTGCCGGTCAATTCGTGTGGTCCTCAGACCCGTGCATGTCACGCTGGGTCGGGAGCGCCGAGGTCAGGAAGGCGAGTCACCCGAGGCCGGCTCAGGAAGGCGAGTCACCCGAGGCCGGCGGAGTGTCTTCTCCGGGCGCCGTGTCGTCGAGTTTCTCGATTTCCGCCATGATGTCGACGTCGGAGCCCGCCCCGGCGCCGGAGACGAACGCGGACGGGTCCGCGAGGTCCTCCCCGCCGGGCAACAGGTCCGGATGCGCCCATACCGCGTCCCGCCCGTCGTGCCCGCGGGCCTCGCGCAACGCCTCCCACAGCGCGGCGGCCTCGCGCAGCCGGCGCGGGCGCAGCGACAGGCCGACGAGGGTCGAGAAGATCTGCTCTCCCGGGCCGCCCTCGGCGCGGCGCCGACGGACCATCTCGCGCAGCTTCGCCGCGGACGGCAGGTGCTGGGACGCGGCGGTGTCCGCGACGTGGTCCACCCAGCCCTCGATCAGCGCCAGGATCAGCTCCAGGCGGGCCAGTGCCGCCTTCTGCTCGGGGGTGTCCGCGTCGGCGAAGACATCTTCCCCGAGCGCCTCGGTGAGCCGCTCGGGGTTCATCAGCGCGGTGGGGTCGATCATCCGCATCACGCGGCCGACCGCCTCCGGGTCGACGGCGATGCCACGCGCGTACTCCTCGACCGCGCCCAGCACGTGCGCCCGCAGCCAGGGGACGTGCGCGTACAGCCGGTTCGACGCCGCCTCGCGCAGCGCCAGGTAGATGCGGACCTCTTCGTCCTCGACGCCCAGACCCTGCCCGAAGGCGGCCACGTTCGCCGGCAGCAGGGCGGCCGTGCCCGCGGGGCCCAGCGGCAGCCCGACCTCGGTCGAGCTGACCACCTCGGCCGCCAGGCTGCCGATGGCCTGGCCGACCTGCGCGCCGAAGAGCATGCCGCCGACCTGGTTCATCATCTGCACGACTGGCCCGCCGGCGCCCATCAGCCGGCCGAGGTCGACGCCGGGCGGCAGCGCGCCCGCGAGCTCGGGCGGCAGGTCGCCGCCGCCGAGCTGGCTCAGGCCGGACGAGATCCCGGTGCGCATGGCCTCGACGACCTTGCCCGCCACCGGGTCGCACAGCGTCCGCCAGACGGGCAGCGTGGCCTCGATCCACTGCTCGCGGGACCATGCCGCGGCGGTGGTCGCGCCGGCCGGCAGCGCGGTCATCGGGTCGAGCCACACGTCGGCGATGCGCAGCGCCTTCTCGACCTCACCGGTCTCGGTGGCCCGCACCGCGCGGTCGTCGCTGCCCAGAGTCCGCACCGCCACCTGGCGGGCGAGCTCCCAGTTGACCGGACCGCCCTGCCAGGAGAGCAGCCGTTCGAGCTCGGCGAAGAACGGGGCCCCGCCAGCGGGGCGCTCCGGGTCGCCACCCGGAGTGGGGCCGAAGCCGAAGGGGAAGCCGCCGCCGCTCATGGGTGGGGCCTGTGGGCGTGCCGTAGGGACATGAACCCACGGTAGTGCGTTTTCCGGCCGACCGGTGAAACGGAGTCGGTCGGGCGTTACCGTCGGGGGGTGGATGTGACCTGCTCGGATCCGGTGCCCGTTGTCGACGGTGTGGCCAGGGGTGTCGTCGTTCTTGCGGAGATGCGTGAATTGYCGCTCTCTGTCGACGAATGCCTGGCTGCCGTGCGGTTGCCGGAGGTTGGTGGAATCGGTCTCTTCATCGGCACCGTCCGCGATCATGATCATGGCAGGTCGGTGGTGGACCTCGAGTACAGCGCGCATCCCCGAGCCGCCGGCGAGCTGGCCCGGGTGGCCGGCGATGTGGCCGCTGAGCTGGGCGTTCACGCCATAGCAGTGCTGCACCGGACGGGTCGGCTGGCGATCGGGGACATCGCGGTCGTCGTGGCCGCTGGCGCCGTGCACCGCGCGGAGGCGCTGGAGGCCTGCCGGCGCCTCATCGACGACGTGAAGGAGCAGGTGCCCATCTGGAAGCGCCAGGCATTCGCCGATGGCGCGACAGAATGGGTAGGCGCCTGCTGAGCGGGGCACCTAGGATAGATATTGGTCATCTTCCTTCCCCCGTCTCGACGTCGAGGCCGCCATGTGGTTCCTGCTGATCCCACCTGTCGCGGTGCTCCTGGCTCTTGCCTGGTTCACCCTGCGCAGCCGACCCGACCGCACCTCCGAAGCCATGATCACCGTCGAGGGTTACCGCCGGAGCATGGCTGCCCTCGCCCGCCCCATCCCGTCCGCGCGTGAGGCCACTACTGTCAAGGTGTCACCCTCGGTGACTATGATGCCCGTCTCTGTCCCGTCGGCACGGCCCGCTGGCAGCGAGCCCGACCCGGCGGACGGCGAGCAGGGCCGCGATTCCCGCGACCTGGCCCGTCCGGCCGACGCCTGACCGGTCCCTCCCGGCCGAGCGGTGCCCTGGTGCCGCCCGGCCGGGGCGGCCGGCAGGTGGGCCGGTCGGCGGGCGGCCGTCCGAACTGCCGGCGGCGATCTACGTAGACTGCGGGAATGGGCCGCCGCGCGCAGACACTCTTCGTTGCGTCGGTGCTGACGCTGATCCTCGCCGTCGCGGGCCTGTGGCTGCCGGTGCCTTTTGTGACCTTTGCGCCCGGTCCGGTTACCGACACTCTCGGTAAGGTCGACGGGGCGCCGCTGATCGAGATCGACGGTCGCAAGACCTACCCGACGGCCGGCAGCCTCGAGCTGACCACCGTCGAGGAGACGCCCCGGCTGAACCTGCTCGGCGCCCTGCAGGACTGGTTCGCCTCCGACCGGGCCGTTGTGCCCAGCGAGCTGGTCCGTCCGCCGGGCTCCAGCCAGGAGCAGATCCGGCAGGAGAACACCCAGGCGATGATCGACTCCCAGGACCAGGCGACCGCGGCCGCGTTGAGCGAGCTCGGCATCGCCCCGACCGGGGCAGAGGTCGTCGTACACGAGGTGCTGTCCGACTCGCCGGCCCAGGGCCTGCTGCGTGCCGGTGACGTCATCACCTCCGTCGGCGGCGTCGCCATCACCGGTCAGGACGGCCTGCGGGAGCAGATCGGCCGGGTGAAGCCCGGTGAGGTGGTCGAGGTCGCCTACCGGCGGGACGGCACCGCCGGCACCGGGCGGATCACCACCAGGCCGGCGACGGACGATCCGACGCGGCCGATGATCGGGGTGACGACGACGGAGAAACGGTCATACCCGTTTACCGTCCGTATTCGGATCTCCGACATCGGCGGGCCCAGCGCCGGCCTGATGTTCGCGCTGGGCATCGTCGACCTGCTCACCCCCGGCGAGCTGACCGGCGGGAAGACGGTCGCCGGCACCGGGACCATCGACGCCGCCGGCGAGGTCGGCCCCATCGGGGGCATCCAGCAGAAGATCCTCGGCGCGCAGCGGGCCGGCGCCTCGGTCTTCCTGGTCCCGAAGGGCAACTGCGCGGACGCCGTCCGGATGAACACCGACCTGCGGCTTGTCCAGGTGGCGAACCTGTCGGGAGCCCTGGACGCGCTCAACACCCTGCGGGCCAAGCCCGACGCCACCAACGTGCCCACCTGCTCCGCGGCGTAGCACGAACGCCGGCTCGGTAGGCGCTGGCAGCGCAGCGGAGCAGGGACAGCCGCCAGGGGCGGCAGCATGTGGGGACGGCCGTGTAGCGGGAGCGGCGAGGGGGCGGGCGGCCCCGAGGCCACCCGCCCCCTCCGGGTTTCCTGGGTGCGGCTCTACCGGAACGTCTCGAGCAGGCCGTCGACGAGGTTGTCGGCGAGGTCGGGGTCGATGACCAGCTCGTCGTCGCCGCGCACCCGCAGGCACGAGGCATGCATGCCGGCGCGGGTCACCCCGACCGCGAGCCGGACGTCCTGGCGCTCCGGGTGGTTGGCGGCCCAGTGCTCGATGTCGCGCTCGTCGTAGGGCACCTCGGCCTCGGCACTGGGCGGCAGCACGACGAGCTCGGTGACCAGGACGCAGCCGAGAACCTCGGGCGGCCAGCCGATGCCGGACAGGACTTCGTCGAGCCGCCCAGCCGGGAGCGGTTCCTGTTCCACCGGCGTTAGGGATCCTGGCGGGGCGTCGCCGATGTGGGGGGCGAGGCCCGGTTCGCGCATCAGCAGCTCGGATGTGTCCGCGAGGGCGTAGACCTGGCTGGGCTGGTCCCAGCCCAGCTCGGCGACGTGGCGTTCGACCTCCAGGACGACGGAGGTCAACTCGGTGATGCTCGGACTGGTCACCGACCCATCCTCTCGGATCTAGCCACACTCGGCTGGCGTAGGTTGCCCTGAAGGCGGGCACTCGACCCGCGCCCGGAACGGACGGAGGAGCTTGTGGCAGGAACCAGTCGCAGACCGCTGCTGACACGCACACGCCTGCTCGTGCCGGTGCTGGTCATTCTGGTCCTGCTCGTGGTGTTTCTCGGCGTCTTCACTCGCCTCTACACAGATCTTCTGTTCTACCGCTCGGTGGACTTCAGCAACGTCTTCGGCACCGTCGTATTCACACGAATACTTCTGTTCGTGCTCTTCGGTGCGGTCATGGCAATTGCGGTGGGAACGAACATAGTACTCGCCTACAAGCTGCGGCCGCCCATCCGGCCTCTCTCGACCGAGCAGCAGAACCTTGAGCGGTACCGCGTTGCGATCGAACCGTACATGCTGCTCGTCCTGCTGGCGGTCTCGACCCTGTTCGGGCTGATCGCGGGGCTGTCGGCGTCCGGGCGCTGGCGGACCTGGCTGCTGTGGATCAACAGCGAGCCGTTCGGTCAGACCGACGCCCAGTTCGGCCGGGACATCAGCTACTACACCTTCAGCTATCCGTTCCAGCGCTTCCTGCTTGCCTTCCTGCTCACCGCGGTCATGCTCTCGCTGCTGGTCGCGGTGCTCACCCACTACCTGTTCGGCGGAATCCGGCTGCAGTCCGCCGGCGAGCGGGTGGCCCCGGCGGCGAAGGCGCACATCTCCGTGCTGCTCGGGCTGGTCGCGCTACTCAAGGCGTGGGCCTACTACCTGGACCGCTTCGGCCTGGTGTTCTCGGCCCGGGGCGTGTCGACCGGAGCGTCCTACACCGACGTCCACGCGGTGCTGCCGGCGAAGCTCATCCTGCTGTTCATCTCGCTGGCCTGCGCCGTGCTGTTCATCTACAACATCTTCCAGCGGGGCTGGACGCTGCCGTTGCTCGGTGCCGGCATCCTCGTGCTGTCCTCGGTGGTCATCGGCGGGATCTACCCGGCGATCGTCCAGCAGTTCCAGGTCCGGCCGAACGAGGCGTCGCGCGAGGAGCCCTACATCGCGCGCAACATAGCCGCGACCAGGTCCGCGTACGACATCCAGGACGTCAGACCGGTCCCGTATCCGGCGACCACGGGCGCGACAGCGCAGCAGATAGCCGACGACAAGGGCACCGTCCCGAACATCCGCCTGCTCGACCCGAGCAAGCTGTCCACCACGTTCCAGCAGCTCCAGCAGATCCGCGGTTACTACGGGTTCCCGCAGACCCTCGACGTCGACCGCTACACCACGACCGCGGACGGGAAGACCACGACCCGGGACTATGTGGTGTCCGTCCGTGAGCTCAACCAGGACGGCCTCGGCGAGGACCAGCGGAACTGGATCAACCAGCACCTGACCTACACCCACGGGCGAGGCTTCGTCGCGGCGCCGTCCAACACCGCCGATGAGGGCCGCCCCGCGTTCACCGAGCGCAATCTGCCGGAGACCGGTGACTTCGGCGTCACCGAGAGCCGGATCTACTTCGGTGAGATGTCCCCGCAGTACTCGATCGTCGGCACCCGCCAGGCGGAGATCGACGGCCCGGGGCCGAACGACACCCAGCTCACGACCAGCTACACCGGCGACGGCGGCGTCTCCGTCGGCTCGACCTTCCGGCAGGCGCTGTTCGCGCTGCGCTTCGGGGAGCCGAACATCCTGCTCTCCGGCGACATCACCGGCCAGTCGCGCATCCTCTACGAGCGCAACCCGCGGGACCGGGTCAGCAAGGTGGCCCCCTGGCTCACCCTGGACGGCGACCCCTACCCGGCGGTGGTCGACGGGCGGGTCACCTGGATCCTCGACGGCTACACCACCTCGGACGGCTACCCCTACTCGGCCCGGCGGACCTTCGGTGACGTCACGGCCGACGCCGTGACCACCCAGAGCCGCAACCGCACCCAGCAGCCGGAGAACCAGGTCAACTACATCCGGAACTCGGTGAAGGCGACCGTCGACGCCTACAACGGCACGGTGACGCTCTACGCCTGGGACGAGCAGGACCCGGTGCTGCGGACCTGGATGAAGGCCTTCCCCGACACGGTGCGTCCCAAGGCCGACATCCCGCCGGCGCTGATGGAGCACTTCCGCTACCCGGAGGACATGTTCAAGGTCCAGCGGGACCTCCTCGGGCAGTACCACGTCTCCAACCCGCGGGACTTCTACTCCCAGGAGGACTTCTGGACGGTCTCCGAGTCCCCGGACGACACCCGCGAGCCGCAGCCGCCGTTCTACGTCTACAGCCAGCTCCCCGGGCGCAAGGAACCGTCCTACAACCTGACCTCGCCGCTGATCTCGGCGCGGTCGTCCAAGCTCGCGGCCTACATGGCCGTCTCGATGGATCCGGACAACTACGGCCAGTTCACCCTGCTGCAGCTGCCGCCGGGCGACACGATCAACGGTCCTGTCCAGGTGCAGGCCGCCATCGAGTCGAACGGCGACGTCGTCCGGCAGCTCAACCTCTGGCGCGGCGCGGGCTCACAGACGATCGAGGGCAACCTGTTGACGCTGCCCGTGGCCGGTGGGCTGCTCTACGTGGAGCCGTACTACGTCCAGGCCCGCGGGGCGACGGGGTATCCGACCCTGCAGGGGGTGGCGGCGGCCTTCGGTGAACGGATCGGGTTCGGCTCCTCGCTCGCGGAGGCGTTGGACGCCGTCTTCGGGGCCGGGGCCGGCGCGTCCGCGGCCGGGGCGGGCACCTCGGCCGCGCCCTCCCCGGGCACCGAACCGGGGACGCCGTCTCCGACGCCGTCGAGCCCCACGCCGTCGGCACCGCCGGCCGGGGATCTGGCGGGCGCCGTCGCCGAAGCCGAACGCGCCTACCAGGCGGGCCAGGACGCTCTCGGCAAGAACCCGCCGGACTTCGCCGCCTACGGCAAGGCCCAGACGGACCTCCAGGCGGCGTTGGACAGGCTGCGCCAGCTGTCACCGACGACCCCGGCGCCGACGACGGCACCGCCGGCGACGGCACCGACGACACCGCCGGCGACGACGGCCACCGCGGCGCCCGCCTCGACGACCCGCGCGGCGCCAGCCGCCGCGCCCGCCGCCATGGACGGGGCGGGGGACCCGGGCCCACCGGTGCGGCCGGCCGTCGCCGAGAACCCACCGGCGGTCCGCCCGGCCGTCGCGCGGACCGCGCATCCCGGCTGAGCCAGACCGGGCGCCCGGGAGACCCCGGGCGCCCGGCGAGCGGACGGAAAATTCCTTCCCCGCTCGTTTGACATCCGGGCTCCGCGTCCCTGTATAGTAAAGACACACACCGACGCGGGGTGGAGCAGCTCGGTAGCTCGCTGGGCTCATAACCCAGAGGTCGCAGGTTCAAATCCTGCCCCCGCTACAAAGAAGAAATTCCCCCGAGAGAGTCACTCTCTCGGGGGAATTTCTTTATGCGGGTATTTCCGATGCGGAACCGACCCGACCGGTCGGCCATCGACCACTGGGCGGCGTTTGGGTGGGATTCTCCCGGTCGTCGGCTTTGGCCGCCGCCGGTCCTGGTCAGTTGACTGCGACGGTCAGTCGACCGCGACGAACCCGCCGCTCTGGCGGCGCCACAGCCGGTCATACCGCCCGCCCAGCTCGAGCAGGGCCTCATGCGTTCCCTGCTCGGCGATCCGCCCGCCGTCCAGGACGACGATCCGGTCCATGGTCAGCAGGGTCGACAGCCGGTGCGCGATGGCGATCACCGTCCGGGTGGCCCACAGATCCTCCAGGGCGTCCTGAACGAGCCGTTCGCTCTCACTGTCGAGCGCGCTGGTCGCCTCGTCCAGGATGAGGATGGGCGCGTCACCGAGGAACGCGCGCGCCAGCGCGATCCGCTGACGCTGCCCGGTCGAGAGCCGGATGCCCCGCTCGCCGACCAGGGTGTCGTACCCCTGACCGGTGCGGCTGACGAACTCGTGGGCGTGGGCGCGGCGCGCGGCCGTGATGACCTGCTCGTCGGTCACCCCGGCGGCGCTGCCGTAGACGATGTTGTCCCGGATCGAGCGGTGGAACAGGGTGACGTCCTGCGGGACGTAGGAGATCAGGCCGGCCAGCTGGCGGTCGTCGATCGGGGTGCCGTCGAGCGCCAGAGTCCCGGCGGGCAGCGGGTAGTAGCCGAGCAGGAGCTTCAGCAGGGTCGACTTCCCGCTGCCGCTCTGGCCGACGATCCCGACCTTCTCGTTCCGGGCGATCTCCAGGGTGATGCCGTCGAGCACCGGGCGCCCGGGTTCGTCCGGGTAGGCGAAGCGCAGATCGTGGATGCCGAGCGACCGGGTGTAGCCGACCGGCCCGGGAAGCTGGGGCGCCCTGTGGAGCTGCGATGCTCCGTGGACGTCGGGTCGTTCGAGGGCGGCAGGCCGTCCGTGTGCGGTGGGCTGTTGGTGCCGGTCCTCCCGGACGATGTCGCGGCCGCCGAACAGGTAGTGGTAGGCCTCCTCGACCCGGGCGAATCGCAGATTCAGCTGTGAGACCAGCCAGACCGTGTTCCAGATGTAGTCAGAGAAGACCGCGAGGGCGGCCAGGAAGGTGGTCAGCTGCGCCAGGGTGAGATCGCCGGCCAGGAACAGGTGCAGGTTCAGCAGGATCGTCCCGGGTCCGACGAGGTAGCGCACGACCAGGCTCATCGACGCGAAGTACACGATGTTCCACCGGTAGGACCCCGTCGCCGCCCGCAGGACGCCCCGGCGCTCGGCGCGCACCCGCGCGGATTCGGCGCCTTCGCGGCCGAAGGACTTCACCGCGACGAAGTTCGCGATCACATCGATGATCCGGCCGTCCAGGTCGGAGGCGGTGTCGGCGGTGTTGCGCTCCTCGGCGGCGACCCGCGAGATCGTCAGCCGCCCCAGCGCGAGCATCATCAGCAGCGACACGGTGAACGCGCAGCCGGTCGGGACGTTCACGGTGAACATGATCACCGCGAGCGCCGGCACCCTGACCAGCTGTTCGCAGAACTCCCAGTACACCGCGCTGAGGAACTCGCGGTACTCCCGGCCGAGCGTGCCGACGTAGCTGCTGATCTTTCCGGTGAAGGCGCCGACGAAGTACGGGTAGGGCTGCGTGATCACCTTGTCGAAGACGAGGTTCTCGTAGTCGTAGCCGCGGGCGAGGATCAGCCGCACCCACAGCAGCTCACCGCTGCGCCAGGACAGGTCGTGGCCGATCCCGCAGCAGATCAGCAGCGCGGCGGCCTGGTAGGCGGCACCGGTGTCGACCGGTACGGCGGCGAGTGCGGCCACGAACCGGCCCACGAAGATCGGTACGACGGCGAGCAGCGCGTTCGCGAGGACGAACACGCACAGCACCGCCGCCGCCCGCCACCGGAAGGTCATCAGGTGCGCGAGGTAGGAGCGCAGGCCGGCGTGCGGGCTGCGGCCCGCCGCCGAGCCTGGCGCGGCGACCGGGCTCGCCGCGGGGCGGGACGTGTCGGCCGTGCGGGAGGACGTGATCGTCACCCCGGAAGCGTGACAAGGACTTCCGATTCTCGCACCTGAATTATCACCGAAGCGGTGGTCGGAGGAGCGGCGTGGCTCAGCCGGTCGGGCGCTCCGGAGTGCGCCAGGGGCTGGCCGGCCGGAGCTGGTCGGCTGCCCGCAGCAGCGCCCGGGCCAGCGAGCGGGCCTCGTCGGGGTCGAGGTACGCCGCGGCCAGGCTGTCCAGCATGGGGGCGTCGACCCGCAGCAGGACGACCGGCGCGGCGCCGGTGCTCGCGGGGGGCTCCGGCCGGACGGTGATCTCCGCCTGCCCGATCTTCGTGATCAGGATGCCGTCCCGCGGGTCATGGTGGACGAGCGCCATCAGCGATCCCTGAGGGGGCTGACGCCTTCAGGCGTCAGGGGTATCGGGTACGGGACGCGACCGTGACGGATGGGTCGCGCTTGTATGATCGTTTTGTGGGTCGGCAGGTGGCGGTGGGCGCGGGTGGCGTCTGCGACCTGGGGTATCACGTCGTGCGGTGCCCGAAGTACTGGCGTCCTGTGCTGACCGGGCCTGTTCGTGACCGCTGTGACGTGCTGGTTCGTGAGAAGCGCGCCGAACACGGCTGGACCGTTGGAGCGCTGGACGTCATGCCCGACCATGTGCGTCTGTTCGTTCAAGCCCACCCGAAGCACTCCCCGTCGTATGTCGCCAACCAGCTCAAGGGCTTCTCCTCGCATGTGCCGCGTGAGAAGTTCCCGCACGTGCGTTCCCGGCTTCCCACCCTGTGGTCAGGGTCGTATGTCGTGGCCACCGTCGGTGTGGTGTCCGCGGACAGGATCCGCCGGTACATCGACACCCAGTACGAGCGGCCGTGGCGCRGGGAGCGTGCGCGGTGAGACGGACCTTCAGGTTTCAGCTCCGCCCGACCGTCCGGCAGGCGGTTGCGCTGACCGCGATGGTCGAGGACCACCAGGCGCTGTACAACGCCGCCTTGCAGGAACGCCGTGACGCCTACCGTCATCCGAGCGCGACGACRGTGCGTTACGGCGACCAGTCCGCCCAGCTCACGGAGATCCGCGCGGCCGATCCGGATCATGCCCGCTGGTCGTTCTCCTCGCAGCAGGCCACCCTGCGCCGGCTCGACAAGGCGTTCGCCGCGTTTTTCCGCAGGGTCAGGGCTGGGGAGAAGCCGGGCTACCCGCGGTTCAAGGGAGCCCACTGGTTTGACACGGTCGAGTGGCCGAAGGACGGGGACGGCTGCCGCTGGGACTCCCAGCCCGGTCACCCGACCCAGACCCGAGTGAGGCTTCAGGGCGTTGGCCACGTCAAGGTCAACCAGCACCGGCCCGTGCAGGGCACCGTCAAGACCATCGGTGTCAAGCGTGAGGGGGGCCGCTGGTACGTGGTCCTGTCCTGCGATGACGTGCCCGCCCGGCCGCTTGCGCCGACCGGGGTGGTGACCGGGGTGGACATGGGGGTGGCGTCGTTGGCCACCACGTCTGAGGGCCGCCATGTCGGTAACCCTCGCTACCTGGCGGCGGCGGCCGGGCGGCTGGCCCGTGCGCAGCGGGAGCTGGCGAGGAGGAAACGCGGATCGGCCCGGCGCCGCAAGGCCGTCGCGAAAGTCGCGGCGCTGCACGGGACGGTGCGCCGCCAGCGCCTCGACCTCGCCCACAAGACTGCCCTGGATCTGGTCCGCGACCACGACCTGATCGCGGTGGAGGCGCTCAGGGTCGCGAACATGACCCGTCGGGTGGCTGCGAGACCCGACCCGGAGCGGCCCGGGACGTTCCTGCCCAACGGACAGACGGCGAAAGCCGGGCTGAACAAGAGCATTCTCGATGCGGGATGGGGGGTGTTCCTCGCCGTACTGCGCGCCAAGGCTGAAAGCGCCGGACGGACAGTCGTCGAGGTGCCACCCGCCAACACGTCCCGCACCTGCGCGGTCTGCGGGCACTGCCACGCCGACAACCGCAGAGCACAAGCCGTTTTCACCTGCGGTGGCTGTGGGCACACCGCGCACGCCGACGTGAACGCCGCCGTCAACATCCTCAGGGTCGGGCTGGCCCTTCAAGCGGCGCAAGCCGCCTGAGAAGCCGGCGGCTTCAGCCGTCGGAGTAGTCACGGTCTCCTCATCGATCGAGCCGGAATCAACCAGTCTTAGCGAAAGGTTGGACTCCTGTTGGCTCTTCATGGTTGCCCGGTGGCAAGGGTTGTCGTGGCGCCGACGTTTTCGGTCATCGGGCGCCCCAGGTGTAGGTCTGTTTGACCAGTCGCAGGTAGACGAAGGTCTCCGTCTCCCTGACCTGCGGAAGCGCACGGATGTGGTCGTTGATGAGGGACAGCAGGTGTTCGTCGTCCTCGGCCACGAGCTCGATCAGGATGTCGAACGTGCCCGCGGTGAGGACGACGTAGTCGACCTCCGGGAGCTGGGCGAGGGCCTCGGCCACCTGGCGGGTGTCCCCGGAGACCCGCACGCCGACCATCGCCTCGCGGCGGAAGCCGACGCGCAGCGGGTCCGTCACCGCGACGATCTGCATGATCCCGGCGTCGAGCAGGCGCTGCACGCGCTGGCGGACCGCCGCCTCCGACAGGCCGACGGCCGTGGCCATCGCCGCGTAGGACCGGCGGCCGTCCTGCTGGAGCTGCTCGATGATCGCCTTGTTGATGTCGTCCAGCAGCGGTTCCGGAGTCTGGCGCTGACCGGGCGACCTGCGTGACTGCACGCGACATCCTCCTGGATGTTTCGTCCGATGGACGCCGATCATGGGGCAAGTACTCGCTGCGCGTCATCGTATGGGCGCGGGGGCGTTGGCCTGGATATGGCATTTCTACCTCTCCGTCTCCACGGATTCCATCGCAAACAGCGCCCCGGGGCTACGCTTTCGATAGTCGAGAGCAAAGGAAGGGTGCGGTGACGGTGTCCAACGCGACGACCACGACTCCTCGTCCCGGTGACCCGCCGCGGACCGGGCACGCCGGGCGGGTGACCGACCTCCTCGAGCGGGAGGAGCGCGCGCTGCAGGCCCGCACTCCGGCGTCCGAGGCCATGCACACCCGTGCCCTGCGGACGATGACCGGCGGGGTCCCGTCCTCCTACCAGCTGCGCGACCCCTGGCCGATCTACCTCACGCACGGCCGCGGCTCGCTGGTCTGGGACGTCGACGGCAACGAGTACTCCGACTTCCACAACGGGTACGGCTCGATGGTTCAGGGCCACGCCCACCCCGCGATCGTGCGCGCGGTGACCGAGCGGATGGCGCTCGGCTCGCACTTCGCCATGCCCACCGAGGATTCGGTGCTGGTCAGCGAGGAGCTGGCCCGCCGCTTCGGGCTGCCGCAGTGGCGCTACGTCAACTCCGGCTCCGAGGCGACCATGGACGCCATCCGTATCGCCCGCGGGGTGACCGGCCGGGACACCATCGTCAAGATCTTCGGCTCGTACCACGGCCATCACGACTACGTGATGGTCTCGATCGGCACCCCCTACGGGGACATCGGGCCGGCGGACCACATGAACTCCCTGGCCTACGGCGCGGGAATCCCGCAGGCGGTGGTCGACCTGACGGTGCCCGTGCCGTTCAACGACGCGGCGGCGATGGAACGGCGGATCGCCGCGCTCGAGGCCGAGGGGCGCAAGCCCGCCTGCGTGATCATGGAGGCGGCGATGATGAACCTCGGCGTCGTCCTGCCCGAGCCGGGCTACCTGGAGGCCGTCCGGGAGATCACACGCAGGCACGGCATCGTGCTCATCTTCGACGAGGTCAAGACCGGGCTGTGCGTCGCGGCCGGCGGCGCCGTCGAGCGGTTCGGGGTGCTGCCCGACATGGTCACCCTCGCCAAGGCGCTCGGCGGCGGACTGCCGGCCGGCGCGATCGGCGCCACCGCGGAGCTGATGGCCGCGGTCGCCGAGGACAGGGTGAAACAGGTGGGGACCTTCAACGGCAACCCGCTGGTCATGGCGGCGGCGCGGGCCAGCCTGACCGAGGTCCTGACCCCGGACGCCTACGCCCACCTCGACCGCCTCAACGACCGCCTGGTGGACGGCTGCACCGCGATCCTGGCCCGCCACGGCATCGCCGGCTACGCCGTCGGGATCAGCTCGAAGGGATGCGTCCACTTCACCGACGCCCCGATCCGGGACTACACGTCCTTCATGGCCCACCAGAACGCGGTCCTGCCGGAGCTGGCCTGGCTCTACAACGCCAACCGGCAGGTGCTGATGGCCCCCGGCCGGGAGGAGGAGTGGACGCTGTCCGTCCAGCACACCGACGCCGACGTCGACCGCTACCTGGCGAGCCTCGACGCGATGGCCGCGGACCTCGCCCGCGGCTGACGGGTCCTGCGCCCGCCGGCCGTGAGCGCCCGCCGGCCGTCGCGGCCGCTGACTGTCAGCGGTCTCTGGCCGTCAGCGGCCGCCGGTGAGGGCGGACAGGGCCGAGCCGAGGCGGGACGGCCGTCCGGTGCGGTTCTCGCGGGCGTCGGCGGCGGACGCCAGCAGCGCGCCGCCGTTCACGCCCAGCCACCGCAGCGGCTCGGGCTCCCAGCGCCGCCGGGAGTGGCCGACCCAGGGCAGGCCGGTGCGCTCCGAGGTGCGCCCGGTGATCAGCTCGGCGAGCGTCCGGCCGGCGAGGGCGCTCGCCGCGACCCCGTCGCCCACGTACCCGCCCGCGTGGGCCAGCCCGGTCTCCCGGTCCAGGTGGACGGCGGGTGTCCAGTCGCGGGGAACTCCCAGTGGCCCGCCCCAGCGGTGGGTGATCCGGGCCGACGCGGCGGCCGGGAACAGCGCGCCGAGAGTGCGCCGCAGATGGTCGAAGACGGCCGGCACGACGTCGAAGGACGGCCGGACTCGCGAGCCGAAGTGGTAGGGCGCCCCGCGGCCGCCGAGCACGATCCGCCCGTCCGCCGTGCGCTGCGCGTAGGTGATCATATGGCGGCCGTCGCCGACGGTGACCCGGCGCTCCCAGCCGATCTCGTCCCAGACCGCCGGCGGCAGCGGCTCGGTGGCGATCAGCAGCGAGTAGACGGGCACGAGCTCGCGGCGCAGACCGGGCAGCGCCGCGGTGTAGGCCTCCGTCGCGCGCACGATCGCGTCCGCCCGTACGACCCCGCCCTCCAGCACGACCCGGCCCGGGACGATCCGGCGCGCGCGGCTGCGCTCGAACAACGTGACCCCGCGGCGCTCGACCGCGTCGGCGAGCCCGCGCGCGAGCCGGCCGGGATGGAGCGCGGCGCAGTCCGGGTCCAGGACGCCGCCCTCGGCCCCCGCGACCCGCACGATGCCCGCCACCGCGGCGGCGTCCAGCCAGGCGGAGCCGGCCTCGCGGCGCAGCCGGGCAGCCTGTGCCGGTGTGGTCGCCACGCTCAGGTAGCCGGCCTTGACGAAGTCGCAGTCGATGCCCTCCTCGCGGGCGACCGCGCCGACCTCGTCGACGGTCGCCGCCAGGGCGGGCCGCATCTGCCCGGCGAGGGCCGTGTTGGGGAACAGCGCCGAGCACCAGCCCCCGTTGCGCCCGGAGGCGCCGAACCCGGCCGTCTCCTTCTCCACCACGATCACCCGTAGCGTGGGATGGGTGCGGGCCAGGTAGTAGGCCGTCCACAGGCCCGTGTAGCCGGCTCCGACGACGCAGACGTCGGCGGTGAGCGCGCCGCGGGCCCGCGGCCGGGGGCGGCGCGCCGCGCCGTCCAGGGTGTCCGTCCACAGCGACCAGCCCGTCGGGCTGACCATCGCCCGGCGCGCCGGCGCCTTGCTGACGGCCGTCGGTGTGACCGCTTCGTCTGCCTCTGCTCCGGTGTCGGTGTCGCGCACGGTGCCCGTCGCCTCCCGCTCCGCCGGAACAGATCGTTCCGTCGTGATGACTGTGCCACCGGAACCGGGACCGGTCGGGCCCGGTGTACCAGGGTCGCACCCGGGCCCTCCCGGGCCCTCCCGGGCCCTCCCGGGCCCTCCCGGGCCCTCCCGGGCCCTCCCGGGCCCTCCCGGGCCCTCCCGGGCCCTCCCGGGCCCTCCCGGGCCCTCCCGGGCCCGCACGGCGGGCTACAGACATCGCTGAAACGGTCCTTTCTCGAAGTTTTCGGTTGCATAAGAGCGAGTTGAATGCGCTATCGGTGGCACCAGGTTCGTGGAACCATCGTGTCCGTTGGGCGGCGCTCGGACGACCGGAGGGAGCCGGACGCATGGAACGGACACCGATGGAACGGACACCCATGGAGCGGACACCCATGGAGCGGACGCTGAGCAATTTCGTCGGGGGGAAGCAGGCACCGTCGCTGGACGGGCGGACGATGCCGGTGCTCAATCCCGCCACCGGCGAGGTCCTCGCGCACGCGCCGAGCTCCGGGCCGGCCGACGTGGACGCCGCCGTGCGGGCCGCCGGTGAGGCGTTCGAGGGCTGGCGGGACAGCACGCCGAGCGAGCGCTCCCGTGCCCTGCTCCGCCTCGCCGACGCCGTCGAGGAACGGGCGGCCGAGATCGCCGACGTGGAGTGCGCGAACACCGGCAAGCCGCGCCAGCTCACCCTTGACGAGGAGATCGCCCCGTCGGCCGACCAGATCCGGTTCTTCGCCGGGGCGGCGCGGCTGCTGGAGGGCCGGTCGGCGGGGGAGTACCTGGCGGGCCACACCAGCTACGTCCGGCGTGAGCCGATCGGTGTCTGTGCCCAGGTGACCCCCTGGAACTACCCGCTGATGATGGCCGTCTGGAAGATCGCCCCGGCGTTGGCGGCCGGGAACACGGTCGTGCTCAAGCCCGCGGAGACCACGCCCGCCAGCTCGCTGCTGCTCGCCGAGATCGCGGCCGAGATCCTCCCGCCGGGTGTGCTCAACGTGGTCTGTGGTGACCGGGACACCGGCCGTGCCCTCGTCGCCCACCCGGGCCCGGCGATGATTTCGGTGACGGGCAGCGTGCGCGCGGGCATGGAGGTCGCCCGCGGGGCGGCCGACTCGCTCAAGCGGGTGCACCTCGAGCTCGGAGGCAAGGCCCCGGTGATCGTCTTTGACGACGTCGACCCGGCCGTGGTCGCCGCGGAGATCGCCGGGGCGGCGTACTTCAACGCCGGCCAGGACTGCACGGCCGCGACCCGGGTGCTCGCCGGGCCCGGCATCGCGGGCGAGCTCGCCGACGCGCTCGCCGAGGCCGCCCGCGCCACCACGACCGGCCCGCCCGCCGCCGGCGGCCAGACCGGCGGCCAGACCGGCGGGGCCGCGGCCGGCGGAGGCGAGGCTGACTACGGCCCGCTGAACAGCGCCGGTCAGCTCGGCCGGGTCAGCGGGTTCGTCGAGCGTGCCCCCGAGCACGCCCGCCTGCTCGCGGGCGGGACGCCGCTGGACCGGCCCGGCTACTTCTACCCGGCCACCGTGATCGCCGGCCTGCGCCAGGACGACGAGCTGATCCAGCAGGAGGTGTTCGGCCCGGTCGTCACCGTCCAGGAGTTCTCGGCCGAGGACGAGGCGGTCGCGTGGGCGAACGGGGTCGAGTACGGCCTCGCCTCCAGTGTCTGGACGCGTGACCACTCCCGCGCGATGCGGGTGGCGCGCCGCCTCGACTTCGGGTGCGTATGGGTCAACACGCACATTCCTATCGTTGCGGAGATGCCACACGGAGGATTCAAGAAGAGCGGTTACGGAAAGGACCTGTCGGTCTACGGGCTGGAGGACTACACCCGTATCAAGCACGTGATGCACAACATCGAGTTCTAGGGTCGGTGGCGGTGACGGACGGCGGGCAAGCAGCGGGGCACAAGGCCGGTGCCGGGGACAAGACCGAGGTCGCGGCTCCGGCTGCGGGTGCGGGTGCGGCCGGGACCGCGGCCGCGCGGGCTTCCGGTGGGCCGGGGCGGCAGCTGTCCACCCGGTTCGTGACGGTCCACGGTTACCGGCGGGCCTATCTCCGGGCCGGTCGTGGTCCGGCCCTGCTGCTGATCCACGGCATCGGGGACAATTCGGGAACCTGGCGGGACCTCATCCCGGAGCTGGCGCGCGGCCGCACCGTCATCGCGCCGGATCTGCTGGGCCACGGCCGCTCCGACAAGCCCCGGGGCGACTATTCGATCGCCGGCTACGCCTGCGGGATGCGCGACCTGCTGACCGTCCTGGGCATCGAGCGGGCGACGGTGGTAGGCCACTCGCTGGGCGGCGGAGTGGCGATGCAGTTCGCCTACCAGTTCCCCGAGCGGTGCGAGCGGCTCGTCCTGGTGTCGACCGGGGGCGTGGGGCCGGACCTGCACCCGGTGCTGCGGGCGGCGACGGTGCCGGGCTCGGGCCATGCGCTGTCGCTGCTGACCAGAGCGCCCGTGCGCCGGGTCGGCTGGGCGGCCACCCGCGCGCTGCGGCTGCTGCACACCGACGTCGGGCGGGACGCGGACGACCTGATGCGCGTGTTCGCCTCGCTGGACGTCCCCACGGCCCGGCAGGCCTTCCTGCGCACCCTGCGCTCGGCGGTGGACGGCCACGGCCAGGCGATCACGATGCTGGACCGGTGCTACCTGGCGGCAGGCATGCCCTCGCTGATCGTGTGGGGGGCGCACGATGCGGCGATCCCGGTGGAGCACGCGAGGATCGCCCACGAGGCGATGCCGGGCAGCCGGCTGGAGATCTTCCCGGACGCGGGCCATTTCCCCCACCACGCGGACCCGGTGCGATTCCGGGCCGTTCTCGAGGATTTTCTGGCGACCACCAGACCGGCCAGCCACTCCGCCCGCCAGTGGCGCACCCTGCTGCGTTCCCACGGCACGGCGGCACCCGCACAGGACGACTGATCCGCCGCCGGTCGCGCCCCGGGCGGCCGGTCGGTCCCGTGGCGCCGGATGAAGGGATACCGCCACAGGTGACCTCCGCCGCCCGGGCCGGCGCGATCCGGGCGGTACGGTTCGAGAGACCCGTTCGCACCCGTCCGTTCGCGGCGGGCGCTGGACATTACCGGACAAGAACCGACCGGACAAGTACCGGTCGGACAAGTTAAGTGGACATGTCGATCGGACAACTCGGCGCCGCACAGTCGCCGGGTCAACAGTTGTCTCACCACGGTGTTGTCCACGCGGCCCGGCGCGCAGCGTCAGGTGTCCGGTGAGCATCGATGATGGGGCCGGGCCGTGGTCCCGACGGTGTCCGGTCGACGGGTTGCGCATTACTCTGGCGTGGTCTCTATCGCGAAGTTCATGGAGCGGGAAGGCGCGTATCTGGCTTATCCTTGGTTCGTAACGCTAATGCCCGCCATAACTTCGGAGGTCGACCGTTGGCACGCCGCGCGCGACTGAGCTGGCCGCAGGAACATCATCAGGCGAGTGAGGTGATCGTCCGCAGGGTCGACCCCGGTCGGGGCTGGACCCTCGAACAGGCTCGTGACCTGGTAGAGCAGGGCTACTCCATCGACAACGTCGCGGAACGCACCGGCTTTCCCGCGAAGATGCTCAAAGTCGCCGTCAAAGACTGACCGTTCGCCCATGCCCGTGCCCGTGAAGTCGCGGACCAGGCCGGCGGCCGTGGCCGTGTGCGCCGGGGCCGTGCGGTCTCGGTTGTAGTGCGGGGCGTGTGGTACTGGTCGCCGTCGGTGTCATGAATACGTCCCTGCGGGCCTGTCCGCCCGTGTCCCTTCGCCTAGATGTCCTTGACATGTGGTCTTCGCGGTGGGAGATCCATCGCGAGTACCTCGTCAAATTCGACCGGTCAGGTCAATCGTTCTGGTAGTGAGACGGCTACATTCGGCCCGGCCCGCCTCAATCGGGTGACCCATTGCTCGCGCGTGTGGGGTCATGATGTATTGCGGGTGAGCACTTCCGGGTGATCGGGCCGGCCCCGGCCCATCAGGCCCAACCATCCCGCGTCCTTACGATGAGCCCGCCGCCGGCCAGTCGTCGCCGATCGCGGATCGGGTGTGCCCGACGGTGACATCGATCAACCGCCCGAGATGATCCGAGTACACGGCGTCGAGGCGGTAACCGCGTAGCCGGCGCAGTGTCGCCGTCGACTGGGCGTCCCATCCGAACGCCGCGATACCGGCGGCGTGCAGCTCGTCGACCATCGCCGCCCGCGGTGGTGTCCACTCCCGCGTGCGCAGGTTCAGGGCGTCGACGCCCGCCGCGCGCAGGATGCCCCCGTAGGCGGCGGCGCCGCCGTTCTGTTCCACGTTTGCCACCGTGGTGGAGTTCACGAGCCTGACGTCACCGTCGGCCTGCCGCCACTCGTGCAGGTCGGGAAACGAACCACACAGCCACAGCCGTGCGGCGGCCTCGGTGCCACCCGCCGCACGGGTGACCGCGAGGACGGCGCCCGCCGCCTCGGCCGCGGACATGTGATCGGGACGGCCCTTCAGATCGAGGCTGAGATCGAAACCCCAGCCCAGATCGTCGTAGAAGGCCGCCAGCGTCGGCAGCCACCCGGGCAGATCGGCGCCGCGCAGCTCACCCAGCCGCCGCCGGCGGCCGGGTGGGCCCAGCGTGCCGTCATGCCGCAGGACGGGAATTCCGTCCGCGGTGAGCCAGACGTCCGACTCCAGGCCGTTGGCGCCGGCCGCCAGCGCGCGGCGGAAGGCGGGCAGCCGGTTCTCCCGCTGGAACGGGGCCGGCGCGCCGCGGTGCGCGAAACCGATCATCGTGGGACGGGTGCCCGCTCGGGTCAGTCCCGGAAGTGGCTCAGGGCGACGTCGTGCAGGTGCCCGTTGGTCGTGAGGATCGTGCCCCAGCCGGGCCCGCGCCGCCCACGCAGGTCGGTGAACCGGCCGCCGGCCTCCTCGACGATGACCTGCAGGGCGGCGAGGTCCCACAGTGAGACCTCCGGCTCGCAGGCGAGGTCGACGGCGCCCTCGGCGACCATCATGTGCGACCAGAAGTCGCCGTAGGCGCGGCTGCGCCAGATCTGCTCGGCCAGGCTCAGGAGCTGGGGCAGCCGGTCGGCGGTGCGCCATCCCTCCAGTGAGGCGAACGAGAGGAAGGCGTCCGACAGCCGGGCGACGGAGGAGACCTGCAGTGAACGGGTGTCGCCGGTGGCATCCCGGGTGAACGCCCCGGTGCCGCGGGCGGCCCACCAGCGGCGGCTCATGGCCGGGGCGCTCGCCACGCCGACGACCATCTCGCCGTCCACCTCGAGGCCGAGCAGGGTGCCCCAGACGGGAACGCCGCGCACGAAGTTCTTGGTGCCGTCGACCGGGTCGAGGATCCAGCGCCGGCGGGTGTTCTCGCCGACGAGGCCCTCCTCCTCGCCGAGAACTCCGTCACCGGGGCGCGCGGTGGCGAGCCGTTCCCTGATCATGGACTCGACGGCGGTGTCCGCGTCCGAGACCGGAGTGTTGTCGGGCTTCGACTCGACGTGGAGGTCCACCGCCTGGAAGCGGGAGAGGGTGATCCGGTCGGCGGCGTCGGCGAGGCTCAGAGCGAGTGCGAGGTCGTCGGCGAGCCAGCCGGCAGGGTCGACCGCCTCGACCGGGTTGGCGCTGACGGGGCTCGGGTTTGGCGGAGTCACGAGGGAAGACTACGAGTTCCGGCGTCGAGGGAACGGGCGCGGTGGTCACCGGACGTCGGCCCGGATCCGCCCGCCCGGCGTGGCGGCTTCGGCAGGCTCTGCCGGTGCCCGCCCGTAGAGCGCCTGCGACCAGACCATGGTGAGGGTACGAATGACCTCGGCGGGATCCGCCCGGGGGTGGTGGCCCAGTGTTTCGCGCAGGTAAGCATCGGTCATCGCCATCAACGCCCGCGCGCTCTGCGGGTGGTGGTCGGGGCGCACCCGGCCGCGGGCCTGCTCCCGGCCGAGCCGCTCGGTCACCGCTGTGACAAATCCCTCGACCGCCGCCCTCCGGTACCCGGCGGCCAGCTCCGGATCGGTGGCCGCGGCCTGCGCGATGACCCGCAGGACGAACCCGTGGCGCAGGTGCACGCCGACGATGGTCCGGGCGGAGCGGACGCAGTCCTCGACCGGGTCGCCGTTGCCGTCGAACCAGCCGGCGGACGCCGCCGACAGCTCGCCCTCGATCTCACGCAGCAGCCGCCGCAGCAGGTCGGGGACGTCCCGGAAGTACGCGTAGAAGGCGGAGCGGCCGAGCCCGGTGCGGCTCATCAGCGCCGCGACGGTCATCGGGCCGGGCTCGTCCGAGCCGATCATCTCGATCGCGGCCTGGAGGATCTCGCGCTCGGCCTCCACCGGCTGCCGGCGTCGGCGCCGGGCCACGCGGGCGAACTCACCCGTCCGCGGCACCGTTCCTTGATCGGTCACAGACCGAGACTAGGTGCGGCACAGCCATGATCGGCATCCGCCGGGCAGCCTTTGTCGATCACATGGCTGGCCGGAGCCCTGTGGGGCCGCACGCTGTGCTGCGACGCCGACGGTTGTGCGACCGCGTGCGACCGGCGCCGTCCGGTCAGACGGGTGTCGCGCGGGCCGCGAGCAGACGGCGCAGGCTCGCCACCCGMGCGGGGTCGGCCCGCCCCTGCCGGACGGCCTCGTCGAGCCCGCAGTCCGGCGCGGTCAGGTGGTCGCAGCCGGGCTCGCAGTCGGCGGTCGCGGCCGCGAGGTCGTCGAAGGCCGTCAGGACCCGCTCGAGCTGGACGGCGCCCAGCCCGAACGAGCGGATCCCCGGGGTGTCGACGACGGTCCCGCCGTCCGGCAGGGCGAGCGCGACGGCCGCAGAGGAGGTGTGCCGGCCACGGCCGGTCACCGCGTTGACCACTCCGATGGCCCGGTCGGCGTCCGGGACAAGGCGGTTGACCAGCGTCGACTTGCCGACCCCGCTGTGCCCGAAGAACACGCTGGTCGTGTCGCGCAGCAGCGTCTGGAGCGGGTCGAGGTCGCCGTCCGGCCGGGTGGCGACCACCGGCAGCCCGAGCGGCTCGTAGGACGCCCGCACGGGGGCCGGATCGGCGAGGTCCGCCTTGGTCAGGCACAGGACCGGGGTCAGCCCGCCGTCGTAGGCGGCCACCAGGCACCGGTCGATCAGCCCGGTGCGCGGCGGCGGATCGGTCAGCGCACAGACGATGACAAGCAGGTCGGCGTTGGCGACGATCGGCCGCTCCACCGGGTCGGAGTCGTCGGCGGTGCGCCGCAGCAGGCTCGTCCGCTCGTCGCGGCGCACGATGCGCGCCAGCGAGCCGGCGCTGCCCGAGAGATCCCCGACCAGTTCGACCCGGTCGCCGACCACGACGGACGTCCGCCGCATGGAACCGCCGCGCACCGCCGCCACCAGGCCGGCCGGGCCCTCCCGCCGGCCGGCGGGGGTGTCACGCCGGGCCGTGCCCGGGCGGCCGCCCGGGCCAATCTCCGGGCGGCAGGTGTAGCGGCCGCGGTCGACCGCGACGACCACCGCGCGGGCCGCGTCCGCGTGCTCGGGCCGGATCCGCGTCCGCGGCCGGGAGCCCCGGCCGGGTCGGGTACGGACGTCGTCCTCGTCCATCTCGCGTGCCACGGTCAGCCGGCCAGCATCGTCGTCCACATCCGCGCGAAGTCGGGGACTGTCTTGCCGGTGGTGGCGATGTCGTCGACGGTGACCCCGGGCACCGCCAGGCCGACCACGGCGTAGGTCATCGCCAGCCGGTGGTCCGCGTGCGGGTCGAGCCGGGCGCCGCGCAGCGGCACCGGGGTGATCGACAGGCCGTCGTCGGTGACGGTGACACGGGCGCCGAGCCGGCCGAGCTCGCTCGCCAGCGCGGCGAGCCGGTCGGTCTCCTGCAGGCGCAGGTGGGCGATGCCCCGCAGCCGGGACGGCGAGTCCGCCAGCACGGCCAGCCCGGTCAGCACCGGCGCCGCCTCGCCGAAGTCGGAGAGGTCGACGTCGATACCGGTGATCCGCCCGCCGCCGGTGACGCGCAGGCCCTCCGGCACCAGCTCCGCCCGGCAGCCCATGGCCACCAGCAGGTCCGGCAGCATCCGGCCGGGCTGCTCGGTGGACGCCGGCCAGCCGGTGATCGTCATCTCGCCGCCGGTCACCGCCGCGGCGGCGACGAAGGGGGCGGCGCTGTTGAGGTCGGGCTCGATCACGCGGTCCAGCGGCCGCGGCCCGCCGGGCTCGACCCGCCAGCGCCGGGTCGACGCGGCCGGAGTGCCCCCGGCGCGCAGCAGGTCCGCGGTCGGGTCGTCGACGTCGACGATCACCCCGGCCGCCCGCAGGTCGGCGACGGTCATGTCGAGGTACGGCCCGGACGGCAGGCGGTGACCGGCGTGGGTCACGGTCGCACCGCGCTCGAACCGCGCCGCGGCGAGCAGCAGGCCGGAGACGAGCTGGCTGGAATCCGACGCGTCGACCGTCACCGCCCCGCCGGAGACCGCCCCGGTGCCGCGCACGGTGAAGGGCATCCGGTCGCCGTCGATGTGGGCGCCCAGCTCGCGCAGCGCGCGCAGCAGCGGGGCGAGCGGGCGGTCCCGCATCCGGGGATCGCCGTCGAAGCGCACGTCCCCGCGGGCCAGTGTCGCCAGCGCGGGAGTGAAGCGCGCGACCGTTCCCGCGTTGCCGCAGTCGATCGCGGCCGTGCCCCGTACGGCGCCGACCGGGCCGGTGACGACGATGTCGGCGGCGCCCTGGTCCGCGCCCGGCTCACCCGGCCTGCCCGGCTCGGCGCCGCCTGGTGCGGCCTCGTCGGTCACCGTCGCGCCGAGCTCGCGCAGGGCGGCGGTCATCAGGACGGTGTCCCGGGAGCGCAGCGCCCCGCGCAGGCGGGAGACCCCGTCAGCCGCCGCGGCCAGCACGAGCGCCCGGTTTGTGCCGGACTTCGAGCCCGGCACGGTGACGGTCGCCCGGACCGGACCGGTCGCGACCGGAGCCGACCACGGGTCGCCCTGCCCGCGCTGCACTTCGGTGATGGTGGTCACCGTGCCAGCATGCCGGATTCCCGGCGCTAGTCGGGCCGGCGGGCCGAGGCGATCAGGTGAATACCGATTGACTCGCCCTCACGCTCGGCGGCGAGCTCGACCTCGGTGCGCACCAGGGTGGGGAAGCAGGAGACGTCCTCGGCGACGGCCCGGCGGACCGCCTCGGCGGAGAGCACCGTGCGCGGGCGGATCCAGTCGACCTCCAGACCGGCACTGGTGAGCAGGGCGCGCAGCTCCTCGGGCCAGAAGCACCGGGTGATGGTGCCGTCCTCGGCCGGGACGAGCACGACGTCCGCGCGCGGCACGTCGGACAGCTCCGCCCAGCGGTGCTGCTCGGCGAGCCGGGCGAGCCCGAGAAGCAGGGAGTCGACGCACAGCAGCAGCCGGCCGCCCGGCCGGAGCATGCGGTGGATCTCCTCGAGCGTGGTCTCGGTAGCCAGGCAGAACGACAGGGCCCGTGCCTCGGCGAGCACGGCGTCGAACGAGCCGGGACGGAACCAGTCCAGCGAGCGGGCATCACCGACGACCCGCCGCACGGCCCCCGGGCCGGGAGCGGGCTCGCTCTCGCCCGGCGTGTCCACGCTGCTGAGGCTCCCCACGACCCGGACCACCTCGTGCCCGGCCGCGACCATCTGGCGTGCGAATCTGGCCCGCGGGCCGGAGACGTCCAGGACGCGGACCGGATCGGCGGGCAGCCACTCCTTCAGCTGGGCCGAGGCGACCTCCTCGTAGAAGGCCCAGTAGGGGTCGTCACTGCCGGCGGGGGCCTCACACACCAGCGTGTTGGAGGACCCCCGGGACGAGTGAGTGTCGGCGTCGGGGCCAGACAACATGGACCGTTCCTACCCTTCAAGGGGCAATGATGCGAGGCACGTCACATGCGCAAGGTGAAATTCTGACAGATGTTCGGGCCGACCACGCAGTGTCCTTCCCGGGCGGCTCGGACGGAAGTGACCCGGCCGAGCCACCGGCGCCGGTCAGGGCGGCCGCGACGGCAGGCGAGGATCCCCTCCTTGTGGACGGTGGACGACTGTGGGTGGTTCCCGTCCCGCCACGCGCCGAGGTTGTCGGCACCGTCGTCCTCCTGCACGGGGCGGGCAGCGGCACCGACACGCCGGCGCTGACCGCGCTCACGGAACGCCTCACCGCCGCCGGGATCCGGGTGGCCGCCCTGGAGATGCCCTACCGGGTGGCCGGCCGGCGCGCCCCCGACCGCCCCGCCCGGCTGGACGCCGTGCTCACCGCGGCGGTCGCCGCGCTGGGCCCGCCCGACCGCCTGGCGCTGGCCGGGGCGTCGATGGGATCGCGGGTGGCGGTGCGCTGCGCCCGTGCCGTCGGTGCCCGCGCGGTGCTGGCGCTGGGCTTCCCGCTCGAGCCGCCGGGCGGGAAGCCGTCGCGCGGGCCGGAGCTGGCGGGGGCCGGCGTCCCCGTCCTCGTGGTGCAGGGATCGCGCGACGCCTTCGGCATGCCGGTGGCCGACCCGTCCTGCGGGATCAGGGTGCACGTCGTGGCGGGGGCCGACCACTCGTTCCGGGTGCGGGTCCGGGACGGCCGGCCCGTGGGGGAGGTGATCGGGGAGGCCGCGGAGGTGGGCGCGTCCTGGCTGCTCGCCCGCCTCGGGGACGAGCCCTCCGGCACGGTCGGGCACGAGCCCGGGGACACGGTCGGACATGAGCCCGGAGGCATGGTCGGAGACGGGCCCGGCGGCACGGCCTGAGCGCGCCGCGGCTGAGTGCTCACGTCTGTTTCGGTTACCCACCCGCGACCCGTTCGACCCGCCTGACCCGCCAGGAATCGAGAACAGCACCCGCCGGGAATCGAGAACAGCCCGCGGTGGTTGGCGCCAGTGGGAAGCGCGGGAGGCCAGGCGTGGCCGGTGTCGCACGGAGGTGGTGCGACCGCCGGAGTGCCCGCGTCACGGAGGTTCGATGACGTTCCAGCACAGCACACCAGGCCCGCGCTCGCAGGATCGCCGGGTGACGGGGCCGGGCCGCGGGCGGCCGGTCGCCGCGCCGGTGCGCACCAGGGCGGTGGCGGGGGTATCGTCCGGCGCGGAGAGCGGTCCAGTCAGGACGGCAGCCGGCGGGCCGGCGATCGGTTCCCGGCGGGGCGAAGGAGTGATCCTGGTCGACGAGACCAACGACGAGTCCACCCAGGAGCGCGGCGCCCGGTTCGAGCGGGATGCCCTGCCGTTCCTCGATCAGCTCTACGCTGCCGCGCTGCGGATGACCCGCAACCCCGCGGACGCGGAGGATCTCGTTCAGGAGACCTTCGTCAAGGCATTCGCGGCCTTCCACCAGTTCCAGGAGGGAACCAACCTCAAGGCCTGGTTGTACCGCATCCTGACGAACACGTTCATCAACACGTACCGCAAGCGCCAGCGGCAGCCGCTGCAGAGCCCGACCGAGCAGGTCGAGGACTGGCAGCTCGCCGAGGCGGAGTCGCACACGTCCACCGGCCTGAAGAGCGCCGAGGCCGAGGCGTTGGAGCACCTGCCCGACAGCGACATCACCGAGGCGCTCCAGGCGCTGCCCGAGGACTTCCGGATGGCGGTCTATCTGGCCGACGTCGAGGGGTTCTCGTACAAGGAGATCGCTGAGATCATGGGCACTCCCATCGGTACCGTGATGTCACGGCTGCACCGTGGGCGGCGTGGTCTGCGAAAGTCGCTGGAGCAGTACGCGCTGGAGCGCGGGCTGGTTCCGGCGGGGTCTGCCGAGAACGAGGGCGGTGGGTCGTGAGCTGCGGAGGACCTCACAACATCGATTGCCGCAAGGTGCTCGACGCGGTCTTTCTTTACCTCGACGGGGAGTGCAACGACCCGCAGCAGCACCTGATCCGGGCACATCTCGACGAGTGCTCGCCGTGCCTGCGGGAGTTCGGGGTCGAACACGAGGTGAAAATGCTCGTCGCGCGCAAGTGCGGCGGGGAGCGGGCACCGGACTCGCTGCGGCTCAGTGTGCTGGCCCGGCTGCGCGCGGCCCGCACGGGCGCCGACGCGACCGAGTTCCGCCCCGACTAGGCGAGCGCCTCCCCGCTCGTGCGGGGAGGTCGGCAGCGGGCGGTTAGGCTGCCTGCTGTGCGTATCCTCGTCACCGGCGCGGCCGGTTTCATCGGTTCCACCGTCGTCGATCGGATGCTTGCTGACGGTCATTCGGTCGTGGGCATCGACGACCTGTCGTCCGGGCGCATGGAGAATCTCGCGCAGGCGGCGGCCGATGCCCGGTTCTCGTTCGAGAAGGGCGATATCACATCGCCCGATCTCGGTGACTTCGTCGCCCGGGTCCGCCCCGACGCGGTGGCTCATCTCGCGGCGCAGATTGACGTCCGGATCAGCGTCGCCGACCCGCTGCTCGACGCCCGGCTGAACGTTCTCGGCACGATCAACCTGCTGGAGGCGGCCCGGGCCGCCGGGGTGGCGAAGGTCATCCACACCTCGTCCGGCGGGTCGATCTACGGCACGCCGGCCGCGCTGCCCGTCGACGAGTCCGTGCCACCCGCGCCCGAGTCGCCGTACGCGGCCGGGAAGGCCGCCGGCGAGCTGTACCTCAACGTGTACCGGGTGACCTACGGTGTCGCGACGACGGCGCTGGCGCTCGGGAACGTCTACGGGCCCCGTCAGGACCCGCACGGCGAGGCCGGGGTGGTCGCCATCTTCGGCACCGCCATGCTCGAGGGGCGCCCGACCAAGATCTTCGGTGACGGGACGACCAGCCGGGACTACGTCTTCGTCGGGGACGTCGCCGACGCCTTCGCCCGGTGCGTGCCGGCCCAGGCGGCCAACGGCCTGCGGATCAACATCGGGACCGGCGCCGAGACCACCGTTCTCGACCTGCACAGCCGCATCGCGCGGGTGGTCGGGGTGCCGGACGAGCCCCAGTTCGCCCCGCCGCGCCCCGGCGAGCTGCAGCGCATCAGCCTGGACGTCGGCCTCGCGGAGCGGGAGATCGGCTGGCGGCCGCGGATGGACCTGGACGGCGGGCTCACCCGGACCGTCGACTGGATCCGGGCCCGGATCAGCGCCCACGCCGCCGCCTCCGGCTCGGCCGGCGTGACCGGCTGACGAGACCGGGTGGGAGCGCTGGGCGTCCCACCCGGTCCACCTGTCAGGTGTTCGGGCGCTTGCCGTGGTTGGCCTTGCTCTTCGCCCGCGCGCGCCGCTTGCGCTTCTTCTTCGCCATCATGAACTCCTCTCCGCCGCTCTGAGCACATGGTCGCTCTGGGCACATACTGCCAGCCGCCGGCTGCCGCGCAGCGGCGGCGGACCCGGCTGGTCGGCCTACTCGGCGGCGTGGCCGCTGTCGACGGGGCGGGCGAGGCCGCTGGTGGGGCCGGAGTCCGGGCCCGCGCCGGCGCGTCCGCCGAGCCTGGTCCCGTCGCCGGGCGGGGGCCCGTCACCGCCCGGATGATCGTCGGCGGGTTCGCGGCCGGGCGGCACGTCCCCCGCTCCGGGGCGCTCCGGCGCGGCCGTGGCGCCCACGGGTCCGGCCGGGTCGTCCGCGGGCCCGGTCATGGCGGGAACGAGCCGTGGCGTGCCGTCCCGCTCCGTGTGCTCGTCGCCGGGCGGGCCCTCGGCGAGCGGCTCCTCGGCCGACGGGTCCTGGTCCAGGACGTATCCGTCGTCCTCACGGTCCCCGTCCCGCCCGTCGCTCTCGAGCCCGTCACCCTCGTGATCCCTGACGTCCTCGTGGTCTCTGCCGTGCCCGTCGACGCGGGGTCTCTCGTCTTCGAGGTGCTCGTCGTCGAGGTGTCCCTCGTCGTCGCCGGGCCCGTCGCCGTCGCCGTCGCTGTCGTCCGCGCCGTGTCCGTCGGTGTCCGGTGCGCCAGCGGCCCGCCGGGGTCGGGCGAGGCCGGCGGCGAGCCGGGCCTGCAACGTCCGCCGTGCCCGCACCGGTGCCACCGCGCCGAACATGCCCAGGCCGGCGGCCATGAGGACGTCCCCGAGGCTCACCACGGCCGGTGCGCCCGGCGTCGGGAGCGGCAGGATGTCACTGATCAGGCGCAGCGACGTGTCCCCTCCCGCCACCGTGTGGAAGTGCGAGTCGTGGATGCTCTGGACCGATACGCCGGCCCGGTCGGCGGCCCACGCCGAGACCGGCATGTCCCCGCTGTTGGCGCTGATCACGAGCGCGTTGAGCAGCACGCCGGCGCACAGCAGCGGAAGGCCGGGGAGCCGCCGGTTGGCCACGGCGAAGACCACCAGACCGGCTGACGCGAGGATCCAGGCCGGGCTGTGCAGTGCTCCGACGAGCCTGCCGACGGCCAGCACGACCAGTACGCCGACGAACAGCCAGGGCCTGGCGACGTGGACGCGACTGAGGGCGTCGAGGGTTCCGCCCCTCGCGAGCCCCACGGCCAACCCGCACAACAGGGTCAGGAGGAGGAGTACGAGCACATCCGTAAGTGTGGAGGGTCGCCGCTCGATCGCGCAGCACCGCCCGCCGGTGTGACCCTTCCGCGACGGGCCCGGGACGCAGCGGCGCCGACGACGAGGTCGCGGCCCGTGCCCGCGTGGGCGCCCGATCCGGCGCCGCGCACCGGCATGGCCCGGGGGTGTGGGGTCGTCCTCCCAACCGGGCGCGGCCCCGCCGCGGGTCGTCCGGATGGCGCGTCGGGTCGATTGCGATCCTGCGCCGACCCGGCGGCTACTACGCTCACATCAGCCGGCGCCGCAGCGCGGTCGACCGGGAGAGCGGTCGACGTGGAGAAGGGATTCCGATGTCCGAGGAAGTCCGTGCCGAGATGGTCGCCAACGTCTGGAAGGTCGTCGTCGGTGTCGGCGACTCGGTCGCGGCGGGTGATGCCCTGGTAATCCTCGACTCCATGAAGATGGAGATTCCGGTGATCAGCGAGGAGGGCGGCACCGTCGCCAGCATCGCCGTCAACGAGGGCGACGTCGTGCAGGACGGGGACCTGATCGCCGTCGTCGACTCCTGACCGGTCACCGGTGACATGCTGCGCGGGTGACATGCTGCCGCCGGTGGCCCGCGACGGCCCGGCAGGCAGCCGCCCGGCAGGCCACCGGTGGTGACGTGACGGCGCGGACTTCCCGCCGCCGGTCGCGGGCCGGGTGCCCTAGGCTGCTCTGTCATGGAGGCCTCGTTCTGCGACCGGTGTGGCCAGCTCGCGAGCATTGGCAGTCATGACGTCTGCGCGCGGGCGCGCGCGCTGGAACCACCGCGGTACTGCTCGTCCTGCCGGCGTCGCCTCGTCGTCCAGGTGACCCCGCTGGGCTGGAGCGCGCGCTGCGCCGAGCACGGGACGTCGGTGTCGGCCTGACCCGTGGCCGCTTCCCAGCCTTGGCCGCGGGGCCGGGCTCGTCCCGCTACCCGGCCCTGGGTCGGTGGCGGGGCTCGTGGTCTGGACGAGTAGTCCGACAGTTTCGCCCTCGGTGCCGACCGCCCAGGCTCCGGTTCGCTTCCGCGCGCTCGGCTACTCGCCGTTTGGTTTCTTTCTCGCCGTTTCAGACGGCACGCCCTGCGACGTTCGCTCTGGGAGGGCGAGAAGGATGTCAAACGACGAGCAGGCCACCCCGACGTGTAGGGGTTTTGTCCGATAAATGACGGCTGGCCGTGCCGTGGTCACCACGAACCACGGTCGACCGCGGTGCTCCGCGGAACACCCGAACTCCCGCGAGCCGTGGTCACCACGAACCACGGTCGACCGCGGTGCTCCGCGGAACACCCGAACCGGACACGAACCCCCGATGATAGATCAACATTAGGGTGACGGAAGGTCCGGACTCACTTGCTCAGAGCGTGGCCTGCAGGGACTTGATCGGCATCCGCAGCTCCGTGAGCATGGCCAGGTCGCTCTCCGGATTCTTGCCGAGCGTGGTCAGGTAGTTTCCGACGATCACCGCGTTGATGCCGCCGAGCATTCCCTGGACATCCAGGTCGCCCAGCGTGATCTCGCGCCCGCCGGCGTAGCGCAGGATCGTGCGGGGCAGCGCCAGCCGGAACGCGGCGATGGTGCGCAGGGCCTCGCGTGAGTCCACCGCGGGCAGGTCACCGAACGGGGTGCCGGGTCGCGGGTTGAGGAAGTTCAGCGGCACCTCGTCCGGCTCCAGAGCGGCGAGCTGGGCGGCCAGCTCGGCGCGCTGTTCGAGGGACTCGCCCACACCGATGATCGCGCCGCAGCACAGCTCCATCCCGGCGGCGCGGACGAGCTCGCAGGTCTCCCAGCGCTCCTCCCAGCTGTGGGTGGTGACCACCTTCGGGAAGTGCGAGCGCGCCGTCTCCAGGTTGTGGTTGTAGCGGTGCACGCCCAGGCCGGCGAGCTCGTCCACCTGCTCCTGGGTGAGCATGCCGAGCGAGCAGGCGACGTTGATGTCGACGGCCGCCCGGATCGCCGCCACGCCCTCGCGGATCTGCTCCATCAGCCGCTGGTCGGGGCCGCGGACCGCGGCGACGATGCAGAACTCGGTGGCGCCGGTCGCCGCCGTCGCCTTCGCCGCCTCGACCAGGGACGGGACGTCCAGCCAGGCGGAGCGCACGGGGGAGTCGAAGCGGCCGGACTGGGAGCAGAAGTGGCAGTCCTCGGGGCAGCCGCCGGTCTTGAGGCTGATGATGCCCTCGACCTCGACCTCCGGCCCGCACCAGCGCAGCCGCACCTCGTGGGCGAGCGCGAGCAGGTCGCCCAGTGCCTCGTCCGGCAGCTGGAGGACCGCGAGCACGTCCTGTTCGTCGAGGCCGCGCCCCTCGTCGAGTACCTGTCGGCGGGCACGGGCGAGAATGTCGTCGTCGACGGGTCGGGGTGCCTCGGTGACGTCGGTGGTCTCGACGGTCGGGGACGCTTCCGCGGTCGCGGGCGTGGTCACAGGTGCGGTCACAGGTGATCTCCATCAGGAGGTCGTGCCGGCGGCGTGGCTCGCGGCCAGCGGTCGGGCTGGACGTCCGTCTTCTCGTATCAGCGGTCGGGTGGCGGGGGTTGTGGCCGGCCGGGGCCGGTCGATCCGCGCCGAGACCATTGTTCAGTCATCCTCGTGACTCGTGCCCGTGTTGTGACGTGAGTCCGGCCGGGGTCGTCACACGGCGTACCGGCGTCGGAACTCCGCGGCGTTGAATGCGCCGCCGAGGGCCGGTTCGAGCGAGGATCGCGCGATCTGCAGGAACTGCCCGGTGCCGAGCAGCCCGGCCCCGGCCGGCACCGCCCCGGCCAGCGGCCGCGCGGCGAGCAGCTCGAGGTCGACGATGTTGCTGCGCGCGGCCAGGTCGGGCTCGGCCGGCCAGGAGCCCACGACGATGCCCGCCAGGTCGAGCCCGCGGTTGGCCATGACCTCCAGGGTGAGCGCCGTCGCGTTCAGCGTGCCGAGCCCGGCGGTCGTGACCACGAGAACCGGTGCCGCCAGCGTCCGGGCCAGGTCGGCGAGGGTGGAGCCGTCGTGGTCGTACCGGACGAGCAGACCGCCGGCGCCCTCGACGAGGACCAGCCCGCGGTCGGCCTGCAGCCGCCGCACCGCCACCGCCACCGTGCCGAGGTCGGGCGTGGGCAGGCCGGCCCGCCGCGCGGCGCTCACCGGCGCCAGCGGGTCGGCGTACCGGCTGAGCTCGTGCACGTCGTCGACCCCGGAGAGGTCCCGGACGAGGTCGACGTCGCCCAGCTCGCCGGCCCGGACGCCGGTCTGCGCCGGCTTGACCACGGCGACCGCCGTCCCCCTGTCCGCGGCGAGGGCGGCGAGGGCGGCGGTCACCACGGTCTTGCCGACCTCCGTCCCGGTGCCGGTGACGATGAGCACGCTCACGGCGCGGGGAACCGGCCGATGGCGTCGGTGATCACACCGACCGCGCGGCTCACATCGGCCTCGGTGAGGTCGGCGCGGGCCGCCACCCGCAGCCGGCTCGTCCCGGCGGGGACCGTCGGGGGCCGGAAGCAGCCGACGGCGACCCCGGCGTCGCGGCAGGCCGCGGCCACCGAGACGGCCCGCTCGGGATCGCCGAGCACCACCGACACCACCGCGCCGGCCGGCTCCGGGGCCCCGGTCGCGGCGGCGATCTCCCGCGCCCGCCGCTGGACCCGCTCCGGCAGGTCCGGGTGTCGGGTGAGCAGCCGCAGCGCCGCCAGTGCGGAGCCCGCGCACGCCGGCGCCAGCCCCGTGTCGAAGATGAACGTCCGGGCGGTGTCGATCAGGTGGTCGCGCAGCGCGGCCGGCCCGAGGACGGCACCGCCCTGGCTGCCCAGCGACTTGGAGAGGGTCACGGTGGCGATCACGTCCGGCTCGCCGGCCAGCCCGGCCGCGGCGAGCGCCCCGCGCCCGCCCGGGCCCACGACGCCGAGCCCGTGCGCCTCGTCGACGAGCAGGACGGCGCCGTGTCGCCGGGCGACCGCGTGCAGGGCGGCCAGCGGGGCGAGATCGCCGTCCGCGGAGAAGATCGAGTCGGTGAGGACGAACGCGCGCCGCCAGGAACGTGTGGCCAGCGCCTCGTCGACCGCATCGACGTCCGAATGTGGCGTGACCAGGACGTCCGCGCGGGACAGCCGGCAGGCGTCGACCAGTGAGGCGTGGTTGCGCTCGTCGGAGAGCACCAGGTCACCAGGCCCGGTGAGGACGGTCAGCATCGCCAGGTTGGCGGCGTAGCCCGAGGAGAAGACGAGCGCGGAGCCGAAGCCGAGGTGCTCGGCGAGCGCGGACTCGAGCTCCCCGTGCAGCGTCGTGGTGCCGCTGACCAGCCGGCTGCCGGTGGACCCGGCGCCGAACGCGCGCAGCGCGGCGATGCCGCCCTCGACCACCTCCGGATGGCGAGCCAGCCCGAGGTAGTCGTTGCCGGCGAGGTCGAGCAGGAGATCACCGTCGGTCCACGGCTGCAGCGAGCCGTGTGCGGGCAGCGCCGGCGCGCCCGTGGGCCCGCGCTCGGCGCGGGGCGCCCGGGGGCGCAGCACGCGGTGCAGCCCGGCCTCGGCCCGCAGCCGGGCCGCCTCGCCCAGCCAGCCGAGCGGGGCGGGGCTGGCGGCGGGGCTGTTCGCGTGGCTGGTCGCGCCGCCCGCGGGGCCGGGCACGGTGCCGGCGGGGCTGGCCGGGACGCCGTCCGATGCGTCGGCCGAGGTCGCGGATGGGGTGGTGATGGTGCTGTCGGGCGTCACGTCGGCGAGCGTACGGCGCATTCCGGCCCGGCCGCCCGGCACGCCCACCACGGCGTCTGGCAGTCTGCGTCCCGTGGGAACCCTCGCCGACGCCCTGCGAGCGAGCACCGATCTCAGCGGCGACGACATCGACCATCTCCATGCGCTCGTCGCGGACTGGGCCCTGCTCGCCGATCTGTCCTTCGCGGACCTGCTGCTGCTTGTCCCGGTGCGGTCCGGCTCGGTGCGGGCGGGGCACGCCGGCGGCATGGAGTTCCAGGTCGTCGCGCAGGTACGTCCCACGACCGGACCCACCGCGTATCACAACGACGAGGTCGGCAGCGTCGTCATCAACCGGTGGGTCGTGCAGAACGCCTGGCGCGAGCACCGGATCGCGCGGGAGGGTGAGCCCGAGTGGGACGGCGGGGTGCCGGTGCGCACCGAGGCGATCCCGGTGCGCCACGGCGACCGGGTGATCGCCGTCCTGGCCCGGGACACCAACCTCGCGACGACCCGGACGCCGAGCGCGCTGGAGTCCGCCTACCTGCAGGGCGCGAACAACCTGGCCCTGATGATCGCCGAGGGTGCGTTCCCGTTCCGGGGCAGCTCCGCCGAGCTGCCCGAGGCGCCGCGGGTCGGTGACGGCATGATGCGCCTCGACGGCGCCGGCAAGGTGATCTTCGCCAGCCCGAATGCGCTGTCGGCGTACCGCCGGCTCGGCCACACCGGGAACGTCACCGGTGAGGACCTGCGCACCGTGCACCGCGCGCTCAACCTGCCGGCCACGACACCCGCGGTCTGGCACGCGATCAGCCGGCGCCGGCCGGTCGAGGTCGAGATCGAGGTGGGCAGCACGGTCGTGCTGCTGCGGGCCATCCCGCTCTTCCCCGGCGCGATCCGCGAGGTGCTGGTCCTCGTCCGCGACGTCTCGGAGCTGCGGCGCCGGGAGGCCCAGCTGCTGAGCAAGGACGCGACGATCCGGGAGATCCACCACCGGGTCAAGAACAACCTGCAGACCGTGGCGGCGCTGCTGCGCCTGCAGATGCGCCGGACGAAGGCGGACGAGGCCCGCGACGCGCTGCGCGAGTCGGTGCGCCGGGTGACCTCGATCGCCGTCGTCCACGAGACRCTCTCCCAGACGCTGGGGGAGTCCGTTCCGTTCGACGAGATCGCCGACCAGATCACCTCGGTGACCGTCGACCTCGCGTCGACCGGGACCCGCGCGACGACCAGGCGGATCGGGTCGTTCGGCCGGCTTTCGGGCGAACTCGCCACGCCGTTGGCCCTTGTGCTCTCGGAACTTCTGCAGAATGCTGTCGAACATGCGTTCGATGGATCGTCGGGAGCGATCGAGCTCCGCGTGCGGCGCGCCGAGGACCGCCTCGACGTCGTGGTTGCCGACGACGGCGCCGGCCTGCCGGACGACTTCCAGCTCGAGCACTCACCCCGGCTCGGGCTGCAGATCGTCCGTCAGCTGGTGCTGGGCGAGATGCGCGGGACCATCCGGCTGCAGGCCGGTCCGGCACGAGGGACCGAGGCGCTCCTGTCGATCCCACTTTCTTGAAGTTGTGTGTTTGGGCCTCGCTGGCGCGGGTACGCAGGCCAATGTGTCCTCTGTTCACGGCTCGCGTACGGCGGTCGTGTCGTCGCCGCAGGGCGGTCGTGGCGCATCGGGCGCCGCCGATGGTGCCGGCGGGGAGGCCGAGTACCCCGAAGGGGATGCCGACCCGAAAGATTTTTCGGCCGCTCCGTCCGGGTCCGCGCAGGGGTGTGCGCCGGACCAGCGGACAGAGCGGCCGATGGTGATGCATATCGTGAATCTCGCCTCGGGCATGCGTCGATCGACCCGCGAGCGGATGGGAACGGACCACTGCGTGGCTCCGCAATGGACATCCGGTCCGTCCGTACGCGGACAGGCGGTTCACGATCATTGTTCGGTTGTGTGCGGCCTACCTCAGGTAGGCCTGATCGGTCCTGATGCCGACCGGCTCGATCGCGCCCAGTGTGGGGCGCCCCGGGCTTGGGTGGTCCGGACTCAGGCGGTCCGGACTCTCAGCCGCACCTGGCGCTTGAGCGTCCGACGTTCATCCTCGCTCAACCCGCCCCAGACGCCGGAATCCTGCCCGGTGTCCAGTGCCCAGTTGAGGCAGTCACTAGTGACTGCGCACCGCCTGCAGACGGCCTTCGCCTCTTCGACCTGGCGTTCTGCCGGACCGGTCGTACCGATCGGGAAGAAGAGCTCGGGGTCCTCTTCACGGCAGAGCGCTCTGTGGCGCCAGTCCATGCGTACTACTCCCTCTCTCGTCTCGGGTCACACTGCACATCAGACGCTCGGTGAGCCGCCTTGGTTGCGTCGCGTCCCAGAAGAAAATTCCGGATGTCTGATCGGGTCGCGGCGACCGGGGCTTGTGCGAGTGCATGTGTGCGGACCCAACTGCACGTGCATCCACCTCGGACATTCGCCACCCTCCCACCGGAACGGGCAGGGGCGCAAGAACCTGCATGGTCCGTCACGCCCGGTCTGGCCGCTACCTGTCCGACGGGGACACAAGCGGACCAAGGATCACCCTGCCCTACGTCGGCCGGTGGTCATCACGAGTGGATCCCGTGGTTTGTAGTACTTCGAGGCCCTTCGGATCATGTTGAATCGTTGTGGCGTAACGATGGGTCGGCTCGCCCCGCAGGGTCAAACGATGTTGGCCTGTCGGGTGATGCCGGTTAGTCATCTCGTGCTAGGCTGCCCTCTTGGTGTCGATCTGGCTGTCGCCGTGTGGAGTGGCGCGGTCGGCCGGCGTAGCACTGAGGACCACGCAGGCAACCGCGCTGACAGCGGGGCATACGACCAGCACGTGAACTGACCGCAGGTAACCGACGGCAGGTGAGTCGCGGAACACCCGACCGATCCACTCTCCACGCGGCGTGACCGCATGGAACGGACCGCGCAGGATGGGGCGATGGAGGTTCTGGGCCATCGTGGAAGCCGGACACCCGGTCCGGAGAACACGCTCGAGGCGGTAGACGCCGCGTTACGGGCAGGTGCGGACGGCGTCGAGCTCGACGTGCGCCGCAGCGCCGACGGCGACCTGGTGTGTGTGCACGACGCGCGGCTGCCGCGGTTGGGCGGTCGGGCCGTCATCCGCCGGTCGACCAGTGAGCTCGCCAGCCGTGGCATCCCACTGCTGACCGAGATGCTCGACGTCTGGGACGGCCGTGGCCGTCTCATCCTGGAGATCAAGAACCAGCCGGGCCAGCCGGATTTCGACGCTCCACGCGAGCGGACGGCCCGTGCGCTCATCGAGCTGCTGCGGGCTCGCGGGCTGCCGGGCTCCTCCGTCGCCGGCGCGCACCTCGATCAGGCGACAGCGCCGGCCCCCGGTGCGCCATCCGACGTCGACCCACAGCTCGCCCAGCTGGCCGCCGGTGCGCCGCCCGGCCCCGGTACGCCATTCGCGAACGGAGCGCTTCCCGCGAACGGAGCGCCTTCCGCGCCCGGCTCGGCGGGTGGGCCAGCCGGCGAATCGAGTGGGTCGAGCTCCACCGGGAACCCGGCGCCGGCAAGCCGATCTGTGTCGGGAATCACAGTCTCGTCCTTCGACTGGTTCGCGATCGAGGCGATCCGCGACGCCGGGCTCGGCGTCGCGACCGCGTTCCTCACGATGCCGCGGATGTCGGTGAGCGGCGGGGTCGCCTACGCCCGCTCGGCGGGCCACACGGAGCTGCACGCACACGTGTCCGCCGTGCTGGGCGTGACCGACGCGGTCCCGCGCGCGCGGCGGGCCGGCCTCCGCCTCGTCACCTGGACGGTCACCGACCCGGCGACGGCGATCGAGCTGCGCGACGCCGGTGTGGACGGCGTGATCTGTGACGACCCCGTGGGCGTCGGCCAGGCGCTGCGGCGCCCCTGAGCGGGCGCTCTCAGCCGGCTCAGGGGCCTCGGTTGCCTCACCGCCTCAGGCGCCTTCAGTCGGCTCAGGAGCTTCAGTCGACTCGGTCCCGGCTCAGGTGACGACGCTCAGGAGCCTCGGGCGATTCGGTCGGGCTAGGCGATGACGCGCAGTGCCCGAGGGTGGTCGGTGAGCTCCACCAGCTCGAAGTTCCCCAGGACCTCGCCGTCCATCTGCACCGCGACCGGCTGATCGGCCCGCAGAGTCACCGCCGCCGCGTCGTGCAGCGTGACGACGTTGCGCCCCCGGGGGGTCGGCTCGTCGCCCAGCATCTGGAGCCCCGTCCGCAGCACGCTCGACAGCCTGGCGCGGCGCAGCCCCACCAGGTCGAGGCCGGTGTCGAAGGAGGCCTCCGGGCAGGCGGCGACCGGCCGGTTGTTCAGGTAGGTCCAGGGCCGGGTGTTGCAGACGATCGCGAGCGACACCTCGACGGGCTCACGGCCCTGCGCCCCGGGCTCGGAGTGGTCGACAGCCGCCCCGCCGGTCTCCCCGGTGCCGGCCGCCCCGCCGGCCTCGGTGTCCCGCGCGTCGCCGTCAGCCGCGTCGCCGTCGGGCGCCGCGCGCCCGGTGGCCACCCCACCCAGGATGCCGCCCGCCGCGGTGATGCTGATCGCCGGGCCGGAGCGCCCGACCCGGCGGACGAGCTCGGCGGTCGCGCAGCGCAGGAAGAGCCCGGCGGTGCTGCGACGTCCCTTGTCACGGCGACGCTCGACCGCGGCGACCACATCGGCGTCGAGACCCATGCCGAGGCAGAAGGTGAAGTAGCGGGTCTGGTCGCCGTACCGGGCCCGGCCCACGCTCACCTGCCGGGAGCGGCCCTCGCGCAGCGCGGCAAGCAGCTCCCCGGTGGCCTCCACCGGCGACGCCGAGTACCCGAGCGCTCGGGCGAAGACGTTCGTGCTCCCGCCCGGGACGACGGCGAGTGCCGGGCCCTCGCCCGCCGGGCCGCTCTCGACCAGGCCGTTGACGATCTCGTTCACGGTGCCGTCGCCACCGAGGACGATCACCACGTCGATGCCGAGCTCGCGGGCCCGGGCACCCAGCTCCAGCCCGTGGCCGCGCCCCTTGGTGACCACCGTCTCCAGGGCGACGTCCGCGGCGAGAGCGGTGGCGAGCACGTCGCGGACCCGCTCGGTAGTGGTGGTCGCGACCGGATTGACGACCAGCAGCCCGCGCATGCCAATACGGTAGCCTGCGCAACCATTCCGGGCGTCGGCTGGGAAAACTCTCACACCGTCCGTGCGGATCCCGCGCCGTGGCGTGGGCCTCGCGGTGTGGTCCCCAGCGCCGTCGTGGCGAACGGGACGTAATCTCGGCGGATGGGTACCAACCGCGGCCCCGTCGGGGCGTCCGGCCCTGCTCCGGCACCGAGCGCGCGGGTCGTACCGCGTCCGCTGCTTGCCGCTGGCGTGCTGCTCGGCGTTGAGACGGCGGTGCTCGCGGGCCTGGGCGCGCTGCTGGTGGTCCGGGGCTTCGGTTCCGACATCGAGGACGTCGGCCGGGCGGAGACCGGTGGTGTGCTCGCTCTGGTGGGCGCGGCCTGCCTGGGCCTGGTGACCTGGGGGGTCCTGCGCGGCCGGTCCGGTTTCCGGTCGCCTGCGCTGGTGACACAGGTTCTGTGTCTCCCCGTTGCCTGGGGCCTGTTGCAGGGTGGTCTGTACGGCTATGGTGTGCCGCTGGTGGTAGTTCCGCTCGCGATCATCGTGTCCCTGGGCTTCGGCGGCGGGTACGCCAGGCCGGCCGAAGATGGCGACGCTTGATCGTGGCGGGCTGGGCGGCCGGGTGAGGAGCTGAACCGACCCGGGCCCAGGGGTCGGTTCGCCGGCAGGCTGTGCCGTGCGGCACCCGCGCCGAGCGCGGGTCGGACGGGCAGCGAACAGGACAGGCGTTGCTGGACAGGCAGGTGCTGGACGGGCTGCTGCTGGTGAGCAGTCAGGCTTAGGCCGGGCGGTTGGCCGGGCCAGGGGCGGGGGTGCGGCCCCGGGGCGTACCGAATGCTGGTCGGCTCAGCCGTCTTCCAGTAGCCCGCGGCGGAGCTGGGCCAGTGTGCGGGCCAACAGCCGGGACACGTGCATCTGCGAGATGCCGAGCTCGTTCGCGATCTGCGACTGGGTCATGTTGCCGAAGAAGCGGAGCAGCAGGATGCGCTTCTCCCGCGGGGGAAGCTTCTCCAACAGCGGCTTGAGGGACTCGCGGTACTCCACGCCCTCCAGCGACTCGTCCTGCACCCCCAGGGTGTCGGCGACGGCCGGAGCCTCGTCGTCCCCGGAGTCGGGCGCGTCCAGCGAGACGGCCGAGTAGGCGTTCGCCGACTCGAGGCCCTCGAGGACCTCTTCCTCGCTCATCTCCAGGTGACGGGCGATCTCGCTGACCGTCGGCGAGCGGCCCAGCGACTGGGACAGCTCGGAGGTCGCCTTCGTCAGCGAGAGCTTGAGCTCCTGGAGCCGACGGGGCACCCGGATCGCCCAGCCCTTGTCGCGGAAGTGCCGCTTGATCTCCCCGACGATGGTCGGGGTCGCGTAGGTCGAGAACTCGACCCCGCGCTCCGGGTCGAACCGGTCGACGGACTTGATCAGCCCGATGGTCGCGACCTGCACCAGATCGTCGAGCGGCTCGCCGCGGTTTCGGAACCGCCGGGCGAGGTACTCGACGAGGGGAAGGTGCATGCGGACGAGCTGGTCGCGCAGGGCGGCCCGTTCCGGGTCCCCCTCGGGCAGCGACACCAGCCGGACGAACAGCGCGCGGGCCCGGATCCGATCCGGCGACCCGGCGCCGTGCCCGGACGCGCCGGAGCGGGAGCCCGCACCGGCGGCGTCGACGGCCTCGTCGGGCTGGGCCTGCTCGCCCACGGCCGAGGCGGGCGGCGGACCACCGTGCTCGGCGCCAGGCCCGGATCCGCGTTCGGCTAGGCCGTCGGCCTCGTGCGCCGTCCCGGTGATCCCGCCGACGTCGGGGCCGGCGGTGTCAGCGCTGGCGATGTCAGCGCTGGTGATGTCGCCGGCACCGCGCTGGCTGAGTGCCGCGACCGGGTCGCCCGCGCGGTTCGTGGGGACCGTACGAGGGGTGGTGGGTGTTCTGCCGGCTGAAGTCACGACGTGCCTACCGTGTCGCCGAGGGCCGCTGTGGAGGCCGCGCCGGAGCCGCGGACGTGCCCGGCCGGGGGCTCACCCAGGTCGGCCCGGACACCGCGGCGCTTCTGGAGGGCGATGCTTACCCGGGAGCCCGGACCGGTCGAGCTGGAGACGTCGCCGGCCAGCGCGGTCAGCACCGTCCAGGCGAACGTCTCGGTGGAGGGCGGCTCGCCGTCGAGGCTCTCGACGGTTACCAGGACTTTCATGACGCCGGGCTCGAGGGCGAACCTGCATTCCAGCGACGAGCCGGGAACGGCGGAGACGAGCAGCAGCGCGCACGCCTCGTCCACCGCGATCCGGAGATCCTCGATGTCGTCGAGGGTGAAGTCCAGCCGGGCCGCGAGCGACGCGGTGGCCGTCCGCAGGACGGTCAGATAGGCGCTCGCGGCGGGCAGGGTGAGCTGGACGACGTCGTGCGGGCCGCCGCCGTGGGTGGCCTCGCCCGAGGTGCCGCCGGAGTTCTCCGCGCCGCCGGTCGAAGGCGTCGGATTCACGTTCCTACCCCCAAGAGCCCGGGTCGTGCGAGGAAGGTCCTCGTCGATGATGTCGGTCTTCGTGCGTTTGTGTCGGGTGTTTCCGCCACCGGGTGTCGCTCGTTCGTGGATCTCGATCTGGCTGGGTCTGGCTCGGGTTCCGTCCCGTGATCGGTGCCTTGCTGTTGCCGGTGTCTTGCGGTCGCCGGCGCTGCGAGGCGGGTTTCCCGCGACCCGTGGTGTTGTGTCCGTTTCCGGACGACACTCCGGTGCCGGCGCCTGCCCGATCCATCGGGGCGTTACTCCGATGATGGCGCTGCCGAGGAGGTCCGACTCGCGTGGGCCCCGTCGTTCACCACCGTACCCAGCCCGCCTGGGGTATCGCAGGTCGGGTGATCAGAAGAGGGCGCCGAAGGCCCGACTGGTCGCGGATGGCCGCTTCCTGCCCGGCCACCTGGGTGTTCTCGGCGCCGGGCGCGGCCGACCAGGTGGCCGCGGGCGGCCGGGGTGCCGGTGCGGAGGTCAGGTGACAGTGACCTTCAGGGCACGGTTTCAGCCGGGAAGGCGCACGTCAGGTAACACTGTCGTGATGTGAGCGGGGGCCTGCCAGCGTGTCGATCGCGCGGGCGTCCAGCCGCCAGGTGGTCCACTCCGAGGTGGGTGCCGCCCCCACCGACCGGTAGAAGGCGTGCGCGGGGGTGTTCCAGTCCAGGACGGCCCATTCCAGCCGCAGGTAGCCGCGCCGCCCGCAGATCCGGGCGAGCTCGGTCAGCAGCTCCCGGCCGTGCCCGGCGCGGCGGTGCTCGGGCCGGACGAACAGGTCGATCAGGTACATCCCGCTTTTCCCCGTCCAGGTGGAGAAGGTCGGGTGCCACATCGCGAAGCCCACAACGTCGGCCACGTCGCCGGCCGGGTTCGGCGACCCCGCCACCAGGCAGTGCGCCGCGGGTGGGTCGCCGAACAGGGCCATGGTGAGGTCGTCGGCGGTCATCGCGACCGCGTCCGGCTCGCGCTCGTAGGCGGCGAGGCCGCGGACCAGGGCGAGGACGGCTTCGACGTCCCCGTGCCGGGCAGGTCTGATCATGTCCGCTCCCGGGATGTGATCATTTAGATCCCCGGTGGACGGGATCACAGGCGCTCGCCCCACCGGCCGACGGGACACCCGACCCACACACAAAACCGGGCGCCCCGCCGGGATGGCACTCGGCCACCCGGGGGAACGCCCGGCCCTACCTGTCGCCCGAGTCTCAGGCGGCGGCCTTCGTCTCCCAGAAGATCGTGGAGATCTCGTCGATCAGGTCCAGGAGCTTCTGGCCCTGTGTCGGGTCGACCGAGCCCTTGGCGCCGGCCGCGCCGGCTGCCTTGGTGGCCTGCCAGAACAGGTCATGCAGCTGGGGGTACTTCTCGAGGTGGTTCGGCTTGAAGTAGTCGGTCCAGAGCACCCAGAGGTGGTGCTTGACCAGCTCGGCGCGCTCCTCCTTGATGACGAGCGCCCGGGCCCGGAACTCCGGGTCCGTGTTGGCCTGGTACTTCTCCTGGATGGCCTTGACCGACTGGGCCTCGACCTTCGCCTGGGCCGGGTCGTAGACGCCGCAGGGCAGGTCACAGTGGGCACTGACGCTGATCGCGGGATGCAGCAGGCTCATGCCGCCGTCCTCTCTGTATCGCCTCGGGTCTGTCGCCCAGGGGCGGCCGCGTCCGCGCCGGGCGGGTCGGCCCTGGGTGGTTGCGATCGCGGGACGTGGATCGCGAGTTAGGAGTCCGCGGACCAGTTTCCCGCCTTCTGGCAACCTACCCCCGTGAGGCCACGTGTTTCCGTGCGGGCGGTCGCTGTCCGCGGCGAGTCGATGCAACCAACCCTGAACGACGGCGACACATGCCTCGTGCTGTGGGGCGCGTCACCCAGACCGGGTGACGTGGTGGTGGCGCGGCTGCCCGAGCGCGGGCTGGGGGTCAAACGGGCCGAGTTCACCGACCCGGACGGATCCTGGTGGCTGCGCTCGGACAACGTGCRCACCGGCACCGACAGCGCGACGTTCGGGATGATCCCGGCCGGCGACGTCCTCGGCCGGGTCGTGGCGCGGTACTGGCCGCGCCCGCGTGCACTGCGCCGCAGCCGGCCACCCCGGGCGTGAGCCGCCCGGGCGGGCGGCGGGTCAGCCGCGGCTCGCGCCGGTGCTCAGCGGCCGCAGCGAGTCGTAGAACGCCCGGCAGTCGGCGTAGGTGGGGAGCAGGCCCGCCGCCGCGGCCTGGCTCAGTGTCGGCGCGGCGGTGTCCTTCTCCGACAGCAGCGGGGTCAGCTCGGCCGGCCACGGCAGGGCCAGGTCGGGATCGAGCGGGTTGATCCCGAACTCGCGCTCCGGCGTGTACGGCGTGGAGCACAGATAGGTGATCGCGGCGCCGTCCGTCAACGCCATGAAGGCATGCCCGAGCCCCTCGGAGACATAGAGGCCCCGCCGGTCGACGTCGTCGAGCAGGACGGCCGCGTGCGACCCGAAGGTCGGCGAACCGACCCGGATGTCGACGACACAGTCCAGCACGCGGCCGCTGACACAGGTGACGTACTTTGCCTGGCTGGGCGGCACCTGGGCGTAGTGCACGCCGCGCAGCGTTCCCGCCCGGCTGACACTGGCGTTCGCCTGGGCGAGTTCAAGCCGGTGCCCGGTCACCGATTCCAGCGCGTCGACGCGGAACCATTCGAGGAATGTTCCGCGCGGGTCGGAGTGCTGGCGAGGGGTGAACAACCAGGCATCGGCGATCGGCAGCTCGGTTACCTCCACGACAACGCACGCTACTAGGTTGGGCGCGGCGATTCCCGGTCAGCCTCGTCGCCTGCCGTGTGCCGTCGGTGGACGTCCCGCTTCGACTGGTTGACATCAGGATCGGCCTGACACGTGGGGCTTCCGCTCTGTGAGATGACGGTCGGCGGATGGTGATCGCGGGCCGGCTCGAGCCGTGTTCGAAACCCCCGCGCGTCGCCTGTCGCACTCCGCAGGTCCACGGACGAACAACGCTCGCGTTTCGAGTGAATCGTCTCACGCTTTATCGGTCGTGGATGTGTCGCGAGGCACGAGATCATTGCCGTCGCGCCTGTGTGGAAACCGGCTTGAAACGCGGTGGATTCCGCACCCGGGTCGGACGATGCGGGCCGGTTTCAGGTCGTTTCCAGAAACGCAACGGCAGCTCCGGTGGCGGCCTTCCAGCGGGTCCCCGGGAGYGGACCGGCGCCGGCCCGCGTCGGCTGGCGGGCGCGGCCGGGGAGCTGATCGGCTGATCGGTAGGGTGGCCGGCGCGAGGACGTGCGGCCGCCGTGTGCCCTGGCTCCCGCCGTGCCCCGGCCCTCGGGTGGGCCTGGCGGGCGGCCGGGTGTGCCGGACCTGGCGGCGCGGACTCCGGCGGCACCGCCCGTCGGAGTCGGATGGGCGACAGGTAGGGAAACACGAGGCGACAGACGGTTGTGAGCGGCGGAGGTTGGACTCATCCCGGGGAGCCCGACAAGTGCCATTACGTCACAGTTCAGCTACGTCACGGCGCCCGGGCGACGCACGCATGTTTCACGCGGATGTCATCCCGGGTTGGCCGCCGGTGAACCGGACCGGGAGGCCCGGAGCCTCGCGCGTGCCATATTGGAAGCAGCGTCGGGCCACCCCCGTCGCAGGCATGTGGCAGTCCAGCCACCTCACACGTCGAGGTGGCGCAGCAGTGCCCGCCGCCCCGCGAACGCCCGATCTTCGCCGGGGCCCCGGGAACGTCCAGCCACGTCCGGTCAGTGACACCGTTCGCCGGACGGAACCGCCGTGGCTTGTCCGAGGAGCCCCTTTCGTGACCGCAACCACAGACCACACGACCCTCGACTCGTCCCTCGCGGCCCCGACCGATGGGCCCGTCTCGCCCGCGGCACCGGTGACGTCGCCGGGGTTCGACGGGCCGAGCCCGCGCCCGTCCGACGACGACCCCGCCTTCGCGCTGCACCGGGGCGGGAAGATCGGGATCGGGCTGACCGCACCTCTGAACAACCGCGAGGACCTCTCGCTCGCCTACACCCCCGGCGTGGCCCGGGTGTGCACGGCGATCGCCGAGACGCCGGCCCTGGCCGACGAGTACACCTGGCGTTCCAACACCGTGATCGTGGTGACCGACGGAACGGCCGTCCTGGGCCTCGGTGACATCGGCCCCGCGGCCGCCCTGCCGGTCATGGAGGGCAAGGCCGCCCTCTTCAAGCACTTCGGCGGGGTCGACGCCGTGCCGATCTGCCTCGACTGCACCGACGTCGAGGAGATCGTCGACACGGTCGCCCGCCTCGCCCCGGGCTTCGGTGGCGTCAACCTCGAGGACATCTCGGCCCCCCGGTGCTTCGCGATCGAGTCGATGCTCCAGGACCGCGTCGACATCCCCGTCTTCCACGACGACCAGCACGGCACCGCGATCGTCGCGCTCGCCGCGCTGGAGAACGCCGCCCGGCTGACCGGGCGGACCCTCGGCGACCTGCGGGCCGTCGTGTCGGGCGCCGGCGCCGCCGGTGTGGCCGTCACCCGCATCCTGCTCGCCGCCGGCATCGGTGACATCGCCGTCGGCGACAGTCGCGGCATGATCTACCCCGGTCGGGACGGCCTGACGACGGTCAAGGCCGCCCTCGCCGCCGAGACGAACAAGGCCGGCCTGCGCGGCTCGATCAACGAGGCACTCGCCGGGGCGGACGTCTACCTCGGCCTCTCCGCGGGCAAGGTGCCCGAGGAGGCCGTCGCCACGATGGCGCCGGAGGCGATCGTCTTCGCGATGGCCAACCCGGACCCGGAGATCGACCCCGAGATCGCCCACAAGTACGCCCGGATCGTGGCCACCGGCCGCAGCGACTACCCGAACCAGATCAACAACGTGCTGGCCTTCCCGGGTCTGTTCCGCGGTGCGCTGGACGTCCGCGCCAGCCGGGTCACCGAGGGCATGAAGCTCGCGGCCGCCCGGGCACTCGCCGACGTGATCGCTGACGAGCTGGCCGACGACCACATCATCCCGAGCGTCTTCGACGAGCGTGTCGCGCCCGCGGTCTCGACCGCGGTTGCCGCGGCAGCCCGCGCCGACGGAGTCGCACGCCGCTAGCACCTCCGCCGCGGCAGGGCTCGGGTCGTCCGGAGCGCTGCGGGCAGGGAAAGACAGAGCCTAACGCGACCGCCGCGGAACCTCAGAGTTCCGCGGCGGTCGCCGTTCGGAATCCGGGAGACCGCCGCCGCCCAGGAGCCCGGGGCGCCGCCTCAGACCCGGCCGCAGCCGGGGCAGGGGCGGTTCTCGCTGGCCTCGGTCAGTGGGCGCAGCGCGCCGCAGCCCTTGTAGGAGCAGCAGACGAAGTCCGCTGACGGGACGATGATCACTGGATCGCCGTCTGTCACGAGCACCACCGGCGGTTCCGGTACGGGCGCCGGCCGGCGCCGTCGCCAGCCGAACCGACGGCCGCCCCCGTCCCGGCCGCCTGCGTCCCGGCTGACTGTGTCCCGGCTGAGGGGGGCCGGCGTACTCCCCTGTGTAACCACGGGATTGAGTTCAACACATCCGGTCCGACCGCGCGACGGCCGGGCTGCCCGAAGCCTGTCAATCGGCCTGTGGTCGATCTCCCCGGCTTCCGCGGCGTGCGGCGGGATCGGGGCGAACCATGACGAAGAGCAACGGCGGCGTCGGGTGCTGTCGTATGCCGCGTTCACCGGAACCGGACACGGATCGGACACGGATCGGACCGAGCGTGGAGCGGACGGTTCGGTGGCGTTGGTGGGGAGCGTCATCCTAGGGTTACCCTCGTGCTCGCCGCCGCCGCCGTCTCCATCAACCCGGACGACCCGCTGGCCGGCCTCGTGGTCGGCGACCAGCCGGAACCGGTCGTGCCCGAGGGCTGGACCACGGTCACCGTGCGGGCCGCCGCGCTCAACCACCACGACCTGTTCAGCCTGCGCGGAGTTGGGCTGCCGCCCGAGCGCCTGCCCATGATCCTGGGCTGCGACGCGGCCGGGGTCAGCGCGGACGGCGACGAGGTGATCGTCCATGCCGTCATCGGTGACCCGGCTCGCGGGGGCGGTGACGAGACCCTGGACCCGAAGCGGACCCTGCTCTCCGAGCTGCATCCCGGCACGCTCGCGGAGCGGATCGCCGTCCCGCGGGGGAACCTTGTGCCCAAGCCGGCGGCGCTGTCGTGGGAGGAGGCGGCCTGCCTGCCCACGGCCTGGCTCACGGCGTACCGCATGGTGGTCAACCGGGCGGGCCTGCCGGCGGGTGGTGGCGGGACGCTGCTCGTCCAGGGAGCCGGTGGCGGAGTGTCCACCGCGGCCCTGGTGATCGGCAAGGCGGCCGGTCACACCGTGTTCGTCACCTCTCGGGGCGAGTCCAAGCGTAGGCGGGCGCTCGAGCTCGGGGCCGATCTCGCCGTCGAGTCGGGCGCGCGCCTGCCGAAGCGCGTGGACGCAGTGATCGAGACGGTCGGGGCCGCGACCTGGTCGCACTCGGTGCGCTCATTGCGCCCGGGCGGACGGATCGTCTGCTCCGGCGCCACGAGCGGCCCGAACCCGCCGGCCGAGCTCAACCGGATCTTCTTCCTGCAGCTCTCGGTGATCGGTTCGACGATGGGCACCCGCGGCGAACTCGCGGACCTCGTCGAGCTCCTCGACCACACCGGTACCCGCCCGCTGATCGACGACGTCCGCCCGCTCACCGACGCCCGCGCCTCGTTCGAGCGTCTCGCGGATGGCGAGGTCTTCGGGAAACTCGTTCTCACGCCATAGCCGGTTGACCGCTCCCGGCGAGTGGGAGGACCCGGTACCTGGGCTTCTGTGGTTCTGCGCCGTTCCGCGTCCGATCTGCGACACTATGTCGTCGACCATCCCGTCCGCGCGGTGTCATGGGCGTGGACGCGGTTGCCGGCATGACGAACACGGGACGGGACATTGGCCCAACGCCTCGGTAGTGCGTACACGTTGGATTCCCTGATCGGCCGCGGCGCCATGGGTGAGGTGTGGCGCGGCCGCTCCGACGACGGGACCGTGTTCGCCTTCAAGGTGCTGCGCGCCGAGCTGGCGACCGACGAGGAGCTCGTCGCCCGCTTCCTGCGTGAGCGCTCCATCCTGCGCCGGCTCGACTCGCCCCACACGGTGCGGGTGCACGACCTTGTGGCCGAGCGCGGGCAGCTCGCGATCGTCATGGACCTCGTCGACGGATCCGACCTGCGCCGGGAGATCCGCCACCGCCGCACCCTGGCCCCGCTGGAGGCCGTGACCGCGACGAGCGAGATCCTCCACGGCGTCGGTGCCGCCCACGAGCTCGGGATCGTCCACCGTGACCTCAAACCGAAGAACATCCTGATGGCGCGGGGCGACACCGATGCCTGGCGGGCCATGGTCACCGACTTCGGCATCGCCCGGCTGCTGGACGGCTCGACGAGCCTGACGAAGCTGTCGGGGGTGCTCGGCACCCCGCACTACATGGCACCGGAGACCATCGAGGCGGGCCGGGCCGACACCGCCGCCGACCTCTACGCCGTCGGAGTCGTCCTCTACGAGCTGCTCTGCGGGGTGAGCCCGTTCGCGGACCGCCCGCCCATCGCCGCGCTGCGCGCGCACGTCGACCTCGTGCCCGGCCGGCCACCCGGTATCCCCGAGCCGCTGTGGGACGTCGTCGCCGGCCTGCTCGAGAAGGATCCGGCTCAGCGCCCGCGGACGGCACAGGACACTGTGCGCATGCTGGCGGCGGCCGAGGGGCTTGAGGGCCTGCCACCCTGGCCGGCACTGGACGTCCCGCCGGCGGGTACCCGGGTGTCGGGCCCGGCAGCGGCGGTCCTCGACACCGGGCCCACGCGGATGGGGACCCGCAAGTACGACTCGTGGGAGCAACTGGGGCCCGGTGACGAGAACCCGGCCGCAGCCGATCCGCGGCCCGCCGCCGACGCCCTGGCGGCGCCGGGACCACAGCAGGCAACTACAGGTCCGGGGGTCGGTGGAGACCGGGCAGGCGACGGTGGGCGGTGTCGCGCAACCGCGCAGTCTGATCATCAATGCCGTCGCGTACTCCTACCACGAAGAGCCGTTGAAGGTCGGTCAGGTGGAGTTCGACCTGGGCCGGCACTTCCTGCGTTTCCAGACCACGGTCGGTCTCGCCGACGACGCCACGAGCTCGGTGAAATACCTGGTCGAGGTGCACGGCGACGGCCGCCGGCTCACGGAGTACACCCTCGGCCTCGGCGAGGCGGAGCAGGTCGACCTGGATGTGACCGGCATCCTGCGGTTGAGGCTGTCGACCACGCTCCTCGGCGAGGAGGAGACCGTCGACAGCAGCTATGCCTACTACCGCAGCAGCACCGTGTTCGGGGACGCTCGGGTGATCGGCCGACAGGGCGCCGTTCCCCCGAACCCGACAGCGACGGGCTGATCCCGGCGCGGCGCGCCGGCCTGCTCTCGGCCGGTGGCGCTAGAGGTCCGGGTCGTCGTCGGGGCGGGCCAGCCAGGTCGCGAGCTGCTCGACGGCGTCCTCGAACTGCGGGTGCAGGTCGACGAAGGTGCGCAGAGCGTCGGCGAGCGAGTCGAACGACACCGATTCCTCGCCGCGGCGGGCAGCCAGCTCCTCGATGCCCCGGTCGGTGAAGTACATGGTGGAAAGGTATCCGTCCCGACGCTGCGGCGGCCTCAACGAGGTTCGGCGGTGAGCCGGGCCCGCTTGCTCCGGGCCCGGCTCACCGCCGAATGTCTCCTGACCGGCATGCGGCCAGCGGGCACGGGGTGTGCCCGCGGGGTGATCAGCCCTCGAAGGCCGCTTCGACCAGCGCGGCCTGTTCGCGCTCGTGCACCGAGGACGAGCCGCCCGCGGGGGCGGCCGCGGCCCGCCGCGAGACCCGCCGCAACCGCAGGCCGTCCGGCAGCGACTCGGGCAGGTTCAGCGCCATGTGCGGGTAGGCGCCCTGGTTCGCCGGCTCCTCCTGGACCCAGACGAGGTCGGTCACGTTCGGGTAGCGGCGCAGCAGTGCGGTGAGCTCCGGCCCGGGGGTCGGGTAGAGCTGCTCGACGCGGAGCAGGGCGAACCGCTGCGCGTCGTTGCGCTTCACCCGCGCGGCGGCCAGGTCGTAGTAGACCTTGCCGGCGGACAGGAGCACGCGCTTCACGCTGGCCGGGTCGCTGACCGCCGCGTCGTCGATGATCGGCTGCCAGGAACCGCCGGTGAGCTCCTCGACGGAGGACGCCGCCGCCTTGAGTCGCAGCATCGACTTCGGCGTGAAGACGATCAGCGGCCGGCGCACGGGCGACAACGCCTGCCGGCGCAACAGGTGGAAGTAGCTGGCCGGGCTGGACGGCGCCGAGACGGTCATGTTGCCGTCCGCGCACAGTGAGAGGAAGCGCTCGATGCGGGCGGAGGAGTGGTCGGGGCCCTGACCCTCGTACCCGTGCGGGAGCAGCAGCGTCAGCGACGAGCGCTGGCCCCACTTGGCCTCACCGGCCGAGATGAACTCGTCGATGATCGACTGCGCGCCGTTGGCGAAGTCGCCAAACTGCGCCTCCCACAGCACCAGGGTGTCGGAGCGGGCCACCGAGTAGCCGTACTCGAAGCCCATCGCCGCGAACTCGGAGAGCAGCGAGTCGTAGGTGTAGAAGGTGCCCACCTGCGAGTCACCCTCCTCGCGCAGGGTGCGCAGCGGGGTGTGCTCCTCGGCGGTGTAGCGGTCGACCAGCACGGAGTGCCGCTGGCCGAACGTGCCGCGCCGGCTGTCCTGGCMGGTGAGCCGCACCGAGACGCCGTTGAGGAGCAGCGTCCCGAAGGCGATGGTCTCGGCCAGGGCCCAGTCGATGGAGGCGGTCTCGACCATCTGCGCCCGGCGCTCGATCTGCGGGCGCAGGCGCGGGTGCATGACGAACCCGTCCGGCAGGCTGACCTGGGTGTCGACGACCTTCTTGACCGCCTCGGGCGACACCGCGGTGGTGACCGCGGCGGCCGCGGCTGCTTCCGCCGGTGTGGTCACGATCCGTGGCTGCGGCGTGGGCCGGGTCGTGGTCTCCCGGGTCTCGGCGAACGCCTTCTCCAACTCGGCGCGGTAGCTCTTCATCGCATGCTCGGCCTCGTCGCGGGTGATGTCCCCACGGCCGATCAGCGCCTCGGTGTAGACCTTGCGCACCGAGCGCTTGGAGGCGATGGTGTCGTACATCAGCGGCTGGGTGAAGGACGGCTCGTCCATCTCGTTGTGGCCGCGGCGCCGGTAGCAGACGAGGTCGATGACGACGTCCTTGTTGAACTCCTGCCGGTAGGCGAAGGCCAGCGTGGCGACCCGGACGCACGCCTCGGGGTCGTCCCCGTTGACGTGGAAGATCGGCGCCTGCACCATTCGCGCCACGTCGGTGGCGTAGACCGAGGAGCGGCTGGACGTCGGCGACGTGGTGAAGCCGACCTGGTTGTTGATGACCACGTGCACGGTGCCACCGGTGCGGTAGCCGCGCAGCTGGGAGAGGTTCAGCGTCTCGGCGACCACACCCTGGCCGGCGAACGCGGCGTCACCGTGGATCAGCACCGGCAGGACGGTGTAGCCGCTGAAGCCCTTGTCCAGCACGTCCTGCTTGGCGCGGGCCACGCCCTCGAGCACCGCGTCGACGGCTTCGAGGTGGGACGGGTTCGCCACCACCGACACGGGGACGGTGCGGCCGTCCTGGTCGGTGTAGACGCCGTCGGCACCCAGGTGGTACTTCACGTCTCCCGAGCCGTGGGCGGTCTGCGGGTCGACGTAGCCCTCGAACTCGTCGAAGATCTGCCGGTAGGACTTGCCGACGATGTTCGCCAGCACGTTGAGCCGCCCGCGGTGGGCCATGCCGATGACGACCTCGTCCATGGCGGCCTCCGCCGCCCGGCTGAGGACCTCGTCGAGCAGCGGGATCGTCGACTCGGCGCCCTCGAGGGAGAACCGGCGCTGGCCGACGTACTTCGTCTGCAGGAAGGACTCGAACGCCTCGGCGGCGCCGAGGCGCTCCAGCACGTAGAGCTGCTCGGCCGGGTCGGGCCGCTCGGCCGAGCGCTCGACCCGGGCCTGGATCCAGGTGCGCTCCGCGGGCTCCTGGATGTGCATGTACTCGATGCCGACGCGGCGGCAGTACGAGTCGCGCAGCACGCCGAGCACGTCACGCAGCGACATCGTGCGCTGGCCGGCGAACCCGCCGACGGGAAACTCCCGGTCGAGGTCCCACAGGGTCAGCCCGTGCCCGATGATGTCGAGGTCGGGGTGGCTGCGGATGGCGAACTCGAGCGGGTTCGTGTCGGCCATCAGGTGCCCGCGCACCCGGTAGGCGTGGATGAGCTCGAGCACCCGCGCGCCGTGGTCGAGGTCGCCCTCGTGGTGCGCGGAGATGTCGGGCAGCCAGCGCACCGGGACGTAGGGCACGCGCAGCGAGTGGAAGATCTCGTCGTAGAACCCGTCGGCGCCGAGCAGCAGCTCGTGAATGCGCCGCAGGTACTCTCCGGACTGCGCGCCCTGGATGATCCGGTGGTCGTACGTGCTGGTCAGAGTCATGATCTTGGAGATGGCGAGCTTCGACAGGGTCTGCTGCGACGCGCCCTGGAACTCGGCCGGGTACTCCATGGCCCCGACGCCGATGATCGTGCCCTGGCCCTCCATGAGCCGCGGGACGGAGTGCACCGTCCCGATGCCGCCGGGGTTGGTCAGGCTGATCGTGACGCCGGCGAAGTCGTCCATCGTCAGCTTGTTCGTCCGTGCACGGCGGACGAGATCCTCGTACGCCAGCCAGAACTGGCTGAAGTCGAGCGTCTCGGCCTTCTTCACGGCGGCGACGACGAGCTGGCGGCCCTTGGGCGTCACCAGGTCGATGGCGAGACCAAGGTTGACGTGCTCGGGCTGCACCAGGGTGGGCTTGCCGCCGACCTCGGCGTACGAAGCATTCATCGCCGGGTGGTCGACCAGCGCCTTGACCATGGCGTAGCCGATGACATGGGTGAAGGAGATCTTGCCGCCGCTGGACCGGGCGAGATGCCGGTTGATGACGATCCGGTTGTCGGCCAGCAGCTTCGCCGGCACGGCGCGCACGGAGGTCGCCGTCGGGATGTGCAGCGAGGTCTCCATGTTCGAGACCACCCGGGCGGACGCGCCGCGCAGCGGGGTCTGGGCCCCGGCAGCGGCGGGCCTCGCCACCGCCGGCTTCGCCACGGGCGCAGCAGCCGGCGCCGTGGCCTGGGCCTGCGCCGGAGCCGCCGCGGCTGCGGGCGCCCCCGGTGCCGGGGAGGGCGCGGAGGGCACGGGCGGGCGCGGTGAACCGGGGTCGGTGGCGGCGGCCGCCTGTCCGTCGCCGGCGACCAGTGTGCCCGCCACATGCGGGGCGGACGGGTTCGCGGGACGGTAGTCGGAGAGGAACTCACGCCATTCGGCGGAGACGCTCTCCGGGTCCTCGAGATACTGCTGGTAGATCTCGAAGACCAACCACTCGTTGGGGCCGAAGTCAGGTTCTGACGCGGGTACCGTCGGTGCTGTCACGGGGCCAATCGCCTCTATCCACGGTGTACATCTCTGCCTGTTCACAGGCCCTTCGCTACCGTCTGCTCAGGTTACCCGCTGTGGACGGACCCGCTTGAGGTGCCCTGCCGGACGTCACATCACAATTGACACCATTTGGCCGGGTCGATCGGTCGGCCGGCGTTCTCGCCGTGCCGCCCGTCGGCCGTCGGTGGCTTTCCCTGACACCAGAAGCAATGGTCAGGCCACGGACCCGGTTCGCGTCGGCCGTCCGGTGCAGAGCGCGAGGTCTTGTGACGCCCGTCCGGAGCTCCCGGTGCCAGGCTCGCGGCCGACGTTCACCGGCCGATCGGGAGGCCCGGCGCCGTCGCTCTGGGTGACTGCCTGCCGGAGGGCGGCGGGCGCGGGAGTGAGCACGTCAGGGGAGCCGTCAGAGGAGTGGAAAGCCGAGTGGTCGATCACGAGGAGTCATCCGCCGGCCGGGTCCGTCCAAGCGGCAAGATCCGCCTTGGGGTGGACGTCGGCGGCACCTTCACCGACCTGGTCGCCGTCGACCCGGACGGCGCGGTGCGGTTCGCCAAGGTTCCCTCGGTGCCCGTCGACCCGTCCGACGGAGTGCTCGCCGCCCTCACCGCCGCGGGGCTGGACGGACCACTCGTGGGCACGTTCGCCCACGGCACCACCGTCGCCACGAACGCGCTGCTGGAGCGGGCCGGTGCCCGCACGGCCCTGGTGACCACCCGCGGGTTCCGGGACGTGATCGAGATCGGCCGGCAGAACCGGCCGTCGCTCTACGACCTGACCCTCGACCGGCCGCCCGCCCTCGTCCCGCGCGAGCTGCGCTTCACCGTGGCGGAACGGTGCGGCCCGCACGGGGTGCTCGAGCCGCTGCAGGCCGCCGAGGTGGACCGGGTCGTCGAGGAGGTCGCGGCCGTCCCCGGCCTCGACGCGGTCGCCGTGTGCCTGCTGTTCTCCTTCGCTCACCCCGACCACGAACGCACCGTCGCGGCCGCCCTGCGCGCCCGGCTGCCCGGGGTCACGGTGGTGGCCTCCAGCGAGGTCCTGCCGGTCTTCCGCGAGTACGAACGGTTCACCACGGCCGTCGCCGACGCCTACCTGACCCCGCGGCTGTCGTCCTATCTGCGGGCGCTCGAGCGGCGCTGCGCCGCCCGGGACGTCACCGTCCCGATGATCATGCAGTCCTCGGGCGGGGTCACCGAGCTGGCCGAGGCGGCCGGCCACGCCGCCCGCTGCGTGCTCTCCGGGCCGGCCGGGGGAGTGGTCGGCGCCGCGTACGTGGCCGGCCTGTCCGGCGTGCGCGACCTGCTGACCTTCGACATGGGCGGCACCTCCACCGACGTGGCGCCGGTCCTCGACGGCCGCGCGCTGACCACCTCCGAGTCGGTGCTCGCCGGGGTACCGATCGTGCTGCCCACCGTGGACGTCCACTCGGTCAGCGCCGGCGGCGGGTCGATCGCCTGGGTCGACGCCGGCGGCGCGCTGCGCGTCGGCCCGCGCTCCGCCGGCGCGGACCCGGGACCGGCCTGCTACGGCCGCGGCGGCACGCGGCCCACGGTGACCGACGCCGACCTCTGCCTCGGCTACCTCGCCGACGGCGCCGGGCTCGGCGGCGAGGTCACCCTCTCGCGGGCGGCGGCCGAGGCCGCGCTGGGCGCGCTGGGCGCTCCCCTCGGGCTCTCACCGGTCGAGACCGCCGCCGGGGTGGTGGCGGTCGCGGACGCCGAGATGACCCGTGCCCTGCGCGTCGTCTCCGTGGAACGCGGCCTCGACCCGCGCGAGCTCGTGCTGGTCGCCTTCGGCGGAGCCGGCGGGACGCATGCCTGCGCGCTCGCCGAGGAGCTCGGGATGACCAGGGTCCTCGTCCCGCTCGCGGCCGGCGTCCTCTCCGCGCTGGGCCTGGCGATCGGCGACGTCCGGCGTGACCACGCCCGCCCGCTGATCGGCCGTCTGGGCGAGGTCGACCTGGCGGCCGCGTTCGCCGACCTCGTCGCGTTCGCCGACCTCGCGGCAGGCGCCGGCCTGGCCGGGGGCCACGATTCCGCGGGCGCGGTCGTGCTCCAACACCGGCTGGACTGCCGCTACGTGGGGCAGTCCCACGAGCTGACCATCGACGTGGCGGAGCCCGGGGGCGGCGGCAGCGAGGCCGCGGGCGGCAGCGGTGCGGCAAGCGGCAGCGGTGCGGCAAGCGGCTGGGCGGCGGGGGCCGGCGGGCTCGTCGACGCCGTCCGTGCTGCCTTCGAGGCCGAGCACCTGCGCCGCTACGGGCACATCGCGGCGGGCCGCGAGATCGAGACGGTGGCCGTCCGCCTGGTGGTGACCGTGCCCGGGCCCAGACCGAGACCGGTCGCCCCGCGCCCCGACCCCACGGCGCGCCGCGGCCGGCGCCGGGCCTGGACGGACGGCGCGTGGCACGAGATCGACGTGATCCCCCGGGCGGCCCTCGGACGGGGAGACACGGTGACCGGCCCGGCCGTCGTGGAGTTCGCCGAGGCGACCTGCCTGCTCCGCCGTGGTTGGACCGGCGTCGTGGACGACATCGGGACGATCGTCCTCACCCACACGACGCCGTCCGCCGTCTGAACCCGTCCGCCGTCTGACGGAGTCGGGTGGGCGGCGCTGGATTGTTTGACGGGTATCCAGCGAACGGGAACAGGGTCGGGGTGTGGGCCGTTACTATGAACAGTGCCGGTCCGTATCATGGCCCCCGGACCCAAATTGAGTCGCTACGTGCGACATCGCGCCGCGAGGCGACCTGGCGGGCCGGCGCCCTAACACGTTGCGCCCCGTCCTCTCTCCAGAGGATGGGGCCCCGCCGTGTCCGGGGGTTGTCGAGCCCGCGGGCTCAGGTGACCTGGCGGAAGTGGTCCCATCCGGTGCCCCGCCGGTAGTCGAGCCCGCCGACGAGCACCCCGTGACCCGCGCCGCGGTCATCAGGCCGGGTCCCGTCCGGGCCCACATGGGTGGGGGCGGCCAGTACCCGTCCGATGACGACGCAGCCGGCCGGGAGCAGGGCGGTAGGAGCAAGGCAGGCGACCAGCGCGTGGTCGTCACCTCCAGTGAGAACCCAGGTCAGCGGATCGGCGCCCAGCACCGCGGCGGCGTCCCGGATCGGTCCGGGCACCGGCAGCGCCGTGGGGTCGATGTCGATCCACACGGCGGAGGCCGCCGCGACATGGCCGAGATCGGCGAGGAGACCGTCCGACACGTCGCACATCGCGTGCGCCCCCGCCGCCGCGAGCAGCGGGCCGAGCGCGTAGGGCGGGTGGGGCCGCCGGTGCGCGTCCACAACCTCGGCGTGCGCCCGCAGGATCTCGGGGGGGAGCTCGGCGGCGCGCAGGAGGGCGAGGCCGGCCTCGGCCCATCCGATCCGTCCCGCCAGCACCACCCGGTCGCCGGGGCGGGCGCCGTCCCGGCGGATCGGGGCTCGTCCGGCGAGGTCGCCGAGCGCGGTGATCCCCAGCACGATCCCGGCGGCCGAGCTGACGTCGCCGCCGGCCACGGACGCGCCGACCAGCGCGCACTCGTCACGCAGGCCGTCGGCGAGCTGCTCGGCCCAGGCGACGGGCAGCTCGCCGGGCGCGGCGAAACCCACCACCAGGGCGGTCGGGCGCGCGCCCATGGCGGCGACGTCGGCGAGGTTCTGCGCCGCCGCCTTGCGCCCTGTGTCGTACGCGGAGGACCAGTCGCGCCGGAAATGCCGACCCTCGACGAGCAGGTCGGTCGTGACGACCACCCGTCCATCGGGAGCGGCCACCACCGCCGCGTCGTCACCGGGCCCGAGCAGGACGTCCGCCCCGACGGGGAGGCGTCGGGTGATCGCCCGGATCAGCCCGAACTCACCGGTCTCCGCCACCGTCGGCCCGCTGCCGGTGCTGCCGGTGCTGCCGGTGCTGCCGGTGCTGCCGGGGTCGGTGGTGTCGTCGGTGCTTTCGGTGTCCGGCTGGCCGCGTGTGCTCATTGTGGAGCCACGGTAGTCGGCCGGTCCTCGTCTCCGGTGCGTGTCTGGACGTTGGCTGACGTCTTCCGCCGGACCCGGATCGGGGCCGTCGGGCCCCGCCCGCGTGACGAACAGCAGCCGCCGGATACCGGCGCGTGCCCCTCTGGTACCCCTTCCGTGGGCTCCTCACCGGGTGACGCGCGGCGCTGAGCTGGAGCTGAGCGAGGGCTGGACCGCGACTGCAACATCCAGGACATCTCGGCGTCATGTCGCGCTGCGACTCTGACGCGCGTGCAGCGCCCCCACCGCCACCGTCTGCGACCGGCCCCTACCGAGGCCGCCGTCGCCGTCCGGTCGTCCGCTGTCCCGTCCGCCGGTGCGCCCTCCGATCCGGAGCGCCGAGCGACGACCAGGACGATTCCGGCCTACGCCGGTCGCCGGCACGGGTAGAACGCGAGTGGCCCTGCAACCCGGACGAGGAAAGATCGAGGGCCGGCACTATCTGCCCTCCACCCCCGAGACAATCAGCTGGGGTGCCCTCCCGACCGCGCGGACGCGGCCGGTCCTCAGCATCGACCCCGGCACGACCGTCACCATCGACACCGTCAGCCAGGAAGGGATCCTCGAGGACCAGGGACGGGACCCGGACACGTTCTTCCGCGGTTTCGGCGTGGCGCCGTCCGAGGTGCTCGAGGACGCGCGGGCGATCGCCGCGTCCGGGATACCGCACCGCTTCGGCCGCGACGGCGCGCACATCGTGACGGGCCCGGTGTACGTCCGGGGCGCCGAACCCGGCGACGTGCTGCGGATCGACGTCATCTCACTGCACCCGCGCGCCCGCTACGGCGTGATCTCCACCCGGCACGGCGCCGGCCTGCTCGCCGGCGAGTTTCCCGAGACCCCGGCACCCGACCTCGACGCCGACGCCCGGCGCTGGCAGGCATATCGGACGGACACGTCCTTCTGCGCGGTCGAACGCCGCCGCGGCCGGCTCTTCGGATCCATGCCGAGCGGTCGCGACACCCGGATCCGCTTTCCGCTCAACCCGTCGCTGGGCATCATGACCGTTGCCGCGGACGTCCCCGACGGCCCGGTCGCCTCCGACTCGGTGGGCCGGCACGGCGGCGCGCTGGACTGCCGTGATCTCGGCCCGGGCTCACATCTCTACCTGCCGATCCAGGCACCGGGCGCGCTCTTCGCCGTGGGTGACCCCCACTACGCCATCGGCGACGGCATGATCGGCGCGACCGCGCTGGAAGGTCCGCTGCGAGCCACCCTCCGCCTGGTGACCCTGCGGGACGCGGCGGCCCGGGCCGCTCTCGGCTCACTGCGGGAGCCGTTCATCGAGACCGACGAGCTGTGGATAACGTCGGGATTCGACCCCGATCCGCGGGAGGCCCTGCGCCGGGCGGCCCGCGCGGCGGTGACGTTCCTCCAGACGAAGGTCGGGCTGGACCGGGCGGCCGCGGTTGCTTACCTGTCCTCGGCGGCGGACTTCGGGGTCGGCCGGCTGGCGGGCGGCCCGGAATCCGGGTACTGCCGCATACGGCGCGCGGACTTCAGCGAGCCCACACCGGTGAAGGCCCGACTGCCCCGAGCCGGTTTCGCCCGCATCGTCGGCGGCACGGACGGCGACACCGACCGCGACCATGACACCGACCGCGACCATGACCATGACCATGATGCCGGCCGCGGCGGTGACGGTGACCATGATGCTGGCCGGGATCGCGGTGGTGACGGTGACCTTGACGTCGACCGTGGTCATTATGGCGGTGGTGACCATGGCGGTGGTGGTGACCATGGCGGTGACGAGGCCCGCCTCCCGGAGCAGAACCACGTTTCTGACCGGGACCGTGCCCCGGAGGCGCACCGTGCCCCTGAGCGGGACCGCGACCAGGAGCGGGACCGCATGCGCGACGCCCCGCCGCCCCAGCCTCTGGAAACCCCCACCGACGACGGGGCCGCCTCCATTACCCGGGGCCCGGCCGCCTGACCGGAGAGGCCTCTCAATACAAGCGTGGCGGGTGAGTGAGCGTATGGACTCATTCACCCGCCACGCATTTATCGGGGTTAGTTAGGCGTCGTCTAGGCCTTCTTGGTCGGAGAGGGGGATGGGGCGCCAGCGCTGGCGACGTTCGTCGGGGTCGGAGTGGACGGAGGGCACGCCGCCGACCGGGGGAAACGAGCCCGCCAYCATGCCGTTCTGCGGGACGTTCGGGAGGCCGGCCGCCCCGTCCGGTGCGACTGGCCCGAATGCTCCGGCCGCCGCGCCGGTCCCGCCAGCCGCCGTGGTCCCGCTGGGCGGCATGCTGCGGCTGGACGATGTGGTGTCGCCGGGCGTCGGGGTCCCGCCGGGTGCCGTGGTCCCACCGGGCGGCATGCTGCCGGTGGGGGATGGCATCGCGTTGGGCGGTGCTGATCCACCGGGGGTTGCCGTCCAGTCGATGCGCGTCAGATCGTCGAGGGGCTCCGGTGCGCTGGGGCGCGCCGGTCCGCCGGCCTGGGGTGAGCTCGAGGGAGTCCTCCCGCCGGGGGAGGCGGCATCGCCAGGCAGTGACGGTGCGTTGGGCGAGAGCGATACGCCCGGCCAGGAGTCCGGACCCGGGTAGATGTGCGGGACGCCCGGGAACCCGTTCGGGGCGGTCCCGACCGATGCCCAGCCGGTCGGTGACCCGCCGGAGGTGGGCCATCCCGCGGTCGCCGAGCTCGGCGTGGCCGCGTTCGCCGGTGGGGTGGCCGGGGTCTGGGTGCTCGGAGTCGGGCCTCCGGCCGGTCGTGATCCGGGGGTCTGTGGTTCCGAGGCCGCCGCAGCGGCGGCCTGGCCCGAGCCGGGTGTGCCGCTCAGCAGGGGTGCCCCGTTCGCGCCGGGTGAGCCGGACGGGCCGGGTGCCGCGATTGGGCCGGACGGGCTGGTCGAGCCGGCCGGGGCCGGGGGCGCGGTGCTGGGCAGGGCCGAGGCGGTCCGAGGGTCCCAGGAGGCTCCCGCGGCCCCGGGAGCGAGGTCCGGGTCGGTGGCCCCGTGGCCCGTGATGCCCGGGCCCGCGAGTCCGGAGCCGTGGGTGCCCCGGCCCACGACACCCAGCCCGAGGACGCTGAGGCCCGCGTCGCCGACGTCCGCGTTGCCGGTGCCCCCTGATCCAGGGCCGGTGGCGCCGATGCCTGCCTCGCCCAGGCCAGCGGTGCCGGTGCCCGCGCCGATGCCCCCGCCCGGCTGGGCGGTGCCCGAGCTGCCCGCGTCCCGACCCGACGGCTCCGCCGGTGTGGCGGTCGAGCGTGCGTAGCCGTGGAAACCTGTCGCTGAGGGGTCGCTCTGGGGGGTAAACGTGGCCGGGCTGGCCGGCGCCGGCGGCGGTACGGACGCCGAGGGCGGTACGGACGCCGGCGGCGGTACGGACGCCGGCGGCGGTACGGACGCCGAGGGCGGTACGGACGCCGACGGCGGTACGGACGCCGGCGCGGCCGCGGGCGCCGCCGGCGCCGGCGCCGGCGGTACGGGGCTCGCGTAGGCGGGGGCGGCGAGGAGCTGGGTCACCAGCATCGCCGGATCCGGTTGATCGGAGACCGGCGGCGCGAGCGCCACCGGGATGGTGGGGGCGATGCCGGCCGCGGCGAGCCGGGGCCACAGTGGGGCGAGCGCCGCCTCCGGGTCGATCTCGAACTCCGAGCGGCGGACCCGCCAGATGCGCCAGCCGACCCGGCGCAGCTCGCGTTCGCGGGTCAGGTCCCGCTCGACGTCCTCGGTGGAGCGGGTCGCGTCGCCGTCGCATTCGACGGCGAGCCGGGCGCGGCCGCCGGAGACCACGAGGTCGAACCGCCGGCCGTTGATCTCGACCTGCGGGGTGACGTGGTATCCGCGTGAGCTCAGCGCCAGGAACACCCGCTGCTCGAAGAGCGAGTCGAACCTGGGGTGCGGCAGCACCGGGCTCACCTCGGACGGCGAGAGCGGGGTCGCCATGATCGCCATCGGCGCCGACACCGAGTGCGCGAGGACGTAGCTGAGGTAGCTGTGCCGCAGGTCGCCCGGGTCCAGGTCGGCGGTGGAGACCGAGTGGAACAGCCAGACCTGGTCCCGGGCCCGGGACGCGGCGACGTTGAACCTGCGCTGGTACTCCAGCCTGGTCAGCGAGGTGGTGGACGTGCCTGGCGCGATCACGAGCGACAGGAAGACCACGTCCCGCTCGTCACCCTGGAAGTCCGGAGGCGAGCCCACCCGCAGGTGGCGCCGCAGCTGCTCGGCCGCGGACATCCGGGCGGACAGCTCCGAGCGGATCAGCTCCGCCTGCGCGGTGCCCTGCAGCACGACGATGCCGAAGCTCAGCCCCCGGTAGCGCGGGTCCTCGGCGCAGTTGAGCACCTGGGTGACCAGCGCCTCGGCCTCGATCGGGTTGCGCGGGCCGGCGGGGGTCGAGGTGGTGTAGGCGTGCGGCACGAACTGCGCGCGCAGCGGGGCGAGGCGGTCCGCGCCGAACTGCCGCAGCGGGACGAGCGGGGCGTCCCGGTAGAACATCGCCGACGACCACTCGATGATCTCCGGCATGCACCGGAAGTGCTCGCGCAGCCGGACGACGTCCCCGAACCGGGTCCGCAGCAGCGAGAACAGGCTGGACCGCGGCGTGAAGCCCACCCGAAGCCAGCTCGGGATGTCCGGCAGGAGGGTGTCGAGCCTGGTGAAGACGGGTTCGAGCTCCTCGACGGACGCGTCCGGCGGGGTGCACTGCCGGTCGTCCCCGACGACGATCACCCGGGGGGCCAGCCACAGCAGGAAGAGGCTGTCCAGGCCGGCCTGACTGCCCTCGTCCACGATGACGACGTCGAAGCTGTCGCGTACCGCGGGGATGGTCGACAGGACCTCGCTGATCGGCATCACCCAGGCCGGGACGGCGGTCTGCGCGATGCGCATGGCCTCCCGGGCCGCCTGCCGGTAGCGCTCGGCGTGGCGTCCGGTGAACCGGCCGCCGGCGGCCATGGCGTCGGCGTAGGCGCGCAGGGCGGCGGACTGCTCGGTGCCCATCCGCTCCAGGCAGTGCTTCCAGGCCAGGGCGCCGGCCAGCTCGGCGGTGGCGGAGGCGACCAGCTCGTCGGCGGCGTCCAGGTCGGCGTCGAGGTCGGTCTGGTCGACGGCGCGGACGCGGGCCAGCCAGGTCGCGGCGACGGCGTGCGACCAGGCCCGGCCGAACGACTCCATCCGCTCCGGCCCGACGCCGTTGAGGCCGACCCCGGTCATGCCGAATCCGCCCGCACCGAATCCGGCCGTACCGAATCCGCCCCCGCCGAATCCGTTCGCCGCGAAACCGCCTGCCGAGAAGGCGCCCGCGGCGAATCCGTTCGGGCTGTTCCAGCCGCCTGCGCCGCCCGCCGCGGAGCCGTGACCGCCCCATTCCGGGTTCGGGTTTCCCACGGTGAGGTTGCCCAGCGCGAGCAGGTCGGCGAGCAGGGGATGTGCCTCCCGGACACGTCCGAGCAGCTCGGCGCGACGGCGGGCCCGCGCGCGGCCGTTGAGCGCGCCCGCCGTCGCCTCCAGGGCCGCCACGTACTCGGCGGGGTCGCGCGCCTCGACCGCGATCGCGAGCAGTGCCAGCTCCGGGACGGCGTCGGGCTGGCCGGCCGCCGCGACGAGGTCGGCGGTGAGGTCCCGCAGCTGGGTGCCGGCGACCGTGGCGGACTGCCGCAGCCGATGGGCGTTCACGGCGGCGCCGACGTCCGCGCAGGACGTGGGCGAGTCGAGCGTGATCGTCTCCACGCCGAGCGCGTCGAGCAGCGCCGCGAGCCGGTCGCGTGCGGCGACGGCGACGTCGATGGCCCGTGCGGCGTCCTGGGCCTCGGTGAGCCGGGCCAGACGCACCTCCAGCTCGACGGCGGGATCGGGGGCGACGCCCAGCAGCGACCACGCCCGGGTGGCGGCCTCGAGGGCCACCTCGGCCCGCAGCCGGCACAGGGCCAGATCGAGCAGCTCGGGGGAGCGGGGCGTGACGCCGTCGACGGTGGTGCCGTCAAGGAGCAGACCGGCGTCCTTCTGCGCCTTTGACCGGAACAGCCGGCGCAGCGAGCCGCCGGCCTCCATGTGCTCGCGCAGCGCCAGCGCGGACGACAGCAGCCCGGTCAGGTCGCGGCCCGGACCCTCGCCGCCGGTGGGGAGCTCGACCCGGTGCAGGCCGAGCTCGACCACCGCCTGGCTGGCCTCCGCGATCGCGGGTGCCGCGGCAGCGACCTTCGTCCACAGGACGGCGGCCCGCCCGGCGAAGGCGTCGGCGAGGGCGTCGGCGACCCACTGCTGGCGGACGGCCCGCCGGCCGACGGCATCGAGGGCACGCCGCACGTCGTCGGCGCCGGCCGCCATCCGTTCCGCCGCCTCGTCGCCGGCCCGGGCGAGCGCGTCGGCGATCACGGGCGCCATGAGCACGGCCTGCCGGCTCAGTGCGTCCTCAGCGGCCTTCGCGGCTGTCAGCGCGACCCGCTCGATGTGCGCGAGGACGGACAGTTCGGAGCGGGTGGGCAGCTCGCCGAGCTCCGGCGGGAGGCCGAACGCCCGCTGCTCGCGCAGGGCGGACAGCGCCAGCGCGGAGGTGATCGGGGAGGGCACGGTCGGCGGGTCCGAAGGCCCGCCGCCGGATCCGAGCAGCCCGGTCGATCCGCCGGCCGGTCCGAAGCCCTCCGCCTGCCCCGAGCGGTCTGCCCGTCCTGAGCCGTTCGCTGGCCGTGAGCCGTCCGCCGGCGTCGGCTCCTCGGCCGGCGTGGATTCGCCACCCGCGGTAGCCGACCCGTGGGGCGCGCCGGGCCCGCCCGCGGTCTCCGAGGCGCCGTCGACCGCCTGGCCCGGCCGTGCGGTCTCACCGGGCTGTCCGGCCCGACTGGGCCGTGCGGTCTCACCGGACTGTGTGGCCCGGTTGGACTGTTCGGTCCGGCCGGGTTGCACGGTCTGGCCGAGCGGGGTGCGCTGGCCCGGTGGGGCCAGGCGCGCCGCCGGGCCGAGCACGAGCGGCGAGGTGGGCGGCGCGGCGGACGTGTCGCCGAACCCGGCGAACCCGCCCTGCCGGGAGGACGCCGCGTCGGCGGCGGCGCGGCCGGGTGGGGTGGCGTCCGGCGCGGTCAGCAGCTGCCAGAGCTCGGCGGCCTCCGCGTCGGTGATCGGTGGACGCGGCCAGCCGCCGCCCTCCGGCCCCGGCACGGGCACCGGGATCCAGCCGTGCTCGGCGGCCTCGTCCCGCAGCCGGGCGGCGATCTCCGCCCGGGTGCCCGACCAGCCCGGCCCGACCTCGTAGGTGCCGTGGCGGCGCCACTCCGCCGCTCGCCGGGCCGCGACCGCGGTCGAGATCCGGTCGCGTTCCGCGACAGCGGAATCCCGGCGTGAGCGCGCCGTCCGGATCCGCTCGTCCTGCGACCCGGCGTCGTAGACGGCCTTCTGCGCGGCCAGCGCGCTCACGCTGGTGGCGAGCTCGCCCGCGCCGCTCTCGGCGCTGTCGGTGAGCGAGACGCACAGCCGGCGCAGCTCGGGCGGGAGCTTCTCCTGCAGCACCCGCAGGGCCTGGCCCTTCTGACTGGTCACCAGGACCCGGCGGCCCTCGGCCAGCAGCGCGCTGATCAGGTTCGCGATGGTGTGCGTCTTGCCGGTGCCCGGCGGGCCCTCCACGACGACGCCGTTGTCCATGCGCAGCCGCCGCATGACCCGCGCCTGCTCAGGGCTGATCGGCAGCGGCGAGAGCCACTCCTCGGCCTCCGCGGGACGTCCGGACTCCGCCGGTTCGCGGTGCCGCCCGGCGCCACGCTCACCCGGGGCGGCGGTGATCGCGCGCGGGCCCGGTCCGGCGCCCGGGCCGGGGTCGGGGCCGTCGCGGGAGGCGAGCCACGCCAGCCGTTCGGAGGTGTCCAGGGTCTCGACGAGCTGGGCCAGGCCCAGCGGCGGACGGCCGTCGCCGCGCAGCGCGTCCAGCATCTGCTCGTAGTAGTTGAGCAGCGCGGCGTGCCCGCGCGAGCGTAGGACGAGCGCCGGCGCGAGCGTTACGGCGGCGCTCGGCCCGGCCGGGCCAGGCGGCGGCCAGCCCGGACGGTAGCCGGCGGTCGTCCCGTCGACGGCGAGGGTGAGCCAGTCCCGCAGCAGGCGCTCGTCGTCGGCGCCCAGCGGGGCGGCGTCCCGGGAGCGCAGGCGCTCGTGCAGCGCGTTGGTCCGCTCGGGCCGGAACGCGGGGACGCCGTCGAGGAACGCGCTGTCCTCGAGCCGGGTGGACGTGCCTCCCGGCACCCGCAGCCGGACGGCGGACGTCATCGGGTCGACCTCGACCACCAGCCGGGTGACCAGCAGGTGCCGGCGGACCGGGCGCGGCAGCCACCAGGTGAGCAGGCCGGTGGCGAGCACCAGCTCCAGGGTGTCGCCCTCCTGGGCCAGTCGCTGCGCCACCCCGTACAGCGTGGTGTGCAGGTGACGCCGGTCGGCGTCGGCCCGGGCCCGGGCACTCCACACGTGCCAGGCCCGCGCCCACTCCGTGAAGGCGGCCTGGACGTCGGCGGGTACCTGCTCGGCCTCGTCCTCGATGCCGTCCTCGACGCTGGCAGCCCCGGAGCTGCCGGCCTCGCCGCCGGTCGGCTGGCTGGCGGTCGGCCGGTCGCCGTCTTCGTGGCCGCGGGTCTCGTTGTCGTCCGACCCGTGGCCGGCTGCGCCGTGGCTGTCGGTTCCCTTACCGTCGGTTTCGTTGCTGCCGGCCTCGCCGGGGCCCGCCCCGGTCCGCGGCTCGCCGTGGCCGGGCTCGCCCGGGGCGGCGGTGTGCCCGGTCCCGTCGGGGCTGACGCCGTTCGGGCCGACGCCGTTGTGACCAGACCCGTTGTGACCAGACCCGTTGGAGCTGATGCCGTTCGGGCTGATTCCGGTGAACTTGATGCCGTTGAAGCCGGCCCCCTTGGGGCTGGCGCCGTTCGATCTGATCCCGTTGGGGCTGCCACCGTCTGTCGTGCCTGGCACGACGACGCCGTTGCTGGTGCCGGCTCCGTTGCGGGTCGGGCTGTTCGTGGGCGGCCCGTCGCCGGGGGCCTTCCCGCTCGTCTCGGCGGCACCGCTCGTCTCGGCGGCACCGCGCGGTTCGCTGTTACCCGCACCGCCGTCGGCCGGCTCGGTGGCCGGCGCCTGCGCGCCGTCGCTGCCGGCGCCGGCTGATCCGTCCGGTGCCGGTGGCTGCTGCGGCTGCGGTGGTAGGGCGAGAGGCGGGGGTGCGGGCTTGGCGGGTGCCGGAGTCGGGCGGGGCGGGGGGTCGTAGACGAGTACCGGCGTGGCGGTCAGGTCGATGTCGGCGGGTGGCACCGGGCCGTGCAGGACGATTCCCGGGTTGGGCAGGCCCGCGGCGAGGTCGCCGCCACGCACCGGCAGCCGCACCCGTCCGCGCAGGATCTCGGGCAGCGGTGGGGCCGGCGGCAGCAGCGCCGCGGCGGGTGCCTCGAGGAGCACCTCACCGGCGCCCGCGTGCTCGAACAGGGACAGGCCGGCGGGGAGGTCGGCGAGCCAGATCACCAGCGGGTTGTCGTCGACGTCGACGACCTGTTCGGACTGGGAGACGGCCACCTCGTGCAGGAACCGGACGAGCCGGTGGCAGCGGTCGCTCAGCGCCGCGTTCCGCTCGCGCAGGGTGGCGGCGCGCTGCTCGGCGTCCGCGGCGGCGGTTGCCCTGGCCTCCGCCTCGGCGGCGCTGACCGCCTCGGCTGCTGCGTCCGCGTCGGTGGGTACCCCCGGGCCCGTGGGCGCGCCGGCGTTCGGATCACTCGCGGCCAGGCCGCCGTCGGTGGCGTCGCTGGCCCCCGTGCCGCGGGTGCCGGCCGCGGCCGCGTCCGCAACGGCGGCAGCGGCGCGGGCGGTGCTCCGGGCCGCGGCCCGGGCCGCGCGGGTCATGCCGCCGTCCGTGGTCATGCTCCGGGTGTCCACGGCTCGGGTCTCCGAGTGCCGCGCGTCCACGTGCCGGGCGTCCGAGTGCCGCGTGTCCGCCTGCCTCGCGTCCGCCACTCCCGAATCCGCTGTTCCCGAGTCCGTCGTCATATCTCTCCCCGATTCCGGCCGGCGAGTGCCGGCGTCGGAACTCGCGACAGGACATCGCGGATGTCCCGTCTCGTGCGTTCCAGGACCGGTACGCCCGGTACCGGAACTCGTGCAAGCCTCCCGGACGAATGCGGACGACGCGGTCGCGACCCGCGGATATCGGTGCTCATCCGCATGCACAGTTGGCCCAGGGGGTGTGGCGATCCGGGGCGATGGCCCCCGGAACCGGGGCAGCCCGGCCCGACGCGCCCCGCCCGGGCCGCTTGTTCGTGGGATCCGGCGTGCTCTCCGGCGTGCCGTGACCGGCCCCGGGGCCCGGATGCGACAACATACGCATCCGTGAGGTCACGGTTCTTTGCCGACACCCACGTGCACTCCAGGTACTCGCGGGCCTGTAGCCGCGACTGCGACCTGGAGCATCTGGCGTGGTGGGCGGCCCGAAAAGGCATCCGCGTCGTCGGGACCGGCGACTTCACCCATCCGGCCTGGTCGCAGGAGCTCGCGACCAAGCTGGTGCCGGCGGAGCCGGGACTGTTCCGGCTGCGTCCCGACCTGGAGCGTGACGTGCTCGCGACGCTGCCCGCGTCGTGCCGCACCGCGACCCGATTCATGATCTCTACGGAGATCTCCACCATCTACAAGCGAGGCGACCGTACAAGGAAGGTTCATCACCTCCTCTACGCGCCCGATCGCGAATCGGCCGGTCGGATCACGTCCGCACTGGCCCGAATCGGCAATCTCTCCGCAGACGGACGGCCCATCCTCGGCCTGGACTCCCGTGACCTGCTCGAGATCACGCTCGGTGCCGGCGAGGGCTGTTACCTGATCCCCGCGCACGTGTGGACGCCCTGGTTCGCCGTGTTGGGCTCAAAATCCGGGTTCGACGCCGTCGAGGACTGCTACGCCGACCTCGCCGAGCACGTCTTCGCGCTGGAGACGGGCCTGTCGGCGGACCCGGAGATGTTCTGGCGGATCTCCGGGCTGGACCGCTACCGGCTGGTCAGCAACTCCGACGCGCACTCCCCGCCGATGCTCGGGCGGGAGGCCACCGCCTTCACCTGCGAGCCCGACTACTTCTCGATCCTCAGTGCGCTGCGCACCGGCGACGGGTTCGGTGGCACCGTCGAGTTCTTCCCCGAGGAGGGGAAGTACCACCACGACGGCCACCGCAAGTGCGGGGTGGCGCTGACGCCGGAGCAGACCCGCGCGGTCGGCGGCATCTGCCCCGAGTGCGGGCGTCCGCTCACGGTGGGCGTACTCAACCGGGTGGACACGCTCGCCGATCGCACGGAAGTGCACCGACCCGACACGGCGGGTGACGTCACGTCGCTGGTGGCCCTGCCCGAGATCGTCGGCGAGATCCTCGGAGTCGGGCCGAAGAGCAAGTCGGTGGCGACGCAGGTCAGCACCCTCGTCTCCCGGCTCGGCCCCGAACTCGGCATCCTCTCGGACGTCCCGCTGGACGCGATCGCGGAGGTGGGCTCGCCGACGCTGGTCGAGGGCATCGGACGGCTGCGCCGGGGCGAGGTGATCCGCCAGGCCGGCTTCGACGGCGAGTACGGCGTCATCCGGCTCTTCCAGCCCGACGAGCTCACCGCCGACGCGGGCACGCTGTTCGACCTCGGCACCCCCGGCCTCGCGACGGCGCCGCAGGCCGGCATCCGCCGGGGCCGCGGCGCCGGCCGGGGCGGCACCGCGCTCGCGCCCGGTGCCGCCGAAGCAGCCGAGGTCCCCCAGGCCGCCGGAGCTGCCGGAGCTACCGACGTCGCCAAGGTCACCGAAGCCGGCGACCTGTTCCCGGGCGATGACGCGGTGGAGCGCAGCGGCCCGCCGTCGGTGCTCGACGGGCTTGATCCCGACCAGCGGCGCGCGGCCGAGCACGTCGGCGGGCCGCTGCTGGTCCTCGCCGGCCCCGGCACCGGGAAGACCCGCACGCTCGTGCACGCCATCGCGCACCGGGTCCGTGAGCTCGGCGTGCCCGCCGAGCAGTGCCTGGCGGTCACGTTCACCCGCCGCGCTGCCGGCGAGCTGCGAGAACGGCTCGATGTTCTGCTTGCGCCAGGCCCGGCCGGGACACGTGCTGAGAGCACACCCGCGGACGGCACGCCCACAGATGCGGCGTCCACGAGCGGTGCGGCCGTGGATGAGGCACCAGGAGACACGGGGAGGCCCGGTGCCGGCGCGCTGGCGACGACGTTCCACGGCCTCGGCCTGCTGATCATCCGGGAGCAGCATGTGGCGCTCGCGCGGGCGCCACGGGTGCAGGTGGCCGACGACGCCATCCGTGGGGAGCTGATCGACGAGGCGATGCACGGGACCGACGGTCCCGAGGCGCGGCGCCGTGCCGCGGCGGAGCTGGCCGAGCTCAAGCGGCAGCGCGCCCTGGGGCGCACCTACCGGGACCACGCGCTCGCCGGGGTGCTCGCCCGCTACGACGCCGCACTGCGTGATCGCAACATGGTCGACCTCGACGACCTGCTCACGCTGCCGTTGGGGCTGCTGCGGTCGAACCCGGACCTGGCGGCCGAGTACCAGCGGCGCTGGCGGCACGTCTGGGTCGACGAGTTCCAGGACATCGACGAGGTGCAGTACGGCCTGCTGCGCGAGCTCTGCCCGCCCGCGGCCGACCTGTGCGCGATCGGCGACCCCGACCAGGCGATCTACAGCTTCCGCGGCGCCGAGGTCGGCTTCTTCCTGCGCTTCGAGCAGGACCGTCCCGGCGCCCGGCGGGTCTCGCTCACCCGCAACTACCGCTCGACGCCCACCATCGTCAGCGCCGCGCTGGACGCCATCGCGCCCACCACCTTCGTGCCCGGCCGCGAGCTGCGCGCGGTGACCGGCCTGGACGAGGACGGCCCCGTCGTCGTCCGGCAGTGCGCGAGCGAGGCCGAGGAGGCCATCGCTGTGGCCGACCTGATCGAGGAGGCCCTCGGCGGCACCTCGTTCCACTCCCTCGACTCGGGCGTGGACGGCTCGGAGCGGGGCCGGCTGTCGTTCGCCGACATCGCGGTGCTCTACCGGACGGCGCGCCAGGCCGAGCCGGTGATGGACGCGCTGGTGCGCCGCGGGTTCCCGTTCCGCCAGCATGCCCACACCCCGCTCGCGGACGTCCCGGCCGTCGCCGCGGTGCTCGCCCTGCTGCGCGATCGCCGTGACACCGCGCCCCGTACGGTCACCGCGCTGCTGCGGGACGCGGCCGCGCGGCTCACCGACCTCGCCGCGGCCGCCGGCACCGAGCTCGGCACCGCTGCCGCCCTCGCGCCCGGTGTCGCTCAGCCCGGCGGGGTCCCGGCGGGACGGCTGCCGAGCGAGGCGGAGATCCGACGCGCCGCGGAGCTGCTCGCCCCGGCGGCCGCGGTCGCCGGGGACGATCTCGGCGCGTTCCTCACCTCGGTGACCCTGGCGACGGAGGTGGACGGGCTCGACCCGCGGGCGGACCGCATCTCCCTGCTCACGCTGCACGCGTCCAAGGGGCTGGAGTTCGGCCTCGTCATCATCGTCGGCTGCGAGGACGGCCTGCTGCCGCTGCGCTGGGGTGGGTCGAGCCCGTCGGCCGACGCCGAGGCGGAGGAACGGCGGCTGCTCTTCGTCGGGATGACCCGGGCCCGCCGCCAGCTCGTCCTCACCCATGCCGCCCGGCGCCGGCGCGGCGGCGACCTGGCCGACACCGGCCCGTCGGCGTTCCTCTCCGCCATCGACGGACGTCATCTCGACAAGCGCACGCGGGCCGCGCAGGGCACAGCCGCCGCCGCACGTCGCCGGTCAGCCGGCCGCCAGCTCCGCCTGATTTGACGGCGCGGCGGCTGCCCGATCTGACGGCCGGGCCAGCCGCGTCTGACGTGACGGACGCGGCTGGCCCGGGACGTATCCGTCGGGCCAGCCGCGCCCGGGCGGTCAGCTGATCCGGGCGAGGGGGAAGCGCCGCGCCGCCGCGTCGAGGACGTCCAGGAGGGTGTCGATCTCGGCGTCGGTGTTGGCCGCGGTCACCTGGATCCGCACCCCGACCTGCTCCCGGGGCACCAGCGGGAACGGTGCCACCGTCACGTAGATCCCGCGCTCGTAGAGGAAAGCGCCGAGCGCGTCGGCCCGCGCCGGGTCGGTCAGCGGGATCTCGATGATCGGGTAGCCGGAGGTGTTCAGCGTGGTCAGCCCGAGCGCGCGGATCCCCGCCAGCAGGCGGGCGGTGAGGCCGTACAGGGCCACCCGCGCCCGCTCGCCCCGCTCGGCGTTCACCCGCAGCCCGACCTGCGCGGTCGCCAGCGAGGCGACCGGGGGCGGGCCGGAGAAGATGTACGGGTTGGCCATCGTCTTCAGGAAGTCCTTGAGCTCGGTCGGGCATGTCGCGAACGCGAGCAGCGAGGAGTAGGACTTCGAGAACCCGCCGACCAGGATCAGGTCGTCGTAGCTCTGCCCCAGGTGCCGCACGATCCCGTTGCCGCGCAGGCCGTACGGGGTGGGCTCGTCCGGCGCGCGCTCGCCGATGACCCCGAAGCCGTGGGCGTCGTCGACGTACAGGACGGCCTCGTACGCCCGGACCAGCTCGAGCAGTTCTGCCAGCGGCGGGCCGTTGCCCGTCATGCTGTTCACCCCGTCGATCGCCACGACCCGGGGATAGGTGGTACATACCCGCAGCCGGCGTTCCAGCCGATCGAGCCGGTCCTCCCGGAAGCGCCGGACGGTGGCGCCGCGGCCCAGCGCCATCGTGGCGCMGTCATGCACCGAGCTGTGCGCGTGCAGCTCGACGAACAGGGTGCCCTGGCCGACGAGTGCGGGCAGCACCGACAGGTGGATATGGCTGATGGTCGGGAGTAACAGCGTGTCCGGCGCGCCGAGAAGGTCCGCCAGCGTCTCCTCGATCTCCACGAACAGTCGTGGATTAGCGATGATGCGTGACCAGCTCGGGTGGGTTCCCCAGAGATCCAGATACTCCGGAACGGATTCGATGATCTCTCGGTCGAGATCGAATCCGAGATAGTTGCAGGACGCGAAATCGATCAGCCAACGGTCGCCGATGCGAATGCGCCGGCCGTCGATCTCGTCCACCCGCGAGTCGTAGAACGGCGACTGGCGGCGCATGTGGTCCATCTCCGCCATGACGCCGTAGGGCCGGGCCAGGACGTGGCGGATGCCTGCGCCGGCGTGGGCCTGCGGGCGCCCGGCCGGGGGAGTCCCGGTGTGACTGGGGGTTCCGGTTCCGGCCCCGGGTGCGGGCCCGGGCGGCGCCTCGCGGGCGGCCGGCGCCGCGGGGTCGGCCAGGTGCGGGGAGAGCGGTTGCGGGGAGATCTGTTGCGGAGAGAGCGGTGTTGTTACAGATGCCGTCTGGACTGTGGTGGGTGGTGCCGGGACGTCGATCATTGGCCTGCGGACCGGTTCGCTGGACGGGGGCAGGGATTCCGAGGTCTGCGACACCGGCTTCCTACTTCCGGTCGCAGGTCGGGCATGCGGGCATCGGCGCCATCGCCGTCACCGGCCTTTCAGGATCGCCGGAAACATTCTCTCCGGGTCACGGGAAACGAAAGAAACGACGGAGTGTCGCCCGGTGTGCCGTGAATCTTATTGTGAAGATCGTGGCGCACGGTGAAGATCTATGTCTGCACATTAGCTCGGAGAAGGGGCTTTTTCCACCGATGGCGAAGATTCCCCCGCTCTGCGCCGGCCGATCGGGCGAGGCCGGTGGGCCGGCTGCTCTGATCGGGGGCCGGCTGCGCCGGGCGCCGCCACGGGCGGACAACCCTGTGGGGGCACAGTGTTATCGTCCCCGGCATGTCCGAGACCGCGTCCGCCTCGAGCCGCCCGACGTCGAGTGCGCCGGCTTCGAGCACGCCAGCTCCGAACACGTCGACGTCGAGCGCGTCGACGTCCAGCAGGCGGGCGTCGGGGGACCGGCCCGCCGTGCGCGACCTGCCGTACTCCGGCTTCGGTCTCTCCCGGTCGGTCACGCTGTTCCGCGCGCACCGCAAGGAGCCGGTCGACCCGGCCGGTTTCTACTCGCTCATCGCGGCCGACTCCGTCCGCCAGCTCCGCCGGTACACGACGCTGTCCGGCCAGCTGGTGCTGGATGTCGGCGGCGGCCCCGGTTACTTCCGGTCCGCGTTCCTCGACGCGGGCGCCAGGTACTACTGGGTCGAGCCCAACGTCTCCGAGATGGAGGCCGGTGGTCTCGATGTGCCCGGCCGGATCCGCGGGAGCGCGCTCGAGCTGCCGTTCCGGAGCGACTCGATCGACCTCTGCTACAGCTCGAACGTGCTTGAGCACGTACCCGACCCGTGGCGGATGTGCTCGGAGCTGGTGCGGGTGACCCGCCCCGGCGGGCTGATCTTCCTCAGCTACACGAACTGGCTCTCGCCGTGGGGCGGGCACGAGACGGCGCCGTGGCACTACCTCGGTGGTGACCGCGCCGCCGACCGCTTCGAGAAGCGGCAGGGCCGCCCGCCGAAGAACCGGTTCGGCCAGACGCTGTTCCCGGTGTCCGTCGCGGGCACCCTCGCCTGGGCCCGCCAGCGCTCCGACGTGGTCGTCGTCGACGCGATGCCGCGCTACCTGCCGGACTGGGCGAAGGCCATCCTGCGTGTCCCCGGCGCTCGTGAGGTTGTCACCTGGAACCTCGCCATGCTCCTGCGCAAGATCTAGTGTTTTAGCGCCCTGCCAGAGCCCCGACCTCCGGGCTCGGCCGTCACCGCGCGGCCCGGCCCGGGTCGGCGGGCTCCCCGGGCGGCGCCGGTGGGCGTCTCGGCGGGCGGGTCTCGGCGGGGCCCGGCTTGCGCGGCGGCGCGAGGCGGGAGACGGGCAGCCGGTCGCAGACCATCCGCGCCTCGTCGTCCCGGACGGCCCGCAGCGTCGCGAGGAACTCCGCGCGCGGCACCTCCCGGGCCCCGAGTGTCGTCAGGTGCGCCGTCGTCAGCTGGACGTCCAGCAGCGCGCCGCCGGCCCGGCCGAAACGGTCGAGGAAGTCGACCAGCGCGACCTTCGAGGCGTCCGAGGCCCGGTGGAACATGGACTCGCCCATGAAGACCTGTCCGACCTGGACGCCGTACATCCCGCCGACGAGCGCGTCGCCGTCCCAGATCTCGACGCTGTGTGCCCAGCCGAGGGCGTGGAGCCTGGCGTAGCCCTCGATCAGCTGCTCGGTGATCCACTGGTGCGGCCCGTCGCGGCGGCAGGCCCGGACGACGTCCACGAAGCACTCGTTGAGCGTGCTGGTCCAGGTGCTGTTGCGCATCCGGATGATGAGTGAGCGCCGGATCCGCATCTCGCCCGGCGCGAGGACGGTCCGCGGGTCCGGGCACCACCAGGGCGGGTCCACGTCGTCACCCGGGCCGTCACCGGCGGCACCAGCCGCGCCGGCGGCGGCCGCACCAGCCGCACCAGCCGCACCGGCGGTGCGTTCGGGCACGTGGCCGATGAGCGGGATGACGCCGCGCGCGGCCGCCGCGCGCAGTGCTCCGCGCAGTTCGGCCGCCTCGGCGAGGTCGTCCGCCGGCCAGGGGAAGGCCCCGCGGCGGTAGGCGCCGATCAGCGCCGGGGGGGTGAGCCCCCCGCCCGCCGCCACCGGTCCGTAGGCGGCTGCCCGCTCCAGGTATGGCTCGAGCAGGGGATGATCCCAGCCCGACCGGGGGGGTTCGGGTAGCGGCGGGGTCAGCCCCACAGCTGGCCCGCGGGGGTTCGCGCGCCGGTGCCGCCGTCATCGTGATCGTCGATCTCGGCCGCGATCCTGGCCGCGGCCTCCGCCGTGGCGGCAGCCTCCGCCTGTGCGACCGCCTCCGCCTGGGCAAGGGCTTCAGCCTGGGCCACCGCGACCGTCTCGCCCGCAGCCTCCGCCGAGGACACATCGACCACCTCAGCTGCCACCTCCGCCGCCGCCTGCGCTGTCGTCGTGGCCTCCGTCGTCGCCTTTGTCGTCGCCTCGGTGGCGGCCGCGTCGACCGCTGCCCGGACGACCGGTGACGACAGCATCGCCGTGACCTCGTCCGCGGGCCGCGGGCGCCCCAGGAAGTAGCCCTGGGCGACGTCGCAGCCGTAGTTCCGCAACTTGTCGAGCGCGCTCGCGCTCTCCACGCCCTCGACCACGATCCGCAGGCCCAGGGCGTGCGCGAGTCCGACCGTCGACCGGACGATCGCCTCCGCCTTCGCGCGGCGCAGCCCGGATCCGTCCTCGAGTCTCGTCACGAACGACTTGTCCATTTTCAGCATGTCGACCGGAAGCTCCTGGAGGTACGCCAGCGAGGAGTAGCCCGTGCCGTAGTCGTCGACGGCGATCTGCACGCCGAGCTCGCGCAGCTCGCCGAGCACCGCCGCGGTGCGTACCCGGTCCAGCATCAGCGTCGTCTCGGTGATCTCCAGCTCGAGCGCGGACGGCAGCAGCCCGTACTGGGCGAGCAGCCCGCGCACCTGGTCGGGGAACGCGCGGTCGAGCAGGTCGGAGGCGGAGAGGTTCACCGCGACGGCGACCTCCAGGCCGGCCTCGCGCCACCGCCGGCACTGGGCGAGCGAGGTCTCGAGCACCTCGATCGTGAGCATCCGCATCAGGCCGGCCTGCTCGGCCAGCGGCACGAACGACTCGGGCGTCAGCAGGCCGCGGGTGGGATGGCGCCACCGTACGAGGGCCTCGACGCCGTGCGACCTGCCCGAGTCGAGCTCGACCTTGATCTGGTAGTGGACCTCGAGCTGACCGGTGCCCAGCGCGGCGCGCAGCGACTCGATCATGTCCAGCCGCAGCAGCGTGTTCACCTCGGCGCCGGGGCGGTAGTACTCCACCCCGGTCCGGCCGGACTTCGCGCCGTACATGGCGACGTCGGCTCGCTGCAGCAGGGTCTGTGCGTCGGCGGCGTGGTCCGGGTAGAGCGCCGCGCCGATGCTCGCGCCGACGTGCAGGGTCATCCCGCCGACCTCGAAGGCGCCGGACAGCGCCACCAGGACGCGGTCGGCCACCCGCCGGGCGGTGTCGGCGTCGGCGTGCTCCAGCAGGACGGCGAACTCGTCCCCGCCGAGCCGGGCGTGCAGGTCGCCGGGCCGCAGCGCCCCCGCGATGCGGGACCCGACCTCGACGAGCAGCGCGTCGCCCACATGGTGGCCCAGCGAGTCGTTGATCTCCTTGAACCGGTCGAGGTCGAGCAGGAGCAGCGCGAACGAGTCCCCGTCGGCGATGTTCCCCTCGAGCGTGGACAGGCGCTCGATGAACCCGCGCCGGTTCGTCAGGCCGGTGAGGTCGTCGGTGCGGGCGAGCACCTTGCTCTCGGCGAGCTGCTGGACCTCGACGAAGGTCATCGCCGCCCGGGCCAGCGCGGTGAGGACCGTCGCCGCCGCGAGCACCACGGTGAGCAGCGGAAGATCCATCATGGACCCGATGACCAGCAGCGCCAGCGCGAGGACGGTCAGCACCAGCGGTACCGCGATCACGCTCCAGCCGGACATCCGCGCGGGCTTCCGCCAGGGCTGGCGCTGCCAGGCGGCGAACGCCGGGGCCAACAGGGAGAGCACCCAGACGATGTCCAGCAGGCCGCCCGGCGCGTAGTCGCCGTCCGCCATCAGCACGAACACGCACGAGTCGGCGAGGGCGAAGCCGACGAGCCCGCCGCCGAGCAGCCACCACACCCGGCCGGGATGCCAGCGCAGCAGCCCGAAGACCGTCACCACCAGCAGGACGAGGAGCAGGTCGGCGAGCGGGTACACCAGGCCGACCACGACGGAGGAGATGTCCGCGGGGCCGTCCGTGGTGAGGCGCGCGCCGATGCCGCTGCTGAGCGCGGCCACCCCGAGCACACCGACCAGCGCGTCGAGCCACACGCTCGCGTGGAACCGCAGCACCCGCTGGCGCAGCAGCAGGATGACGGCCACGTAGCAGGCCGGGTAGAAAAGCAGCCAGCCGACGTCCGCCGCCGACACCTCGACCGCCGCCCCCTCGGCCGCCGCCCCCTCGGCCGCCGCCCCCTCGGCCGGACCGCTGACCGCGAGACTGAAGTAGACGCTGGCCGCGCCGTAGCTGATGATCCCCGCGCCGAACAGCGCCCAGGGCGGCCGCTCACCGCGCAGCAGGACGGCACGCAGGATGCACAGCAGCCCCGAGACGAGCGTGACGAAGGACCGCAGCGCGACGACGGCGGGTTCACTTCCCCGCGTCCCGGTGATCGTGACTGCCACGAACAGCACGGCCGCGAGCAGCAGCAGCATCTGCGCCAGGCGGATCAGGCGGAACCTGCGTGGCGCCGGCGGCGAGATCGTCAAGCGTCACCTCGCCGGATCCGGGCCGGCCGGCCGGGAACCGGCCCGCCGCGCACGGTGGTGACGGGCTGCTGGACCAGGTGGCGTCGAGTACAGGAGAGGTCTCCTCCCCACCTTGGCGCCCTGGCCCGGCTGACGGCGCACTGACGCGCGCGCTCGCGCCCGGGCGGGCATCGCGGAAGCGGCGCTGTGACCGACATGGCTGGGCCGGTCTCGGCGGCCGGACCGCTCTCGATGGGCGCGGCCGGCGCGCGGGCGTGCACAGCACACCCGGGCCGGTCTCGGCCCGGTCGTGGGGGGATCGCACCCGCGGCGGGTGGGCCGCCGGCACCGCGGGGCGCCGGGGCGCGGGCCGTGGCACCCCCAGGCGCGCCGTCGGAACGATCCGCCCGAAAGAAAAGGCTACGGCGGTTCCGGGCACCCCGCCACCGGGACCGCGCCGGGTCGCGTCGCCGGAACAGGCCGTGACCGGTGCGACGACTGACAAGCCCGGACATGAGAGGAATTCTCATACATGGGTGTTGGCAGGTCGCGACGGGTGGTGGTCCGTGGCCGGGTGCCTGGGTGGGCGTTGTGCGCACCACCTCGCCCGTCGCTGTGGGCCATAGGTCGTGGAGGCCCGACGGCGGCTCCGGCCCGCGGCCGTGGGTGTGCTCGGATCGTGGCCGCGGGGCACGGGTGTGGGGCGTGTGCAAGGCAGGCATGGGGGGCGGAACGTGGCCGGGTGGGCGGCGCGCGGGCTGGCCCGTTGGGGAATGCCTGCGCGGGCGGGTGGGGTTTGATGCCGGGGACGGTGGCGACGCGAACGCGCCGTGCCCGCCGGCCCGTGCTGTCCCGCCGATGCGGGAACGTCGCCGGGTGGGGCGGACGTCCACCGGACATGGTCGCGGGCGACGCGGCCCGCGGTGAGCTCCCGGAGGAGAAAAAGAAGTGCGACTTGGTGTACAGATTCCCGACTTCACCCGGCCCGAGGGGCCTGCCGACCTGGGCCGCGCGCTCGCCGAGGTCGCCCGTGAGGTCGACGAGGCCGGCTTCGACTACCTGGCGGTGATGGACCACTTCTTCCAGATCGAGATGGTCGGCCCGCCCGAGAACGACATGCTCGAGGCCTACACCACCCTGGGCTTCCTGGCGGCGCACACCCGCCGGGCGACCCTGCTGACCCTGGTGACCGGCACCGTCTACCGGGAGCCCGGAATCCTCGCGAAGATCATCAGTACCCTCGACGTGCTCTCCGGGGGCCGGGCGATGCTCGGAATCGGCGCGGCGTGGAACGAGCAGGAGTCCGTCGGGCTCGGCATCCCGTTCCCCCCGGTCGCCGAGCGCTTCGAGCGCCTCGAGGAGACCCTGCAGATCTGTCTTCGGATGTGGTCGGACGACGAGAGCCCCTGGACGGGCAAGCACTACCAGCTCGCCCGGCCGCTCAACTCGCCCGCCGCGCTCACCCGGCCGCACCCGCCGATCATGATCGGTGGGGGTGGGGAGAAGAAGACGCTGCGCCTGGTCGCGAAGTACGGGCAGGCCTGCAACCTCTTCTCCGGCCCTGACCTGCCGCACAAGCTCGACGTCCTGCGCCGGCACTGCGACGCCGAGGGCCGCGACTACGACGAGATCGTCAAGACCTGCTACTACCGCTTCGACCCGGGCAAGTCGGGCGAGAACGTCGGGCGCATCCTCGACGAGCTCGGCGAACTGGCCGAGCTCGGCATCTCGGTGGCCATCGGCGGCGTCGCCGACATCTGGGACGTCGAGCCGCTGCGGGTCCTGGGTGAGCGGGTCGTCCCCGCCGCCGCGGACATCTGAGGCCGGCGGCGGCCGGCGTCGGCGGGGTTCGTGTCCGTGCCGGCGCCGGCGGGCTCGGCGGCCCGCCGGCGCCGGTGCGCGGACCTGTCATACGGGGATCTGCTGTACGGGGACCTGTCGTACGGGTATCTGTACGCGGACCTCTCGGATCAGTCCTTCCACAGCTCGCGGACGCTGTCCGCGACCGCGGCTGCCTGGTTCCGCCCCGCCCGCGCGGACGCGGCGCGGATCGCGGGATCGAGGATGTTCGAGCCGAAGGCGGCCCGCGACGCCTCGTCCGCGGCCACGACGAGGACCCGGCTGCCCGCGCGTTCGAGCCGCCGTACCTCGGTGGGTATGCCCATGCCCAGAATGGGCGCAACGATCAGTACCCGTTCGTGGCCTTCCGCGAGATCGGCGTTGATCACGGAACGCATACCGCCGTCCACGTACCGGCGGTGATCCACGGTCACCGGCGGGAACACACCGGGGAGCGCGGAACTGGCCGCGACCGCGTCGACCAGATGGACGCCCGAGTCGCGGTCGAAGGCCACCCAGTCACCCGTTTCGGCGTCCACCGCTGTCACCACCAGGCGCTGCCGCGGCCATTCGCGGACGGGCAGCCGCCCGGCGATGATCTGCCAGCGGTCCTCCTCCGAGGCGACCTCGGCCGCGAGCGCGTAGGCGCCGATCCGGGCGCGGGCGTCGCGTGCGCCACGCGAGCCCGCGGTGACCTGGGCCAGGGTTGACATGAGCTCGCCGTAATCGAAATTCACCGTCGGTTCGGCGGTCGGGTCGGCGGGAGCGATCTGCCGGGAGTACAGCAGGTCGAGGTCCGCGCCACTGCTGATCATCGTCCCCACGGCGGAGCCCGCCGAGGTGCCGACGACGAGATCGGCGTCGGTGACGTCGACGCCCGCCTCGGCGAGACCGACCAACAGGCCGATCTCCCAGGCGATGCCGGCCACGCCTCCGCCGCCGAGGACCAGCGCGTGCCGCATCCAGACACACCTCTCCGCGACGGCCCTCGTCAGGGTCCGTCGCTTTCTGAAGGGCTTTTGGGAACTACGCACCGGAGGTGGCAAGGCACCACCGAAATCACCCGATCGTGCTATGCCATTGCGGCATGGTGATCGTTTGGGTGTCGCGCGCAGGACAGCGACCAGGCCAGATCGGCCCCAGACCGTTCGTGCCCCCGCGCAAGCGTCCCGGGCCCCCTCGCGCATACTGCGGAGCCCCGAGCCGGGGCTCTCCCCACGCCGCCGGCCCTCTCCTGGAGGCCACGTGAGTACGACAGCCGACCGGACGTCCCACGCGCGCAACGAGCACATGACATTCCGGGCTAACCGGGGCGTAGGGCGGCATGGCTGGCTGCGGCTCACGCCCGCCTACGGAGTCCGGCTCGTACGGGGGCGTATCTCCCACCTGCCCGCCGGCTCGGTCATCACCGACCCGTTCTCCGGAACGGGGACGACTCCGCTCGCCGCGGCCGAGCTCGGCCATCATGGCCAGAGCGCCGATCTCAATCCCTTCCTCGTCTGGTTGGGGCGGGCCAAGGTCCGCCAATACCCGCGGCAGACCCTTGCGGACGCGGCCACCGCGGCCGCCGATGCCGGGGACGCCGCCGCCCGCATGGGCCGTGACACCGAGTTGTGGCAGCCGAACATCTTCCGGATCGAGAAATGGTGGAGCCCCGGGGCGCTGCACGCGCTGCGCGCACTCCGGGCGGCGCTCGACGCATATTCAGGACCGGCGGGTGATCTCCTGCAGATCGCACTGTGCCGGGTACTGATCTCCGTCAGCAACGCGGCCTTCAATCATCAGTCCATGTCGTTCAAGGCCGCCGCCGGCGAGACCCGGCCCGGATCCTTCGACCCGGCCGCGGCCGCGGCCACCATCGCGCTGTTCGGCACCGAGGCGGCAGCCCTGATCGAATCCGCCCGGGTCGAGCTGCCGGGCTCCGCCGCCGTCCACGAGGGCGACTCGCGCTCCGTCGTGCCGGACCTGCGCGAAACCGATCTCGTGCTGACCAGCCCGCCCTACGTGAACCGGATGTCCTACATCCGCGAGCTCCGGCCGTACATGTACTGGCTGCGCTACCTCGACCGCGCCGGCGACGCCGGTGAGCTGGACTGGCGCGCGATCGGCGGCACCTGGGGGAGCGCCACGTCCAACCTGCGCTCCTGGACGCCGGCCACGCCCACCCCGGTCGACGACGCGCTGGAGGCCGTCTGCGCGCGGATCGCGGCCGACGGCGACCGGAACGGGCCGCTGCTGGCGACCTATGTGCGGAAATACCACCACGACATGTGGCTGCACTTCCAGGCCGTCACACCACTGGTGAAACGCGGCGGGCAGGTTTCCTACATCGTGGGGAACTCGACGTTCTACGGCCACGGTGTCCCTGCTCAGGACTGGTATGCGTTGATGCTGCACGAGCTCGGCTACGCCGACGTCGAGGTGGAGGTTATTCGCAAGCGGAACTCAAACAAGGCCCTGTTCGAATTCGACGTCCGGGCCCGCCGGCCTTGATCCGCCACTCTGACCCGGGGGCTGTCAGCCCGCGCTCCTCAGCTGCCCCGTGCCTCGCCGCCACTCGTCTAGCATCGAATCGGCCGGCGCGACCGGTTCGGAGAGCGGTATCGACAGTTCGAGCCGTCCATCCGTGTCTGGCTGTCCTTCCCCCGGTCGCCTGGCCGCCGGCGATCTTGCCGCAATCCGTCCCGCGTCGAAAAGTGCCGACTCAGACAGGTATCCCGTGACGACGACAACGACAAGCAGCCCGACCAGAGGAAATAACGGAAAGAAGAACCGGAACACGACCGGAGAAACGACGCCGGACCCGTCCGCTGATACGACCACAGGCACGGCCGTGGACACGGGCGGCCGGGGCAGGCGGGTGAACTCGGGGGAGCGGACGCCCGCGACGCGGTTCGCCTTCGGCATCACCGAGGTCGCCGCGCCCACCGTGCTCGTCACCGCGCTGCTGGCGGTGGTCGCACAGCACGATGCGCGAGATCTCGGGCACGGCGTTCTCTCGGGAGTCATCGCCGTCCTGTTCGGCACGGTCGTCCCGATGAGTTTCGTTTTTTTCGGCGTCCGCCAGCGCCGCTGGTCCGACCACCATGTGCCGGAGCGCAGCAAACGGATGCAGCCGATGCTGTTCGGCTGCGCGTCGGTCGCTGTCGGCTATGTGCTGCTCCGTGCGACGGACGCACCGAAGGACATCGTCACCGTGTACGCCGCGATGATCACCGAAGCGCTCATCCTCACCGCCATCACGCGGTTCTGGAAAATCAGCGGTCATGTCGCGGCCGCGGCGAGCTGCGCCACCGTCGTCACGTTCGTGTACGGCCCGGTGCTCGCCTTCACCTGGGCGGCGGTGCCCGTCATCGCCTGGGCGCGCGTCCAGACAAGGAAGGCACGGCTGGCAGAGGCCCACGCGGCGGGCACCGCGGACGACCACGACGAGCTGGACGGCCACACCCCCGCACAGACCGTAGCCGCCGCGCTCGTAGCAGCAGCGATAGTCACCACCGCCTACGTGACAATCGGAGGCCTCTGACGCGACCCGGATCGCGGCGAGCCGGGTGGGGGCCGCTCCGAAGCGTGTTGCGTGAGCGGCGCGTGGAGTGGCTCAGACAACTCGCTTCGAGGGCGCTCCGCGGCCGAGCGTCGCGCGGTGGAGATCGGGACGGACGCGACCATCCGGAAAGGTCGGCGAGGATAGTGAGGTACCACACATACGGCTCTCCGCCATCAGTCGCGATCCGCACCTGAGGAAAGAAGCCGATCCGCCCAACAGCCTGCCGACAACGCCGGCGCCGCCATCCGCCAGAAGGTGCAACACCCCGACAACCCGGCCGAACAGGAAAGCAAGCCGACCACCCCGCCGGCCCACCAGGACCAACCAAAGTAAGCCAGGCCCATCCAGTCAACCCGAACCGGGGCCAACCACCACAAGTCGAGTTGGGCCCATCCAGCCACCCGAAGCGGGCTAACCGCCGCAAGCCGAGTCGGGCCCATCCAGTCAACCCGAACCGGGGCCAACCACCGCAAGCCAGTCGAACCCATCCAGCCAGCTAAAGCGGGCTAACCGCCGCAAGCCGAGTTGGGCCCATCCAGCCAACCCGAACGGGGCCAACCACCACAAGCCGAGAAGCCACCCGCCGAAGGGGGGCCCGGGGGGCACCGCCCCCCGACCAACATGACACGACGCCAAGGCTCAGGCCAAAAGCCTGAGCACACCACACCCCAAGTCGTGTGCCCCCGGCAGGATTCGAACCTGCGCACCCGCCTCCGGAGGGCGGTGCTCTATCCCCTGAGCTACGGGGGCTCCAGGGCAAGCAGGCATACCGTACCAGGTGGGATCGGCAGACTGTCCAACGCCGTGCCCGTAAGCTTCGGCCGTGTACTTCACCGCCCCCCGGGTGCTCGTCGTCGACGACGACGCCGTGATCCGTCAGCTCGTGGTCGTCAACCTCGAACTGGAAGGCTTCGAGGTGCACACCGCGGTCGACGGCGCGGACTGTCTCGAGCGCGTCCATGAGATCGCGCCGCATGTGATCACCCTCGACATCATGATGCCGAGGGTGAACGGCTGGGACGTCGCGGCGCGGCTGCGCGACGATCCCGTGACCGCCGACATCAAGGTGATCATGCTGACCGCGCGCGCCCAGGAGGCGGACATCAAGCGTGGTGCCCGGCTGGGTGTCGACTACTACCTGACCAAGCCGTTCGACCCGGACATGCTCATCGGGGTGGTCAGCAGGCTCGCCGCGGGTCAGCCGGTCTGAGTCCGGTCCGCCGCGGGTGCGTCGGGCGGGGCGTGTCCGGCGCGCGGGAGTTCGTGCGAGGTGTCCCCCCGTGGCATTCCGGGAGCGCCGGCAGCCGGGGCTTTCGGGTCGTTCGAGGCGCGCGACCTGGGCCGTCCCATCGGTGGGCGGGCCGATGACCGCTGGATGGCTGGTACGCGGGGGAACCGGTCGGACGCCGCGCGCCGATAGCATCGCGACATGACCCCCGCCGAGCTCGCCGACACCATCGTCGCGGCCGTTCGGGCTGCCGTCGCGAACGGTGACCTGGAAGTGGCCGTGCCCGACTCGGTCACCGTCGAGCGACCGAGGCAGCCCGAGCACGGAGACTACGCGTCTCCGGTCGCCCTGCAGCTCGCGAAGGCGGCGCGCCGCCGGCCCCGGGAGGTGGCCGAGCTGCTCGCCGCCCGCCTGCGGGCCGAGGCGGGTGTGGCGGAGGTGGAGGTCGCCGGCCCGGGCTTCCTGAACATCCGGCTGGCCGGTGCGGCTCTGGGCGGCATCGCCCGCCGGATCGTCCGGGACGGCGAGTCCTACGGCCGCGCCGCGGTGTCCCAGGGCGTTCGGGTGAACCTCGAGTTCGTCAGCGCGAACCCGACCGGCCCGGTGACACTGGCGTCCGCGCGCTGGGCGGCGGTGGGCGACGCACTTTCCCGGGTGTTCGCCGCGGCGGGCTACGAGGTCGGCACCGAGTACTACGTCAATGACGCCGGTGTGCAGGTCGAGCGGTTCGGCGCGTCGGTGCTGGCCGCGCTGCGCGGCCAACCGGCTCCCGCCGACGGCTACCAGGGCGCCTACGTCGCCGAGATCGCCGCGAAGGTCCTGGCGGCGAACCCGGCTCTGGAGCAGCTCCTGGCTGCCTCCGGCGGCGAGCAGGACGGCGGCGCCGAGCAGGACAAGGCGCTCGCGGTCTGCGCCCGCGACGGTGTGGAGCTGATGCTCGCCGAGATCCGCGCGACGCTTTCGGGGTTCGGGGTCGAGTACGACCTGTGGAAGTCCGAGCGCAGCCTGCACGAGGCGGGGGAGCTCACCGCCGCGATCGACGAGCTGCGCACCCAGGGCCACGTCTACGAGGCGGACGGCGCGGTCTGGCTGCGCACCACCGACTTCGGCGACGACAAGGACCGCGCGCTGATCAAGAGAGACGGTCAGCCCACCTACTTCTGCGCCGACGCGGCCTACTACCGCGACAAGCGGCGCCGTGGCTTCGACCGGCTCTGCTACCTGCTCGGAGCCGACCACCACGGCTACATCGGCCGGCTGAAGGCGATCTCGGCCTGTTTCGGCGACGACCCCGACCACAACCTCGACGTGCTCATCGGCCAGATGGTGACGCTGTCGCGGGGCGGCGTGGCGGTGAAGATGTCCAAGCGGGCAGGTAACTTCCTGACCCTGCACGACCTTGTCGACGCGGTGGGGGTCGACGCGGCCCGCTACTCGCTGGTGCGCGCGTCGATGGACTCCGCTCTCGACCTCGACCTGGACGCGATCGCGCGGCAGACGAACGACAACCCGGTGTTCTATGTCCAGTACGCCCACGCCCGGATCAGTTCGCTCATCCGGAACGCCGCCGCCCTGGGTCTGGCGACCTCCGCGGATCCCGCGTTCGACGTCGACGGGGTCGACGTGTCGCTGCTGACCCACCCACGCGAGGTCGACCTGCTGGGCGCGCTCGGCGAGCTGCCGCGGGTGGTCGCGTCGGCGGCGGAGCTGCGCGCGCCGCACCGCATCGCGAGGTACCTGGAGGAGTTGGCCGGGACGTACCACCGCTTCTACGACTCCTGCCGCGTGCTTCCGCAGGGCGACGAGGAGCCCACGGCGATCACCGCGGCTCGACTGCTGCTGGCCGAGGCCACCCGGACCGTCCTGGCGAACGGCCTTCGGCTGCTGGGCGTCAGCGCGCCGGAACGGATGTGAGAGGCGAATGACGATCGACGGCGGGCGCGGTTTCGGGCGCCCGATGAGGATCGCGATGCTCGGCTGCGGGGTCGTCGGAACCGAGGTGGTGCGGCTGCTGGGCACGCACACCGAGGATCTGGGCGCCCGGGTGGGAGCGCCGCTGGAGATCGTCGGGATCGCGGTCCGCGATCCCGACCGGATCCGCTCCGCAGCGGTGGATCGGGAGCTGCTCACCACCGACGCGGGCGCGCTGGTCGCCCGCGACGACGTCGACATCGTGATCGAGGTCGTCGGCGGGATCGAGCCGGTGCGGAGCTGGCTGCTGTCGGCGCTGCGGTCGGGCAAGTCGGTGGTCAGTGCGAACAAGGCCCTGCTGGCCAGCCACGGCTCCACGCTGCACGACGCCGCGGCGGCCGCCGGCGTCGACCTGTACTACGAGGCGGCGGTGGCGGGCGCGATCCCGTTGCTGCGCCCGCTGCGCGAGAGCCTCGCCGGGGATCGGATCCGCCGCGTCCTCGGCATCGTGAACGGGACGACGAACTACATCCTGACCCGCATGGACGAGACCGGGGCCTCGTTCGCCGAGGCGTTGGCCGAGGCCGGTGAGCTCGGGTACGCCGAGGCCGACCCTTCCGCCGACATCGACGGGTTCGACGCGGCGGCCAAGGCGGCGATCATCGCCCAGCTCGCCTTCCACACCCGGGTGACGATCGATGACGTCTACCGGGAGGGGATCGGCGCGGTCACCGCCGCCGACATCGCCAGTGCCCGCGAGCTCGGGTGCACGATCAAGGCGCTGGCCATCGCCGAGCGTGCCGGTGACCGGCCCGGCGTGAGCGTGCGGGTCCATCCGGCGATGATCCCGCGCTCGCATCCGCTGGCCGGGGTGCGCGAGGCGTTCAACGCGGTCTTCGTCGAGGCCGAGGCCGCCGGGCAGCTCATGTTCTACGGTCGTGGTGCCGGCGGCGCGCCGACCGCCTCGGCCGTTCTCGGTGACGTGGTCGCGGTGGCCCGCAACCGGGTCGCGGGCCGGCAGGGGCCGGGTGAGTCCGCCTACGCGGCCCTGCCGATCCTGCCGATGGGCCCCACGATCACGAGCTACCACGTGCAGCTGGACGTCACGGACAAGGCCGGGGTACTCGCCGCGGTGGCCGGCGCGTTCGCCCGGCACGATGTGTCCATCAGAAGCGTCCGTCAGGACGGCCGCGGCGACGACGCCAGCCTCGTCCTGGTCACCCATCCGGCCGCGGATGCGGCGCTGTCCACGACCGTCGAGGACCTGCGGGTTCTCGACGGGGTGCGTGCGGTGTCGGGCGTGGTACGGGTCGAGGGAGTTGAGTCATGACCACGATGTCGTCGATGCCGGTTTCGAGCGACCCGGCCGGCAGCAGTGCCCCCGAGCGCGCGTCGCGGGCCTGGCGGGGGATCATCGAGGAGTACCGGGACCGGCTGCCCGTCACCGCCGACACACCGGTGATCACCCTACGGGAGGGCGGCACCCCGCTGCTGCACGCGGACCATCTGTCCGAGCTGACCGGATGTGATGTTCATCTCAAGGTCGAAGGTGCCAACCCCACCGGCTCGTTCAAGGACCGCGGCATGACGGTCGCGATCAGCCGGGCGGTGGGAGAGGGCTCCCAGGCCGTCATCTGCGCGTCCACCGGCAATACCTCGGCCTCGGCCGCGGCGTACGCCGCCCGCGCCGGGCTGACCTGCGCGGTGCTGGTTCCCAGCGGCAAGATCGCCCTCGGCAAGCTCGCGCAGGCCCTGGTGCACGGCGCGCGCCTGCTCCAGGTGGAGGGGTCGTTCGACGACTGCCTCCGGGTCGCCCGCGAGCTGGCCGACACGTTCCCGGTCACGCTGGTGAACTCGGTCAACCCGCACCGCCTGGAGGGGCAGAAGACCGCCGCCTTCGAGATCGTCGAGGCGCTCGGCCACGCGCCCGACGTGCACTGCCTGCCGGTTGGGAACGCGGGTAACATCACCGCCTACTGGCGCGGCTACGTCGAGGAGGACACCCGGATCCGGTCCGGCCGGCCGCGGATGTTCGGGTTCCAGGCGGCGGGCGCGGCGCCGATCGTGCGGGGCGAGGTGGTGACCTCGCCGCAGACCATCGCCACGGCCATCCGCATCGGCAACCCGGCCTCCTGGGATTTCGCGACCGACGCGCGGGACGCCTCCGGCGGTCTGATCGACGCGGTCAACGACCGGCAGATCCTGGCCGCCTACCGGCTGCTGGCGCGCCGCGAGGGCGTCTTCGTCGAGCCGTCCAGTGCCGCCAGCGTCGCCGGGCTGCTCGCCACGTACGCCGACGGCCGGCTGAGCCCGGGCCAGCGGGTCGTCTGCACCGTCACCGGCAACGGGCTGAAGGACCCGGACTGGGCCATCAGCGGCGCGGCGAAGCCCGAGACCATCCCGCCGACCGTGGCCGGCGCCGCCAGGGCCCTCGGCCTGCAGCGGTCGTGACGACCGCCGACGGCCTCGCCGCCGGTGCCGCCGGCAGCGCCTCGGGAAGCGGTACGGCCAGCGCGTCGGCGAATGTCTCCGTCAGCACACGGGTGAGCGCGATCGTCAGTGCGTCGGCGAGCGTGACGGTGAGCACCACCGGGCCGGGCGGAGGCCGCCCGCCGGGCGCGGTCCGCCTGCGGGTCCCGGCCACGAGCGCCAACCTGGGTCCGGGCTTCGACGCGCTGGGTCTGGCACTCGGGCTGTACGACGAGGTGTCCGTGCGGCTGACGCCGTCCGGGCTCTCCATCGACGCGGTCGGCCCGGACGCTGTCCCCGCGGACGAGGCACATCTGGTGGTCCGGGCGATCCGCGCCACCTTCGACGAGCTGGAGTGGGCGCAACCCGGGCTCGCGCTGCGCTGCGTGAACCGGATCCCGCACGGGCGGGGTCTCGGTTCGTCCGCCGCGGCGATTGTGGCCGGAGTCACAGCCGTCGACGCCCTCGCCGGCGGGCCGCTCGGTGCGGCCGGGCGGCTGCGGGTGGCCAGCGCGATCGAAGGGCATCCGGACAACGTCGCGGCGGCCCTGCTCGGTGGCCTCACCGTTGCCTGGTACGAGGGCGATGTGCCGCGGTCCCTCCGGGTGGCACCGCTCGGCGAGCTACGGCCCGTGGTGTTCGTCCCATCGCGACGCCAGTCGACCGAGCAGGCCCGGGGCGCTCTCCCGAAGCAGGTCCCGCATGCCGACGCCGCGGTGAACATCGGCCGCGCGGCGCTGCTCGCGCTCGCGCTGTCCGGCGCGGAACCGGCGGCCGGCGCCGGCGAGGAACGCTCGCGGCTGCTGCTGACCGCGACCGAGGACCGGATGCACCAGCCGTACCGCCTTCCCACCATGCCCGCCTCCGCGGATCTGGTCGGGCGGCTGCGCGCCGCGGGCATACCGGCCGCGCTGTCGGGTTCCGGGCCGTCCGTGGTGGCGCTCGGGGTCGGTGGCGGACAGGCCGCGGCGGCGATCGGCGTTGCCGCCCCGGGCTTCTCGGTCGTCCCGCTGGCTGTCGACACCGAGGGTGTTCGAGTCGAGGCGGTCGACTCCTCGGAGTGATTATGGTACTCCGCTGCGTTCCTGGATGCTGGTTCAGGGGTCGCACGGACCCCCGCGGAGGGCTCCAGGCTGTCATCAGGGAGTCCCTCGTGGTGTCATCGGGAAGTCCAGAGGTCTCTAGGTTGTTGCCGAGGTGTCTCCGTCTGGATAGTCTGATGACTGCACCCGCTGCGCCGCGGCGCGTGCTCGCCCCGCCAGCCTGATCTGGTACGCGGTGGTGGCCTTGCTGCAGTGGAGCCTCACCGCAGCGGTTGGCCTCGCACGGTGGCCGGTCCTGGTCAGGGATCCCGGTGCTTCAGACCTCGTCGCCGTTGCCTCGGCTGGCGTACCGGCACCCGTCGGCGGGAAATCGGGTTCGCTCGCGGCTGTCGGCCGTCAGCGCCTTTCAGGGCGCGTTGCTCGCCGTCCGAATGGCGCTACATCTCCTTCATCCGGCATGTGCGCAGGCGAAGAAAGTTCACACGCTACGCCCGGCCCGAGAAGCCGGTTCCTTCCAGGAAGGAAAACCTTGAGCGACACCACCGACGTGCTGCCCGACAGCGCACGTGAGTCTGCGGCGCCTGCCTCGCCCATCGACAGTTCCGCCGCGGCCGGCGCGACGTCCGTAGACACCGTCGTCACGACTCGGTCGAACGGCAACCACGCCGTCCGGCCCGCGTCGGTCGACGTCCCCGCGGACGGGCCTGACGCGTCCTCCGCCCCCCGGCGCCGGCGTTCCGGTACCGGTCTGTCCGCGATGCTCCTGCCCGAGCTGCAGGCCATGGCTTCCCAGATGGGCATCCCCGGGGTCGGCAGGCTCCGCAAGGGCCAGCTGATCGCGGCGATCCAGAACGTCCAGAACGGTGAGGTGGCCTCCAGATCGGTGCCGGCGGCCTCGTCGCCGACCTCCCAGCCCGCGTCCGCGCCGGACTCCGTGGCCCCGGTCGCGCAGGGCGCTCCGCCCGCGGAGGCTCCCGCCGCGGACGCGGTGAGCTCCGCGCCCCGGGCGGCGGCCGGCTCGGTCGCTCCCGTCCAGGAGACGAGCGGTTCCAGCGGCGCCGAGGCGACCACGGGCGGCTCCGTTTCCGGCTCCGCGGCAGAGACGGCGTCGGCCCCGACCCGTGTGCGCGGGCGGCGGGGCGCCTCTCGTGGCGTCACGAGCCCCGCGGGCGAGCAGCAGACACTGCCGACCGGTCCGGGGGGTGCGGAGTCGTCCGACGACACCGCCCGCCCGCAGGCCGCCGCGGCTGCCGCGGACGGCCCGGCGGTGACCGCGCCCGCCGCGGCGCCCGTCTCCGTCCGCGCCGGGACGAACGGCTCCGAGACCCCCACGCGCGGTCGTGACGACCGCCGCGAGCGCTCCGGTGACCGGGACCGCTCCGGCGGTGACCGGGACCGCTCGGGTGACCGGGACCGCTCCGGCGGTGACCGGGACCGCTCGGGTGACCGGGACCGCTCCGGCGGCGACCGGGACCGTTCCAGCGACCGCCAGGGCCGCTCGCAGCCGGCCGGCGACCGCGACCGGAACGACCGTGCCGACCGCAGCGACCGTGCCGACCGCAGCGACCGCGGCGACCGTGCCGGTTCAGACCGGTCCAGGACGGTCGAGCGCACCCAGCCGGGCGACCGTGCACCCCAGGGCGGCGTCCAGGACGACGACGAGTTCGGCGGCCGGCGCCGCGGCCGGTTCCGGGAGCGCGGCCGCAACCGTGGCCGCGGCGGGCAGGGCGGCACGGCCGAGACCGCCGAGCCGACGGTGCGCGAGGACGACGTCCTCGTGCCGGTGGCCGGCATCCTCGACGTGCTGGACAACTACGCCTTCGTCCGCACGAGCGGCTACCTGACCGGCCCGACGGACGTGTACGTGAGCCTCGCCCAGGTCCGGCGCAACGGCCTGCGCCGCGGCGACGCGATCACCGGGGTGGTGCGCGCGCCGCAGGAGGGCGAGCAGCGCCGTGACAAGTACAACGCGCTGGTCCGGCTGGACACGATCAACGGGATGGAGCCGGAGGAGGCCCGCGGCCGGCCGGAGTTCCACAAGCTCACCCCGCTCTACCCGCAGGACCGCCTGCGGCTGGAGACCGAGCCGCACATGATGACCACGCGGGTCATCGACCTGGTGATGCCGATCGGCAAGGGCCAGCGCGCGCTCATCGTGAGCCCGCCGAAGGCCGGCAAGACGATGGTGCTCCAGTCCATCGCGAACGCAATCACCACGAACAACCCGGAATGCCACCTCATGGTCGTCCTCGTCGACGAGCGGCCCGAGGAGGTCACCGACATGCAGCGGTCGGTGAAGGGCGAGGTCGTCGCCTCGACCTTCGACCGCCCGCCGGCCGATCACACCAACGTCGCCGAGCTGTCCATCGAGCGGGCCAAGCGGCTCGTCGAGCTCGGCCACGACGTGGTCGTGCTGCTCGACTCGATCACCCGGCTGGGTCGCGCCTACAACCTCGCGGCACCGGCGTCGGGGCGCATCCTGTCCGGTGGTGTCGACTCGACGGCGCTCTACCCGCCGAAGCGGTTCCTCGGCGCGGCGCGCAACATCGAGAACGGCGGCTCCCTGACGATCATCGCGACCGCGCTGGTCGAGACCGGTTCGACGATGGACACGGTGATCTTCGAGGAGTTCAAGGGCACCGGCAACGCCGAGCTCAAGCTGGACCGGAAGATCGCCGACAAGCGGGTCTTCCCGGCGGTGGACGTCGACGCCTCCGGCACCCGCAAGGAGGACATCCTGCTGGCCCCCGACGAGCTTGCGATCATGCACAAGCTCCGGCGGGTCCTGCATACCCGGGAGCCGCAGCAGGCTCTCGACCTCCTGCTCGACCGGCTGAAGCAGACCAGGACGAACTACGAGTTCCTGATGCAGATCGCGAAGACGGCACCGCCCCAGGACTGACCGCCGCCCGGCGGCAGCCCCGGCCGGGCCCGGGAACATCAGGGCCCGGCGGCGGCGTTGTCGTCGGCGGCTGGCTGGTCCGGCCCGGGGCACCGGGTCTGGCACACTGGCGACAACCGGCTCCGGTTCACGCCGTCCGCTCCCGCGGCGGCGACCCGGCGGCCACATCGGAAGAGGGATCATGAAGGCTGATATTCACCCGCAGTACCACGAGACCACGGTGACCTGTACGTGCGGCAGCACGTTCACCACGCGGTCGACCAAGGAGAACGGCGCCATCAGCGCCGAGGTCTGCTCGCAGTGCCACCCGTTCTACACCGGCAAGCAGAAGATCCTCGACGTCGGTGGCCGGGTCGAGAAGTTCGAGCGGCGCTTCGGTCGCCGGCAGCCGGGCCAGAAGGTCGGCGGCGCGAAGTAGGTCGTCCTCGGCGCCCGTCCCGGATCCCCGGGCGGGCGCCGTTCGCGTCCCGACGACCTGAAGGAACCCCTGATGACCTCCCCGCTCGTGGGCATGATCGCCGAGCACGCCGACATCGAGAAGCGGCTCGCGGATCCGGACATCCACAACGATCCGGCGCGGGCCCGGGAGCTGACGCGCCGGTACGCCGAGCTCGCCACCCCCGTCGACCTCGCGCAGCGGCTGGAGCGCGTCGAGGGTGACCTGGAGACCGCCCGAGAGTTCGCCGAGCAGGACCCGTCTTTCCGCGACGAGGTCGTGGCCCTAGAGGCGAGCCAGGCCGATCTCGCCGCCCGCCTGCGGGCCTACCTGGTGCCCGTCGACCCCGACGACAGCCGGGACGCCATCCTCGAGGTCAAGGCGGGCGCGGGCGGTGAGGAGTCCGCGCTGTTCGCGGGCGACCTGCTGCGCATGTACCTGCGCTACGCCGAGCGGCGCGGGTGGCGCACCCAGATCCTGGACGCGAACCCCAGCGACCTGGGCGGCTACCGGGACGTCAGTGTGGCCGTCAAGTCCCGCGGGACGGCGGCCCCCGGCCAGGGGGTCTTCGGCCGGCTGCGGTTCGAGGGCGGTGTGCACCGGGTGCAGCGGGTGCCGGTGACCGAGTCGGCGGGGCGGATCCACACCTCCGCGGCCGGGGTGCTGGTGCTGCCCGAGGCGGCCGACGTCGACATCGAAGTCGACCCGAACGACCTGCGGATCGACGTGTTCCGCTCGTCCGGGCCGGGCGGCCAGAGCGTCAACACCACCGACTCGGCGGTGCGCATCACGCACCTGCCCACCGGGGTGGTCGTCTCCTGCCAGAACGAGAAGAGCCAGCTCCAGAACAAGGAGTCGGCGATGCGCATCCTGCGGGCCCGGCTGCTCGCCGCGGCGCGGGAGAAGGCCGAGACGGCGGCGGCGGCGGCGCGGGCGAGCCAGGTGCGCACGGTCGACCGCTCGGAGAAGGTCCGCACCTACAACTTCCCCGAGAACCGGATCAGCGACCACCGCATCGGCTACAAGGCGCACAACCTGGAGGCCGTGCTGGACGGCGACCTCGACGCCGTGATCGAGGCCCTGGCCGAGGCGGACCTGGAATCCCGGATGGCGGCCACGCCGTGACAGGCCCGGCCGCGTCCACGACGCGGGCCGACCACGCGGACGCCACGCTCGCCGTCGAGCTCGCCGCCGCGACGGCCCGGCTGGCCGCGGCCGGTGTCGCCAGCCCCCGCGGCGACGCCGAGCAGCTGGCGGCGCACGTGCTCGGGGTGTCGCGCGGCCGGCTCGTGCTGGTCACCCGGGTCGAACCGGCCGCGGCCGGCGAGCTGCGCGCGCTGGTGGAGCGGCGGGCGAGCCGGGTCCCACTGCAGCACCTGACCGGCCTTGCCGGCTTCCGCCACCTGGACATCGCCGTCGGGCCCGGGGTGTTCATCCCCCGCCCGGAGACCGAGTGGGTGGCCGAGTGGGCGATCGCGGCCCTGCGATCGCCCGACGCGGTCGTGGCTGGACGTCCAATCTGTGTTGATCTTTGTGCGGGTTCGGGGGCGATCGCCCTGTCGGTGGCCGATGAGGTGCCGAACGCCGAGGTGCACGCGGCGGAGCTGGAGCCGGCGGCGCTCGGCTGGCTGCGCCGCAACGTCGAGCGCACGGGCCTGCCGGTGCGGGTGCACCAGGCCGACGTCGGCATCCCACGGTCGCCAACAGACGCGGGCAGGCCGGTCGCGCCGGTCGGCACGGTCCTGACGGACCTCGCGGGACGGGTCGACGTCGTCATCAGCAACCCGCCGTATCTGCCCGATCATGAACGGCCGAGGGTCGAGCCCGAGGTCGGCCGGCACGACCCGCCGGCGGCCCTGTGGGGCGGGCCCGACGGCCTGGACGGGCCGCGCGCGGTCGTGGCCGCCGCCGGGGGACTCTTGCGGCCAGGCGGTTTACTGGTCATGGAACACGCGGACGGACATGGCCAGACGGTGCCCGCGCTGCTCGCCGGCGAGGGCTGGTGGGCTGGTTCGTGGTCCGAAATCGTGGATCATCCCGATCTCGCTGGGCGGGACCGGTTCGTCACCGCCCGCTGGAACCCGCCGGGGCCGCGCCCGCCGCGCGGCGCCGGAGAGGACGTGTGATGCAGGTTTTCGACTGCTCCGACGAGGGGCAGCGCAAGGCCGGGCTGGACGCCGCCACCGACGCGGTGGGCCGCGGCAAGCTCGTCGTGCTGCCGACCGACACCCTCTACGGGATCGGCGCCGACGCGTTCAACCGGGACGCCGTCACCGCGCTGCTCGCGGCGAAGGGGCGCGGGCGGAACATGCCGGTGCCCGTGCTGGTCGGCTCGTGGCGGACCCTCGACGGCCTGGCCGAGCAGGTAACGGGGCACATCCGGGATCTCGTCCGGGCGTTCTGGCCCGGTGGGCTGACGCTGGTCGTCAACCACGCACCGTCCCTGCGCTGGGATCTCGGCGACGCCCGGGGGACGGTCGCCGTCCGCATGCCGCTGCACCCGGTGGCCATCGAGCTGCTCGGGCGCACGGGGCCGATGGCCGTCTCCAGCGCCAACATCAGCGGACGTCCGCCGGCGACGAGCGCGATCGACGCGGTGGCGCAGCTCGGCGGTGCCGCAGCGGTCTACCTGGACGGCGGGACCACCCCGGTGGGCACCGCGTCGACGATCGTGGACTGCACGGGGCCGGTTCCCACTGTGGTCCGTGAGGGGGCGGTCGACCTCGCGGCGCTGCGCTCGGTGCTGCCCCTCGTGCGGGAACCGGCCGCCCGCTGACCTGCGCGCGGACCGCTGTGCGCCGCCCGCTGACCTGCGCGGGCCGGCCGCCGTCCCGGGCTGGCCGCCGGCTGGGCCCCGCGCGAGCCGGCGGCTGAGCCGGCGGGCGACGCGCGGGCCCGGGGCGGCCGGTCATATCCTGGGCATCGAGCCGGCGGGAGGTGGGTCATCGTGAGTACTCCGTTCTGGGGCCCGGACTTCGACCAGCTGCGGGCCACCGATCCGGACATCGCCGCCGTCGTGGTCGACGAGTTGGAGCGGCTGCGCGGCGGCCTCCAGCTCATCGCGAGCGAGAACTTCACCTCGCCGGCGGTGCTCGCGGCGCTCGGCTCCACGCTGTCGAACAAGTACGCCGAGGGCTACCCGGGGCGCCGCTACTACGGCGGGTGCCAGGTGGTCGACCGCGCCGAGGAGATCGGCATCGCGCGGGCCCGGGAGCTGTTCGGCGCCGAGCACGCGAACCTGCAGCCGCACTCGGGCACGCAGGCGAACTTCGCCGTCTACGCCGCCCTGCTCACACCGGGGGACACCGTCCTGGCGATGTCGCTGCCGCACGGCGGGCACCTGACGCATGGCAGCCGGGTCAACTTCTCCGGGCGGTGGTTCGACGTCGTGGCCTACGGGGTCCGGGAGGACACCGAGCTCATCGACTACGACCAGGTCCGTGAGCTGGCCCTGCAGCACCGGCCCAAGATGATCATTTGCGGGGCGACGGCCTACCCCCGCCGCATCGACTTCGCCGCGTTCCGCTCGATCGCCGACGAGGTCGGCGCCTGGCTGATGGTGGACGCGGCGCACTTCATCGGGCTGGTCGCCGGTGGCGCGCTGCCGAGCCCGGTGCCGCACGCCGACGTCGTCAGCTTCACCACGCACAAGGTGCTGCGCGGCCCGCGCGGCGGCATGATCCTCTGCCGGGAGGAGCTGGCCGCCCGCATCGACAAGGCGGTGTTCCCGTTCAGCCAGGGCGGGCCGCTGATGCACGCTGTCGCGGCGAAGGCGGTGGCGCTCAAGGAGGCCGCGACCCCCGAGTACGCCACCTACGCCCACCAGGTGATCGCGAACGCGCAGACCCTCGCCGAGGGGCTGGCGGCCGAGGGCGTCCGGCCGGTGGCGGGCGGCACCGACACCCACCTGACCCTGCTCGACCTGCGGGAGCTCGGCGTGACCGGCCGCGACGCCGAGGCACGCTGCGACGCGGCGGGCATCACGCTCAACAAGAACGCCATCCCGTACGACCCGCAGCCGCCCGCGATCTCCTCCGGCATCCGGGTGGGCACTCCCGCGGTGACGACGCAGGGCATGCGGGAGGGCGAAATGAAGGAGATCGCCGGTCTGATCGCCCGTGCGGTGCGTGACCCGTCCGCGGCGGCCGACGTCTCCGCCGCGGTGTCCGTGCTGGTCAACCGCCACCCGGCCTATCCGAGATAGCCGGGCGGCCGCGGGCCACGGCCCGTTCGCGGCTGCGGGTGGCGGCGGGCGACCGCGCCGGCTGGCGCACGATGAGAGCCCGGAACGGCGCAGGATGAAACGGCGGAACAGGTAGGGATGCGCGAGTATCTGCTCGTCTTCGCGGTGGCGGCGGCGGTCACCTTCCTCACGACGCCGATCGCCCGCTGGGTCGCCTTCCGTGTCGGGGCGGTCGCCCGGCCCCGGGCCCGGGACGTGCACGCGACGCCCACCCCGCGGCTCGGTGGCCTGGCGATGCTGGCCGGGCTCTATGCGGGCCTCGAGGTGGCCGATCAACTGCCGTTCCTCTCCGTGGTCTCCCAGGACTGGTCGGAGACTCGTGCCGTCCTGGTCGCCGGCACGCTGATCTGCCTGCTGGGGGCGGCCGACGACCGCTGGGAGCTGGACTCGCTGACCAAGCTCGCCGGTCAGGTCGCGGCCGCCGGCGTCATGGTCCTGCTCGGCGTGCAGTGGTCCTTCGCGATCGACCGGAACAGCGAGACCACACTCAGCTTCGGGCCGGAGACCGCCGTCCCGCTCTCCATCTTCGCCACGCTCATCCTGGTCAACGCGATGAACTTCATCGACGGCCTGGACGGCCTGGCCGCCGGGGTCGCCGCGATCGCGGCCGGTGCCACGTTCTATTTCGCCTACCAGATCGCGGTGACCAACGGCTTCTACCGGGCCTCACCGGCCGCGCTGCTCGCCGCGGTCACCGCCGGGGTGTGTGTCGGCTTCCTTCCGCACAATTTCAACCCAGCCCGGTTGTTCATGGGGGATTCCGGCTCGATGCTCATCGGGCTGCTCTCGGCCGCCTCGATGATCTCGGTGACCGGTCAGGTCGCGTACGGGGGTTACGCTGGACCCTCCCAACAGCTTCCGTCGCTGATTCCGCTGGCCATCCCGCTGGCGGTGCTGGCCGTCCCGGTGCTCGACTTCGGGCTCGCGGTCATCCGGCGGACGAAGGCGGGGCGCTCGCCGTTCGCGGCGGACAAGATGCACCTGCATCATCGAATTCTTTCGATTGGCAACTCCCACGTCAGGGCGGTTCTGCTGATGTACTTCTGGGCCGCGCTCGTCGGCTTCGGGGGAGTGGCGGCCTCCTTCTCCGACTCGCCGCTGCCGATCCTCGTCGCCACAGTCGGCGTGGGGCTGCTCGCGCTGCTCGCCCTTCTTCTGACGGGCCAGCGCGCGGCCCGGCGCGCATGATCGCCGCGGCTCGCCCGGCGCTGCGCGCCGGGTTGTGCACGATGGCGGTGCTGCTGGCTGTGGTCCTTGTGCTGACCGGCGCCATTCGGGGCGCGGCCGGAATCGCGGGCGGAGCCCTCGCGGTCGGCCTGGTGGCGGCGTTCTTCGCGCTCGGCAAGCTGGCCCTGGTCGCGGTCGCCCGGCGCGGCGCCACCACGATGCTGCTGCCGGCCGCGCTCGGGATCTACGCGGCGAAGGTCGCCACTCTGGGGGTCGTCCTGGTGGCGCTGCGCGACGCGACGGCGATCGACCTGCCCAGCTTCGCCTGGTCGATCATGGCCGCGACACTGTGCTGGGTGGGCGCCGAGGTCTGGGCCGCCACCAGGCTGCGCGTGCCGTTCTACGATCCGGCGACCTTCGATCCGTCCCGCGTCGCTCCGCTCGATCCGTCGCGGGTCGCTCGCCCCGGCGGCCCCGTCCGGGGGAATCCGTCATCCGCGGCCGCGCGCCCGCCGCGGGCGTCCGGCGAACAGCCGTAGACCGTGGCGGCCGCCACCGCGATGACCGGTGGCCGTGCGCCCAGCCGGGAGCCGGGTGCGGATCGGCCGGCGGCCGGTGCGGACCAGTCGGGGGACCGGCGAGGACAGGCCGCCGGACCGGTGAGGACGAGCCTCGGGGCGGCCGGGGATCAGCGGATCAGCGGTGATCCAGGATTAGGAACAACGTGATGGCGAACGGCACCAACGGGCCCGATCGCGAAGATTCGGGCAAAAAGGACAATAGTGAAAGGGAAGAAAGACTAAGCTCGGGCTCGGCCGCGTCACCGAATCCACCGCCGGGCGAAGCCTGGGGCGTCATCGGCACGCTCATCGCCGGCGGCGGCTTCTGGGGGTTGGTCGGTCTGGGGATCGATCGGCTCGCCGGCTTCGACGCCCTGTTCTTCCCGATCGGGCTCATCGTCGGCATCATCGCGTCGCTCTATCTGGTCATCTACCGGTTCGGAGCCCGCCGCTGACGGTGCTCAGGGCAGTGTGTCGATGACGTAGTGTGACAACATGTCCAAAAACCCAACGGAAGATGAACGTTCGACTGTCTGTCGGAGATCTTAGTCCTGCAACCAGTGCTCTCCAGCGCCCGGGCAGATAGCATCTGCCCTGTCGAAGAGCGTCGTGAAGATGCCTTCGACACAGGACGTCCCCGCGTCGAACGCGCCGGGTCCGGGACAGCGTGTCCCTTGCCACCGGGGCTGTGGGCGGGTCGCGTCCGACGGTCATCCGCGTGTCTTCGATTGCCCGGAGCGGCGGCCCATCCCGTATAGGGTGAGGTCGATCCGACCCCGGGGGGATCGCGAACTTTGTCAGCATAAATGATCTTGGAGGTATCGGAAGTGCCGAGCGGATCGGTGCTCTTGGCGGCCGATGACGGCTTCCACGGGCCGACTCCCGATGTCTTCAAGCCGAAGAGCTGGTTCGAGTTCGACCTGGGCCCGATCGACTTCTACTTCAACAAGTGGTCCGCGCTGACTCTGTTCGTCGCGCTGTTCGTYGGCGGCTTCCTCTGGCTGGGGTTCCGCAAGGCGACGCTGGTGCCGCGCGGGCTCCAGAACTTCTGCGAGTCGATCTACGACTTCGTCGATCTCCAGATCGCTCAGAACGTCATCGGCGAGCGAGGCAGGACGTTCTCCCCGTACCTGACAATTCTCTTCTGCTTCATCCTGCTCTCCAACGTCATGGCGGTCATTCCGGTCGCGCAGTTCCCGACGACGTCGCGGATCGCGCTGCCGATGATCCTGGCCGCGGTGAGCTGGTTCATCTTCAACATCGTCGGTATCCGCGAACACGGGGCCGGTACCTACTTCAAGGACATGCTGGTGCCGGCGCCGACCGCGCCGCTGTTCGTGAAGGTCATCCTGGCTCCGATCGAGTTCGTCTCGACGATGATCGCCCGCCCCGCCACCCTCGCCATCCGGCTGTTCGCCAACATGTTCGCCGGCCACATGCTGCTGCTGGTCTTCGCGTTGGGCGCCGACTACCTGCTGCCGAAGCCCCAGTTCGTGTTCGGGCTGGTCTCCGGCCTGATGGCGATCGCTCTCACGCTGTTCGAGCTGATGATCGACGTGCTGCAGGCCTACATCTTCACGGTCCTCACAGCCGCCTACATCGGCGGCGCGATCTCCTCGCACGGCGGCGGAGACCACGCGGCGGACCACTCCCCGATCCACGGCCACGAAACAAGTGCGCCGGTCACCGCCGCTGGCGCGGTGGCGCGGGCCTGAACCTGAATCGACCCACGCGCACCGTGGGAGAGCCCCGGTGCACCGACCACAGAAGGACGGATCCCTACGATGTCTCTTTCCGCGGCCACGTTGCTCGCCGCTGATGACGCGATCAGCGGCAACATCGGCACGGTGGCCTACGGCATCGCGACCCTCGGCCCTGGCATCGGCGTCGGCATCATCTTCGGTCTGGGTATCCAGGCCATCGCCCGCCAGCCCGAGGCCGAGCAGGTGGCCTTCCGTTACATGCTGATCGGCTTCGCCGTCGTCGAGGCGCTCGCCCTCATCGGCTTCGTCGTGCCGTTCGTCTTCACCTGATCCGGGGCGCCCTGTGCTGCAGAATCTAGTTCTAGCCGCCGCCGAAGAAGGCGCGGAACACGAGGACAGCGTCCTTGTGCCGCCGCTCGCCGAGCTGATCGTCGGCCTGCTGGCCTTCGGTCTTCTCGTCGGATTCTTCTTCTGGAAGATCTACCCACAGATCCGTAAGACCTATGCCGAGCGGGCCGAACGTATCGAAGGTGGTCTCAACCGCGCCGAACGGGCGGAGCGCGAGGCACAGGCCCTGCTCGAGCAGTACCGTTCCCAGCTCGCCGAAGCACGCTCGGAGGCGGCTCGCATCCGCGAGGACGCCCAGGCACAGGGGCGGCAGATCGTCGAGGAGCTGCGCACGCAGGTGCAGCAGGAGGTCGCCGAGATCCGCGAGCGGGCGGACGCGGCGCTGGTCGCGGAACGTGCCCAGGTCGTGGCCTCCGTGCGCCGTGAGATCGGTGAGATCGCGCTCGAGCTCGCGACCCGGATTGTCGGCCGCGAGCTGGAGAACGACACCCGCCAGCGGCAGCTCGTCGACGACTTCATCGCGGGTCTCGACGAGGCTCCGCAGCCTGACGCCGTCCCGGCCGGGCCGGGAGTCTGACGGTGGAGGGAGCCAGCCGGCAGTCGCTCGCCGCCGCCAGGTCGGTCCTCGACCAGGTGACGGCGGTGCCGATCGGCGCAACCGCCGGTACGGTCGCGCCCGAGGTCCGTCGGATCGCCGGCGATCTCAGCGCGGTCGCCACCCTCGTCGGGGGCGAGCCGACGGTTCGGCGCGCCCTCACCGACCCGGGCGCGCCGCCCCAGTCGCGGACGGGCCTCGCGGCCCGTCTGCTCGGCGGGCAGATCAGCCAGGGGGCGCTCGCCGTCGTCTCGGCGGCCGTCGCCGGTCGCTGGTCGCGTCCCGTCGACCTCAGGTACGCGCTCGAGGAGCTCGCCGTCGAGGCGACGTTGGCGGAGGCGGAGGCGGCCGACGCCCTCGACGAGGTCGAGGACGAGCTGTTCCGGTTCGGCCGGATCCTCGGCCAGAACCCGCAGCTCTCGCTCGCCCTCACCGACCCGGCGGCGCCGACGTCCGCGAAGGTGGGACTGGTGACGCGGCTGCTGTCCGGCCGCGCCCACCCGGTGACCCTGCGGCTGGCCGAGCAGGCGGTGGCCGACCGCGAGCAGGGCGACATCGAGCGGCGCCTGGAGCAGCTCAGCCGGATCGCGGCCGCCCGCCGCGGGCGGGTGGTCGCCGTCGTCCGTACCGCGACCGTGCTCGACGACGACCAGATCGCGCGGCTGAAGGTGGCGGTCAGCCGCTTCTTCGGCCGGCAGATCCAGCTCCAGATCGATCTCGACCCCGCTGTCCTCGGTGGTGTCGCCGTACGGGTCGGTGACGAGGTCGTGGACGGCACCGTCCTGCGCCGCCTCGCGGCAGCCCGCCGCGGGCTGACCCGTTAGGCCGCGGAGCGCGATGGGCGAGCTGAAGCCGGGTCCGACCGCCGGACCGGCAGAGACGACCGATGACCAGATCCACGCCAGCCATGAAGGACCAACGCGATGACTGAGCTGTCCATCCGGCCGGAGGAGATCCGCGACGCCCTCCGGGAGTACGTCGACTCCTTCCAGGCCACCTCCGGTGACCGGGAGGAGGTCGGCCGTGTCGTCGTGACCGGTGACGGGATCGCGCGGGTCGAGGGCCTTCCGCACACCATGACCAACGAGCTGCTGGAGTTCTCCGGCGGCGTGCTGGGACTGGCCCTCAACCTCGAGGTCGGCGAGATCGGCTGCGTCATCCTCGGCGACGCCGAGCACATCGAGGAGGGCCAGGAGGTCCGCCGGACCGGCGAGATCCTCGCCGTCCCGGTGGGCGACGGCTTCCTCGGCCGGGTCGTCGACCCGCTCGGGCGCCCGATCGACGGCCTCGGTGACATCGCCGCGGCCGGCACCCGGGCGCTCGAGCTGCAGGCCCCGTCGGTGGTGCAGCGCCAGCCCGTCAAGGAGCCGCTGCAGACCGGCATCAAGGCCATCGACGCGATGACCGCCATCGGCCGGGGTCAGCGTCAGCTGATCATCGGTGACCGGCAGACCGGGAAGACCACCGTCGCGATCGACGCGATCATCAACCAGCGTGACAACTGGGCGAGCGGTGACCCGAAGAAGCAGGTCAAGTGCGTCTACGTGGCCATCGGCCAGAAGAAGACGACCATCCGCGAGGTGGTGAACACCCTCGAGGAGGCCGGCGCGCTGGCCTACACCACGATCGTCGCCGCCCCGGCCGACCAGCCGGCGGGCTTCAAGTACATCGCCCCGTACACCGGCTCGGCGATCGGGCAGTACTGGATGTACAACGGCCAGCACTCGCTGGTGGTCTTCGACGACCTCTCCAAGCAGGCCGAGGCGTACCGCGCGATCTCGCTGCTGCTGCGCCGCCCGCCGGGCCGTGAGGCCTACCCGGGCGACGTCTTCTACTTGCACTCCCGTCTGCTGGAGCGCTGCGCGAAGCTCTCGGACGAGCTCGGGGGCGGGTCGCTGACCGGGCTGCCGATCATCGAGACCAAGGCCAACGACATCTCGGCCTACATCCCGACGAACGTCATCTCGATCACCGACGGCCAGATCTTCCTGGAGTCGGACCTGTTCAACCAGGGCGTCCGGCCGGCGATCAACGTCGGTACCTCGGTCTCCCGAGTGGGCGGCAGCGCGCAGGTCAAGGCGATGAAGTCCGTCGCCGGCCGCCTGCGCCTCGACCTCGCCCAGTACCGCGAGCTGGAGGCCTTCTCGGCGTTCGGCTCCGACCTGGACAAGGCCTCCCGCGACCAGCTCGCCCGCGGCGCCCGGCTGGTGGAGCTGCTCAAGCAGCCCCAGAACAAGCCGTTCTCCGTCGAGCGCCAGGTCGTGTCGATCTGGGCCGGCACCACCGGCAAGCTGGACGACGTGCCGGTGGAGGACATCCGCCGCTTCGAGGCCGAGTTCCTCGACTTCGTCGGGCGAACCCACAGCGCCATCTACGACACCATCGTGAACACCGGGAAGCTCGGCGACGACCTCGTCTCCTCCCTGGAGTCGGCCATCGCCGAGTTCAAGGAGCAGTTCACGCTGTCGAGCGGCAAGCAGCTGGTGAACGAGGCGGTCCCCGAGGCGCTCGACCCGTCCGCGGTGGAGCGCGAGGAGATCGCCGTCCACCACCGCAAGCCGTCCGACGAGACCGCGGGTCACTGACCCATGGCGGGCCAGCTTCGCGAATATCGGCGGCGGATCAAGACGGTCCAGTCCACCAAGAAGATCACCAAGGCGATGGAGCTCATCGCCGCCTCGCGGATCGCCAAGGCCAGGGCGCGGGTCGCCGCGTCCCGGCCGTACGCGGAGGAGATCACGCGAGTGATCAGTGCCGTGGCGTCGCAGACGACGATCGCTCATCCGCTCACCACCGAGCGCCCGGAGCCGACGCGGGCAGCCGTGGTCGTGATCACCAGCGACCGCGGCCTCGCCGGCGGCTACAGCTCCAACGCGCTCAAGCGCGCCGGGGAGCTGGTCGAGCTGCTGCGTGAGGAGGGCAAGGAGCCGCTGCTCTACGCGGTCGGCCGCAAGGCGGGGACGTACTACCGCTTCCGCGGCCGGGCGCTGGCCGGCGACTACACCGGCTTCTCCGAGCAGCCGAGCTACAGCGACGCGAAGGCGGTGGCGGACGCCCTCATCACGGCCTTCACCACGCCCACCGAGGAGGGCGGTGTCGACGAGATCCATCTCGTCTTCACCGAGTACGTCAGCGCCATGACCCAGAACGCGGTGGCGCACCGCCTGCTCCCGATGGTCCTGCGCGAGCACGACGAGCCGCCGGCCGGTGGGCCGCTGCCGAACTACGAGTTCGAGCCGTCGGCCGAGGCCGTCCTCGACGCGCTGCTCCCGCGGTACGTCGAGAGCCGTCTCTACGCGGCGCTGCTGGAGTCGGCGGCCTCCGAGTCGGCGGCCCGCCAGCGCGCGATGAAGTCGGCGACGGACAACGCCGAGGACCTCATCAAGACCTACACCCGCGCGGCCAACCGGGCCCGCCAGGACGCCATCACCCAGGAGATCTCCGAGATCGTGGGTGGCGCGAACGCCCTGGCGTCCGGCGCGTAGGAGACCTGTGATCTTCCGGCCACCCCTGCCCCGGCGTGCACCGCGGCGGGCCGACGCACTAGGCGGCGGGCGGACCGGTGTGGACACTGGGCTCACAGCCGGCATCGACTCCGCTGCCGGCGTCGACACCGACGAACGTCAAGCCGAAGCCCGCGGCGGCGGGCAACGACAGTGAAACCGAGGACGCCATGACCGTCACCACCAGCTCGCCGACCACGGCGGAGGGCCGGACTCCGGGGATCGGCCGAGTCGCCCGAGTCATCGGACCGGTCGTCGACGTCGAGTTCGCCCCCGACGAGCTTCCCGAGATCTACACCGCGCTGCACGTCGACCGCACGATCGACGGCGAGACCGCGGTCCTGACCCTTGAGGTCGCGCAGCACATCGGCGACAACACCATCCGCGCCATCTCCATGCAGCAGACCGACGGCCTCGTGCGCGGGGCTCCGGTCCGCGACACCGGCGCGCCGATCTCCGTCCCGGTCGGGAACGCCACCAAGGGCCACGTGTTCAACGTGCTCGGCAACCCGCTCGACGTGGACAAGGTCGACGCCGAGACCTACTGGCCGATCCACCGCTCGGCGCCGGCCTTCGACCAACTCGAGTCGAAGACGGAGATGTTCACCACCGGCATCAAGGTCATCGACCTGCTCGCCCCGTACGTGCGAGGCGGCAAGATCGGTCTGATGGGCGGCGCCGGCGTCGGCAAGACCGTCATCATCCAGGAGATGATCCGCCGGGTCGCCAAGGAGTTCGGTGGCGTGTCGGTGTTCGCCGGCGTCGGCGAGCGCACCCGTGAGGGCAACGACCTGTTCCTGGAGATGACCGAGGCCGGCGTCATCGAGGACACCGCGCTCGTCTTCGGCCAGATGGACGAGCCGCCCGGCACCCGGCTCCGGGTCGCCCTCGGCGCGCTCACCATGGCCGAGTACTTCCGGGATGTGCAGAAGCAGGACGTGCTCCTGTTCATCGACAACATCTTCCGGTTCACCCAGGCCGGCTCCGAGGTGTCGACGCTGCTCGGCCGGATGCCCAGCGCCGTCGGCTACCAGCCGACGCTGGCCGACGAGATGGGCGCCCTGCAGGAGCGGATCACCTCGACCCGCGGTCACTCGATCACCTCGCTGCAGGCGATCTACGTCCCCGCGGACGACCTGACCGACCCGGCCCCGGCGACGACGTTCACCCACCTCGACGCCAACACGGTGCTCGACCGGGCGATCTCCGACCTCGGCATCTACCCGGCCGTGAGCCCGCTGGACTCGAACTCCCGGATCCTCGACGCCCGGTACATCGGGCAGGAGCACTACGACACCGCCCGCGAGGTGCAGCGGATCCTGCAGCGCTACAAGGACCTGCAGGACATCATCGCCATCCTCGGTATCGACGAGCTCTCCGAAGAGGACAAGATCCTCGTCAACCGGGCTCGCCGCATCCAGCGGTTCCTGTCCCAGCCGTTCTTCGTCGCCGAGCAGTTCACCGGCATCCCCGGCAAGTTCGTCCCGCTCGACGAGACGATCGACTCGTTCCGCCGGCTCACCCAGGGCGACTACGACCACCTGCCCGAGCAGGCGTTCTTCATGTGCGGCGGGATCGAGGACGCCGAGAAGAACGCGGAGAACCTGTAATGCCGATGCGGGTGGCGATCGTCTCGCCCGAGCAGGAGGTGTGGTCCGGCGACGCCGACATGGTCGTCGCCCGGACCGTCGACGGCGACATCGGTGTCCTGCCGGGACACATCCCCATGCTGGCCGTGCTCGTGCGCGACCAGACCGTGCGGGTGAAGGTCGGCGGCCAGGAGATCTCGGCCGCCGTCGACGGGGGCTTCGTCTCCGTCACCAAGGAGGGCGTCAGCATCCTCGCCGAAAGCGCGACGATCGCCTGACGCGGTTCGCCGGAACACCCCGGCTTCGGCGCTGACACCTGTCGGCGCCGAAGCCGAGACGGCGGCTCCAGAGGCCGGCAGAGCCCCAGGCTCCGTCGGCCCCAGGCCGTCGCCGGGGCTCTGCTCAGCCGCCGGCGCCCGGCTTCCACAGGACGTCCCCGTCCGGGTTCGCGACCCGGGACAGGATGAACAGCAGGTCGGACAGGCGGTTCAGGTAACGGGCCGGCAACGGGCTCGTCGCCTCCGGCTCCGCCTCGACCAGCGCCCAGCAGGCCCGCTCGGCCCGGCGCGCCACCGTGCGCGCCACGTGCAGCAGGGCCGCCCCGCGCGTGCCACCGGGCAGGATGAACGAGCTGAGCTTCGCCAGGTTCTCGTTGTAGTGGTCGCAGGCCTGCTCAAGACGGTCGACGTAGCTGTCGGTGATCCGCAACGGCGGGTACTTCGGCTCGGCGACCACCGGGGTGCACAGGTCGGCACCCACGTCGAACAGGTCGTTCTGCACCTGCCCGAGCGTCTCGCGGATGTCCGGGCCCAGTTCGCCCAGCGCCAGCGCCACCCCGATCGCCGCGTTCGCCTCGTCGACGTCGGCGTAGGCGGCCAGCCGTGGCGACGTCTTCGCCACCCGCGACATGTCACCCAGCGCCGTCGTGCCGTCGTCGCCGGTACGGGTGTAGATCCGGGTCAGGTGCACCGCCATGGCGTCACTGTATGGGCGCCGCCGTCCCGGTGCCCGTGAAGACCTTCAGATCACGGCATGCACGACGCTCGCGTCGTCACTGACCCCGAACCTCGGATGGCGCCGGCACTCGGGGTCCGCCTGTTCGGTCTCGCGGAGCCGGTGCACCAGCTCCTCCGCGGCTCCGAGGCGCACCGCGTCAACGAGAGCCCCGTACCCGTCCACCAGGGCGAACGGCTCGACAAGCCGGGCGAAGCCGTCCGAGAGCAGCAGCAGGTCCTCGCCGCCGGTCAGGCGAAGAGTGCGGCAGTGCGCGTGACGGGTGGCCTCCGGGACGTCCCCGAGGATCCACGACCCGCGCGACGTGTTACGCCGCCGGCGGCGCTCCAGCAGGGTCCCGCGTGCCCGTCCATAAGCTGCCGCCGGATCGTCGCCGTGGTCGATGTCCGCCCGGATGGCATCGAGGATCGTCCGCTCGGTCGTCGCGAACTGAGGATCCACGAACACGGTTGGAGACGGCCGGCCGCCGGCCGGGGCCAGCACGACGGGGACGTCGCCGAGAAGGCACAGGTCCAGCAGGTCACCGCGTTGCCGCACCACCGAGATCGCTGCGGTGGGGAACCCGGTGGAGCGGCACGTGCCCGCGTACGGCAGCCCGGCGAGCCGCGCCCGCGCCGCCACGTGTCCGACCAGCCGTGCGAGGACGTCCGCGAGCTCGGCACCGTCCCAGTCGACGCTGCACAGGTAGTCGTCGGCCACCGAGCTCAGCCAGGCGGCGGCGGGAAGGCCCTCGATCGGCGGTCCGGCTTCGAGGGCTGTCGCTCCGTCGACCACCCAGGCGCCGTCCGCTCGAAATCCGCAAGCGTCCTCGTTGTGGGCCTTTGCCGACCAGCTCGAGGCCACCGTCACCTGCATCTCCGCCAGTCACCTTCCCCTCTCGCCCCTGCTTCGTCGGTCAGTGTCCGGCGAGTGCCAGGCCGACGCCGAGGAGTATCGCCCCCAGGAGGAGGGGAAGTAGGCGCCGTCGGGAGTCTCCGCCACCGATGACCAGGATGTGGAAGCCCCAGAACACCAGGAGCGTCACGCCTCCGGCGCAGGTGAGGAGGCCCGACGCCGGTCCCGGAGGTTGCCCGGCCGCGATGTTGGYGGCGGTCGTGATGAACGCGATCACCGCCGCGAGCAGGCCCATGATCTCGAGGATCTGGGTCCGGATACCGCGCAGCTCCGTGGTCGTCTCGTTCTGTCCTATCCGGAGCAGATCGGCCTGTTGCGCGTACTGGATGCGGGCGCGGATCAACTGGTAGTCACCGATTCGCAGCGCGTACTCGGCTCCCGAGCTGTCCGCTTCGTACTGATCCGCGATGATCGAGGCCGCCAGATGGAGGACCCCTGGGATCGACGACAGCCGGCGCACCGCTTCGAGCGCGAAAGTGAGAGCCGCCTGTCTGTTCGCCGGCTCGCCGTCGAGTGAGGAGTAGTACTCGGCCTGCACGCAATAGAACGCGTTGAATCGCACCTGTTCGGATTGGACGGGTCGCCCAGAATCACGGCGAGCGCGTCATCCGTGGCGATCGGATCCTCGAGCAACGCCCGGGCCTCGGTCCCGTACGAGGCGTGGGTTTCCGGCGGCAGGGACTCAAGGCGCGCTAGGAGCACCGAAACCGAAGTCCAGGTCAGGTCCAGGTAATCCAAGTCGACGTAACCCAATTGGTAGGTTCCGCGCATGCATTCCGTAAGCGTAGCCGGTGTGACACGCAGAGATGACGGTCGCGTGCTCTGCATCCAGCGGCGGGACACCGGCGCGTGGCAGATTCCGGGCGGAGTCCTCGAGCGTGGTGAGACCTTCGAGGACGGGCTTCGCCGCGAGGTGCGGGAGGAGACCGGGGCGCTCGTGGAGCCGGTTCGCCTTACCGGCATCTACCTCAACCTGYCCATGGGCGTCGTGGCGATGGTCTTCCTCTGCCGTGCGGTCTCCGCCGTGATCAGCTCCCAGACCGACGAGTCCGTGGCGGTCGACTGGCTCACCGTGGACGAGGTCGTCCAGCGGTCGGTGCCCGCGTTCGCCGTGCGGGTCACCGACGCGCTCGCCGGCCAGCCGGAGCCTTTCCTGCGTCACCACGACGGAGTGCGCGTGCTGGGCGTCGCCGGTTCGCCCGGTGCTGYCGTGGACTCCGCCTCGGCGCCGCATGCATAGCAATCCGGTCAGATCGTCGGATGGATGTCGGTGGTCCCCGGAGGTCTTCGTTGGTGTCCGGTTGTGGCCGGGGCGCGCCGTTTGCCGAGGCCGCGCTGAAGATCTTCCACGGAGCACCTAGCATCGGAGCCCGTGGAGTGCTTCGTCGTGACAGGCGGGACCAGGCTGGTCGGCGAGGTCGCCGTTCCGGGCGCGAAGAACTCGGTGCTGAAGCTGATGGCGGCGAGCCTGCTCGCGCCCGGCCGCACCACGTTGGACGCGGTACCCGACATCCTTGACGTCTCGGTGATGGCCGACGTCCTGCGTGGCCTCGGGGCCGGGGCGGAGCGTGACCGGGCCGGGGGTCGGATCGTCATCGACATACCCGAGGTGGTCGATGCCACCGCGGACGCCGAGCTCGTCCGCCGGATCCGGGCGTCGGTGGCCATCCTGGGGCCGCTCGTCGCCCGCCGCGGGGAGGCCCGGGTGGCGCTGCCCGGTGGCGACGCGATCGGCTCGCGCGCGCTCGACATCCACATGAACGGCCTGACGAAGCTCGGTGCCGTGGTGGACGTCGAGGCCGGGGTACTGGTGGCCCGCTGCTCCGGGCGGCTGCAGGGCGCCTCGATCTGGCTGGACTTCCCGAGCGTCGGGGCCACCGAGAACCTGCTGATGGCCGGGGCGCTCGCCAAGGGCACGACCGTGATCGACAACGCGGCCCAGGAGCCGGAGATCGCCGACCTGTGCGCGCTGCTCACCGCCATGGGCGCCCGGATCGACGGCGCGGGCACGTCCACGCTCGTCATCGAGGGGGTGGAGGGGCTGCGGCCGGTGCTGCACCGCACCGTCCCGGACCGGATCGTCGCGGGTACGTGGGCGATCGGCGCGCTGATGACCGGTGGCGACGTGACCATCCGGCACGGCCGGGCCGAGCACCTCGGGATCGTCCTGGAGAAGCTCGTGGGCGCGGGGGCGGTCGTCGAGCTCGTCGAGGACGGCTTCCGGGTGAGCGCGGACGGGCGGCCGCGCTCGATCGACGTCGTCACGCTGCCCTACCCGGGCTTCCCGACCGACCTCCTGCCGCAGGTGATCGCACTGGAGGCGGTCAGCGAGGGAATCTCGCTGATCACCGAGAACGTCTTCGACAGCAGGTTCGTGTTCTGCCGGGAGCTGCACGCGCTCGGCGCCGACCTGCGCACCGACGGCCATCACGTGGTCGTCCGGCCCACCCCGCGGCTGACCGGCGCCTCCGTGCTCGCCTCGGACGTCCGCGCCGGCGCGGCGCTGGTGCTGGCAGGCCTGATGGCGGAGGGCACGACCGTGGTCCGTGACGTCCACCACATCGACCGCGGGTACGCGCACTTCGTGGAGAACCTCACCGCGCTCGGCGCCGAGATCCGCCGCGAGCCGTCCTCGGTGGCCGCGGCCTGAGTCGACCGCGGCCGAGCTGACCGCGACAACCGACCGGCGGACCTGGGCCAGGACTGGTACGGGTGTCGGCGGGCGGGTCAGGCGCCGTCGGTGGGCTCGCGGCGGCTCTGGGCGAGCGCGCGCACGGCCCTGGGCAGGTCGGCGGCGAAGACGAGCACGTGCTGGAGCTCCCCGGCCAGGTAGAGCAGGTCGCCGCGGGGGCTCACCGGGGCGGGCACCGGCCGCGCGGGCGCCAGGGTGGCGCGCACGCCGCTGCCGATGAGGGTCGCCCGCAGCCGCTCGGCCCGCTCGCTGGGCACGGTGGCGACGGCGACCAGCAGGCCGAAGTCATCCGCGCGCCGGTCGCCGCCCGGATGACCGGTACCGCCATCGGCGCCGCCATCCGCGTCCGGGTCGTGGTCGGCGTCGTGATCGGTGTGCGCGTCCGGCGTCGAGGTCAGCCGGCAGACGGCGACCAGCACACCGACGGCGATCAGGACCAGGGTGGGTCCATAGAGGAAGCCGAGAGCGGTGGTCTCCATGATCACCCCTTGGTCCGTCTGGTCTGTCGCGGGGCGCCCGGGGGCCTTCGGTGCCCTGGTCCCAGGTTCGTTTCCCGCCAGGTCCATCGTCGCACCGACACCGACGTTCGGATGGGTCTTTGGGCCTGAGCTGGATCGTCACACCAGTCAAATGGAACATATGGGAGAGATTGGTGAGACCATCGCCATGGGTGGGTTCCGAGTAGCCCCCCACTGCGATCGGCTGTCCGCGGGACTCGTCCAGCTGTGTGCGGCAAGCCGAGCGCAGGTGCAGGTGCCCAACGGCGGGCCCGACGCGACAGTCTCGGCCTGCCGGTGCATGGGGAATCGGAGGCCGCGATGGGCGAGTCGTCGACGGTGCGGGCGGTGGAGGCGGACTGTCCCGGCGAGGGCGGGAACCAGACCCTCCGACTGGTGGGGACGGTGGACGTCCGATCCGTCGGGGAGCTCCGGATGCTGCTGCACAACGCGATCGACGCCGGTCGCGGCCCACTGCACGTCGACGTCGGCGGGCTGGAGCTGGGCGACCACGCGGGTGTCGGGGTGCTGCTCGGGGGCGCCCGCCGGGCCCGCGCCCTCGGCCGCACGCTCGTCCTGGTGGACGCCTCCGCGGCCCTCGGACGCCTGCTCGCGGTCGACCGCCTTGGACGTCTGCTGCGCGTCCAGATCGCGCCCGACCAGCTCGCTGCCGTGCCTCCCGGTGCTGGCGGGCACGGCACGGTCGGCCACGCCCGCCGCGCCCGCAGCCTGAGCGTCCCCGCAGCCTGAAGTCCCCACCGGGTCCGTGTCCTGAGCGTGCCCGCAGCCTGAGAGAGCGCCCCCGGGGGTGCGGCTTCGTCCCGTGAGATTCGTCACCGGCGACGATCGTCCGTGGACGCTGAGTGATCGGCAAGTCCCCGTTGGCGGGCGCCGAGCCGGCATAGGGCATGCTTTCCCGATAATCGGGCCGGGTCGTGGCATGGTGGAGGTAAGACACAGACATGCTGGACGTGGAGGTGCCCGCGGGGGTGGACCCAGCCGGTGGTCGGGCGGCCCGGCCGGGGGCCGCGGCCTGGACCCAGCAGCAGCGGCCGCTCCTCGTGGCCGCCTCCTTCGTGGTCGCGGTCGTGCTCGGGGTGGTCATCGGGCTCGTCTGGGCCTCCGACGACTCCGCCACGCCGGGCGCCGTCGCCGTCGAGCAGCCCGACGACGCGATCCTCAGCCCCCCGCTGCCCTCGGTCCCCTGGGAGACCAGCCGGGTCGCCGGCAGGGCGCGGACGCTGGCGCTCAAGGGCAACGAGCCCACGACCCTGCGCCAGCCGCTGATGTGGCTCGCCGCCTACGAGGTGCGCAAGAAGACCGGTGCCGCCGCCCCGGTCGCGTCGGACGTCACGATCCCCAACGGGATGTTCTACGGCGCCGTCGAGGGCGTCGACAAGGAACGCGACGAGTTCTGGGCCGTCGGTATGACCGAGATCCGTGGGGTCGCCGAGACGGACGCCCCCGACCCGCACGTGTGGAAGCGCGTCGGCAGCGCCCCGTGGACCCTGGTCGGCCGCGGCACCGCGGCCTGCGACCTGATCCCCGCCGACCTGAAGAACATCTGGGGCCCGAGCGCCTGCTCCTCCGCCTGAGGCCCGCCGCCACCCGCGTCCGCCGCCGTCGAGCCCTTCCGTCGCCTGAACGTCCGCCGCTGAACGGCAGCCGCCTGGACGTCCAGCGTCTGGGTAGCCCTGTTCCGGGTAACTCTCCGTGGAGCTCTCGGCCGGCCCGGGCCCTGCGCACTGGGGGCGCCTGACCGGCATCGGCGGCTACGCTGCTGCCGTCGCCGGATCTCGCGAGGATCGGCGGCCATTGATCCCCGTCCTGGCCCGGCGTCGGATGTGCCCCGAGGTCCGTGCGCACGGCCCGTGCCTGTGGCTCTGCGCGCGGGGGCGGCGTCCGTCCGGCTGCCGGTTCCTGGGCGTCGCACGGAGCGCTAGGAGGCGGCGATGACGGATGTGGCCAGGTCGGAGCGTGACCGGCCGTGGATCGTGCGGACCTACGCGGGTCATTCGAGTCCGGCGGAGAGTAACGCTCTGTACCGGCGGAATCTGGCGAAGGGGCAGACGGGTCTGTCGGTGGCCTTCGATCTGCCGACGCAGACCGGGTACGACCCGGATCATGTGCTGGCGCGTGGTGAGGTCGGGAAGGTGGGTGTGCCGGTCGCGCATCTGGGTGACATGCGGGCGTTGTTCGAGCAGATCCCGTTGGGTCGGATGAACACGTCCATGACCATCAACGCGACGGCGATGTGGTTGCTGGCGTTGTACCAGGTGGTGGCGGAGGAGCAGGGTGTCGCGGCCGAGGAGCTGACCGGCACGAMCCAGAACGACATCATCAAGGAGTACCTGTCGCGTGGGACGTATGTGTTCCCGCCGGGGCCGTCGTTGCGGTTGATCACGGACATTGTGGCGTACACGGTGACGGAGATCCCGCGCTGGAACCCGATCAACATCTGTAGCTATCACCTGCAGGAGGCGGGTGCGACGMCGGTGCAGGAGTTGGCGTACTCGTTGTGCACGGTGATCGCGGTGCTCGACGCGGTGGTCGCTTCCGGTCAGGTGCCGGCGGAGCGGATGGGCGAGGTGTGTGCCCGGATGTCGTTCTTCGTGAACGCCGGGGTGCGTTTCGTGGAGGAGATGTGCAAGATGCGGGCGTTCGTCGCCCTGTGGGATGATCTGCTGCGGACTCGTTACGGGGTGACGGATCCGCGTCACCGCCGGTTCCGTTACGGGGTGCAGGTCAACTCGTTGGGGTTGACCGAGGCGCAGCCGGAGAACAACGTGATCCGGATTGTGTTGGAGGCGCTCGGGGTCACGCTGTCGAAGGATGCCCGGTGCCGCGCGTTGCAGCTGCCTGCGTGGAACGAGGCCCTCGGTCTGCCGCGTCCGTGGGATCAGCAGTGGTCGTTGCGTATCCAGCAGATCCTGGCCTATGAGACGGATCTGTTGGAGTACCCGGATCTGTTCGAGGGCTCGGTGGTGGTGGCCCGGCGGGTCGAGGAGCTGGTTGCCGCCGCGACCGAGGAGATCGACCGGGTGCAGGCGATGGGTGGGGCTGTCGCCGCGGTGGAGAGCGGCTACATGAAGTCCCAGTTGGTGGCCTCGCAGGCGATGCGGCGGGCGCGGATCGAGTCTGGTGAGGACGTTGTTGTCGGGGTGAACCGGTTCACCGAGACCGAGCCGAATCCGCTGCTCGCCGACCTGGACGCGGCCGTGCAGACGGTGGACCCGGCGGGTGAGGAGGCGGCCCGGGTCCAGGTCGCGGCGTGGCGGGCCGCCCGTGATGCCTCCGTTGTCGACGAGGCGCTGCTGGGGTTGCGTGAGGCGGCGAAGACGGATGCGAACCTGGTGCCGGCGACGCTGGCGTGTGCTCGTGCCGGTGTGACGACGGGGGAGTGGGCGGGTGTGCTGCGTGAGGTGTTCGGTGAGTACCGTGCGCCGACCGGGGTGTCCGCGGCGCCGTCGGCCGCCGCCGCGGGCGCCGGGCTGGGGGAGGTGCGTGACCTGGTGACCGTGACCGCCGGTGAGTTGGGTCGCCGGCCGCGGCTGCTGGTGGGTAAGCCCGGGTTGGACGGGCATTCCAACGGTGCCGAGCAGATCGCGGTACGGGCCCGTGATGTGGGCTTTGAGGTGGTCTATCAGGGGATCCGTCTCACGCCGGCGCAGATCGTCGCCGCGGCGGTGGAGGAGGACGTCCACGTGGTCGGGCTGTCCGTGCTCTCCGGTTCGCATATGAACCTGGTGCCCGAGGTGCTGGACGGGCTGCGTGCGGCTGGTCTCGGGGACGTCCCGGTCGTGGTCGGCGGGATCATTCCGCCCGCGGACGCGGAACGCCTGGCGACGCTCGGTGTTGCGGCCGTCTTCACACCGAAGGACTACGGGCTGACCGACATCATGCGTGGCATCGTGAACATCGTGCGCACCTCAAACGGCCTCGCGAGTGCCTGAACCGGCGGCCGCCCCCACTCCCCAGCCGCAGCCTCCGCCGCGGCCGTCGCTGGAGGACGCGGTGGCGCTGGCGGCCCGGGCCCACACCGGCCAGCTCGACAAGGCGGGCGACGAGTACATCGGCCACCCGCTGCGGGTGATGGACACCGTCGGCCGCACGGCCCCCGCCGCCGGGGTGGACCCGTCCCTCGCGCAGATGGCCGCCATCCTGCACGACGTGGTCGAGGACAGCGAGGTCACGCTCGACGACCTCGCCGCCTCCGGGTACCCGCCGGCGGTCGTCGCCGCGGTGGACGCGCTCTCCCACCGTGAGGGCGAGCCGCAGGAGGCCTACCTGGCCCGGGTCGCCGCCGACCGCATCGCCGTCGTCGTCAAGCGGGCCGACATGGCCGACAACTCCGACCCGCGCCGCCTCGGACGGCTCCCCGCCGAGGACGCCCAGCGGCTCACCACCCGCTACGCGGGCCGCCGCCGGCTGCTCGACGACCTCGTCCTGCGGAACGCGGGTACCCGGGCCAGGTGAGGTGACCGGGCACGGTACGGTCGCGACATGCGGCTCGTTATCGCTCGGTGCAGCGTCGACTACATCGGCCGGCTCAAGGCGCACCTGCCCAGCGCCGTCCGGCTGCTCCTGGTGAAGGCCGACGRCTCTGTCTCCATCCACGCCGACGGACGTGCCTACAAGCCGCTGAACTGGATGAGCCCGCCCTGCGTCATCGCCGAGGAGGAGGGCGTCTGGCGGGTCACCAACAAGGCCGAGGAACAGCTCGTCATCTCGATCGAGCAGATCCTGCACGACTCCACGCACGAGCTCGGTGTCGACCCCGGCCTGCGCAAGGACGGCGTGGAGGCGCACCTGCAGGTGCTGCTGGCCGACCGGCCGGACGCCGTCCGCGAGGGCCTGACGCTGGTCCGCCGGGAGTACGAGACCGGCATCGGCCCGGTCGACCTGCTCTGCCGCGACGCCGACGGCTCCACCGTGGCCGTGGAGATCAAGCGCAAGGGTGAGATCGACGGGGTTGAGCAGCTCACCCGCTACCTCTCCCGCCTGGACGATGATCCGGCCCTTCCGCATCCGGTGCGGGGCATTCTGTGCGCCCAGTCGATCACGCCGCAGGCACGCCTGCTGGCCGCCGACCGCGGCATCGCCTGCTCGGTGGTCGACTACGACGCCCTGCGCGGCCTCGAGCCTTCCATCCCCACCCTGTTCTGACCCGGTTCCGTCCCTCCCGGACGACGCGTGGCTGCTGGGTGAGTCCTCCCCTGCCACTGAGCCGCCACGCCTTTTTGGCTGTCGCCGTCCGTGGTCCGTTGGCGGGCTCGTGCGGTCGCGGTGGGTGGGGCGGCGCGCGTAGCATCCTGTCCCCGCGCACTGCATGGCAGCTTTCATCACGATCACAAGCTCATGCGTCGAGAACCTGGGAGGATTCGGGCACTCGCGGAGTGGACGCTCCACTGCCGGTGCCGGTCCCAACGCCACACCGGTGCCCGGGACGTCGCACGCCGCACGCCGCGTACTCGGCGGTGACAGGCGGCCAGACCACGGGAAAGACCACCCGGAGGAAGGAGCGCTGGGCATGGGCCAGGAGAGCACCCTCGGTGAGCTGACGAGGATCGGGGTCATCGGGCTCGGCACCATGGGAGCCGGCATCGCGGAGGTGCTGGCCCGTGCCGGTATCGACGTGGTGGGCGTCGAACGGGACGAGGCCGGGCTGGCCCGCGGTCGGGGCCATCTGGAGCACTCCACGCATCGGGCGGTCGAGCGCGGCAAGTTGACCCCGGCCGAGCGCGAGGAGCTGCTCGGCCGCATCAGCAGCGGCGTCGACCTGACGGCCGTCGCGGACTGTCCGCTGATCATCGAGGCCATCCACGAGCGGCTGGACGCCAAGCAGGAGCTCATCGCGCGTCTCGACGAGATCTGTCCCGCCGAGACGATCATCGCCAGCAACACCAGCTCACTGTCGGTCACCGAGCTTGCCGCTGGCACCCACCGGCCGTCCAGGGTGCTCGGCACGCACTGGTTCAACCCGGCGCCGGTGATGGAACTCGTTGAGGTGGTCGGGACGGTCGTCACGGATCCTGTCGTCCTTGACGAGGTCCGCGACCTGGTCGGCCGCGTCGGGAAGATTGCGGTCAGGGCAGGCGACCGGGCCGGTTTCATCGCCAACGCGCTGCTGTTCGGCTACCTGAACAACGCGGTGCGGATGCTGGAGGCGCACTACGCGACCCGGGAGGACATCGACGCGGCGATGCGCTTCGGCTGCGGTCACCCGATGGGGCCGCTGGCCCTGCTCGACCTGATCGGGCTCGACTCCGCGTACGAGATCCTCGACTCGATGTACCACCAGTCCCGCGATCACCTGCATGCTCCCGCGCCGCTGCTCAAGCAGCTCGTCACGGCCGGAATGCTGGGCCGCAAGACCGGTCGGGGCTTCTACACCTACGCCGAGGCCGACTCGCCGCACGTCGTCGACGACGCCGCCCCGAGCGTGGTCGCCGGGGTCGAACCCAGGCCGGTGCGCTCCGTCGGCGTCGTGGGCACCGGGACGATGGCCTGCGGCATCGTCGAGGTCCTGGCCCGCTCCGGTTTCGACGTGGTGTTCCGCGCGCGGTCCGACGACAAGGTGTCGGCCGTCCGCAAGAGGCTGGTGGAGTCGTTGGAGCGAGGCGTCCAGCGCGGACGGCTGTCCGCCGAGGAGCGTGACGCCGCGCTCGCCCGGGTGACGGGGACGACCGACCTCGACGCGCTCGCCGGCTGCGATCTCGTCGTCGAGGCGGTCGTCGAGGAGCTTTCGGTGAAGCGGGCGCTGTTCGCCGCGCTCGACGAGGTGATGAAGCCGGGGGCGGTGCTCGCGACCACGACGTCCTCCCTGCCGGTGGTCGAGTGCGCCACGGCGACGACCCGTCCGCGGGACGTCGTCGGGATGCACTGGTTCAACCCGGCGCCCGCGATGCGCCTGATCGAGGTCGTGCCGACGGTGCTGACCGCTCCCGATGTCACCGCGACGGTGCTCGCGGTCAGCCGGGCCGCCGGCAAGCACCCGGTGGTCTGCGCGGACCGCGCCGGGTTCATCGTGAACGCGCTGCTCTTCCCGTACCTCAACGACGCCGTGCGGATGCTGGAGGCGCACTACGCCAGCGTCGACGACATCGACACCGCGATGACGGTGGGCTGCGGACATCCGATGGGCCCGTTCGCGCTGGCGGACGTGGTCGGTCTCGACGTCACACTGGCGATCCAGCGGACGTTGTACCTGGAGTTCCGGGAGCCGGGCTATGCCCCGGCCCCCCTGCTCGAGCACCTCGTGAAGGCGGGCTACCTGGGGCGCAAGACCGGCCGGGGCTTCCGCGACCACTCGCGCTGAGGCGGCGGGGGTCCGGTTGGAGGGGGTTCGTGACCCCTCCGGGGGGTACCGGACGGGCAGCCGACGTTGATCACCCTTCGGGGCGGGTCGGCGGTCGTGTCTAGGATGTCGCCGGGCGCCGGGACGCCCCCCGGCGGTCGGCGCCCGTGCCGGCAGCCCGTACGCCCCGAGGAGGACGCCCATGGCCACGGTGGACAAGGACGCGCTGCGCGCATTCGGCCGTGAGGTGACGACCTTCCTGCCCGACCTGGTCGTGATGCTGCGCCGGGTGGTCGCCGACCCGCGGGTGCCGCAGTCCGCGAAGCTGGAGGCGGGAGCGGCGCTGGCCTACCTGGTGTCACCGAAGAACCGGCTGACGAACATCATCCCGGTGATCGGCCAGCTCGATGACGTGGCCGTTGTGGCCTTCGCGTTCCGTCGCCTGGTGGTCGGGGCGGGTGAGCCGATCCTGCGGGAGCACTGGCGCGGCAGCGACCGCTCGTTCCACGCGCTCATCGGGGCGTCGTCGGCGCTGGCGAGCCCGGCGGGCATGCTCCGGCGGGCGAAGGTGGCCCGTACGCTGGCCGGCGCGGCGATCCACCGGGTCGGCCGTGGCGGGCGGGCGGGTGACACCGGCGCGGAGCCGAGAACCGTCAGGGTCGTGGACGGCGAGGTCATCGGCCGTTCAGGGCCGGACGGCGGCTCCGGCGGTCACTGAGGCCCGGTCGACGGCATGGGCGCGGGCGGAAATCCGGGCACGGGGGAAAGCGCGGGCGGGGACGAGGACTGGGTCGTGCGGCCGGTGACCGGCGCCGCGACGACGAAGGCATACCGGTGCCCGGGTTGCGACCAGCTCATAGCCGCGGGTACGCCGCATCGGGTGGTGTGGCCGGTCGGCGACATCGGCGAACGGCGGCACTGGCACACCCCGTGCTGGACCCGGCGGCACGTCAGCGCGAACCGACGTCGACGGCCCTGGCGCCATCGCTAGACCTCGGCACCACGGCGAGGCCCAGGTGGACTGCTTGGCCCTGGTGACTGCTTTGGCCCTGGCGGCGCCGCTGACGGCTGCCGCCGCTGACCTCACCGGCGGCGGCGTCAGCCGCGGGACGAACCCGCCGTCTGGACGGTGGTGCTCTCGCCCTGAGTCAGTGCTCTCGGCTCGGAGGCCGACGGCGCCTCGATCGGGGCGGTCGCCGCGGTGAGCCGGTCGCGCAGCGCGCCGAGCTGGGCCGTCACCTGGTCGTGCAGCGCGCCGAGCTGCGCGGTGACCTGGTCGCGCTGGTGCTCCAGCTCGGCGAGGCGCCGCGCGGACTCCTCCTCGGTCTGGGCCGCGGCCGACCGGGCCGCCTCGACGACGCGCTCCGCCTCGGCGCGGGCCGAGGAGACGATGCTCTGCGCCTGCTCGTCGGCCTCCCGCAGGGTGCGGTCGCGGGTGTGCTCGGCCTCGGTGACGATGCGCCGGGCCTCCTCGAGCTGGGACTCGGCGTCGCGGGTCCGCTCGGCGCGAACCGTCGCCGCCTCCTCCTCGGCGAGCTGCAGGATCTGGGTGATCCGGCCGCCGAACTCCTCCCAGGCAGGTCGGTTCGCGGCCAGGTCGTCGCGAACCCGCGCCGCCTCGGCGGCGGCCTCCGAGGCGGCCGCCTCGGCGGCGGCGCGGTGCGACTCGGCCTCGCGCAGCTGCTCGACCAGCCAGTTGACGTGCGCATTCACCTGGTGTGGGTCGTAACCGCGGCGCACCAGGTCGAAGCCGGGGGCACCGTCACCCTCGCCGGACATCGGGATGAGGTCACTGTGCTCTGTCATAGGGCCTCAGCATCCCAGACGGGCAATCGTTGGGTGACGAGAGCTGCGGCAACGGACGGTCCGGACAGTGGGTCCTACACGCCGCGGAAGCGGTTGATGGCGGTGAGGTGACGAGCCCGGGTCTCCTCGTCACGAACCCCCAGCCCCTCCTCCGGCGCCAGGCACAGCACCCCGACCTTCCCCTGATGGGCGTTGCGGTGCACATCGAGCGCCRCCTGCCCCGTCCGCTCCAACGGATACACCTTCGACAACGTCGGATGCACCATCCCCCGCGCCACCAACCGGTTCGCCTCCCACGCCTCCCGGTAGTTCGCGAAATGCGACCCGATGATGCTCTTGAGGTTCATCCACAGGTACCGGTTGTCGTATTCGTGCATGAACCCGCTCGTCGACGCGCACGTCACCACCGTCCCGCCGCGACGTGCCACGAACACCGACGCCCCGAACGTCTCCCGCCCCGGATGCTCGAACACGATGTCCGGATCCTCCCCACCGGTCAGCTCCCGGATCCGCCGCCCGAGGCGCTTCCACTCCCGCGGGTCCTGCGTCCGCTCG
>NZ_MAXA01000002.1 GCF_001854695.1 Parafrankia soli
CGCCACTCCACGATATGCGCCGAGTACAGGTTCTCCCGGCGCAGGATCGCGCCTTTCGCACCCGGCGACGTCGCCGCCTCGTACTCGGTCAGGATCCGCAGCTTGTACGCCGCCGTGAACGACCGCCGCCGCGCCTTCGRCTCGACCTCCGGGTCCGGCCGCCGGCCACCGTTCTCAYGCCCGTCCACCCGAACATCATCCGCCAGGCCACGCCCGGCTGTCACCGCCGCAGTCACGATCTCCCGCTCCCAACCCGCCCTGGGTCACTAGTTGATGGATAACCCCCGTCTCAACTCATCCTGACAGATAGGGCCGCGAGGTCTGGGACGCCCGCTCGACCCGCGGGCCGACTACCAGGATTGGCGCGACCTGCTCACCGACGCTGAGGTCCGCCCCGCGCGGCTCCACGACGCACGCCACTCTGCCGCGACCTGCTCCTCGTGCTTGATGGTGCCCACCCGCGCCGTCATGGACGTGATGTGTTGGTCGCAGGCGAGCATGACCACCCGCTACCAGCACGTGCCGCCGAGGTGCTCAGGAGACGGGGCGGCCGGAGCGCTGGTCCCGGCGCGGTAGGGAGGTACAACGAGACCAGGACAGCCGCCGGAACCCCGGCGGCTGTCCTGGTCTGGTCAGGGGGCGCGCCCGGCAGTGTCCTGGCTCAAGACATAGGCGACAGGTGTCTCAGGTCATCGGCGACAGCCGTGGGCGGGGTGTCCGATCCCGGGTGATGCTTGACGTTCCGGTCCCAGCTGATGCTTGACGGCCGACCTGGGCTCAGGCCATCGGTCTCGGGCTATGCCGACGGATACTGACCACGAGATGGGCACAGACTTCGAACGCGCGATGCACCTCATGCGAAGGCGGGATCCGCAGAGCCAGGAGGACGGCTTCGCCTGGCTACAGGCCCGCGCCAGCCAACACCTTGATCAGTTGATCGTCGAGTTCCAACGTGAGAGCGATCACGGCCTACGTTGCTGGCTCCTTGAGCTGATCGGCCACGCCCGCTCCCTGCGAGCGCTGCCGCTGCTCATCGAGCAACTGGCCAGCCAGGACGACTCGCTTCGCGCCTGGGCCGCGACCGGACTCCGCCGCCTTGATAGCCCCGACGGTCGCCGAGCCATCTACCAGGCCCGGACCAACGGGCAGATCGACCAGGTCCGCCACATCGGCGGTGACGCGCATTCCTAGATCGACTGTCGTGTTCCGGGCTCGGTGCTGCCAGGTGCAGGCGGAGAGGTGCGGACGCCGCCGGATGCGGACAATTACCAGCTGTCTGCGCTGTCGTGGTGCTCATCGCGACGGTCCGCCGAGGCGAGAAGCGCTGCGGCACAGGGGTTTGTGCACCCAACCAGCATTAATGCGAACCTAAACCTGCAGGTCAACGGCCTGGCCGTGTCTGTCGAACCCGCCCACGCGAAGATCCGTCGGGCCGGCTATGGAGGCAACGTCAACGCCAGGAAGATCGGATAGGAGCCGGTCGGGGTGACCGCGACACGGACACCATTTGGTATCAATGGTGACACCGTACGGGTGTGGCGATGACACTGCGCTTGACGGACGACGAGGCGGAAGCTCTGCGTCTGCGTTCGGAGCTTGAACAGCGGTCGATGCAAGAGATCGCCCGGGAGGCGATCCGGGAGTACATCGAGGCACACAGTCGGTCAGAGCTGCTGGATCAGGTGTTGGACGAGGAACTTCCTCGGTACGCCGAGGCACTCCGACGGCTCGGCGAATGATCTATCTGAGGCTTCGTGAACTTCTGCACATCGCCGAGCGGGCCATCGGCTTCGAACCTGTGGTCCGGGACCACGGCCTGYTCGAATCCGTTCTCGCCCGGCCGCGGGCGACGGTGTTCGGGCGTGATGCCTACCCCACTCTCGATGGCAAGGCCGCCGCGCTCCTGCATTCGCTTGCCCGCAACCACGCCCTCGTCAACGGGAACAAGCGGCTCGCCCTCGCGGGCGCCTGATCGCCTTCTACGGCCTCAACGGCCGCCATCTGACACTGACCGGCGATAGCCTACGACCTCGTCATGAGCATTGCGTGCGGTATCTGCGACTCCGTCGAGGTCATCACCAAGATCCTTGAAAGGGCGACCTGGGCCCGTCGGTGAAGACCGGGCACGTCAAAAATCCGCGTGAATAGTCGATGCTAGGGAAGCCCGGCTTCGTATGCGGCGATCACGAGATGGACCCGGTCGCGAGCGCCCATCTTCGCGAGGATGCGGCCCACGTGAGTCTTGGCGGTCAGCGGGCTGACGACCAGCTCGTCCGCGATCTCTTGGTTGCTCCGGCCCGCGGCGATGAGCCGAAGCACCTCGCGTTCGCGCGCCGTCAGGCTGGCCAGCCGCTCGGGCGCAGGCGCGTCCGGGTGACTAAGCGCACGGTTGATGACCGCCCTGGTCGCGCCGGGCGACAGCAGCGCCTCCCCCGCCGCGATGGTGCGGATGGCGTCCAGCAGCGCGTCCGGACGGGTGTCCTTGGGCAGGAATCCGCACGCCCCCGCGCGAAGGCCGCGCATTACGTTGGTGTCTGTCTCAAACGTGGTCAGGATCAGCACCCTGCTGCCGCTCGCTCCATCGTCAGCGACGATCTGCCGAGTAGCCTCGATGCCGTCGGTGCTCGGCATCCTGATGTCCATCAAGACGACGTCGGGGCGCAGGTCCCGGGTCAGCTTCAGCGCCTCGTCGCCGGTGCCGGCCTCCCCGACGACCTCCATGTCGTCAGCGGAGTTAACCAGCAGCGCGAACGCGCCGCGCACCAGTGTCTGGTCGTCGGCGAGCAGGACCCGGATCACTACGGCACCCGCCAGATCTCCGGCAGCGGCAGRCTGGCCCATACCTCGAATCCTCCGGACTCGCCCGGGCCGGCGGACAATTCGCCACCGACGGCCTGTGCTCGCCCTGTCATCCCGGCGATCCCGAAGCCGGGTGTCACGGTTGAGCTCGGTCGCGCGGGCCCGTGATCGACGACCGCGATCCGCAGCCGGTGGCCGTTCTGGTCGAGCCGGACGGTCGCGTGCTTGGCCGTCGAGTGTCGAATGACATTGGTGAGCGACTCCTGGATGATCCGATAGGCCACGACGGACACCGTCGACGGTAACTCGTCCGGGAGCCCGTCAGCCTCCACGTCGACTCGGATATCAGCCGCCTCGGCCATCTCCACCAGACGCTGCAGCTCGCCGAGGTGGGGCGCTGGCTCGGTTGGCTCGGCCTCGCCACCATGCAGCACGTCCAGAACGGCACGCAGCTCATGGAGTGTGGCCCGGCTCGTGTCCGACAGGTTATGCAGCGTTCTGGACAGCTCCTGCAGCGACGCATCCCCGCGCCTCGGCAGCTGGTCGATCAGGTGCGCAGCGACAGAAGCCTGGACGTTCGCGACCGCGAGGCCGTGCGCTAGGACGTCGTGCAGCTCGGCAGCGATCAGGACCCGCTCCTCGGCGACCCGCCGCTCGACCTCGTCGGCACGCTCCTGCTCAAGCCGCGCGGTGACGGCGGCCTTCCAGTTTTGATGGAAGCGGACCGCCAGCCCGGCAAAGAAGGCCATGAACAGCCAGCCGACGCCGAGGAGAGCATCGTCAGGTGCCCCCGACGCCTCGTCGGCGAGGACCGGCACGGTCACCGCGGCCACCGCCACCAAGGCGGCGAGGGCCCGCCGCGGTGGCTCGCTGCAGCGCGCCGCCGTGAACGCCGCCACAAGCGAGGCCGGCATCGTGGCCTCATGGGGATAGTCGAGGACGTGGTACGGCGTCGACACTGCGAGGACCGCGAGGACGACGAGGATCGGCCAGCGCCGGCGGGCCAGTAACGCCGCCGACATCGCGCCCAGGAGCGCGATCGCCCACAGATCTACGCTTCGCTCGCCGTCGAAATCGACCGCCTCGAGCGTGATCGCGACGACGACGCCGAGCACGAACGAGGCCGCCGCCAGCAGCCGATCGGCCACTGGCGGACGGAGCGCCATCATCGTTCACACAGGGTCATCGACACAGTCCTATGTCGCGCGCCAGAGCTTGCTGGGCCACCAGATCCGCGAACCCAGCGACATTGTCAGTGCAGGAACCACGATGGACCGCACCAGCAAGGTGTCGATGAGCACGCCGACGGCGACCAGTATCCCAATCTCGACAAGCATGACGAGCGGCAGCGTGGCGAGCACCGCGAACGTCGCCGCCAGCACGACGCCGGCCGAGGTGATAACGCCGCCGGTCACCGCGAGGCCACGCTTCGTGCCATCGACAGTGCCGTGCCGGGCGGCTTCCTCACGTACCCGGGTCATCAAGAAGATGTTGTAGTCGATACCGAGTGCGACCAGGAAAAGGAAACCGATCAGGGGCACCGACGGCTCCAACCCGGCGAAACCGAACGCCTGGTCGAACAGCAGGTTGCACAGTCCGAGGGCGCCGAAGAACGACACCACGACGGTGGCGACCAATACCAGCGGAGCCACGATCGCCCGCAGCAGCAGCCCGAGGATGGCGAGCACCACCAGCAGGATCAGCGGCATCACCAGATTGCGGTCGCCTTTGTTGGTCTCGGCCTCGTCAAGCCTTTCGGCACTCGGCCCGCCGACCAGCACGGCCTCACCGGCGACCTGGTGCACGTGCTCCCGCAGCCGCTTGATCGTTGCCGTCTCACCCGCGCTTTCTGGCGAGTCGACCGGGATCACGGAGATCTCCACCCAGTCGTCGCTGGCCCGGCCGATCTCGGCTTTGGCAACCCCCGGCGTACTTTCGACGGCGGCCAGGACCTCGCGGCTCTGGTCCGGCCGACTCACCACGGTGAGCGGCTGACCGCTCTGGTCGGGGTACCGGGCCTCGATCAGCTTCGCCCCGGTCACCGAGTCCGGTGTCGAACGGGCGAACTGGTCCAGCTGCGGAAGCGAGCCGCTGGCACCCACTGTGCCCAGCGCGAGACCGCCCAGGACCACCAGCGGCACCGCCCAGCTGACGACGCGGCGGCGCGCGACCAGCTCGCCGAGCCGAGCCCACCCAGATCGAGATGTGTGTGCCTCACCCCCGAGTCGCGGCACGAACGGCCAAAAGACCCGGCGCCCGAGCACCACCAGCAGGGCCGGGAAGAGCGTCAGCATGACCAGCAGCGCGGACCCGATGCCCGCCGCACCCACCGGGCCGAGACCGCTGGTGCTGTTGAGATCCGCGGCCAACAGGCACAACAGGCCGGCTACCACCGTCGCCGCCGAAGCGAGGACTGCCGGGCCGGCCCCACGCAGCGCCGCCAGCATCGCGTCGATCGGCCGCTCGTAGTGATGCAGCTCCTCGCGGTAGCGAGACACGAGAAGCAAGGCGTAGTCGGTGCCCGCGCCGAAGACCAGGACGATCAGCAGCGCCGAGCTCATGCTCGTCACGGTGAAGTCGAAGATCTGGGTGAGTGCGTAAACGACACCCATCGCCATGATCGCCGCGACCCCGACCGCCGTGAGCGGGACCAGCCACAGCAGCGGACTGCGATACGTCAGGATCAGCAGGACCGCCACCACTACGGCAGTAGCGAGCAACAAAGTCGAGTCGACGGCATCGAAGATCTCGTCCATGTCGGCCCCTAGCGCGGTCGGACCGGTGACATATGCGTTCAGACCGTCCGGCCGGTCGGCGAGAAGGTCGCGCGCCTCCGCGGTCGCGCCAGCCTTCTCGTCGATCGCCTCGCGGTCGAGCGGCAGCGTGTACATCAGGGCCGTGCCGTCCTCGGAGTCGACGATCTGGGGCGGTGCGTCGGTGTCGTTGCCGAATAGCTCCGCCAGCTCGGTCTGGCCGCGTACGACCGCCTCCCGATCGCCCGGCTGGAGGCCGTCGGGTCGTTCGTACACGACCACGAGCAGGCCGTTTTCACCGCCGGGCAGCTCGGCCTCGGCCTGGAGCACCTTGGTCGACTGGGCGCTGGCCGGCAGGTAGTCGGCCTGGCCATCGCGGGTCACCGAGTCGAGCTTGCCGGCGAGTGAGTAGCCGCCCACCACCAGCCCGATCCACACAGCCAGCATGAGCCACGGCAGCACGGTCTTGGTCCGTGATCTCTTCGGTCTGGTATCGGCACCGGAGTGGTCGGGCGCCCGTACTTCAGAAGTCATGGCGATCATGCTGCCAAGCCGGCGGGGCTGACGCGTCCGGCCACGGCAGACACTTCGCCGTACTCCGCGCGGAGTATGGCGGGCGGCTGGAGCTGGCGACCGGCGCCGACCTGCTGTGGCAGGTCGGCGCGTACTTCACCCTGCTGATGGTGAGAACCCGTCCACCGCCGTCAGTCGCCGTCCCTCCAGCCACGCCCCCCGCGTCGCCGCCACAGCCAGCGGACGCGCCACCGACCGGAACAGCTCCGCCAATGGCTCGGGACCCAGCGGTCGCCGCGCCTGCGAGGCCGCCCCCGACGTCGCGACCTGCCACCCCGCGTCCCGGTTCCCCCGCCACAGCGTCGACGACACCAGCCGGCGCAGCACTTCTTCGTAGTCGTCGTCGAAGAACAGGCACATCGCTAGCGTGAAGTACACGACCAGCCGCGCCGGCAACAACCGGCTCCGCGTCTTGGCGCTGACCCGTCCGCGCCAGGACGTCGTCGACCAGCTCCCGCGGCACCACCCGCGTCAACGCGCACCAGAGGTCGTGAGTCGTGGCCGCCACACCATCGGCCAGCCTGGTCGACGCGATCCGCAAACCTGAGGCGTCGCTCACGAAGAACGCCGACCCCACCTGCTCTACGAACCGTGTCAGATCGTCGACCGCCCGTAGGAAGGCCAGGTCGGCCAGAGAGGACGACCAGCCGTCCGGGGACGCGGGGATCGACGCTGCAGGTAGAGGATCAAGCGGTCCCAAGCGTTGCCCCAGATGAAGCTGCCCCGGTTTCGTTCACAGGTAGGGCTTTGAACGGTTATGCGGCACGACCTGCACGTCCGCGTCGTGGACGCCGCCACCGGCGAGCTGCTGCGCGAGCTCACCATCGACCCCACCCGCGACTACCAGCCCACCGGCCGACCCCACGGACCAGCCCCGAAAAGCACGAAGCCCTGAACCAAGATCGTAGGTTCAGGGCTATGCCGATGTCCCGAGACATCACATGGTGCACCCAACCAGCACTAATGCGAACCTGAACCTGCAGGTCAACGGCCCGACCGTGTCCATCGAACCCGCCCACGCGAAGATCCGCCGGGCCGGCTACAGCGGCAACACGAATGCCACAAGAACCAGGTAGGTCGGGGGCGTGTGTGCGGACGCCGGAGCGGTTCAGCCTGCACGTGGCCCAGGGTGGGCGTGCCAGGGTGCCGGGGCGGTGGAGTGACTCGCCGTGCGGGTCCCGCCGTGTGGTCGTCCGTGCCACGCCTGAGCCCGGCCGGCGATCTCGCGGCTGGCCCGAAGGTTCGGCGTCCGCGGTCCGCGGTGGTGCGTTTGGTCGCGTGATCAGGGCCGTTGAAGGTCCAGCCCCGGCGATGCATCTTCGATGCCCGCCGAGGCGGTGAAGCCGAAGCGGATTCGGTGACCTGCAAGGCGTGCGGTTGAACGGGCTGGAACCAGACGTGAATCGGGTATGCTTGATCTGATTCAAGAGGGTGGTGGTATGGACTCGATCGGTGTGGGTGAACGGATCAGGCACGCCATGAGTGCTGCCCAGCTGACCCAACGGGCCTTGGCTCAGGTCACGGGTATCTCGCAGCCGACGCTGTCCCGGATCGTCGCTGGTGATCGGGTAGCCAAGATGACGGAGATCATCGCGATCGCGGGCGCAACCGGTCACTCCGTGGCGGAGCTTACTGGTGTCGGATCGGTGGCCGACCGTGCCCAGTACGCGGCCCGCGCCACGAACGATGCGGAGATGGCCGCGATGCGCCGGGAGCTGTTGCACTACCTGGATCTGGACGCCTATCTGGATGACCAGGGCATCCCGCCGCTTCCGGTGGTGGCATGAGCGCCGAGTCGGACGGGAGGGACGCGGCAGCGCAGTTCCGCCGCGACCATCGCCTGGGGGCACAGGCCCTGGGCGATCTTGTGTCACTCGTCGAGCAGACCACCGGGATCGACGTGGCCGTGCTCGACGCAGGCCCGGACGAGCACGGGCTCACAGTGCGCGATCCAGTCCGGAACTCGGTGTTCATCGGCGTGGCGCGGACCGACCGGCCCATGCGACAGCGCAGCTCCCTCGCCCACGAACTGGCGCATGTCCTGTTCGAGGACTGGTCGGAGGCGCCGGAAGAAACGTGGAGCGAGCGTCGACCGGCGGAGGTACGGGCGGATGCCTTCGCCCGGCACCTGCTCATACCGGCGGAGGGGCTGCGCGGGTTCCTTGGCGACCGCGGTCCTGAGGGTATGGACCTCGCGCTGCTTTCGCAGGTGACGCAACGGTTCCTAGTATCCCCGCCGATCGCCGCGATCGCCCTGGAGCAGGCTGGATACATCACGGAAGCCGTGAAAGTGGAGTGGCGAGCTGTCGCCACGCCGTGGCTGGCGGCCCGGTTCGGCTGGATCGACCAGTACCGTGCCCTGCAGGCCGAGTCCGATCAGCGGCGGGCTCCGCAGCGGCTCCTCGCCCGTGCGATCAACGGCTATCTGGAACACGTTGTCTCCGCGCAGGCTCTGGCCACGCTCCGCGGCGTCGACGTCGCGACTGTGGAGACGGAGCTACGCGAGGCAGGCATCGAAGCAGGAGAGCCGCCCAGAGCGTGGGCTGACAGCGCCGACCTGCCGGACGTCGACATCGATCTGAGCGGTCTCGACGATGCGGCTGGCGAGTCTTCCCCGGCCCCCACACGGTGACCGTACGGCCGGTCATCGACGCCGGGCCCGCTCTCAGCTTCCTCGCCGTCAACAAGGAACGGCTCCTCATCAGCGTTCTCGGCCCGCTCAGCACTCCGGAGACCGTCGCTGCCGAAGTGGTCCGCAAGGCCCGCTCCGACCCTCGGTTCCGCGCAGCCGAGGCGGTCTGGAACAAGCTGACGCCGACCTGGATTGAGATACTCCCCGACGACGTCACCCCGGAGCTCGCGGTTGTCGTCTCCCGGATCAGCCGGCTTCCCATGCACGAGCGCATGAAGGAGAGCAGGGATCTTGGCGAGACCATGGTCGTCGCTCACGCCGTCGTCGCGGCCGAAACCGGGGCGATGGTCACCGTGCTCATCGACGACGGGGCGGGCGCCGCGATCGCCACCACCGAACGAAGGCGGCTGGAACGACTACGGACGCAGGGGAGGCCTGTAGGCGGACTGAGACTGGTGAGCACGCTGACCGTTCTGGAACGCGCGGCAGGCAGAGAGCATCTTCCCGACCGCGCCGCGATGCGCTCCCTCTACGCTCGACTCCGCGCCGGTGACGACGGCCTACCGCCGATCGAGAACACCAGACTGCTCGGCCCGGGTATCTGGGAGCATCCCACCGAACCGGAAGCCGGCGAGCCTGGTACCTGAACGACTGTGATGGTCCAGCACTCCTGCGCGCGGCCGCAGGCACCGAAAGATCAGCGGGTGGCGTAGCCGCTCTCGGCCTCTCCTATCCCTGTGCGAACCTGTTTCCGCAGCTCACAGACCCGATCATGGTGTTGGGTGCGCCCGGCAGGGATCGAACCTGCGACCCAGTGCTTAGAAGTGATTGTGGCCACTGCGCAGAGCTGACCTGCATATCCGCAGGTCACCGCGTAACGAAACACGTCGAATTACTGTCTCGCTAGCGGTGGCCCTCCGAGCGCCTCAGACGGCGCCAGACCCCTCGGAGGGGCCATGCCCACCCTTGCACCTACCCGCCGCGCGCGGGAGCTATCCGACCGCACACAGCGGGCATGGCTCGCCGCGAAGGATGCCGTCGGCCACAAGCCGGGCTACCTGATCGACCGCTGGCACGGCCGTGCCCCCTGGTCCGACCTTCCCGCCGAGGAGCGTTCCGACGCCGGTCTGGACGCGCTCGACGCGCTCGACGCGGCGATCGCCGCGACGCAGGCCGCGCGGGACGCGTTGGCGGCCGAGCTGCTGGAGGCCGGTGTGCTGGCACCGCCGCTGGTGGAGTCGGAGGACCTGCCGGCGACGACGTGGCAGGCCCTGACCGACGAGGGGCATTTCGGAGCGACGGAGGGGGAGCTCGCGCGGCTGGTCGTGTCGGACCTGGCTGCCGAACTGTCCGACGCGGCGCACCAGCTGGTGCCGACCCAGTCGCGGCGCGGGGACGTCCTCGTCGAATCGGCGTGGACCATCGTCCACCAGGCGCAGGCTCTGCTCACCGCGGTGGTCATCGCGGCCCAAACTCGAGCGACGCCGTGGAGCGAGATCGACACCGTCATCGGCGGGCAGGAGGGCTACGACGAGTGCGCGCGGCGGCCGACCGAGGCCCGGTACGCCCAGGCGCTCGCCGAGTGGCACCGGGGGATCGACCGGCCCTACCACTTGTACGGCGGCCGGATACACGCGCAGCTGCCGCACGCGGCGCTGCACCCCCGGCAGACCGCCCGCCGGCTCGACGCCTGGGTCCTCGCCCGGCGGCAGCCCAGGGACTACGACGGCGGTGGGGACACCCCGGTATCCGCGCACACCGTGGACGCGACGGGCAACGACCACACGAGCTGGCTGATCTCGACGGTCCTCGGCGTCTCGTCCCGGACGATGTACGGCCTGCGGGAGCCGGGGCCGGTGGCTACGCGGGTGCACGCGGAGCGCAAGGTGATCACGTTGGCCGCCGCGGCGAAGCCCGGCGACACGAAGGCCGCGGAGACGCTGGCGGCCGGCCGGGCCGAACTCGACGCGATGCGGGCGCGGAACGTCGAGGCCTCGGCATGAGCCCCGAGCAGGCCCTCACTCTCCCGCTGGCGACGCTGCAGCCGAGCGACAACGACCTGGCGCAGGCGCAGCGGATCTGCGCCCGGCACGACACCCCCGCTGCCGTCCAGCACGCGGCCGGCACGTACATCTCCGTCCGGGCCGAGATGCTCGCCGACGAGCTCGACGGTGACGCCATCGAGCTGATCGCCCGCCTGGTACGCGAGATGGCCGCCGGCGCCCGTGTGGCACGTGCCCGCCTCGCCGAACTGCGCGGCTCCGCATGAGCCGCGCCAGCGGGCACGAGCGTGGCGCTGGCGGCCACTACGCCGGTCAGCGTGTGCGCGATATCGCTGCCGACCCGCACGGCACTCGCGAGCAGCGCCGCGCCGCCCGCAAGCTGAGCGTCAGCTGCCCACCCGGATGCGCGAAGTGCCGCGCGAACGGCGCCCCCCTCGCCGAGCAGGCGGCCGCCGGGGAGGTGTCGGTGTGATCGACGCGATGGGCAACCGGATCCTCGGCGCGCCGGAACCCTCACCGGAACAGGCCGGGATCCTGGGCCGGCTCCTCGAGCGGCGGCGGGTACTGCGGGCCGCGCGGCGGGCCGCCCGGGATGCGGCCGCGGTCGCGGCTCTGCACGCCGCGCTGCGGGAGTGGGCGGACGGGCAGCCCGACCGAGCGCGGTTCGTCGCCGCGCTGGCGACAGAGTGCCGCGGTGTGTGGCTGCGGGAGGCCGCTACCGGCCGGCTCCGCCGTTGGTTCCTAGCGACCGATCACGAGGGCATGTGCGACCTGCAGGTCCATGTCGACCTCGAGGGGCTCCGCCGGGCGGTAGGCCGCGGACGGGTCGAGGGAGCGCCGGAGGACCTCGCCGGGCTGCAGCGGCTCGTCGACCTGGCGACCCCCGCCTGACCCTCGCCGCGACCCCAGAGCAGGGGTCATGCGCCAATTTTGCTCACGGAAAGTGAATCGCGCCGATACCGTGCGCGACACACATCACTGCCAATCCCCAGGAGGGGTCATGGACACAGGGCGCGGCCGCGCGCACCCTCGGCATAAAACTGTCGTCCGACCAGGGGGGTGCGCCCCCGGGAGGCACACATGCAGCACGCAGACCGGCGAGGCATCCTCGCATTCGGCGTCCTCGGCGCGCTCGGCATCGCCACAGGCGGTGTCCTCGTGACCGACTACGGCGCCGACCATCGCGACACCCTCGGCCAGCACCTCACCGACATCGGCCGAGACTGGGAGCGCCTCTCCGCCGATCAGGCCCTCGCGCGCATCGACCCGATCGAGCACGTGCTCGACCTCGCCGGGCCCCGCGCCGACAGCACCTGGCAGCAACTCCATGGCGTCGCGCTCATCATGCAGACCCAGGCCCTGATCGACGGCGGGCAGGTCGACCAGGCCGCACGTACCGTCCTGCGCGCCGGCCGCGTCGCCGAACGGGTCGGCGACCGGCAGACCGCCGCGCTCGCCGCCGTCCTCGACGCCGAGATGCTCGCCCACTCCGCCCGCGACGTCGCCCGTCGCACCGGCACCCCAGTAACCGGGGAGGTCCCGGTGCAGCGGATGGCGGCCGCCCGCCGGAAGGCCGGCCGCGGACCCACGGCGGTCATCGCCTCCACGCTGCTCGCCCAGGCCCTGGCCGAACGGAACGAGGACCCGAACGTCGTCGCGCAGCACCTCGTCGACGCCGAAGACGTCGCCGGCGAGCTCGACGCCGAGCCCGGGTTCGGGGTCTGGTCGATCGGGCACCAGCACGCGTTCGGCGGGGCCGCCCTCGTCCGCGCCGGGGTCCTGGACCAGGCTGGTTTGTGGCTGCACGACGCCGCCGGAGCACTCGGCGACCAGCCGGGCGCGCTCGCCTACGTCCACCTACAGCAGGCACACTCCGCCGCCGCGGGCCGGGCGTGGGATGAGGCCTACGCCTACACCCAGCTCGCTACGGCCCGCGCCGGTGAGCGCGCCGACTCGGCATGGCTGTCGGGTGGCATCGCGGCGATCGCCCGTCAGGCCGGAGCGGACTGGCCGGCCGCCCGGGTGTAGGCGGTCCCGCCCAGTCGTAGTGGGCGGGCCCGCGCCCGACCGTATCGCCCGCCCCAGTCCTGGGGCGGGCGATCGTCATTCCGAGGCTGACCCCGGACACGACGAAACCGGCCCGGCCGCCCCGATGTGGGGCGGCCGGGCCGTGTGCTGTCGGCTTGGTGGGTGCTTGAGCTACCGGACCGGTCCCTGGTTGGTCGGGTCCAGCGACGCCGATCCGGTGATGCCGCGGTTCGCGCCGATGGTGCCGAGGATGACCTCACCGGCGGCGCCGACGGCCGCGCCGGCCGCGGCGGAGAGCAGGAGTCGGGCGGTGGAGATGTCGCCGGTAACGGCTGCCGCGGTGATGGCGGCCAGGCTCGAGCCGAACGAGGTGACGGCCGCGCGGGCGGCGCGCTCGCCGAGGTCACGGGCGGCCGCGGCGAGGCGGGTGAGGACGTTACGCACGGGGTTCCTCCAGGGCTATCAGGACAAGGTGGATAGGCGACGTGCGGCGATCTCTGCGTAGCGCTCGTCGCGTTCGATGCCGATCGCGCGTCGGCCGAGTTCGGCGGCGACCAGGAGGGTGCTGCCGGAGCCGGCGAATGGGTCGAGGACAACGCGACCAGGAGGGCAGGAGTAGCGGATCAGCGGGGCGAGGATCTCCCGCGGCTTCTCCGTCGGGTGTAGCGCCCGTCCGCGCAGGTTCTTTGCGGGGATCACGCTGTGGACCAGGCGGGTGCCGTCATAGAGGTAGGTGGACGGCCCCAGGCCGCCGAGGTGCGGGGCGCCCCCAGAGCGCCGGTGAGTGGCCGTGCCGGCCTTGTGCCCGGAGACGGGATTCGGCTCCCGCTGCGGGTCCTTGTAGATCGCCCCCCACTTTCCGCGATACCAGTGCAGCGCGTACTCATGCACCCGACGGAACCGGTCAGCGGCAGGCCCGGACCCGCTGGCCTTCTGCCAGACGATGTCCTGCGACAGCTTCCAACCGTGGAAGTCGTCGAAGCGGCTCAGGAACATCCGCATCGAGCCGAAGCACCACATCGATGCCGCGGCGCCCGCGGCCAGCCCGGGCCAGCCGGCAGGCCACACATCCCACGCGAGGCTGGTCTCGCCGTAGGGAGGGTCGGTGACGATCGCCTCGGCCCGCAGCTCGTCGGCGCCCTCGACGAGGAGTTCCACGCTGTTGCCGTGGTACAGGGTGATCTGATCGTTTTGGTAGTAGGGGGTGGGTAGCCCCATCAGGTCGGGGTGACGGTGTACGAGCGGGGCGCGGCGAACGCGGCGATTGCCTGATCGAGCCGCTCGAGCAGCGCGCCGGCGACGGCGGGATCGGCGACGGCGCCGCCGGCGAACAGGGTCCGGATCTCCCGGAGCGCGGTCTCCTGGGATGCGGTCCAGGCGCTGAACGGGCCGGACAGGTAGGCCTCGATCCTGGCGATCGTGCTCTGGAGATCACCGGCCTTGTTGTAGGTCTGGCCGATCACGTCACCGACGTCGCCCTGGCGGATCTTCGGGCCGACGTCGTCCATCTGGCCCCAGAGGGCGGCGAGCATCTTTGTGGCGGCCCGGTCGGCGATCCTGTCGATCTCGACCTCGGTAAGGGGCATGTCGTCCTCCGGGGGTGGGGGTGTCGCCGGTCGGTCGAGGGCGGCGGCGAGGATGTCGCCGCGGCGGTTCGCGCGGATGTTGCCGGGGCAGCTGTGGCCGCCCCAGGCGGCGCCGCCCATCCGGTGCGCGCCGAGGCCGTAGCCGGATGGCGAGTCGGTGATCTCGGGCCGCCAGCCGAACGCGCGCATCCCCCACGCGAACAGCTCGCCGAGGCGCTGGATCTGGATGGGTGTGTAGTCGTCGGCGTCGGTGCCGGCGCACTCGCAGCTGATCCACTGGCTGTTACCAGCGCCCTGTGCCCAGGCCTTGTCGCCGAACTCGACGTACTGCTCGAACTCGCCGGCCTTCGACAGCCACAGGTGGGAGCTGACGCCGGCGGTCGGGTTGGAGAACCAGCCGAACAGCGGCGCCGTGCCCATCTGGACGTGCGGGATCAGGCCGCGGGTCGGCACGACCATCCCGCCTTCGGAGTGGTTGATCGGCACCAGGCGCTGGCGGGCGCCTGGGTAGGTGGTGGGGTAGGTCATCGCAGCAGGCCTCCCAGGGACCAGACGCACAGCGTCGCCGGCGCGCCGAACACCACGGCGAGGCCGACGGCCAGGCGGAGGCGGGCCGCGACCCGCCACGCAGGGCGTCGGCCGACGGGACGCATCCACGGGGGCGGGGGGTCGCCGGCGGCCGCGAGGCGCTCACTCCACTCTGCCCAGTCGGGCCGGGGTTCGGGGATGTCGTGCGGCGGCACCTGGATGCATGGATCGCCGTCGCGGACCTCGTCCCAGTAGCCCATGACTACTCGCGATCGATCGGCGGTCGGGGCCGCGACGGCTTCGGGATAGCGCCCAGCTCGGCCGCGCAGCCCTTGATCACATAGGCGTCGTAGGCGTCCCACGCCAACGTCAACGCCACCGGCCCCGGACGGTCCGTCGCGCCCGCGATCTCCGCCACATCCCTTTTGAACGCGCAGTCGGCACGCACCTCCCGGCCGAGCTYGACGAGGGCGCGCTCGGTCCCGGCGAGCGCACGCTGGTTCGCGCCGAGGGCCTGCTGGGTGTCCCGCACATACCAGGCCGCCAAGCCGACCAGCAGCAACGCGACCGCCAGCACAGCCAGGCGCCGCGGACTCAGATCGCGCCTCAGCGCCACAGCGCCACCACCACGATCAGCCCGGCGCACCCGAGGAGGTAGGGGATGGTGGTGGGCCAGCGTCGCCAGACACGGACGGCGGCCCGGGCGGCTCGGGCGGCACGGCGGCCTGCCGGTCGGCGCCCAGGGCGTACGGCAAGCCCATCATCGCCGCGAACAGGAACAACAACCAAGGTCGGTCGACGCTGCGGAACACTGTCTCGTGGCCGGCCCCAGCCATCCCCCCGAGTAGCAGGATCCAGTCGCGCAGGCTGCTCAGCCGCCCAGTACCCCATCGGCGCATGTCCCCTCATCTGATGTTGTGCGGGTGGGGGCGGTTTCCCGCCGCGGGCGTTAGGGCTGGGCGGGTAGCCAGAGTTGGCGGTACCGCACGGACGACAGCGGGTTTCGCGAGCCTTCCATGAGGTCGCTCCACACGTTCTTGGTGTTGCGGTCGTTGTAGTAGATCTCCCCGAACAGCATGTCGTCTTCGTCTAGCTGGGTGAAGAAGTCGAACATCCATTCGATGTAGTCGGGGTTGTCTCGGCCGCCGTTCGCCTGGTCGTCGGTCGAGTTGTTGAGCCCCCATTCCGGGAACATCATGGGCTTGTTGCGGTCGTAGGCGAATTCGCGCCAGTATTCGGCCCGGCCGACGTTGTTCTGTTCCCGGTTGTCGACCGCGGCGTAGCCGATGGCCTGCGGGAAATGGTCGTACAGGTCTACGCCGATAATGTCGACGTAGTCATCGCCCGGGTAACAGTTGCGGGCGTCGTGGGATGGCGGGTTCTGGCTGTATCCGGCGTTCACTGTCCAGGAGAAGATCGCGCCCGGGTGAGTGGACCGGACGAGGTCGACGCACCGCCGGTAGGCGCCCACGAACTCCGTCGGGTTCGTGGCGCTGTGGAACATCCACGAGCCGTTGAACTCCCACCCGAACTCGGTCACGTAGGGAACGAAGCCCGCCGCTTCTTTGTTCTTCAGGGTGGTTCCCCACTGCGGCCAGTAGGCGTTCCCGGCGCCGTTGAGGATAGCTCGGGCCTGGTTTCCGTTCGCCCCGTTACCCAGGGAATTCGGCGTGAACGGCTGACCGATGACGACCGTGAGATTCTTCTGGGTCCAGTTGTTGACCGTGTATCCGGGTGCGACCAGGTCCGGCCACCCGCCGCCCCGGTTGGTGTAGGTGAGGGTGATGTCGCAGGGGCGCTGTCGCCATGCCCCCCATTGGTCGACGGAGATCTGGGTGTACTGCTGCTGTCCTTCGGGCCGGGTGACGCCGGAGCGCCAGCGCGCGATCGGGGCTGGTGGGTCGCCGCCGGGATCAGGGTCGGGGGGTGCGGTGTCGCCCTCGCACAGGATCTCGATTCCCATGATTGTCGCGGCGTTCACGCTCGAGGTGAGCTGGATTGTGCATACGCCGGTGCCGGGGATCGTGGTCGCGATCTCCTCGATGACCGGCGTGTACTGCGCATTGGCCGTGTCGAAGATGTCGTAGTTGTCGCGGGCGAGGACGCCATTCACGGTGACGTCAAAGATCCGTTCACCATTGGCGTCGGTCGCCGTGTGGTTTTCCGAGAAATGGAGCCGCACCGTTGCGGTGCCGATCGGAAGATCGGGAATGGTGTAGGTGACGCTTGCACCCCAGCGCTCGCTGAAATACAGGTCGTCGTATTGCGTGCCGTAGACGTGCCCTGAGCCCTGCAGTGACACCGTGCCGTTGGTGGCGCCGCGGTCGGCCTCCCAGACAACCCCACGGGCGTCGGTGAAGCCGCCGCCTCCCGCGTTGATCCGGATGGTTTGGGTGACCACCTCAGGGTCCGGTGGTGGGGTCGGCTGCGTCGATTCCAGCGCGTTGAGTCGGGCCTCGTGCAGGGCCATGCGGTCGTTGATGGCGGCGAGCGCGGCTGCGAAGCCTTCGGGGAGTTCGGAGGCGTCGCCGGCGTCGTAGGCGGGCATCTGGCCGGAGAGGCGGCCCCACCATGCGATGTCGAGCCGGGGGTTGAAGTTCCCGGTACCGGCGAACATCGCTCCGCCGCTGGTCTGTTTGGTCAGGAACTGGACGGTGGTCGCCTCGGCCACGGTGAAGAAGCCGGTGACGGTGAGGGTTTCCAGGCCTGCGCCGGGTTCGCTGCGGTCGTCGCTGCCCTCAAGGTCGACGCCGTTGATGAGCGGCCACAACTTGCGCACGCCGTTGGTGTTGGCGCTGTATTGGAATGAGCAGCGGTACCAGTAGTGGCCGGCGACCGGGAATGTGATCGTTCCGGGTTCGTCGGCGTCCCACATTCCGTTGGCGTTGGAGATCGCGACGTTCCACAGGATGACGGTGTCTTCGTCGTTGGGGATTTCCTRGGCCTCGTCGGCGCCCAGGCGCACGATCGGCGCGCCGTCCGAGCCGCCGCGCATCTGCCATTGCAGTGCCCTCTCCAGGCCCAGCAGGTACTGCGCGGGCACCTCGTTGCCGTACCGGATGGTGGGCAGCACGGGAATCGGATACGCCATGCGACCCTCCAGGGCGGCGGTATGGAATTGAAAAGGAGCGGTGCGGCCGGGTCAGTAACCGGCGGGGAAACCGAGGTATCCGTAGATCGGGTCTCCGGCGACGAGCATGGTGTCGAGCTGGGCGTGCTCCAGGCGGAACAGCAGGGACCAGGTCTCCGCGGTCCACTCGCCCTCGATCTGGCCGATCAGGGCATCGATCTCCGGAGCCGGTGCGGTTTCCGGTAGATCGCCGATCATGATCCGGTCGCCGAACTCGAGCGGGAGCACGGTCGGCCACATGAGCGGCGCCGCGCTGGCCGGGTCCAGGCGGACGGTGTCGACGCGGGTCCGCGGCTCGGCGGTGCGCGCCAGCTTCCACTGCGCCTGGATCAGCGACTCGTCATCGGACGCGGCGCCGAGCGCGACTGTCTCGCCTTCGGACAGGCCGTATCGGTCGATGCTGGCCTGGTCGCGGACGCTGATGGAGGCGCCCGCGATCCGCGTGACGGTGTAGACGTTGATGACCTCGTCATCGTCCAGCCACGGCTGGAAATCGACGCTCTCGGGCTCGGTGCCGTAGCTGGCGCGGAAATCTGCGCGGACCGGCACGGTGTTGACCCAGCGGTATCGGTGTGGGTAGCGCCACCAGCCGGCCGCGTCGATGACGGTGACGCTGCCGGCGGTGCGGGCGGCGTCCTGGCCGAGGGTGAGTGGGTTCGACGTCGACCAGTCACGTGGCAGCAACGTTGTGAGGCCGCGGTCGAACCTCGTGTCCTCGAGGGGCCAGCCGGCGTAGCGGGCGATGGCGTGAAGCCGGTCGGTTTCGGTCTCGAGGTGGTGCCCGTCGGCGCCGGCGCGGTAGTGGGCGGCGATCTCGTCGGCCAGGAGCTGGCGGTAGTAGTGCGCGACGTGTCCCGCTCTGCCGGTGAACCGGTAGGTGATCGCGCCGGTGAGGGTGTGTAGGGCGCCGCCGAGCTGGGCGACCTGCGGTATGCCGACGGGCATGGGTGTGGTGGTGAGCTCGAGCTCGCCGGCGAGCACGCTGTTGTGCCAGAGTTCGGCGATGCCGTGGGCGCCGCCGGGCCGGTAGGTGACGGTGACCAGGTGCCCGCGGCCGTCGCAGACGGAGCCGGGTGTGGTGGCCACGACCTCGGCGCCGCCCGTGCGCAGCTGCAGCTGGCCGCTCAGTTCGATGGTCAGCATGAACCCGGACAGGTAGTCGACGCCGCCGGACGGGACGATCTGGTGGTAGATGACCTGCGCGGTGCCGGTCGGTGGGCCGAGTGGGGGCACGATCCACAGTTCGAGTGACCAGGGCGCCAGGTCGAGCTGCGGGGGCATCCCGCCGGCGAACCTCAAGTCGAGCACCGCGCCCTGGTTGGTGGTCAGGACGTCGTCGTCCTGGTGCAGGCCGAGGCTCGTGGAGCCGCTGTCCGACGTCGCGCCGGAGAGCAGGACGGGCAGCGCGGACGGGGCGCCGAACGCCGAGCCGCCGTCGCCGCCGGCGGCGGTGACGAGCGCGGCCGGGTAGCCGGCGATCAGGTCACCGGCGTAGGCGCTCTCGCCCGGCTCGTCGAGCGGGAAGTAGGACAGCGGCCCCGACGCGATGATCTCAGCCCGATACGGCGGCGGCACGAGCGCCGCGGTGAGCCAGCGGAACGCATCGACGCACTCGAGCTCGACCTCGGATGCGCGCGCTTGGGAGCCCGGGATGGTCTGCGTCCACCGCTGCGTGTAGCCCGACCAGACCGGGTAGAGGATGCCGGCGTAGCGGGCGAGCAGCCACACCCTGCGCCGGGGCACGATGTTGCCGCCGAACGGCGCCTCGACGGTGGCCGCGCGGCCGGGGGTGAACCAGCCGTGTTCGTTGCCCAGCAGGACCGTCGCCGAGCCGGCCTCGGTCTGCCCGAACCGGGCGTTCCGGCCGGACAGCGTGTACCGCCAGGAGGCGACGTGCTCGCTGATGTCCTGGCCCGCGTCCTCGACGGTGACGGCGTCGAGGTAGTGGACCTCGCCGGCCTCGGGTCCGAGGACGTCGACGCCGATGTCGAGGCGGCGGGCGGCGGGCGGGGCGGTGGCCAGTACGCCGATTTTGGTCCAGCCGACGGCGAGCTCGGTCCGGACTGAGTAGGCCGCGGTCAGGAACACGTCCGTCGCTGACTTCCAGAGCAGCTCGACGCGGATGTCGCGTTGCCGGGTGGTCGGGCGGACGTGTACCCACAGCAGGTACGTGCGCCCGGAGGTGATCGAGCCGTCGGTCCCGAGGCCGAACGCGGCGACCTCGGCGTCCCCCTCACCATCGGCTGTGATCTTGATGGATCCGGTGCCCGCGTAGCACCACGCAGAGTTGATGTTGAGGTCGATCTCGCAGTGCTGGTACGCCGACCAGCCCTCGAGCGACTCGCACGTCGAGGTGGTACCGGTGATGATCCCGCCGAGGGCGTAGGCGTCCCGGTCGAACGCCACGCGGGTGAGCCGGGCGGGCATGTCGGGCAGGCCGCCGCCGTAGAGCCCTTCGCCGTAGGTCCCGCCGCCGTAGGTCCCCTCCTCGGCGACCATCAGGTGATCGTGATCCCGTACCGGGCGCCGAGCCAGATCATGATCGCCGCGATCTCCTCGGTGGTCAGCGCCCGGTGGTAGATCATCAGCTCTGCGATTTCGCCGTCGAGCCAGTTGCTCGACGCGCCGCTGTTCGTGCCGAGCCGCAGGCCGGGCAACGCGCTGTTTGCGCCGGTCGTGGTGGTGCCGGTCGCGGTGGCGCTGTCGCTGTCCACCCAGACTGACGAGCTCGCGCCGTTGTAAACGGTGGCGATGACATGCCAGGTGTCCATGGAGATGGACTGGGTGATCTCGGTGGTCGCGCCCGAGCCGACCGCGAGGGTGCCGGAGACGCTGTTGCCGGCGTAGGCGTAGACGCCGCTCTGGCCGGTGTAGATGTTGCCGGTGTTGCCCGTGGTCAGCTTCGCCACGGAGAACACGGTCAGCGGCGTGCTGCGCTTCGCCGCCCAGGTGGCGCTCGACAGGTAGTGGTTGGACGCCGCAGTGAAGACCACCGCCGGCCGCCCGTTGACGCGGGCCGTCCGGTAGATCGGCCGGTTCCCGCTCGTGCCCTGCGTGAGCGCGGCGTGCTCCAGGCCGCGGACACCCCACGTCGCCACCGCGGTGGTGTCCGCCAGGCCCAGCGTGTCCGCGTCGATCCACGCGAGCAGGCCGCCGATCTGCCGCGGGTCGAACGGCAGCGCGGGCATCGCCGTGGGCATGGGAGCGGTGAGCGTGCCGAGGATCGCATCGGCCATGAGCCGGTGGCCCGGGTCGCCCTGGTGGATCAGGTCGGAGCCGATCAGGTGGTCGCCCTGGTTCTCGATGACCGTGGCCGGGTACGGGGCGCTGATGTCGATGTAGTCGACGAGGCCCGGGTTGGCGGCGGCCAGGCCCGCCAGGGCCTCGAGATAGTCGCCCCACGGGGCGGCCGGGGACGTCACGTCCAGGCGCAGATAGGTCCCGACGAGCAGGAAGCTCGGCGTCGGGCTGACCGCTGAGCGGATCTTGTCGATGAAGTCCTGCAGGTTCGTGACCATGGCCGATGGGGTGATGCCGGTGGCGTAGTCATTGCTGCCGAGCATGATCACGACGAGGCGGACGCCCAGCGCGGCGAGCCGCTGGTGGAACGAGTCGGCCGCCGTCGCGAACGTCGCCGACGTCGCGCCGGACAGACCCGAGGCGTAGGTCCGGATCCCGGCCGACTCGTCGCCGTTCCGCGCGTAGACGCCGGAGATGACGGTGGCCGCGGTCGCGGCGAGCACGAGGGTGTGCGAGCCAGCCGCGATGGTCGGCGTCGAGACCACACCGTCATGCCTGTTGGCCGTGCCCGTCGTGTCCGGCGTGACCGTGACCGCCGACCCGCCGTCGACCGCGTACGTGAACGCGCCGGCGCCCGGCCCCTGGGCGAAATGGATCTCCCACCCGGTGCAGGTGTCGGCGCGGGTCAGCGTCGCCGAGGTGGCCAACGTCTTGGACGCCAGGCCGAGCCCGTGCGCGTCCGTCCCGACGGTCCCCGTGGGCGTCCAGCCGGTATCGGTGCCGAGGATGTGCACGCCGCCTGCGGCGTGGGATGGGGTGTACCAGCGCTGCAGGTCGCCGGCGAGCACGTCGACATACCGGCGGGTGCGGGTCGTCGCCCCGACACCGGCTGTCGTCGACGAGCCGATGACCACGAGGCTCGCCCGGCCGTACGGGCGGCCGGCCAGGGCCGCGCGCCAGGACCGCAGCGCGGGCGCGGCGACCGTGGTCAGGGCCGCGGCGAGAGCGTCCTCGTCGATGAGCTCGCCGACCGGGTGCACGTGCGCGGCGTCGGCCAGGTCGCCGGAGGAGCCCGGGTCGGCGGTGCCGAGCGGCAGCGGGTCATCCGTGCTGATCTCGGGGCCCGCGCTCTCGCGTTCCTCCCACAGCTGCACGGACGGGACGCCGCCGGCGGTGCACACATAGTCGGTGTCGGTGCTGCTGTCGTGCCAGCGGTCGCGCTCGGCCGCCTCACCCCACACTCCGTAGACGCCGGACCCGACGAACGGCGGGCCGTACCGCGTCCGCACCCCCGGGTAGAGGGCGATGGCCGACAGCCGGAAGTGCTCGGCGGCCGCGGTCGTCGCGACCTCGAGCGCCGGCGCGGCGAACGCCGCATCGACCGGCGCGACCAGGCCCCCACTGGCGATCTCGACCCACTCGTCGAGCACGGTCGTGACCGGCGTGCCGTAGTGCTGGCTGATGAAGGTCCCGTCGGCCTCGAACCACTGCAGGCCCCCCGCCGCGCCGCGCGCGGTGTCCTCGGCCAGCACGTTCAGGACGACGGAGTACGTCTCGCCGGCGGTGACCGGGTAGGCGTCCACCTCGGTCGCGGTGACCGCATGCAGGGAGGTCGTGTTGGCCGTCAGGCGGATCGAGGAGAACGAGCCGGACGGCGGGACCGACATCGGGTCTTCGTCGACGCGGGCGATCGCGCCCTCGCCGAATGGGACCTGCCAGCTCCCGAGGGTGCCGGACCGGGTGCCCTCGAATTGCTCCTGTGCGGCGTCCTCGTGGGTGAGCATGTTCCCGGCCGGGCCGGGCCAGGAGAATTCGGTGTGCCCGTTGCGCCGCAGGTAGCCGTAGATATCCGCTTGGTGTCCGGGCGGCKAGAACAGGCCGCGGAAGGTGCCGATCCTGTCGTTCACGCCCAGGCCRCCCGCGTTCTGAATCCACGCGATCGGTGCGCCGAACGAGTCGACGGCCAGGAACATGTTGACGATCTCGTCGCCGCCACCGTCCTGGAGAAGGATCCCGCCCTCGTTCTCGTCGGGCAGAATCACCACCCGACGCAGGCCGGTGATGTTCTCGAATCGGCCGTCACGCGCCGTGGTGTCGTCGGTGGCGACGACGCCGCCAGCGATCTCCAAACGCTGCAACGCGGTCATGATCAGGGTGAGGATCGGGTTGATTTCCTGCTCGGCCCACAGGCCGCGCTTGGACTCGTCCCCCGGCATCGGGTTTGACCAGCTCGTCGCGGCGGGCATTAGAGGCCGGTCCTCCGTCCATTCGATTTGGAGATGCGCGAATTCATGGCGTCGCGCACAGGAACGGCCAGTACCTCGGCCAGGCGCCGCTCGGTGACGACGGAGCCCTCGATGGTGTAGTAGTTGTTCGTGACGTAGGTCGTTCCGCCGCCCGCCATCGCCATTGCCCGTGGCCCTTGACGCGCCATCCGTGCCGTCGTGGCGGCATCGAAGATGTAGCCGTCGGAATAGGGGACGAACAATTCCCGGCCGGCTTCACCCGTCATGTACGGCTGCCCTGCCTCGACCGGGCCGCCGGCCGCACGGGCAGGCGTACCAGCACCGGCAGCGATAAGTCCGTTGGCCGAGTTACGAGTTACCTGCTCCGAGATGAAACGCCGTTCCTGGAGTGTGATCGTCACGGTTTTGTCGCGGATCCCGTCGAGGAATCCGTTGATGCGGGTCTGCGCGTCGCGTACGCGACCCTCGGCGGTGGTGAGGTCAGTGTTGACGGTGGTGCGGAAGGCGTTGATGGCCTTCTCTGCTTCCTTCCAGGGGGCACCGAGGGGTCCCGGCAGTTTGGCCATCACACTGATCACGCCGGAGACCATGCCGATCGCGGCATCGACGATATTCTTGAACCCTTGGATGATCTCGATCGCCGCTCCGAGGACGGCGGAAGCCAGATTCAGTACCGCAACGACGAACTGCGCCGCCGCCTCAATGCAGGCCTGGATCGCCAAGGTCGCCGCCTTGACCGCGCTTCCCAGGTTGTTCTCGATCGCGAAAGCGACCACGGTGAGAATGATGGTCGCGATATCCTGCAAAGCCTGCCAGAGTAGCTTCAGTTCCGCCTTGTTGTCCATGATCGTCGTGTATATCGAGTCGAAGGCAGGCTTCAAATCGTCTCGTATTGACGCGGCCACCTGCTCGACCGCTGGAAACAAATTGTCCTGGCACCACGTGGCGAGATCGCGTATCGCCGGGACGATCACATCGCGCACGATCGGAGCCATCGACTCGAAAACCGGCACCAAATCGTCGCGGATGATCCTGGCTACGGTCGCGATCGCCGCATTCAAAGTGTCAGAGAAAATCAGCGACAATTCCGAAACGATCGGTAGCACATCGTCCCGGATGAACGCGCCTACCGTCTGGAGGGTGGGCCACAGTTCGTCGCGGAAAAGCCGTGCCACATCTCCCGCACGCACGCCGAGCGTCTGGAAAACCAGGCTCAGGCCGGACGCGTCCTCGTTGACCTGGCCGGTGTTCAGCCCCTGGGCGAACTGGTCCGCGAGGGCGACAACCTCCTGCTTCGCCAGGCCGGCGACCGTGCGCAGGTTCTGAAAGAAGGTCGTGATGGCGGTCTGCGTGCCGACCGATTCGGCCCATCCTCGGAAGGACGCGGCCATGTCCGCGAAACCCTGAGCGGTGGTCTTGGTGTCGCCGTTGATGGCAGAGAAAAGCGCCTTGATGCCGGCGCCGAAATCGAACAGTCCGGTGACCAGGTTGCCGACAGTCTCGGCTCCCCGACGGATGCTCTCGGTCAGCTCGCCGGATTCCCGCTTGGCCTCCACCCACAGGGCGACCTGGCGGGCGCCAACCTCGATCAGGTGGGTGAAGTTGAGCCACACGTCCTTCGCCGCGATAGCCACATCCCAGAACGCGCCGGCCATCGATATACCGGCGCGGCCGAGGTTGAGGGTTGCCTCGGCGTTGGTGTCCATGATGGCTTCGAGATCCCGGTTGAACGCCTTCCCACTGAATACGCGCGCCGCCTCGACTGAGAGCTGGCCGAAGACCTGGGCCGTCTTCTCGACGCCCTCAGAAATGACCGGGAAAGAGCCAGAAACAATCTTAAGGGCCTCGCGAAACTTCGGCGAGAACGCTTCTTCGGCGGCTTTCTTGATGCCGTCAAACTGCGGCTTGTACCGCTCGAGCTCCCGGGTGGCCGCCTCGGTGACGAGCTTGAGCGTGCCCTGCGCCTGGACCATGGTCAGGATTGCGGGCGCAGCGATCCCCGCAGCCGCGCCCGCCTGGGAGAGGACCTGGCCGAGGGTGGCGACTGCCTGCAGGCCGCCGGCGAGGCCGGCCAGGCCGGCGCCGCCCTTCGCACCGAGCGCGGCCAGGCCGGCGGTGGTAGTGAGGGCGGAGCGGGTGACCGCCTGCAGCGATTCCGAAAGCCGGCCGAGCCGGCCGGCGCCGCCCCCCTCGCCTCCCGCTCCGCCGCCGCCGTCCTCGTCCACCCGGATCCGCACCCGGATGTCGCGCTCGATCCGGTCCAGCAACGTGTTGAGCTCGCGGACCTCGGCGGTCGAGTCGATGTCGACCGTGATGTTGACCTCGGTCTGCTCGCGGTACTGCAGCTCGTTGAGGGCGTAGCCGAGCCGGTCGAGGTCGCGCATCGCGCTGCCGAGCGCGACCCGCACCCGGACGGTGGTCGTCCTGTTCAGGCGGTCGATGGCCTGGCGCAGCTCGGTCAACGCGGTGCGGGGGGTGACATCGACCTTGATGCGGGCCGTGACGTTGCGGGCAACCCGGTCCAGACCCTCGCCGACCTCGCGCACCTGCGCCGCGGTCTCGAGGGCCTGGCGGCCCAGCGCGGCCAGGACGCGGGAGGCGGAGACATCCCGGCCGGTCAGGACGATCGTCGCGCTGGCGTCGGCCATCGCACCCCCCGCCGGGTCTATGTGGAGTTGTCGGTGTCCTGCTTGGCGCGCTGATCGCGGCCGGCGTTGATGGCGCCCGAGGCGATGGCCATGCGCTCGAGGAGCGCGGCGGGTTGCGCGTCTACCTGCTCAGGCGTCCAGCCGTAGGCCTCGGCCCACTGGACGTAGGCGACGACGTCGAGCCAGTCGGAGGGGATTCCCTCGAGGGAGCGCCGGGTCAGTCCGGCGTAGCCGGCGAGTCGGAGCTGGTCGCGGATTTTGGGTCCGGCGCGCCGCGGCCGAACAGGACGTCGACCGCGGGCTTGGCCACCGCCAGCAGCCGGTGGAAGTCGAGCGACGACAGGTCCTGAACGGCCGCGATCGAGACGACGAGGGGTGACCCGTCAGGTTTGGTGAGGGTCCAGGACTCCAGCAGCGAGTGGACGATCCGGTTCCTCACCCGGTCCTCGACCTCGACGCCGCCCTCACGGTCGTCGTCCTCGAGATTTCCGGTCTCGCCCGCCATCCACTTGCGGTGAGCCATCTCCTCGCGGCGGGTCATCGTCTCGGCGTCGCGCATCTGGGCGCTATGGCCGCCGGCGAGCGGGACTGTGGGCAACGGGACTCCTCTACAGGGTCGTGTCGAGGGAGGTGTAGGTGACGGTGATCGGGGCGTTGGTGTCGTCGTCGCGGACGACGTAAGGGAGCTCGCCGCTGACGACCTCGAACCCGCCGGCGAGCGACGGGGTGCCGGTGTTGAGGAAGCACATCGGTGTGCTGATCTCCACCAGGCAGTTCTCGCCGGTGTCGATCTCGCGGCCGGTCCAACGGTTGATCATCGAGAACTGGCCGTCGGACTCGACGAGGTCGAACAGGTCCGCCTTGTTCAGGAGGTCGCTCGTCAGCGACCCGCCGAGTTCGGTCAGCGCGTTGAGGATCGGCGCCCGGCGTAGACCCGCGTCGTTGGCGTAGTACCTGTCCGTCTTCTGCCCGCGGCCTATGGCGAGGTTCCAGCCGGCGATGCCGTCAATCGCGGCCTCGGAACCGAACTCACCGATCAGGCACTCCCAGTCCGCGAACGCGAACGGCACCTCGGCCTCGGCCGGGTCAACGAATGTGACCAGCGTCTGCGCCTCGGTCACGTTCCTGATGTGCCAGGACGTCTCCAGCGCCAGCGGCGGCGGGGTCTCGCCACCCTCCTGCGTGAACGTGGCCGAGACGCAGCGAGAGCCGAGGTAGGAGTAGTCGTGCACGGTGCCGCCCGCGTCCGGCACGCCGAGCTGGATCGTGGCCCCGAGGTTCGGGCCCATGTCCTGCAGCGTGTACGTCTGCGTGTAGGCGTCGGTGCTGCCGACCTGCACGGGGGTGACGGTCCCCCCGAAGATCTGCCGCAGCAGGATCCCCAGGCCCCTCGGCATGACATCGACGGTGAAGCTGCCCTCCGCCCGCCGAGTGGCCACCCGGCGACGGTTCCCCCGCTGCACCAGCCCGGTCGCCCGCAGGCCGGCGGACTCCGTGATCCCCTTCTGCAGGCCGAACTCACCGGATCCTGCCCGGATCTCGTACCCGCGGGTGGGTGTCGCGTAGGTGCCGTGGGTCGTCTCGTTGCCCATCATGAGCTGGCCAGACAGACCGGATCCGGGTGGCATCGGCCCCTCCAGGGCATGAGAAAGAGCCCCGTAGGCGACGCCTCGGGGCTTGGTTACAGGGGGTAGTTACCGCTTGTAGGGGGCGTTCACGATGACCTCGTAGTCGCCCACGCTGCAGACGCCGACGTCCTCGCGCCAGTAGCTGAGGTTCCCGCCGGTCAGGCGGACGAGGGTCACCCGGTCGAGGCCCAGGTTGCTCCGGTCCGCGCAGATGGTCTCCAGGACAGCGCCGATGGCAACCACCAGCTCGTCCTGCTTCTCCACCGACCCGCCGGGCTCGTACGCACGGATAGAGATCGCGAAACGGATCTCCTCATCCCGCGGCCGCGTCGTCGCGCCGGTCGTCACCCGGGTGACGTCGGTGAACCGGACCGGCCCGCCGATGATGGCCAGGCGCTCGAGGTCGCGCAGGTCGTCGGCGTAGAGCACCTGGACGCCGTACGCGGACGAGGACTCGTCCGCGGCCGCGGCGGCGAGCAGCTCGAACACGCGGATCTTGACCGCGACCGCGGAGGTGCCTGCCACTACCGGAACCCGTGGAACAGGCTGTAGCGCTGCGGGGTGTAGTCCAGCGTCGCGGACGCCGGCCGCCCGATGCGCGCCGACTCGGCCGCCCCCGGGGGCGCGGCCTGCGGCCGCTCGGAGTACCCGTGGTACACGGCGTCCACGGACGGGATGCCGGTCGCGTACGGGCCGGGCAAGGTGAGCCGATAGGTGCTGCCGTCGGACGCCGTGTAGCTCTCGGCCCGGTCCGGGATCGCACTTTTCGGCCGGTGGATCAGCGCCCGTAGGTGGATCAGCGCCGCGGCAACGAGCTCGGCCGGCGCGGCGTCGAGGCCGTACTCGTACTCGACCGTGATGTTGCTGCGGCCTTCGGTCCAGGCCGCACCGTCGGTGCGCCGCACGGTCCCGTCGTCGGCCACGGCCAGGGCGCCGAGCTGGGCCCCGGTGAGCGCGACCGGCGTCCCGTCGACCCGGGGGGCGATGGTGGCCGAGCGGATCACCCGGACGTCGCGGGCGGACCGGTCCGGCAGCGGGTGCGTCAGGATGAGCTCGCTCGTGCCCGAGCCGTCGAGCACCACCCGGGCGTACGAGCGGGTCCACGCCCGGTCGGTGATGCGCTCCACGGCCTCCTCGACGGCGTCGCGCGCCGCTGCGAGCTTGCCCGTGGGGACCTTGACCAGGTCCAGGGAGCTGTCGCTGTCCCGGGCCTCGGGCAAGGAGAACATCCGGGCGCCGACGACGTCGACGTAGTCGGTCTCGACGACTTCGGCGCCGGCGATGGTGCCCGTCCACGCGACCGCGAGCCGGGCGACAGCCGCGGCCGCGGGCAGGGTGAACAGATACTGGCCGGTGTCCGCGCCGGCGGACGTGGCGATACCGGAGCCGGCGGAGTCGCCGCGCGCGTCGGTGGCCGCGACCGTGACGTCCTCCGTCGAGTCTGTCGGTGTCTCGCCCACGACGAAGGTGTGCGTCAGCTGCGCGGGGGCTCCGCGCACGATCCGCATCAGCCGACCCGCACGGAGCCCTCGACCGCACCGGAGATCACGTCGACGTAGACGCCAGTGACCCAGATGCCGTCATGGACCACGTCCACGCTCGCGTTGGCCGCGAGCGTGAACGCGCCGATGACCGTGCCCGAGGCGGCCGAGGGGTTGTCGTACACCCGGACGGCCGCCGCCGCCCCGGCGGTCTCCCGAAGGCAGATGCCCCGGTACACCCCGACGGCGGCGAGCACCGCCTGATCCGAGCCGGTCAGCGCCACCGAGCGGGCGTACGGCCCCACATCAGACCCCGGTCGGGACGTAGTGCACCTGAACGAGACCGTCGGGCATCGCCAGGCCGGTGCCCAGACCCGTCGTCTCCTTGTGCGCGGCCAGGACGTCGCCTGCGTCGACGAGCAGGTTGGCGGCGGTACCCGACAGCGTCATCGTCTCTGGCGTCAACGCGACCGAGTTCGTCGCCACGTACGACCGCGACGCGACGACGGCCGCGGCGTTCAGCAGCTGAAGGATGAAGTAGTTGGTCCCGTCGGCGGTCACCGCCGCATTCGGCACCCACTTCACCGCGGTGACCTGAATGTCGAATTCGGGCACCCACAGCGTCCAGTCATCTTCGGTCCCCGCAGTTGCCTGACCCGGGACGAAGAAGGTTCGGACATGCACGCCCGACATCTCCCGCAGATCCATGATCCCGCCTTTCTGTGCGTAGGTGTGTGCGAGGAGATGTCAGCCGGCGACGATCGCGCCGTACAGGCCGCGGTACTCGATGGGCGCGCCACCGAACACATAGCGGATCTTGTAGGTGATCGAGTCGTTGTTGAACATCGACCCCACCGAGGGGTCCATCTGGGTGAACAGTTCCGGGGTGTCCCGGCCATTGAGGAACCCGACCTCGATCGTCGGGCACAGCGCCGGGTCGGCGACCAGGTACCAGTTCGTGGCGTCGGTGAGGTGGTCGAGCACCAGGTAGTCGAGCCCCTGGTGGATGTTCGGGATGTCGCTGGCCGCACCTGCCGGGGCACCGGCGGGCATCGCGACCGGCGAGCGGGAGAGCTGGAACGCGATCTCTTCCAGCTCGTTGGGGACCACGAGCAGGCGGGGCACGATCGAGAGGATGTCCAGCGACGAGCCGTAGGCCGCCTGCGACCGCATCGCCTGCCGCGCGGCGGACAGCGCCGACTGCGACAGCGCGGTGGTGCCGGTGTTGCCGTGACCGGCGTCGAACAGCGCCACCGAGTCCCACAGCGTCGGGTTCGTGATGATCAGGTCCCAGACGAACCGGTGGATCGTGTGCGCCGCCGCGCGGCCCAACTTCGACGGAATCCGCCGGAAGGCACCGAGGTCGTCGTTCGCGATCATCTCGATCGTGAGGTTCTCGGTGCCTCCCTTCTTCGCGATCGTGTACGTGACTTCCTCGTCGCCGGGTGAGGTGAGGGCCTGGTACGGCGCACCCTCGTTGACCGTGGGCAGCAGGCCGTACCCGCCGACCCGCTCACGACGGTTGGTCCGGAAGTCGCTCAGGGGCACGATCGAGGAGACGACGCGGCGCCAGTTGTCCAGCTGCGGCAGCGAGTACTCCGCGACCATCCGCCGGGTGATGCTGTCGCCGAGCACCGTGTTCCACGAGGTCGAGTCCAGCGCCTCCCGCGCACGGGTCGCCGAGTCGAACCCGGTCCCGGCCGACTCCCGCAGGATCCGCCGGTTCACGTCCTCGCCCCACGCCAGCACCCGGGCGCCGGTGAAATCGGCCCACGCCTGACGCAGTGAGGTGTAGCCCTCCCGGAAGTCCCCGGCGAGCATGGCGTCGAGCGCGGCGACCTTCTTGTCGAGCGCCTCCTTGGTCACCGCGCCGGTGAGCACGGTCCCGGTCGGCATCGGCTCGAGATCGGCGCGCAGGTCGGCGAGCGCCTGGACCTCACGGTCGACGTCGGCCTCGGTGACCTGCGCCGGCAGCCGGCCGATCACACTCTCGGTCATCTTCTCGGGCAGGTCGGCCGCCTTGACCTTCGCCTCCACGATGAGGCGGGTCACGAACGACTCCCGCGCGGTCGTGGCCGCCGCGGCCGTCGGCTCGGGGGCGGGAGTCTCGGTGGTCTTGGTGCCCGCCCGCGCGAGGCCCACGGCCGACAGCTCGTCGTCGGTCGCCTCCTTCAGCACGCCGAGCACGTCAGCCTTGGTGACGGGCACGTTGTCCTCCTGGGTGCTTTCCCCGCCGTGGGCGGGGTCGATGGTGGTGGTGATCGGGTCGCCGCCGGCGAGCACGCGGGTGGCCCTGCCGCCCGCGGCCGGCACGGCGACGACGTCGACCGAGTTCACGGCCGTGATCTCGGTGGCTTCGTGGACGGTCTGCCCGCCTTCGGTCAGACCCCGGAACCGGGCCATCACGTCATGGGACAAGCCCACGAACGGGTCGGTGCGCTGGCCGTCGAGCTCGAGGGCTGCGTCGAAGGCCTCGGCGACGCGGCCCGCTGAGGGCAGGAGCGACAGCTCGGCCTCGAGGCCGCTGCTCGTCGCGACGACGCCGGTGAGGTAACCGACCAGGCCACCGATCGCCGAGGAGCGCATCTGGTCGTCCGAGCGGTGCCCGTCGTAGACCTGCGCCCCCTCGTACAGCGGCGCGGCGGCCTCGAGCACGGCCGCCGGGTAGCGGCGGCGGTTCTTCGAGTCGCCGGCGCGGATGACCTGTACGGCGTACCGGCGGCCGCCGTCGTCGCCCTCGCCCCGCGCCTCGAGCACCCGGCCGAGCTCGGTGTGTGCCTCGGCGGCGGCCGCGGACTCTGTCATCGACTGGGCGTAGGTGCGCACGACCCGGGTGGGTTCGCCGAGGGTCACCGTGCCCGCGCTGTCGACCGCGTAGGAGCACTGCCACAGCGCGTCGGGATCGGCCCGCGAGTACACCGAGTAGACGACCTGGCTGTCCGTCAGATCCGCCACCGACGCGTACGCGTACGACTCGCCCGACTGCTCGGCCAGCCGTGCGCGGAGCGCGCTCCCGACCAGCATCCGGGTGTCGTCGTAGCTGCGCCGCCCATCAATGTGGGCCTCCTTGGTCACCGTGCCGCCCTTCTTCCCGCCGGACCCTTTGGACTGACGCCGCACATAGTCGATCTTCCGGGGGTCTGTCGCCGGCTTCTTTCCGGTCCGCCCCGCTTTACCGGGCCACTCACCGCGGGCTTCGTGGTACAGCTCGGAGCAGTACGCCTTGATGTCGGTCAGCCCCGTCTTGGCCTGCGTCGCGGAGACCTCCTCGACACAGCGGCGCCAGGCCCCGTTCGTCCGCCAGCGGATCCGGCGCCCACCGGGCCCGGTCAGCCAGTACCGGCGGAGCTCGCCCTCGTTCCCGCCGCCACCCGCTTCCACCGTGCGGCTCGCACGMTCCTCGGCGAGGTCGAGCAGGGCGCCCGCGTGGTCATGGTCGTCCCGGTCGAGGGCCTCGAACAGTGCCTCGCGCTCGTCGTCGTAGAGCAGCGAGGTGACATCCACGGCTACCCCGCGGGCGGCGGCGGCACCGGGAAGGCGTGCCAGCACTGCGGGCAGGTGGCCCACTGCTCGCCCGGTTCGGCGTCGTCCGGCCGCTCGAGCACCTCGCCGCGGAAACCCTCGAGCATCGCGGCCTCGGCCTCCTGGGGCGTCGGGGGCTGGACCATCAGTCCGCCTTCCGGGGCCGGCCGCGTGGCGCCGGCGCAGCCGCGGCCGCGGAGTCGTCCGGCTCGGTCGCCCGTACCGGCTCGTCGTCGACCTCGGGCACGTACCTGCGTACGACGGTGTCGGTGACGAGGAGCGGGCCGCTGTCGCGGGTGGTGACCACGTGGCCGAGGGGATGTTCGGCTACCCCGGTGATGTCGCGGGGCGCGAGTCCTGTGCGCTGGGCAGCCTCGTCGGGCGTCATCCTGTCTCCTTGCTCGGTCGGACCGGCACCGCGGCGAGCCGTTGCGCGCCGCGCTGTGCCCGTTTCGTCTTGCTCTGCTCGGCGTCGACGTGTGTCGCCAGGTCGTCAGGGTTGGCGTCCGGGGCGTCGAGGTCGCGGGTGTAGGTGATCCCGGTGAACGCCTCCCACGCGACCCGCGCGGCGACCTGCGCGGCCTCGGTGGACATCGCCCCGACCTCGACGAGCTGCTGCAGCCCTGTGGAGAGGTTGAGCAGGGTCTGGGCGGTGATCTGGGCGTCGGCCGCGGCGACTTTCGGGCCGATGATCTGCGCCGTCTCCGACGCTGGGACGCGGTTCTCGTGCCCGGTCCGTGAGTCGGTCGAGGGCACCATCCGCGGCAGCCGCCCGGCCGCGACCGCCCGGTCGACGGCGTACCGGGCCAGCTCGGTCTGATACGCCAGCCAGTCCGCCTGCACGCCGGCGACCCGGCGCCGGATCGGTTCGGCCATCGTCTCCGACGTCGCCCGGTTCGCCCCGTCCGGCTCGGCGAGCCAGGTTTTGGCCAGGCCGGCGCCGCCGGCGACGAGAGTCAGCACGGAGGATGACGTGGCCGTGTCCTCAAACGCTCCAGTCTGGGCGTTGATGACGTTCCACTCGACGTCCTCGTTGTGCACCTCAACGGATCCGGACGGCGGCACGTGCTTCCCGCCGCGCGCCTTGATGAAGTCCTTCACGTCGTCGTTGTCGCCGGTGACCTTCACGTCGAAGACCACGTGGCGAGCCAAGGCCGTCCGGTCGATCAAGTTCGACAGCACCTGGTCATAGGCGTCGAGCCAGTCCAGGACACCGGTCAGGAACGGCATCCCCCGCCGGTCGGTGACCAGCGCCTTCCACGGCGCGAACAGGAACGCCTGCCCCTCGCGCAGCCCGGTGTCGTCGTTGACCTGCACGACCGGCATCTCAACCGCTTTACCGCCGACCTCGTTCGCCCGGAACACCAGCGTCCGCGGCCACAGCGGGTTGTTCTCTTCCAGCAGGACCTCGTCGAGCACGGTCGGGTCGATCGGGCGCCACCGGGTCCGGCCGCCCTTCGGCCCGGGGAGCATCTCGGCGATCTGCTCGCCGTTGAGCATCGCGTCGCGCAGGAACAGCGTCTGCTGCGCGAGCTGGTTGCGGGGGTCCTTCCACCACTGGTCGACGACCTTCGCGACCTTGTCGTTACTGACCTCGGGGCGCACCCCGGAGTCCCCGACGCAGAACGACGTGTACGTGTCGATGATCGCCTTGGCCATGGGGTTCATCCGGTACGAGGCCACCGACCCGGCACGCGACTGTTCCAACGTCCAGGGCGGCACCGGCCGCCCCGCCGAACCCGCCGGCCGCCACCCGCTGTCACCGTCGATCGGATCACGGCCGCCGGGCATCGCGCCGGTGGCGATGAGCTGCTCGGGTGAGGCCTCCACCGTCCGCCGCGGCGGCACCAACCAGGCCCTCACGACAGCCGCCGCCCGTTTCGCCGGTACGCCTCGGCGTCGCGCACGGCCCGCGCGACGGCCGCGCGATCGACCACGCCGGCGACATTCACGGTCACGACGGAGGCCTCCCGCGGCCGCGCGGCCTCCAGCGCGGCGTCGACGGCCGCCCGCAGCCATGGCCGCTTGGCCGCCCATGCCGCGTCACGTGCGATGCGTTCCTCGCGGCTTGGAGTCCCTTCCGGGCACGGGTAGTCGTAGTTGTACGTGGCCAGGCAGTAGGCCCGGCCCGCAGCGAGATAGGGGTCCGTCATGCCGCCGCCTTCGCCGCGACCGGCTGGGGTGGTGCCGCCGCGGCGGTGTTCCGGGCGACGACACCGACGACATAGCCGCCGCCGAGGAGCTCGGCGGCCGCGACGCCCACCGCGGCCCACCAGGGCGCCGGCGAGCCGGCCACGGCGACCACGACGAGCACCAGGCCGAGGAGCATGGCCAGCGTGGACACCAGGCCGGGTGTCACGGCCGCCGCGAGGCCCCTCACAGCGGCAGTCCACCCAGCTGGCCCGCGCGTCCGTAGGCGACCTCCCACGGCGAGAGCATCAGTGGCCGTGCCGTCCAGTCCCTGTCCTGGAAGTTCCCGCCCTTCAGCTCGGCGGCGACCGCCTCGGCTCGCTCCTGCGAGTACGGGCCGTACACCTGCTCGGAGAGGTCGGGGCCGTCGTCGCCATTGCCGACGACGACGTACATGGGGGTGCCGGCCACGAGGTGCTCCTCACAGGTTGAGTCGGCCGCTCGAGCGCCAGGCGGAGCTGCCCGCGCGCCATGGGCTGCCGGTCGGCGGCCGTTCGGCGCCGGCGTGGGCTGGGTCTGGACCGCCCGTCGCGGGGCCTGGGCGGGCCAGGACGCCGTCCTCGATGGCCTGTCCGCGGGCCGCTTCGGCGAGCATCCCGGCGATCAAGCTGTCGATGTGCTGGCCCTGCTTCTTCTTCGTGATCCGCAGGTAGTAATGCGGCACCGCGGCGTTCTCCTCGGGCCGCGCGGCCCGCTTCTGCCCCTTGGCCAGCGCCGCGGCCTTGGCGTGCCGGGTCAGGATCGGGTCCCCGTCGTGGGTGAAATCGCGCCGGAAGTGCGCCAGGAACCGTGAGACGATCTTGTCCATGCGGATCGGGGTGTTCGTCGGCACCTGGACGATGCGGTCGGGCCAGCGGGCCGCCCAGGTCTCGAAACTGTCGAACCACAGGTAGGGGTCGCCGAACAAAAACGCCACCCGGTAGGCCTTGAACGCGTCCTTGACGGCCTGGTCGACCTCGTCGCGAGGCACCTTGCCGTCGGGATAGTCCGCCGGGTCCCACGTGCGCAGGTGAAACCATCTGCCGTCGCGCAGCCTCGAGGCCACCAGGCTCGTGCAGTCCGACGAGCGGGACCCGTCGAAACCGAGCCCGACCCGGTCGCGGCGCTTGAGCGGGTCATCGTCGCGGGCGCAGGCGTCCCAACGGGTCGCGTCGACCGCGTCGCTGGTGCCCACGGTCGGGTGGTTCAAAAAAAACCGGTAGGCGTCGCCAGGGCTGGGGCAGATTGACTCGTCGCGGGCGTCGGACAGGATCCGTTCGACGTCCACCCACCACGAATCTCCGTATACGTAGCGCAGCTCGGCGAGCATGCCCTCGTCGTCGTCCAGGTCGGGGATGCGCCGCGGCCGCCGGTAGTCGATCAGCGTGCCGGGCGCGCGCGCCTCCTGGGTGCGCTGGGCGACGCTGTTCTCCGAGGGGTCAGGGGCGTTGGTGGTCTCCATCCACCGGCCGCTCATGCCGGCGATGTTGCGGCGCATGGTGGTCGCGAGYAGCACTCCGCCGTTGGACTCGATCATGAGCCCGGTCTCGTCGAACAGCGCGAACGTCAACCGGGCGCCGAGGCGGGCCTTCCCGCTGCTCGTCCGCGGCTCGACCTTCCCGCCGGAGGGGAGGTTGATGTCCTGGATGCCCAGGTCCAGCCCCATGTCCGCGATCGGCCCGCGGGTGGCCATCTCGTGCAGTGCGAGCCAGGTGTTGTCGGTCTGCTCTTCGCTGGTGGCGACGATCTGTACCCACGGCGTCGGGTGCGGCGCCCCGACCGGCTCGCCATAGGCGTCCCACCCGTCGAACCGCACCGGGCCCAGCGCCTCACACAGGCAGATCCCCGAGGCGAACGGGCCTTTGCCCCACTTCTGCGGCCGCATCAGCTGTCCGCCGGTGTACCGGAACGCCGCCGACGGCCGGCGCCGGTCGTACTCGGCGTGCGGGTGCAGCCGGTAGTACCGCAGCAGGTACGACCACATCTCGTCGGTGAGCACGAACGGCATGCCCTGGTCGACGCCGTCCGGGATGACGCAGTGCGCCTCGATCCAGTCCCCGACGAGGTAACCGAGCGTAGGGAACTCGCCCGGCTCGTCCGGGCCGCGCCACGGCACTACTCGACAGCGCGGATACGACGCTGCGTCACCGGCTGCGGAGCGTCAGATCGGGCCGCGGCGAGCTCGTCGGCGACGACCTCCCAGCGCAGCCGGAGCATCGCCATCGGCGTGAGGCCGAGCCGGTCCTCCAGCTGCCGGGCCTCCCCGATGGCCTGCACACCGGCCACCGTCGGCTTGCCCGCCATCGACGCCTCAGCCGTGCAGACCAGCCGGCAGTACCGCGCCACGACCCGCACGGCGCCGATCCCGAGCTGAGCCCAGGCCTCGGCCTGCGGCGTGGCCCACAGATCGCGCCAGGCGACCTCCTCGGCGGACGTCATGCTCGCCAGCGGCCACTCCGGAGCGTCACCCTGGCGGCCCTCGGCGGGCAGGTATGTCGTGCCGGGCACCGCGTTACGCCGGCGACGCTGGTCAGCGGGCTTCGGAGGAGGCCCCATCCCGCCCATGGCCACCTCCGTCCATCCGGGCGCCCTTGGCGCTGTTACAGGACCGGCAGAGCACCGCCAGCGGGCCCGCCTCGAGGCCGCCGGCGGCGACAGGGGTCACGTGATCGGCGGTCAGGGTCGCCCGTGGCGCTGCGTGGGCGGGCCGGGGGCCCCAGCCGGGGCACCACTCGCCGTTGCGCGCCACGTGATCGGTCACGGCCTGTGCTCGCCGGGCCTGTTCACCCGCTGTGTACGGCCGCCGGCCACGCTTCGCGCGCTGCTGCGCCGCCTCGTGCGCCGGGCAGCGGGTCCACGGGYCGATCCGGTCGCAGTCCAGGCACGGCCGCAGGCGCACGCTCAGAACGCCTTGTCGAGGGCGTCCCCGAGCGCCTGCCCGGCGGCGGTGCGTGCCCTCGGTAGCCGGGCGGCCAGCGGATCGGCGAACCAGGGCTGGGACGCCTGCCCGACCCACGCCTCACGGTTGCCGAACACGGGGTGACGGAAGTACCTGGCGTCCGTGGCGTGCGTCATGTGGTGACTCGACGTGATCCGGTACTCCACGCCGGCGCCAGCCGGCCGGTAGATGGCCCGCACACCGGCCGCCAGCTCGCGGCGCAGCCCCGTGGAGCGCCGCTCAGGGCGCCGTGACGGGGGCTTGCCGGGCAGACGCAGCGCCAACGCGTTGCGACGGGCCACGGCGACCATGTCGTCCGCGACCTCGCCCAGGCGGTCGCGCAGCTCGTCCTGCAGGTACTGCGGGAAGCGCCTGGAGGCCACCAGGAGCTGCTGCAGGTCGCCGTCGTCGACGCGGATGCTCACCGGGCCGACGGGCCCGGCGGGCGGCGCGGCCTTCGCCCACCCTCTCGGCATGGTCAGCCACCTCCGTCGCAGTGCGTGACGGCCGCCGGGGCCGGGCGGGTGTCACTCGCGGTGACGACTGGCCGGCCTGGGTCGGTGTCACGGAGCGCGACCGCCCCAGGGTCACTCGGAGTGACGACCACTGTGGGTGACGGCCGGGGTGATCACCTCGGTCGTCACGGTGGGTCACGGTCGTTACTCTCAGTCCCGTACAGGGGGGAAGAAGCATAAGGATGGGTCCGGCCGCCCGGGCCCAACGGATCATGCCCCCCGGGGAGGGGGCGGGCGCCTGCGCGGCCGTCACGCTCCGCAGCGTCAACCGAGCGTGCTCACTGACCACGATCGGTCATGATCGTCACTCACGCACTGTGACACAAACATGATCAACGATCGTCACACTGAGTCAGTATCACACTGAGTGAGGCATGCAGGTGGCGGGCACGGGGTGGGCCCGGTGGGGTGGCCATGCCCTACACCTCGCCCACCACCACACCCACGCACAGTGGGTAGCGAGGTCCCTGCCGCGTGGGGTCCGGGTACGACGAAGCCCCCGCGTTCGGGGGGTACGCGGGGGCAACGAGGGTGGGTGATCACCACCGACACGAGTGGGATCACACCATGTAACTACGCCATGATCGGCTCGCCTGTCAAGGATGCACGCACGCGCCCGCGTGTCGCCAGGCGCATGACCTCGCGCCCGTCGTACCGGGGCGGCCAGGCCGACCCCACCCGCGCGAGCTGGCCCACCTGCGCCCAGCGCTGGATCGTTCGCTCCGGCACACCGGTCACGTGGTGTAGCTGACGCACGGTACCCACCGACGACACGCCTGGATCGTCGCACGGCCACAGGTGCCGTCGCCCAGGGCTTCCTGCTGCGGCCTGGGCGCGCAGGCGTAGGCGGCACCCCTGGGTTGCTGGGATGCCGCCTACGGTCGGTGCCTACTGCGGAGAGGGCCGCCGCCCCCGGAGGGTGGGGGCGGCGGCGGGGCGCTACTCGATGCCGAGTGCCCGGCGGATCTTCTCGACCACGGTCGCGATGTGGTCGAGCTGGTCTGCCTGCCGCATCCAGTCCTGTCGGACCTTGTCCGGCTGATCCTCCATAGTGCGGCGGATCCACGCGGCGTGGTCGCGAGCGTCGGCGGGGGTCAGCCACGCCTTGTACTTCAGCTCGCCGGAGCGGTCGACGTGGTCGACGCGGACCGCCCAGTTGTCCTCGGCCAGGAACTCATCCGGGTAGATGTGAAGCCGGTCGGGGAACTGTACGAGTACCATCCCGTTTCCTCTCTGCTGTTGTGTAGGTGCGTGCCGGGCGGGTTCGCTAGGCCCTTCATCCCGACATGACTTACTTTAGCATAGCTACAGGTCGCGTGACCGATCTGGCCACAACATTCCGACTCGACTCCGTTGTGGAAGTCGCGTGTTCACTCATCTCGGCCGTATGCTAAAGTAAGTCATGTCGGACCGGGGGTAGCGCCCCACCGGCACCGCACCTACACAAATCAAGAGAGGACACGGGATGTTCAACCCCGACAACCGCGTCGAGATCGAGCCGGCACGATCGGCCGACCCCCTCGACGACGGCAAGTGGATGGTCCGGGTCATGTTCTTCGATCAGGAAGGACTGCCGACCCGAACCACCTGGATGAACCCCGACGAGGCCCGCGACCTTGCGCGGATGCTCATCGGGATGTTCAGCCAGCGCCGCACCAACAAGACCCGCGCGAGGAAGCTCGCCCGGGACTTCACGGAGTCGGCGGACCGAGTCGAGAACCTGCGGGTTCTGGACCGGCGGGAGTAACCATCCCAGGTCAGGCCGTCCACGCGGGCGGCCTGACCGTCCCCTCTCGCACAGCACCTACCAACCGAGGAGCACCCATGGATGACGAAGAGATCCGCGACCTGGTCGCGGGCGCGGCGGCCGCGGACACCGTCGCTGCCTACCCGATGCCCGACGACCGGGTTCTGATCGCCGCTCGCGACGCCGCCGGCGAGGTGGTCGCGTCGTTCACGATCGACCGGGACAAGGCCCGCCGCTGGGTGGACGGCACCCTCGGCGCGGCGCTCATCCTGACCGAAGTCCTGGCCGACAGCAGCGATGCCTGACCGGTCGCTGACGTTCGGGGAGATCGCCACGATCGCGGGCCGCTCGGAGCGGACCACGCGCGGCTGGCCACAGCGGTACGCCGATTTCCCCGCCCTGGGCGCGCGCACGGAGAAGGCGATCCGCGCGTGGCTGAAGGCGCATCCGGGCGTGGCCGGGCCGCCGGCGCGGCCGGTGCCTGACGGCGGCCCGGACCGGCGGCTGAGTCTGTCTCGCTACGCGGTGGAGACGGGCCGGGCGCAGAGCGGGCTGTACCAGTACTCGCGGAAGGCGGAACGGGCCGGCTGGCCAGAGCGCGGCCAGCCGGGATGGTTCCCACGCCCGGGTGACGACTGGCTGTACCGGCTCGGGGACCTCGTCGAGTGGGACCAGGCCCGGCCGGGACAAGGAGCATGACCGGCCCGCCGTGACGGCGGACCGTATGATGAGCGGCAGCACGTCCCGACCTCTCGGGTTCGTGTAGGTGCACAGGCCGGCGGGACGCTGAACCACCAAACCCGCCGGCCTTTCCTATGTCCGCGGCCGCATCACCGCGATCCACCCGTGCTGATGAACCCCCCACCCGGACGGTTCGCCTGCGGCCCCGGGTGCCACTTCTTGATCGCGGGCTTCGGCTTCCCCTCGGCCGCGGTCGGCGCCTCGGTGGTCTCCTCGGGCTCCTCGGTGGTGTCCTGCTGCTCAGTCTCGTCACTCATCGTGTCCACCTCTCGTCGTAGCCCTCGTGGTGCCGCCAGATCGCGGCGACGTGGCGGAGAGCTTCCTCTCCAACAGCGTCGACGTTGCAGTCGCCGTCGTTCGCGGAAAGCTCCATCACCTCCACCAGGGCCCGCAGTGCCTCCACCCGGGCAACGGTGGCCGCCGGATCCTGGCGGGCGACGTGATGCGCGTCGGCTTCGCTGTGACCGCCCTCGTCGTAGATCAGGACATCGGCCTCGTCAGGCCCCGAGTAGACCACCCGCTCGCGCGGGAAGTTGCCGACGCGCCACGGCCCCGGAGTGGCTGCCCGCGCGTCCCGCTCCTCGTCGTCCAGGCGCTCGAGGATGAACGCGGCGATGTCCGTGGTCACGGCTTCCACCTCTCCTCGTCGTAGTCCTCATGGTCCCGCCAGATCGCGGCGACGTGACGGATCGTCGGGCAGGGGTACATCACCGGGTCCCACACGTCGATGCCCTCAAGCTTCCACCCGTCGTCGCCGGGTTCGTGCGGCCCGCAGGCGTCGCACACGGTCGCGTTGTAGCCGGACTCGGGCACCCCCGGTCCGGATGTCGTGCGGTGCAGCCCCATCAGCCCCCGCAGCGCCACCACCCGGGCGAGGGTGGCTGCGGGTTGCTGACGGACCATGTGCTGGACCTCGGGCGGATCGACGACCCCAAGGCCCTCCGGGGTCAGGATCGCGCCGGCGAATTCGCCGATGGCCAGGAACGGCTCACCAGGCCACGGCATGGACCAGGGCTCCTGGCATGCCGCCCGCGCATCCCGCTCCTCCTCGGCCAGGCGCGCGAGGATGAACGCGGCTATGTCCGCGGTCACGGCGCCCACCGTTCCTGCCAGTCGGGGTGCTTCCGCCAGATCGCAGCGATCTGGCGGACAATCTTCCGGCGCTGCAACTTTGTGAGCGCCCCGACGCAGCTCATCAGCGCCTGCAGCGCCTCCACGCGAGCGAGGGTGGCCGCGGGGTCCTCACGGATGACATAGAGCACCTGGTCCCGCGTCAGCGGGTACAGATCTTCAAACTGGCGGCCCAGCTCGCCGCCCAGAAGCACCGCTAGGTCGAACCCGAGGGGTGGCCACTGGCGTACTCCCCGGGCGGCCACCTCCTCCTCGGCCAGCCGCAGCGAGACGAATTGGAGGAGCTCGACGTCCACGATGTCCATGGCGCGATCCTTGCCGTCGTGGCAGCGCCCGCCCAGGGCTGCAGCACGGGCCAGGGGTGGTACAGGCGCGGTATCCGTCATCATCGGCGGCCGCGCGGCCCGTATGGCGTCTGCCAGCGCGGCCGCTCGTCGCGGTACGCGGGCACGCGCGGGGATGCTGCCTTTCGGGTCGCGGGTCCGCGGCCGCGGGCGCGCTCGAGGTTCTCTGTGAGCTCGCCGGCGGCCTGGGCGATCCGGGCGAGAGCGGGCGCGGCCGCCTCCCACGCGCGCGTGAGCATCTCGGTGTAGGCGCGGCCGATCTCGCGCAGACGTTCGCCCATGGCCTCGAGGTCGGCCGCGGTGATGGCGGGCCGCGGCTCGTTGACGCCGTTGATCACAAACAGCACGCGGGGCGGTGTCGGCGGGGCCGGCTCCTCGGCGCCCGGCGGCCGCCACCGCATCGCGTCCGCCGAGGTGGTCCAGTCTTCGATCGCGCCATCGATGAGGCCGATGATGTCGTCGGTCATGCGCTCTTCCGTTCGGAGTGGATCAGGTCGAACAGCTCGGCGCGGCCCGCGGCGCCAGTCCAGACTCGCCGGCATCCCGGACAGCGGATCGCCGCGTCCGCGKACTCGACGAAGGCGGCCGGGTCGCGGACATAGAGCCGGGCCGGCCGCCAGGCATCGACCGGGCCGGCGTCCGGATTGGCTCGGCGGCGGGTCGTGGTCCAGGCGGCGGACGCGGTCCAGTCGTACTCGCGGCAGACACCGTCCACGAACTCGGCGAGGGGCTCCCAGTCCGGGCCGGCCCACGCGGCCGTGTACGGCTGTCGGTCCGACGGGCACGGGTCCAGCGTCATCGGGCGTAGGTCGATGTCCAGGGCCCGCCGGGCACCAACGCGCGCTTCGTCCAGGCGCTGGATGCCCACGTCCATCCAGCGCGGCCGCGGGCCGTCCTGGACCAGCTGGTCCACGAGCATCGGGACGCGGCCCAGCGCGGACATGCCTCGTTCGCGCCGGGCGTGTCCGAGCCGGTAGCGCAGGTCGGACACGAGGTCCGTCGCCGCGGTCCAGATGTCTTCCTGGGCACGCAGGATGCCCAGGTCCAGCGGTGGCCGTGACCCGGGCACGGACCGGCCGCCCTGGCCAGGTTTCGCGGTCGCGGTCAGGGTGGGCCGCGCCCAGCCGGCGCCGCCGGCGATGCGCGGATCGGGTCCGCCTGTGCACGTCTCGCTCCACTGGTCCGGGCGGTGTCCACGGTGGTGGTGGGCACACCAGATGTCCGCGGTGCGGGTGACCGTGGACCTGTCCGGCCCGTCCACCGGCTCGGCACCCAGAGCAGCGCCCAGAGCGCGATAGAGGGACTCCAGCTCGGCGACGAGGCCGGACAGGTCATCGGTCACGGGGACATCATCCGCCCGGCTCGCCTGGGCATGGACGGGTAGCAAGTGCGGGGCTGTGAGGCTCCTCATGCGCTCGTAGCTCGGCGAGCACGGGGCACGTCTCGGCGTGCTTGTTCCGGCACGCCATCCCGCGGCGGCAGTACCACGCTCCACAGTCGAAGACGCAGCGGGCCCGGCGGGCGAAGGACTCCAGGTGGCTGCGGCAGGTCGCGCAGTGGATGACCTGCCCGAAGTGGATCCGGGTCATCCGCCTGGATCACCCGGACACCGGCGAGYGGCCGTGTCCGGGCTGTAGGGCTGCTCGCAGACGTAGCACCCGGTGCCCACGAACGCGATGTTCTCCATGTCCAGGTGGACCTGCTCGCCGCGGTGCGCGGCGGCCGCGGTGTCGTCGGACAGGACGTGGGCGACGGTTGCGACCCACCGGTGCCGGCCGGGGGTGATGTCGTCGAGCAGGGTCGGACGGGCCCGGGAGCCCGGGAACTGGGTGCCGTCGGTCGTCAGGACACCGAGACGGACGCGGCGGGCCGGGTTGCCGGAGGGGAGCTTGCGGCGGGTGCTCATCGGGCGGTTACCGGGAAGCCGATCGCGCCGATCCTGACGGCGCAGGTCGCGCAAAAGGGCACGCTCTCGTCGTAGGTGCCGTCCGGCTGCTTCGCCTGCGCGGGCATGAGGGCGGTGTGCGTTGCTGGCATCGTCGGGTGGTTCTTGCACGCAGGGGGTGCACTGTCGCTCCCTGCTGGCGCCCAGTACGGGGCGAGGCGGCGTGCCCGGATGCGGATGAGCTGGATCAGCCGGGCGGCGTCCTGGCGGCGGCCGGCAGTCAGCGCCTCGTCGAGCGCTAGGGCCAGGGCCTCAAACGACTCCGTCATAGCCGGCTCGTCCTCGGGCGGCGGCTCCAGGTCGTTCAGGTAGAGGCGGGCGTACCGGCCGTCTCCGCCGGTCGGCTTATAGCTGCTGGTCATCGTCGGGTGTCTCCTCGTTCATGGGGGTCTTGCCGATGCAGAGGCAGTCCGCGGCGCACGGCCCCTCGCAGGGCGGGTCCGGCGGTCCGGAGTCGGCAGCGTCTGGCGGGTCGATCTGGGCGCGCTCGACGGCCTTGACGGTGGTCCAGTGGCCGACCTGGGAGCGGTCGGCCTCCACCTGGGTTCGGGGGTCGATGCCGAGCTCCTGGGCGCGCTTCACGAACAGTGCGAGGGCGCTGATGGTCATCCGATCGACGGTGACGCGGACCTGTCGGATTCGGTGGTAGGTCTCCTCGGCGGTGACGCTCATCCGCGCTCCTGTCCGGTGGTGTCCAGCGCTGTCCAGCTGGACGCGGGCACGGCGACGATGTCCAGGCCGGCCCAGCTGGCCAGGCGGACGAGGTCGTCGAGGTGGGTCGTCGCGGCGGCGCCCTGCAGGACGCGGGAGGTCGCGGCCGGCGTCACCTGCGCGGCCTGAGATGCCTCCCGCAGGATGAGTCCGGCTGCCTGCGCCTTGTCCGCGACAGCCTCGATCACGGTCCGCAGTACGGGCCCGATGTTCGGGTGGTCCGCGCGGAACTGCTGCTCGGCGGCTCGGACGAGGTCTCCGAGGGCCTGGCGGCCCTGCTCGGTCATCTCCTGGGCGCCGAGGACGGAGACGGTGACGTCCCGGCCGTCCTGGTCTTGGACGACGACGGGGCGGCACTGGTCCGGGGGCAGGTCGCCTACTTGCTGGCTACTTGAAGCCTGCGGGCTGCGAGTGGCGGCCTGGTCCGGCCTGCCCGTGGTCCACGTGGCGTACTCGTCTGCGGTCATGCCCAGGACGGCGCGGAGGCTGCTGCCGTCCCGGTAGCCGGCGTGCCAGGCGTCGACGAGCTCGTCCTCGAGGTAGGCGATCCGCTTGCCCTGCGCGGCGAAGGTCTCGGCCGCGCTGCGGATCGCCTTCGCGGCCGTGCGGATGTCGTGGGCCTGGGCGCAGGGCAGGCACATCTGGAGGGGCCGCTCGGGGCCGCGGGCGACGAGCGGCCGGACAGTCTCGTACTGGTCGGTACACAGGGTGGTCTCGTCGGGATGGAGGATGCCGCACAGGCAGTGGCATTTCATCCCGGGGACGCGCGGGAGCGGGTCAGTCATGGCGGGAGTCCTCGGTACGGATGAGTTCGCGGGTCGTCACTTCGTGGGCCGTGCCTGCGCAGACGGTTCGGGTGGCGCGGCCGTAGTTGTCGAGGGTGAAGTGGGCGTGCAGCTGCCCGTTGAGCCGGACGGAGTGCTTGCGTTCGCAGACAGGGCAGGTCGCCCGGCCGATCGCCGGCCGGTTCACGGCCCCGCACCCTCGACGCGACGCATCTCGGCGAGTAGTTCGCCGGCGGTGGGGGTGACGGTCCGGGCCTGGCGCCACCACAGGTAGGCATAGGCGTACCAGGGGAGGGCGACGGTCAGGGCGGCGAGGCGTATGGGGTCGGATTTCGCGAGGATCCGGAGCACGTCCGCGGTCCAGCTCGTCGGTGAGCCGCCGAGCGCCAGGGCGACGTCGTCGGTGCTGTCGAGTGGGTGGTCGTCGGGGACGGCCGAGGGTCGTACCCATGAGGGTCGGATCAGCGCGGGCCGCGCGGGCCGCGCGGGCCCGCCGGTGCCCCCTTCGCCGCCCATCAGAACGGCCCCTCGTCGTCGAAGACCGACCGGGACGGCGCCGGGGCGGCGGGGCGCGGCTGGAGTTCCCAGCGTTGGACCGGTTCGGGGATCCACCGGCCCGCGGCCTTGCGCGCGAGGTCCTCGGTGGTCGGGGTGATCGCGTAGATCGCTTTCGGGCTGATCAGCTGGGTGATCGTGCTGTCGGGGCCGGTGGGGATGTCCAGGCGGAGGAATCCGACGCCGGCGATGTCCTGCTCACGGACACGGCCCGCGCGGCGGACATGTCCCATGAGTTCGACGATCGCCCACTCGTCGAAGGCCTCGGCGTTGGTGCTGGTCGGGTCAGTCATCAGTCCTGGGTCTCCTCGGAGCCGACGGGGCCGGCGGCCAGGGCGCGGACGGCGGTGTGGAGTAGCCGCCAGGTGGTCTGTGCGATGACCTGGGTGCCGTCCTCGAGCTCGAGGACGAGGCCGACGGAGGCCCGGCCGGTGGTGGCGCCGTTGCGGAGCAGGCCGATGCGGGTCAGCTGCGCGGGCGTGGGGTTGGTGAGGTCGGTCCAGGGGGCGCGGTCGAGGTCCGGGACGATGCTCAGTCCGGTCATGCCGGTCACAGGGTGCCTGCCCGGGCGTGCTGCGCGAGGGCCTCGTCCTCGGTGATGGTGCCGCTTTCGACCTGACGTTCGATCTCGTCTCCCTCCGCCTGCTGGCAGTCCTCGCAGCCACACATCTCGACGGCGAGCACACCGTCGATGACCTCGGCGACGCACTCGTCGGGGTCCGCGGCCGCCGCGGTGTCGGCGGCCCGGACGCTCTCCTCGTCGTCTCGGATCTCGTGCGCGATCAGGTCGGCTTTGTCGTCGGCGGGGTCGGGGCTGTAGCCGAACGCCTCGGCGTACTGGTCGTAGTCGTCGTCGGGGGTGTCAGGCACGGCCTGTGGTCCTTTCTGTCGGAGGTGACTGGTCTGCTGATCGGTTCGGGGTGGCCAGGTGGGCGTCGAGGTAGACCCGGTATCGGTAGTCGTCGCGGTTCCGGCGCAGCTGGGAGACGTTGCGGACAGAGAGGGCGGCGCGGAGCTCGGCGAGGGCGGCTGTGATCTCGTCGCGGGTGCCCTCGATGCGGATCCTCATCGGCGCCGCCCGCCGATCCGGCGGTGGTAGCCGACGCATTCGCACCGGGCGCAGTAGCTGCGGTAGTGGTTGTGGCGGTGGTCGGCGCGGGCATGACCGCAGGCGGCGCGATGGCAGGGCCGGCGGGTGAGGGCCGCGACCAGGCGGCGGATCATCGGTGACTCGGGACGGTGGCCATGGGTCCTCTCAGGCGTTGACGAGCTGGCGGTTCGCGTCGCGGTGGGCGCGGACGCGGACGATGAGGGCCTGGGCGACGTCGGAGTTGACCGTGTGGCCCTGGGCGCGGACGGCGCTGGCGACGGCGGTGCGGTTGATCCGGGCGCCGGTGGCGGCGATGTGCTCGGCGGCCGCCAGGGCGTGCGGGAGAAGTCGTTCGGCGGTCTGCTCGGTGGTCTCGCGCGGCCGCGGTATGGCCGGCGTCTCGGCGAGCTGCTCGGCGCCGGCGGCCGACTGCGGCTCGACGGGGGCCGCTTCCTCCTCAATGCGTTCTTCGTTCTGGTCGTGCGCGGCCGGTGCCGGTGTGGTGTTGCTGGCGGGGCGTCCCCAGCGTCGGACGAGCGCGTAGAGGTGGACGATCACGGCGCCGGACAGTGGGGGGACGGCGGTGACGGCGGCGGCGACGCCGCGGGGGACTTCGAGCTGGCCGCCGGGTGGGGCCCAGGCGTGCAGCGCGTTCCCGACGACGCTGAGCGCGACGAACACGATGGTGACGATCATCGGTACGCGGCGGACGTGCCAGGGGGCGTCGTGGAGTCGGAGTGCGGCGCGGTACGCCGCGGCGGCGAGGAGGTCGATCGCGAGCGGGTAGGTCACTGAGAGCGTGTGGTCGAGGCCGGCGGCGCGGGCGAGTTGGACGAGGACGTCCCAGCTCAGTGCGAAGCAGACGAGTAGGACGGCGGCGCCGAGCGCTTCGAAGATCGGGTCTCGGCCGGCGTTGGTCGTCGGCTCGTCGGCGTGCTGGGCGGCGCGGGTCCGGGCGCGGGCGGCCAGGCCTGCGACGAGGAGGCGGAGTCGGGCGAGTAGTGCGCCGGCGGCGGCGGTCGCGAGGATCGCGAGGCCGAGCGGGCCGGCGAGGTCGGGCAGGATGGTGGGCAACGGGTCACGGCCTTCCATGGGCGGGTGGTGGCTCGGCCGGCCCTGGGGTGTAGGCGCACCCCGGGGCCGGTGTCGTTTCAGAGGATCGGGACGGCGTCGGGGAGGACCGCGCCGGCGATCTGGGCGCCGAGGAGCACCGCGTGGGTGGGCGGGGCCGTCTCGGGGCCGCCGCCGTCGAGCCAGACCATGAACGCGCCCCCGAGGGCTATCAACGCCTGCGGCGGCGTGGAGCCCTCGGCCGAGATGCTGGGTGCGGCGCCGACGGCCCAGGCGCTCCAGATGTCGCCGGCGCGCTGCACGCAGAACGTCCACTCGTTCGGGAGCTGCTGCCCTGCCCGGAGCGGACCCTCTGCCGGCGGCCGGACGGACGGCAGGGGCGGCATCGGGACGGGGATCGGCCCGGTGGTGGCCAGCGTCGCGGCGAGCGCGGCGGCCGCGTCGTGGTCGGCTTCGGCGGCCGCGGCCGTGGGGAGGTCCAGGCCGGCCCAGCGGCAGGTGCTGCAGGCCCAGGACCAGCGGTACCGGCCCCGGGTCAGCTGGAGCTCGTGCTCCGGACCGGGGTCCGCGCTCCCCACCGAAGTCGGCGGCGCAGCCACGGCCGGCAGGTCAGGCACGGACGGGGCCGGCCCTCCTCGTCCTGGCCCGCCCATCCCCGGCAGGACGGGGGGTGCGGCCGTGCCGGGGGTGTGGCGGGCACGTCCTCGCGGTCCTCGGACGCGACGTACGGGGCTGAGTACACGGCTGATCACCTCCCATCGGGAAGTGTCGCCTATCGATCCGACATGATCCATAGTTTTTGCCTCTCGTACGGGGTCAGGCGGTCGCGGCGGCGATGGCCGCGGTGAGCTCGTCGAGGGTCGGCAGGCGGCCCTCGAGGGGTGGGGCCGCAGGGAGGTCCGGGGCGAGCTCGAGGTACAGCGGCAGCGGGCTCTGCCGGTAGGCCGGTTCGGGATGGACGTGGATCGGTTTGCCGGAGCGAGAGACCAGGCGCAGGCCGGCGGCCCTGACTTTCGCGGTGAGGGTCTGCCGGGCGTCGGTGACGTGCTCTACCTGGACGGGCGTGAAGCCGCGCCGGCCGGCAGGGGCCGCCGGGTCGGGGGTGGGCGCTGGAGCCTCGGGTACGGCGGCGAGCGCAGGGCGGCCCGGATCTGGCGCGGCGTGCCGCGCGTCCTGAGTTCCCTCAGTCCCATCACCACCACCCCGAAGGGGTGGTGATGGGACTGGGTATGGGGTCTGGATCGGATCTGGACGCGATCCAGGTGGGATCTGGATAGGACCTGGATCGGATCCGGGTTGGTTCTGGACCGATTCCAGGTGGGATCTGGAGCGGCCCGGCCGGCCGGGGCCGGGGGGCGGCGGGGCCTGGGGGATCGGGCCGAGTGCCATGCCGGCGTGCTCGGCCGCGCGGCCGACGTGTCGCTTCTGGCAGCCCCTGCAGGCGACGACCAGGTTGTTGAGGTTCACCGGTCGGGTGGGGTCGACGAGGTCCAGGACGCCGCCGCGGACAGTGCGCCGGTCCGCCCAGTTCACCAGCCGGCCGCAGCCCTGGTAGCGGCACCGGTTGCCGTCGCGCGCCTTCACGATGCCGCGCAGCTCCGGGTCGATCGCCGCGGCCTTCTTGACGGCTCTGTCGGCGAGGATCTCGGCGCGGGACGGGTTGTGGTCGAGGTAGTCGTGGATCGCCCAGCCACCACCCTCGACGACGTCGAGCAGGCGGACGGCGACAAGCCGGTCGATGAGGGCCTGGTCGCCGTAGCGCACCGCCACGGGCCCGGGGATGACGCCGTCGGTCAGCTGGCGGGCGGCGTACGCGCCGAGCCGCACCCACAGGCCGAACGCCTCGTTACCGGCCGCTTCGACCTTCGGGTGATCGGTGGCGTCGTCGGAGATACGAAACCAGGGCATCAGGCGCGCACCAGCCGCATCGCAGCGACGGCGATGTCCCACGAGTCCAGGTAGTAGCCCTGCCCGATCTCCTCAATGTGCGCCGGGCGCCACAGGCCAGCCCGGCACAGGGTCGCCTCGGCGGCTACCTCCTGCGGCGTCGTCCCCGTGCCGGCGGGCACGAAGCCGCGCGGCCCGGGGTAGTCCCGCGTGGATCGCGCGACCGCGCCGGCGAACGCGAGGGTATGTAGGCCGAGGACCTCGGCCGTCACCCGGTGCGCGTGGATCGCGTCCGGACGGACCGGTACCAGGAGCAGCCTCATCGCGCCTCCTCGGCGTAGGTGCCATCGATGGCGAGCAGGACCAGGCGCGCGCCGTGGATCAGGACCGGCACCCGGGCAGGGTCGGCGGCGCGGCGAACGAGCATCCCGGCATCGCGGGCCGCGATCGGGTGGCCGTGCACATGACCGTGGCAACCGTCGGCGTTCCCGCGGCCGCACAGGACGAGGAGGTTCGCGGGCGAGTGCAGATCAGCGGCGCGGGAGCCACCCATGCCCTTGGGACGGCGGTGGTGCAGCGAGTAGCGGGAGATATCGAGGTCGCCGGCGCACGACTCGCACCGGCCACCAGCTCGAGTGAGGACCAGGCGGCGAGTGTCGGAGGGGATCTCGTCGGCCGGGCGGGTGCTGGGCGCGGCCGTGGCTGTGACGGGGAGCCACGGCGGCCGCGGGCGGGCCCTCACAGCTCGACCGCGGGCGGTCGCAGGGGCACGGTCGGGGGGTCGACCCGCGGGGCGCCGTCGGGCGTCGGCGGGGTCGGCACCGGCCGCGGCGCGCGGACGGTACGGGTCGCGGCTGGCCAGGTGCGGGCCAGTAGGCAGACCAGGCACCACAGCAGCGCGGCCGTGCCGGCGGCCGCGGCGGCGAGGGGCCACCATTGCGAGGGCACCGCACTCACCGGCCGGCCTCGGCGATGTCGGGGTAGGRCAGGGTGGTCACGCGGTTGCGGTCGTGGCGGGCCCGGTCGAGCAGATCGCGCAGCATGTCAGCGGGCAGCACGCGGCCCTCCGGCTCAACCTCCCGGATCTCGATCGTCGCGACGACCAGGCCGTCCTCGACGCGGGTCGTCAGACGCACCGTGTCCAGACGCACGACAGCCAGGACCGGCTCGTTCGCCCGCATGAACCGGCGGGCGATCTCCAAAAGCCCGTTGGTGTCGTGGGCCTCCGGCAGCTTCGACGAGACACGCAACGGCGCCGTCATCGGATGCCACCGGTCGCCGCCAGGCCCACGAGCACCATCCGGCCGGGCGGGCCGGCCCCCTCCACTGCGATCACGTACGTCCTCTCGGGTGTGGTGGGCCGACCGCAGTGGCCGGCAGGTCTTTAGGGCCGCGGCCGCCGATATCGCTCGGGGTCGCTGCAGTCGGCGAAATGGGTTTCCCAGCGGCCGCCCGGGTGGTCTCGCGGCGGGTTGACCCGCGCGATCCGGGCGCCGCCGTCGCGGTAGATCCCGACCGCCCCACCCGGGCGGGGCGTGGCGATCAGCGGGATCCACTTCGGGTCCTTCGGGTCCTCGGTCAGCGCCCACAGCAGCTCGACGCCGTCGGCGTCGCAGCGTGGGGGATGGCTGGCGATCCCGGTCCGCCAGCGGTACGCGCGCAGGTCGCGTAGCCGCCGGCGGACGTCCTCATCCATCAGGACGAGCTCGCGCAGCGGCAGCACGTCATCAGGAGGCATCGGCGGCCGCTCCCACGGGGACCCCAGGCCCGCCACGGCCGCACCCGGCGGCCAGCCGCCCGTCCATGGCGGGCCCGGGGCTGCTCATGCCGCCAGTCCCACCGGGGCCGCGACCCGCTCGAACCCCCACGCGATGGCGATCACCCCGGGCACCGGCATATACAGCCGCAGCAGCCGCCCCCACGCCCCCGGGCCGAGCGCGCACACCGGCCCAGGCTCGACAGGCCGGGCGCCGCCGGCCGCCGCGGCGATCCGACGCAGCCGGGCCGCCGGCGACGGCAGGCCGGCCCGCTCCTCGAGGTGGACCATCACCACGTCGTCGGACGCCACAGTGACCATGTCGGCACCCTCGACGCCGGCGAGCGCGAGCCAGTCCATCGTGTCCGCGACCAGCTCCCGCCCCGCCGCCGTCACCGGACACGCCCTGCGGTGAGCTGGTACACCGGGATGTTGGTGCTGCGGATCTCCCGGACCACACCAGCCCGGACGAGGTCGTGCAGGCGGACCTGCACGCCGTCCAGGCGCACCTGCAGCCGGTCCGCGACCTGGCGGGCCCGGAAGCCGGGCAGGCCACCCCGCTCGGCGCGGCCCTGCGCCCAGCGGACCGCGGCGAGGATGTCCGTGATGGGCATGTCGACGGCCGACCTCACTGGGCCGCCTGCCGCCGGTAGAGCGGCACCGTCTCCGGGTTCGCGCTCACCTCGAACAGCGGGGGCGCGGGGGGCTCCGGGACCAACCGCTCCAACAGCGGCCCGGCGGCCGCGGCCGCGGCGATGGTGCGGTCCGGGTCCAGGCCGGCCCGGTCGAACAGCAGGCAGAGCTGCGACCAGTGCACCATCGCGTCCGGCGTCTCCGCCGCCAGCTCGCCCACCCGCGCCGCGGTCAGGCCCGGGTCCTGCCCGGGGCTCAGCGCCAGGACCAGGATCGCCCGGCGGCGGTCGGACCGGGACATCGCGCCGAGCAGCGCGGTCCGCCGGTCGTTGCGGTCCGCGGTCACCGGCGGGGGCCGGCATTCTTGAGCTCGATCTCGACGGCCTCGAGGTTGACCGGCGCGGCCAGAACACTCCACCCGGCCAGCAGGCCCATCGCGTCGCCGTGCGACGTGCCGAGCAACGCGGCGATGTGGATCAGGTCCGACGTGCGGACCGTGAGGATCTTCCCGTTCCAGTCGCCGCGGATCTCGCAGATGGTCCGGATCCACCGCCGCAGGGGCCCGGCCGGCGCCGGCGCGTTGCGCAGCGCGGGGAGGTCGAACCGGATCCGGGGTCGCTCGTAGGCCGGCGGCGCCGTGCCCCCCTCCTCGGTCAGCGCCTGGACAGGCACACCGAAGAACTCCGCCAGCTCCGACAGACGCTCCACGGTGATCATGCGGTCCGCGCGCTCATACGAGCCGACCGTGATCCCGTTGAACCGGCCGCCCGACTTCTCCTCGACGGCGCCGAGCGGCAGGCCCTGCTGTGTGCGGACCGCGCGTATGCGCTGGCCGAGCCGCTCCGCGTAGTCGATCCTGCGGGGCATGGCGCCGGCCGGCGTCGTGCCCGATTCCGATACGGTCATGTTTGTCCTTTTCCATCAGGGGTGGTGGTGGGACCGGAGCCGCCCGGCTCGTCCGGGCGGCTTCCCCGAACCCGGACGGCTCGGGCGGCAAGAAACTGTTCCCAGGTCAGCGGTGCCGGCTCCGGCGCGGCCCTGGCCGGCGGCGGTGCCGCAGGCTTCTCGACGGCGGCGGACCGCCCGCGCTGCGCACGCTTCTTAGCGAGTGCCACTCGAGACATCTGCGCCGACAGCGCCGCCTTGGCCTTCGCCGCGCGGACATCGGGCGGAAGCGTCCCGTCCGGATCAACCTCGCGCTCGAAGCGGGCCAGGAACGCCGCGCGGGCCGGTGCCGACACGTCCGCGGGCGTCGTGGCCGCCAGGACTCGCGCCTGCCCGCCCGTCCTGGCCACGAGGCGACGAGTCGCCTCGTCGGGTAGCCGGCGGCCGTTCACGATGCGGCCACCTCGTCGCGCAGGGGCAGGGTGCCCACGATCTTTTCGAGCTTGCGCAGGCTGGTCATCGAGACGCGGCACAAGCCACGCTCGGCCCGGGAGAGTTGACCTTGGTCGACGCCCGCCTTCGCCGCCAATGTGGACTGGTTCATGCGGAGCGCGTTGCGGCGACGCCGGAGCTCAGCGCCGTCGATCGCGAGCGCATCAGTTGCCATGTCGCCAAGATGGGCGCCCATGTGCGCTCATGTCAACCTTCAAATTCGCCCATGGGCGCACATTGTCGCCTGGTAGTGCGAGAGGGTTGGCGGTGGCTCATGATGTCCGGTGCCCAGTCATGAGCGCCCATATCGGGGAGGACAGTGGACGTCTCCGCGGATCAGAAGGCCCGCCTGGGCCGCTACGCGATTGCCCGGCGCGACGACCTCGGGGCAACCCAGCAGGAGATCGCTAACCGAGCGGGGGTGTCGACCAACACGGTCCGCCGAATCGAAGCCGCGGCCGCCTCGCCAGCGCCAGCGTCGAGTACCACGTCGAGGATCACGGCGAAGACGCTGCGGTCACTCTCCCGTGCTCTGCGCTGGGAGGAACGCTCCGCCGAGCGGATCCTCGCCGGCGGCGAGCCGATTGAGCTGGCAATCCCCGCACTCGACGAGCGGACATGGACCGACAGTCGCGGACGCGTGTGGAAGGAGCTGGCCGAGCGTGGGTCTCGGCTAACTCCTCGCCAGGAGCAAGCGATTACAGATGCGATCAGTCGGCTGCTTGATGGTCACGATACGTAGAAGTTCAAACAACAGATACACAGAGTAAATCCCATCCCACTACGGGATTTGACGCGCCGCAGCTAGCGTCCCCTGTCCGTCAGTGTTGACAGGGGGGCACCGGGTGTTGGTTGCAGAAGTGGATGTGGATGCTCGCGCAGGGTCGTTCCGGCTGCTGCAGGGAGAGGACGGCCGGCTGGTGCTGGTGGTGCGGGAGGGACTGCTAGCCGCCGGGGACGTCGAACTCCTGCGGGCCGTTCTAGAGCCCGTGCATGGACCGATGGGCAGGGTCGGTCAACCTACGTGATCATCGGTGCCGATACCGGTACATGACGCCCCTCACGGGTACAGACACACGTCGACAGCACAGAGCACCGTCACGTGTCGGCTCCTACGGTCCGCCGGGTGACCGCGGACGATGATGACCCGTACGACCTCGTCGGCGTGACCGAGATCGCCGCCGCGCTCGGCGTCGGCCGGGCGCGAGCGGATGTGATCACCAGGTACCGTTCGTTCCCGCTGCCGGTCGTCGCCCGGGAGCGAATCAGGCTGTGGCGGCGGCGCGACGCCACAGCCTGGTTGGACCGGCACCGTCCGAACTGGGGCGGCTGGCCGCCGGCATCCTGACCACGGCCGCCGGCCGCGCGTTGCTCAGCTACGTCTGCCTGGCACCTCGAGCGGCCACAGCTGGTACGCGGTCACCCGGTTCTCGGCCGCCCACTGTCGCGCTGTCGTCTCGGATGCGAACGGGCCCACGATCCGCGTGGGCTGGCTCTGCTCGTCGAGGACCATCAGGCCGACCAGCGGTGCTGGTCGGACAGTGCGGTGCAGGGTCATGGTCGCGGTGGCGCGGGACTGCGTCGCGGCGAGGTGGTAAGGGCCGGTCACCGCTGCGACCGGAACACGAAGGTCGGCTTCCGCTTCGTCCCGTCGATGCGGACGAGCCGGGACTCCGCCGGCACGAGCAGGGCCAGGCCGCTGCTGAGGTCGGCCGCGGTGATGCCCAGCTCGATGTCGGCGGTGGACGTGCCGTCCTCGGAGGTGTGGACGTTCATGCCGGGCCGCTGCGCCTGGACCTGATCGTCAGCGGTCGGGGATGATGTCATTGCGGGTGCCCGCCCTCTTCTCTCGGGTGCCTGCCTGAGCCCCACCGGCCTGTCCGCTGGTGGGGCTCACTCGTTTCTGCGCGTCTGGGACGGCGCGCGAGTGCCTGGTTACGCTAGCGCGTTCCTATCCCCAGGGGTAGACCTTTGGTCCTACAGGTAGGGGTAGGCCCGACAGTCGGCCCTATGGCCAGCACCCAGGGGCGGGAAGACGGGTACGCGCACCCGTCGGAGCTGGTGACCTTCGGCCAGATCCGGGCGACGCTCGGCGTGGGCAAGGCTCGCGGGTACCAGGTCACCCGTGATCGTGACTTTCCGGAGCCATGGTTCGTGTCCGAGGACGGGACGGTCCGCCTGTGGCTACGTGCGGACGTGGAGGCGTGGCTGGACGGCCATCGGCCGGGGTGGCGCGGCGACGCCTGACCGATTCGCTACGCTCACCGAGATGTAGCGAATCGGTCACGGGGGGACATATGTCGTTGGAAGAACGGTCGCGGCGGCGCGGCGTGAAGTCGTGGATCCTGGTCGGCGGGGCGTTCGCCCTGGTCGTAGTCGTGGTCATCGCTGGCGTGATCTTGGCTGGTGGTGGCGACGCCGGCGGTACGTCGTCGACCCCCCCGCGCCTGGCCGCCTTGATGGACCGCACCGGGTGTCAGGGCAAGGTGGACACCGAGCAGTTCTTCGTCCTCGAGGCGGTGAGCTGCAAGACCACCGACGGCAGCTACCGCAGTATCGCGACCTTCGCGAACCGAGCCGATCGGGATGCGTGGGTCGGCTTCGTCAAGGGGTCCGGCTACCCGGTCGAGCACGGCGAGCTCTGGGCGGTCAGCGGGACCGACCAGGGTGCAGTCCGGGCGTACGCGGACGCGATCGGCTGACGCGCGCCGGTCAGATCCGCTCGCCGAGGCCCAGGCGCTCGTGTTCGTTCTGCGCCCGGCGGCTGCGGCCGGCGGCGCCGTACAGCCGGACCATCTCGGTACTCGTCCAGCCCATGTGGTCGGCGAGGGTCTGCTCGCCGCCGCCGGCGTCGAGCCAGGCGTGCGCGAGCGCGTGCCGGAACATGTGCGGGTGGACGGGCACGCCGGCCTCGACGCCGCGGCGGCGGACGACCTGGTAGATCCCTGACGGGGTCATGTCCAGGCCACGCTCGGCGAGCCAGAGCGCATCGGTCTTGTGCGCGCGCTTGTGGCGGCCGCGGACCCGTAGGTATCGGTTGATCGCCAGCATCGTTTTGCCGCCGACGGCGATGTACCGCTCCTTGTCGCCCTTGCCGATGACGGTGAGCCGCTTGCGGGTCTGGTCGACGTGCTCCAGGCGCAGGCCGGCGACCTCGGCGCGCCGCCCGCCGGAGTCGACGAACGTCCGGATGATCGCCTCGTCGCGGCGGCTCCGGAAGTCGCGACCCTTGCACACCCCGACGAGGAGCTCGAGCTGCTCGGTCTCCAGGAGCGGCCTCATCCGTTCCCCGATCTTCGGGGGCGTCATGCGCTCCATCGGGGACGTGTCGATCTCGTCGTCTTCGATCATCCACAGGAACCATTGCTGTAACGAGCGGAACGCCTGATTGACCGTGCTGTCCGACCGGCCCTCGGGGCATCGGGGCGTGCGTTCGGTCGCGAAGGCGATCAGGAAGCGCTCGATGTGGGCGCGGTCGATGTCGGCGGCCTCGGCCGGCCGGTAGACCGGCATCCGCTCGGCGCCGGCGTCGGCGGCCTTGCGGCGGGCGGCCCTGCGGTCGGCCGCGGAGCGGGGCGGCGTCCAGTCGTCCGGCGGCTCCGGCAAGGATGTGAGCCAGTTCACAAAGGAAGTGGCGGCCTTGCGGTACGCCGTGCGGGTCTCGCGGGACTTCTTCGCAGCTGAGAGGGCCTGGTCCCACCCGTCGACGAGGAGCAGCCAGACCGGATCCACACCCTCGATGATCTCCACCATGCGGCAAAATTACCATCTCGTGCAACGCACAGCTTGACCGATCTGACTCCGATTACTAGCGTTCGTGCCTGGTCAGAGCTGCAAAGTGCGCCCGGCAGGGATCGAACCTGCGACCCAGTGCTTAGAAGGCACTCGCTCTATCCGCTGAGCTACGGGCGCGTTGTTCCATTGTGGGGCTCGCGGACGAGTCCCGGGTGGGATGGACAGTGTCCACCTCAGGTCAGTCGATGGTGCACCGACCCCCGGTGTCCTCGCGTGTCGGCTCCGCCTCGGGAGGCGGAGCCGACGTCCCGCGTGCCTGCTGGCCGGCTCGGCCGTCCGGCGCCGGTCGGCAACACGGCACCGGAGTCGGGCCGTGTGTTGCCGGCCGGGGCAGGTTGGCCGAGTACGGCGTCAGCTGGCCAGTTTGGCCAGCTCGTCGAACTCGGAGTCGGTGAGGCTGACTCCTGCCGCGGCGACGTTCTCCTCCAGGTGGGCGGTCGACGACGTGCCCGGGATCGGMAGCATCACGGGTGACCTGCGCAGCAGCCATGCCAGCGCCAGCTGCGCGGGTTGCGAGCCGTGCCGCTTCGCGATCGCGTCGAGGACTCCGCCTGGTCGCGCGAGTGTACCGGTCGCGACGGGGAACCAGGGGATGAAACCGATGCCCTCGCGTTCCGCATAGTCGAGGACGTCCTCGGAGGCGCGGTCGGCGAGGTTGTATCGGTTCTGCACGCTGACGATCTCCGCCAGCGACCGGCTGTGCTCCAGCTCGGCGACGCTGACCTCGGAGAGCCCGATGTGGCGGATCTTGCCTTCCTGCTGCAGCGCCCGCAGCTCGCCGAGGGACTCCTCGACGGGAGTCCTCGGGTCGATGCGGTGGAGCTGGTAGAGATCGATGCGCTCGAGCTTGAGGCGGCGCAGCGACAGTTCGACCTGCTGGCGCAGGTATGGGGCGCGTCCCACGGCAGTCCACTGGTCCGGCCCCTGCCGCGTGAGACCGCCCTTCGTCGCGATCACCAGGCCGTCTGGATAGGGGTGCAGGGCCTCGGCGATCAACTCCTCGCTGACGTGCGGGCCGTAGGAGTCGGCCGTGTCCATGAAGTTCACGCCGAGTTCCACCGACCTGCGCAGTACGGCGATGGCCTCCGCCCGGTCCGCGGGTTCGCCCCAGATGCCCGGCCCGGTGATCCGCATCGCGCCGAAACCGAGCCGGTTCACGGGTAGTTCGCCTCCGAGCAGGAACGTCCCGCTCGCCGCCGCGGTCACGTCGCGGCTGGCTGCCTGAGTCGACATACCGTTCCTTCCTCCAGGTGTGCGGGCACCGTCGCCGGGCACCGGCGGACAGGACACCGGCCGGTGGGGTGGTGCGCCGTCCTGCACGGCGGCAACCCGAATCCGCCTCCGGGTTGTTCCCGCGCTCCGTGCTTGTTACGTGTCCCGCGCTCGATGGCTGGCCGTCGGCCGTCTTCGCCGCCCGTGACGAGAGTGAGCGTAGGGACGCGCCACCGCTCGGGTGCGTCGTGAGATCGGCCTGGGGATGGCGAACAGTTATCCACAGCTGACAAGAACAGGTTCCCATCACGTGGACGGCGGCGCAGAGTGATGGCGTGGGTGCGCGGCCGGCCAGCTCTCGCCGCCTGGACCTCCGGGTCCGTTGTGGTGGGCCGCCGTCCTCCGGGTCGTCTCCCTGTCCCCGAGATGTTCGCCAAGGAGCCTTCCATGCTCGACACCACGATCACACTGATCGGCAACCTCGTGGAGAATCCGGTGCTGCGGGTGACCGCCAGCGGTGTCTCCGTCTGCGGTTTCCGCGTCGCCTCCACGCCGCGCCGGTACGACCGCTCCGAACAGCGCTGGGTGGACGGCAACACCCTCTACCTGCGCGTCTCCTGCTGGCGTCAGCTCGCCGAGAACGTCTCGGTCAGCCTGTCGCGGGGCGACCGGGCGCTCGTTGTCGGCCGCCTGCGGCAGAACAACTTCGAGACGCAGGACGGCGACCGGCGGGTCACCTACGAGATCGACGCGGACGCGGTCGCGGCGGAACTCACCTGGCGTCCGGTCGACGTCCGGCGGGTCGCGCGCGGGGCCGGCCCCGCTGACGAGGTTCCGCTGCCGGAGACGGGCGAGCACCCGGTTGACCCCTTCGGTGCCGACTCCACCGACCTCGACGGCGGCGGTGTGGAGGAGAGCGTCGGTGCGGGGGCAACGGGAGCCGGTGGTCTGGTTCCCGCGGAGGCGGTCCGGCAGTTGGCCGTCGAGACCCCCACCACCGGTGGGCCGGGGCTCACGCCGGCGGGGTCGGACCTGGTCGATGCCGTCTCGCGCGACTCTGTCCCGGTCGACTCCGCGCCGGTCGGCGGCAGCGCGCAGGCCGCCGGAGCGGCGCCCCTCGGGTGGTCCGAGACCGGCCCGACGCCGGCTTCGCTGTTCACGGAGCGCGGGCGCGGCGGTGAGCTCACGACGCCGGCCTTCCGCACCCCGAGCACCTCCGCCTCCTCCGGAGGCGTCACCTTCGGCCTCGCTGACGTCGTCGGCGAGGTCCGTCTGCTGGGGCTGGGCGGGGCCTTCGGATAGTGGGGTCGCCGGCAATCGCGTAATGGGCGGGTCTGACCGACATGCGGTGACCGATGGGGCCACCAGCCGAAGGGCGGTCCAGGTCGCTCGGTACCGTGCCGAGGGTGAGCAGGTCGAGTGATCCCGGCGCCGGCGCGGTCTCCGCGCCGGACGAGCCGTCCGACCGGATCGGCAAGGCATCCGCGGACCAGATCGGCACGGTCGTCCCGGACCGCCTGATCGTGACGCCTGAGCCGCTGCCCCGGCGGCTGTGGCGTCGCTGCCAGGCGGTCAGCACGGCCGGCCGGTACGTGGCGGTCCTGGCCTTGGCCAGTGCGACGGTGGCCGTCCTGCTGCGGCACAACCTGTTCCCGTACCTGTCGGTCAACAACGACGAGGTCATCTACCTCCTGCACGCCCGGACGCTGGCGGACGGCCACCTCTTTCCGTCTGCGCCTGATCCAGCCGCGTCGTACGCACCCTGGCTCGCCGCCATCTCGGGTGATCACTTCGTTCTGAAGTACACACCGTTCGTCCCGGGGTTGTTCGCGTTGGGCCTCATGCTGACGGGCAGCGTCTCGCCGGTGCTGGCGGTCATCGCGGCGGCGGCGGTGATCGTTACCTACCTGCTCGGTGTCGAGCTGGCGGGGGAGCGGAGGGTCGCGGCGCTGGCCGCGACGCTGCTGGCCTTCTCCCCGTTGGCGATCGTGCAGAGCGCGCTGGTGCTGAGCTACCTGCCGGTGCTCGTGCTGATGGAGCTGACGTTCCTCGGCCTGCTCCGTGGGCTGAGAGCCGGCGGGCTGAGAGCCGGCGGGCCGAGCGATGGCGGTCGGCGCTCCGCGCGGCGCGGCGGGCGGGCGCTTGCCGGAGCGGGGCTCGCGGTCGGCGTGGCCGTGGCGGTGCGGCCATATGACGTGGTCCTCCTGCTCGGCCCGGTGGCGGTCTGGGGCATCGTGACGGCGCGCAGGTCCGGGCGGCTCGGGTGGGCCCTGCGCTGGACGGCTGCCGGGCTCGTGCTCCCGGCCGCGATCCTGCTGGCGTCCAATGCCGCGGCGACCGGCAGCCCGTTCAGGTTGCCGTTCGCGCTGCTCGAATCGGACGACAAGCTCGGGTTCGGCGTGCGCAGGCTGTACCCGTCGGACGGCGGGCACGACTTCGGGCTCGGTGACGGCCTGGCGTCGGTCGGGGATCATCTCTGGCTGCTCGGTGGCTGGGCCTGCGGCGGGGTGGTGCTCGCCGTGGCCGCGATCGTGGCGGCCGCGCGGCGCCGGCTGAATGGGCCGGGGTACGCCCTCGGTGTCGGCACGGTGCTGTTCGTGGTCGGTTACATCGGCTTCTGGGGGGCGTGGAACGCGGCGGAGCTGTGGGGCGGCATCCGATACGTCGGGCCGTTCTACCTGATGCCTGTGCTGATCGGGCTCGTGCACCTCGGCGCGCGCGGGCTGGTCGACCTCGCCGGCTGGTCACGGCGGCGGGCGGCACGGGCGGTGACCGGGGTGTGCGCCGCGGGTGTCGTCGGGCTGACGACGTTCGTCCTCGTCGGCGCGATCGACGCGAACGCGACGATGACGGACCACGACCGTGACCTGGCGGCGATGCTGCGGGCCCTGCCCGGGCGGTCCCTGGTACTGGTGGCTGCCAGCCCGCCCTACCTGGGCCATCCGAGCGGGGTCACCACCAACGGGGCCGATCTCGACGGTGCCGACGGTGACGGGCCGTTGCTGTTCGCCGTCTCGCGGGGGGTGGCCGACCTGGAGGTCGTCGCCGACCACCCCGACCGCACGCCGTACCTGCTCCGCATGCCGCCGGCCTACAACCGGTCCCCGGGCTCGGTGACGCGCTCGCGGGTGGACGCGCTCACGGTGGCCACCGGCCGTACGGTCGGCGTCGAGGTCAGCGTGGACGCGCCGCCGCGCGGGACGCGCGCGGCCCAGCTGGTGTTCGAAGCCGGTGGGGTCCGGCTGACCTACCCGGTCTCAGCGAACGGGCCCGTGACCGCGCGGCTCACCCTTGACGCGGACGGCCTCGACACCGACGACGTCACGGAGGTCGTGATCTACGGTGGCGGCGAGACCAGGGGATCTCCGGCGGGCGTGGCCACCGGGCGCCCGGCCGGCCGGGCGAAGATCACGAAGGTGCCCGGGGCGGGGACGTCCGTGACGGTGTCGCTGCTGGCCACCCCGGCGTCCGGTGGCCGGGCGCGGACCGTCGACCGGCAGGTGATCCCCGTCCTCGCCGAGGATCCCAGCGGCGCCGACGCCGGTGGGACGGAGCCGGGCGATGTGGCAGTCCTCGCACCGAGCGCCCACGTGGACGAGACCGGCCAGGGCCCGCGGCCCGCCGTCCGCATCGCGCTGTCCTGATCCGCATCGCGCCTGATCCGCGGCGCGCTGTTGTGACAGTCAGGCCAGTCGGTGGATCGGTGGCGGGGCGTAGGTGCCGCTGAGTACCTCCTTGCCGGGCAGATACATCCGCAGCGTCAGCCGGAAGTCACCCGTCGCGGCCGGCAGCCAGTTCACCGGCATCGCCGCACCGGCGTCCGTCGCGGTCTCCGTTGCCGGAGCGTCGCTTTGGATCAGTATCGGGACGGTTCCGTCGGCGGCGTGGACGAGATCGTCCCGGCTGTCGATCGCGTACCGGTGCAGGGGGTTGTCGACGAGGTAGCTCTCGGGCTCGTCGTACATCGCGACCGTCCAGAACGCGTCGACCGCCGGTGGCGGGAGGCGGAGCAGGTAGCTGTGCGCGCCGGTGAGGTGGCGCCCGTCGGCGTCCACCGAGCAGCACGCCGACGTCGACTCGTAGGCGTGGACGATGCCGAGCGGCCGGCGCGCTGCCATCGCACGGGCGATCCGGGCCTGCGCCCGGTCCGGGATCTCCCAGTGCCGGTCGTCCAGCACGCCCGGGCCGAACCGGTCGAGGTTGTAGTCGGCCTCGTGCAGGGTGCCGACCCAGCCCTGATGGGCCCGGCGGCCGGCGGCGGCGAGCCGTTCCAGTTCGTCCCGGCCCGTGCGCAGGCCGCTGCGCAGCGACCAGGCGAGCCGCGGATCGGGGTCGATGTACGGGGACGGGTCCGTCAGCAGGCCGAGCGCCTCGAACCGGCGGGCGTAGTCGCCTTCCGCGGCCGGCGGGGGGAAGGCGTGCAGCCAGGTTCGCAGCTCCTCCCAGAAGCGCAGGTCGTCGCAGACGCGCTTGGAGCCGTCCGGTGGCCCCTCCGGCCGCCGCGCGCCCGGATCGGGCGGGCGCAGGGTCAGCGTGTCCTGAAGGGCCCGGACGGCGGGCAGGTCCGCCGGCCCGCCGTAGCCGAACCGGGCGATGATGCTGACGACCCGCGACGGCGCCTCGACCACGCGGTCGTGCGCGGAAGCGTCCGCCGTGCTGGGAGCGTCCGCTGTGCCGGGAGCGTCCGCAGTGCCGGGTGGGAGCAGCAGGATGTCGCCACCGTCGTCCCCGGTGACCCGGGTGCCGAGATAGGCGAACACGTTCAGCCACACGTCGTAGAACTCCAGGACGAGGTAGCGCCCGGGAGTCGGCGGCACGTGCAGGACCAGGGGCCCGGGGCTCAGGTCGACCTGGGCGAGCGAGACCAGGACGTCCGGGCTGACGTGCAGGAAGTGTGAGTGCGGACCGGGCGGGTCGGTCTCGTGGGCGAAGGCGTTGAAGCCGGCCGGCTCGATCGGCCCGAGCCCGTCGTGGGCGATCCTGATGATCTGCCGGACCGCGCACACGAGGGGGTACCCGAAGAAGAATGCCTCGCAGGCAAGTCCGACTCGCTGGTCATCCGCTCGCATGTGGCCTCCCGGGAGCCCCGGCCCACCGACACTCGGCCGATGGCCGATGGTGCTCGCCCGACTCCGGGGAGTACCCGATTCGTGCCCGGTTGAACATCGGGCGGGACCGCCGGCGGCTCACGGTGGAACCGCCGGTGGCCCGCGATGGGATCACCGCCGTGGGGCTTCTGGGCGCCATGCCCTAGGGTTGACGCATGGCGCAGTACGTCTTCCAGATGCGCAAGGCCCGCAAGGCCCACGGCGACAAGGTGATCCTCGACGACGTCACTCTGGCGTTCCTGCCCGGCGCGAAGATCGGCGTCGTCGGGCCGAACGGCGCCGGGAAGTCGTCGCTGCTCAAGATCATGGCCGGCCTCGACCACCCGAGCAACGGCGACGCGATCCTGAGCCCCGGCTACACGGTCGGCATGCTCGCGCAGGAGCCGCGGCTCGACGAGGCCAAGGACGTCCGCGGCAACGTCGAGGACGGCGTCCGCGAGATCCGCGCGGTGCTCGCCCGGTACGAGGAGATCAACGAGAAGATGGCCGCGCCCGACGCGGACTTCGACACGCTCCTCGCCGACCAGGCGGCGCTGATCGACAAGATCGAGGCGGCGAACGCCTGGGAGCTCGACAGCCAGATCGACCAGGCGATGGACGCCCTGCGCCTGCCGCCCGGCGACGCGGACGTCACCGCGCTCTCCGGTGGTGAGCGCCGCCGGGTGGCGCTGTGCAAGCTGCTGCTCGAGGCGCCCGACCTGCTGTTGCTGGACGAGCCGACCAACCACCTCGACGCGGAGAGCGTCGCCTGGCTGGAGCAGCACCTGGCCCGCTATGCCGGGGCGGTGCTGGCCGTCACGCACGACCGGTACTTCCTCGACAACGTCGCCGGCTGGATCCTCGAGCTCGACCGCGGCCGCGCCCACCCCTACGAGGGCAACTACTCCACCTATCTGGAGAACAAGGCGTCCCGGCTCAAGGTCGAGGGCCAGAAGGACGCCAAGCGCCGCCGGGCGCTCGCCCAGGAGCTCGAGTGGGTCCGCTCGAACCCGAAGGCGCGGCAGGCCAAGAGCAAGTCCCGACTGGCCCGCTACGAGGAACTGGCGGCCGAGGCGGACAAGGCCAGGCCGCGCGACTTCGAGGAGATCCAGATCCCGCCCGGCCCGCGGCTGGGCAGCCTGGTGATCGAGGCGAAGAAGCTCACCAAGGGCTTCGGTGAGCGGGTGCTCATCGACGACCTGTCGTTCAGCCTGCCGCGTGGTGGCATCGTCGGCGTGATCGGCCCGAACGGCGTCGGCAAGACCACGCTGTTCACGATGATCGTCGGCCAGGCGTCGCCGGATTCCGGCGAGCTGCAGATCGGCGAGACGGTCGACATCGCCTACGTGGACCAGTCCCGCGGCGGTCTCGACGCGAAGAAGAACGTGTGGGAGATCGTTTCCGACGGGCTGGACCACATCGTCGTCGGGAAGACCGACATCCCGAGCCGGGCGTACGTGTCGTCGTTCGGATTCAAGGGTCCTGACCAGCAGAAGCCGGTCGGCGTGCTCTCCGGCGGTGAGCGCAACCGGCTGAACCTGGCGCTGACCCTCAAGCGCGGCGGCAACGTGCTGCTGCTCGACGAGCCCACGAACGACCTGGACGTGGAGACCCTGCGGTCGCTGGAGGAGGCGCTGCTGGAGTTCCCGGGCTGCGCCGTGGTCGTCTCCCACGACCGGTGGTTCCTGGACCGGGTCGCGACGCACATCCTGGCCTGGGAGGGCACCGAGGCCGACCCGGCCCGCTGGTTCTGGTACGAGGGCAACTTCGCCGACTACGAGACCAACAAGGTCGAGCGGCTCGGCGCGGACGCGGCCCGCCCGCACCGGGTGACGTACCGCAAGCTCACCCGCGACTAGCTCCCACGAGACCGTGACCGTCGAGGGCCGGGAAGTCGACTGACTTCCCGGCCCTCGACGCGTGGGCCGGGACCCGGCATGGCACCCGGGTGCAGGAAGGATCAGCCCGGGCGGTTCTGCAGGGAGTTCGCGGCCATCAGCAGGTAGTCCCAGAGCTGGGCGCGGTGTTCCGGGGCGAGACCGAGGCTGTCGACCGCGGATTCCATGATGCGCAGCCAGGCGTCCCGCTCGGCCGGGCCGATCGCGAACGGCACGTGCCGCATCCGCAGCCGGGGATGGCCGCGCTGCTCGCTGTACGTCGTCGGCCCGCCCCAGTACTGGATGAGGAACAGTCGCAGCCGCTCCTCGGCCGCCGCCAGATCCTCGTCGGGGTAGAGCGGCCGGAGCACCGGGTCGCTGGCCACCCCCTCGTAGAACCTGGCCACCAACGCGCGGAACGTCGCCTCGCCGCCGACGGCCTCGTAGAAGTCTGCGCGTGGTCGCGCGGGTGACGGTTGGTTCACGGGTCCATTCTGCGCCACTGGACGGCCGCTCCCCGGCCGCGGCCCCGACCTCGATCGACGGGACGTTCGGCCCGGTGGTGGTCGTGGCCGGGTCTGCCGAGGTGAGCGGTTCGACGGGCGGTGGACGTCCGCCGTGCGGCGGTAGCCGGGTGGATCAACCCGAACGGGGGATGACCCACGCGGTGGTGTCCGGCGGCAGGACGAGCGTCGCGCCGTCGTAGCCGACCGGCCCGCTCGCCAGCACCAGCCGGCCGGCGATCTCCAGGCGTATCTCGCTCCGTGTGGCCATCACACAGGTCAGGGCGTCGGCGGCGGACGTCCGGTCGAAGGCCAGGCAGTCCGCGGGCAGATCGTCCCGCCAGCGGAACCCGGGCCGCGTGTCTGCCGGCCGCCCCGGCTCGCCCGAGTGCCCCGGCCCACCCGGCTCGGCCGCGCCGCCCGGCTCGGCCGCGCCGCCCGGCCCGGCCGCGCCGCCCGGCTCGGCCGCGCCGCCCGGC
>NZ_MAXA01000003.1 GCF_001854695.1 Parafrankia soli
TGACGTCGAACCGGCGGGCAAGATCGGTGGAGGTTCTCTCCACCCAGTCTTTCCGCCGGTCGGCCTCCCGGGCCTTCACCCGGGCGATCCGGGTCCTCAGTCGGCCACGCCGGTTCGACCCGCGTGTGGCTTTCGCCAGCCGGCGCTGGAGCCGGCGGAGTCGTTCGGCTTCCTTCGGCCTCAGCGTCGGGCAGGACAGCCGCTCCCCGGTGGACAGCGCCGCGGACACGGCGACACCCCGGTCCACACCGACGACCTCGCCGACCTCACCGGTTCCCGGCGCGGGGACCGGGTCGGGTGCTACGGCGAACGCCACATGCCAGCGGCCCGCCCGGTCCCGGGTCACCCGGTACGACCTGAAGTCCGGGATTATCCGCGACACGCGGAACTTCACCCAGCCGACCTTCGGGATCCAGCATTGGGACCACTTCCGGTTCAGCTTCTCGACCCGTGCGTTCTTCCCTACGATCTGGAAACCCTCGGACCGGCCACGTTTCCGAAAGGTCGGGTGGCGGTGCGAGCCGTTGAAGAAGTTCCGTATAGCCTGGTCGAAGTCTCGAAGCGCCTGCTGCTGAACGGTCTGCGAACCGGCTCGCAGCCACTCGAACTCCGCCCGCGCTTCGGTCAACTGCCGGCAACGCTCCGCATGGTTCGGTGCCCTTCCCTGGCCGGGCTTCCACCACGACTGCTGTTCGACCGCAAGATTCCAAACAAAACGCGCGTGTCCGCAGTGCTCCTCGATTCCGGCGACCTGTTCGGGTGCCGGGTCGAGCCGGTAGCGGGACATACTCTCATTCTACCGAAAGGATTCGCTCATGCGATCCAGTAAGGGGCGCCCTTTCCTGCCCGGCCTGAAGGCCGGGGTATCCACGGCAAGATCCCGATGACCGAGCGCATCTTGATCAGGAACGCGAAGATACTCACCTGCTCCGCGCCGACTCCGCGGGCCGTGCCCGGCGTGCCCGGCGGCGGTTCCGGCGCCGGGGCCAACGTCGGCACCGGGTCGGACGTCATCGCCGACGGCGACCTCCTGATCGAGGGCGACCGGATCGCGCGGGTGGCGGCGGGGCGCATCGAGATCGACTCCGGTGCGGCCCGCGTCGTCGACCTGCACGGGGCGGCCGTCTTACCCGGCCTGGGTGACGCGCACGTGCACATGAGCTGGCCGCTCGACTTCGTCTTCGACCACGTCTCCGTCGCCAACGCGCCGGCCGCGCCGCACGCGCTCGACGTCGCCGCCGTGGCCCGGACGTTCCTGGAGAGCGGCTACACGCTCGTCGTCGGGGCCGGGGTCTCCCAGCCGTTCGACGACGTGCGCACCAGGGACGCGATCGAGCGGGGCCTCATCCCCGGCCCGCGGGTCATTCCGAGCGGCACGATGATCACCGAGCGGGGCGCGATCAGCGCGGACACCGGGATGACCTCGGTCGTCTCCGACGCCCGGGACATCCGCGAGGTCGTCGCCCGCCAGTGCGACACCGGCGTCCGGGCGCTGAAACTGTTCGTCTCCGGGGACGGCATCGTCCCCGAGTACCCCTCCGACGACCTTTACATGAACGACGAGATGCTGTCCGCGGCCGTAGACGAGGCCGACCGGTACGGGGCGTTCATCACGGTTCACGCCCGCGGGTCGGACAGCGTCGCGATGGCGGCGCGCAACGGGGTCCGGGTCATCCACCACGCCTGCTTCCTTGACGACAAGGCGGTGCACGAGCTCGAGGCGCGCCGGGACGACGTCTGGGTGTGCCCCGGCCTGCACTACCTGTACGCGATGGTCAGCGGCCACGCCGAGCCCTGGGGCGTCACCCCGGAGAAGATCGAGCGCTCGGGCTACGAGAAGGAGTTCCACGCCCAGGTCGAGGGCATCCGCCAGCTGCGGGAGGCGGGCATCCGCATCCTGGCCGGCGGCGACTTCGGCCACCAGTGGACAAAACACGGCACCTACGCGGCCGAGCTGCAGCGTTACGTGGAGCTGGTCGGCATGTCACCGCAGGAGGCGATCAACACCGCGACCCGGAACATGGGCCCGCTGGTGGGCCTGGACGTCGGCCAGGTCCGCGCGGGCTACCTTGCCGACCTGCTGATCGTCGATGGCGACCCGCTCGCCGACATCACCGTGCTGCAGGATCCCGACCGCCGCCGCACGGTCCTCAAGGGCGGGCGGTTCGCCTACGTCAACCCGCGGATGTTCCCATGATCGGGGCCACCGGCGAGCGGGCGGCGTCCGGCGACGTGATCGAGGCGCCCCCGCTGGACGGCCCGCCCGTCGCTGATCCGCCCGCGGTCGAGGCCCCGGTGCCCGCCCCGGCCGCGGCGGCGCTGCTCTCCGGAGTCGAGACCCTGGCGCGCCTGCTCGTCGTGCGCGAGCGGCTGGATGCCAAGGACGGCCTGACCACCGGGACGATGGTGTCGGGCTACCCGGGTTCGCCCCTGGGCACGTTCGACCTGACCCTGGACAAGCTCGGCGACAAGCTGGCCGAGCACCGCATCCTGCACCGGCCGGGGCTGAACGAGGAGCTCGGCGCCGCCGTCGTGTGGGGCAGCCAGATGGGCGCGGTCAGCGGCTACGCCGGCGTCGACGGCGTCGTCGGCGCCTGGTACGGCAAGACCCCGGGGCTCGACCGGTGCGGGGACGTCCTCAGGCACGCCAACGCCATGGGCGCCGGCCCGAACGGCGGCGTCGTCATGTTCTGCGGCGACGACCCGACCGCCAAGTCGTCCACCCTGCCCTGCGACAGCCAGTACACGTTCGAGGACGCCTGTATCCCGGTGCTGTTCCCCGGTGACCAGCAGGAGGTCCTCGACCTGGGCGTGCACGCCTACCGGCTGTCCCGGTACTGCGGATCCTGGGTCGGGATGAAGATCGTCACCGCGGTGGCGGACGGCATCGGCAGCGTCGACCTCGATCTCGACCGGCACACTCCGGAGGAACCGGAGGACATCCTGGTCGAGGGCCTGCCGTGGCGGCACCGGCCGCAGGCCAAGGTCGGCCCGCACGCGGTGCCCGGCCAGGAGGCGCTCGTCGTCGACCACCGGCTGCGCGCCGCGCAGGCCTACGTCCGGCACAACGGCCTCGACCGGGTGGTCGGCGCCCAGGCGGGCGCGCCGCTGGGCATCGTGTGCGCCGGCAAGACCTACTTCGACGTGGTCCAGGCGTTCTCCGATCTCGGTGTCCGCCCCGCCGATCTCGCCGCCGCCGGCGTCCGCGTGCTCAAGCTCGCGATGACGTACCCGGTGGTCGAGAGCACCGTCGTCGAGTTCGCCCGGTCGGTCGAGGAGATCCTCGTCGTCGAGGAGAAGCGGCCGTTCATCGAGACGCAGCTGCGGTCGATCCTGCACCAGGCGGGGATCATGGTCCCCGTCGCGGGCAAGAAGGACCTGGACGGGCGCGCGCTGCTGTCGACGGTCGGCGAGCTGGACCCGGCCGCGGTCGGCAAGGCGCTGACCCGGGTCCGCCCGGCGCTCGCCGCCGGCCGGCGCGACGAGCCGCGGCGGATGTCGCTGCCGCTGCTCGCGCTGCCGTCCCGGCCGCCGGGCTTCTGCAGCGGCTGCCCGCACAACCGCTCGACGGTCTTCCCGGACGGTGCCCTCGTCGGCGGCGGCGTCGGGTGTCACGGGATCATGTACTTCGAGACCCGGCACCAGGGCATGACCAGCCTGCCGCCCACCCCGATGGGCGCCGAGGGCGTGCCCTGGATCGGGCTGGCGCCGTTCGTCGACGAGCCGCACCTCATCCAGAACCTCGGCGACGGCACGCTGAGCCACTCCGGCATCCTGGCGATCCGGGCGAGCGTCGCCGCCGGCGTCGCCGTCACGTTCAAGATCCTGTACAACACCGCGGTCGCCATGACGGGCGGTCAGGACGTCGTCGGCCTGATGGACGTCCCGGCGATGACCCGGGCGCTGGAGGCCGAGGGCGTGCGCCGCATCGTGGTGTGCGCCGAGGACCCGAAGCGCTACGGCCGTCGCGCCCGCTGGGCACCGGGCGTCAGGGTGCTCGGGCGGGACCACCTCCCGGAGGTGCAGGAGGAACTGCGGGGCGTGGCCGGCGTCAGCGTGATCATCTACGACCAGCGCTGCGCGGCGGAGTCGCGGCGGCTGCGCAAGCGCGGGCTGCTGCCCGAGCCGCCCCGGCGGGTCGTCATCAACGAGGCCGTCTGCGAGGGGTGCGGCGACTGCGGCACCAAGAGCAACTGCCTGTCGGTGCTCCCGGTGGAGACCGAGCTCGGCGTGAAGCGGCGCATCGACGACCTTTCCTGCAACCGCGACTACACCTGCCTGGACGGCGACTGCCCGTCCTTTGTCACCGTGCAGCCCCGGTCGCGGACCTGGCCGTGGACGAGGTCCCCGGCGAAGCGCCGGGCCCGCAGGGCGAGTGCCGAGCAGGCCGCGGGTGCGTCCGCCGGGACGGGCGAGTCGGTGCGGCCGGCCCTGCCCGCCGGCACCCTGCCGGCGCCCGCCAACCCGGGTGTCGACGGCCAGTACGGCATCTACGTCACCGGCATCGGCGGGACGGGCATCATCACCGCCAGCCGGATCCTCGCGGCCGCGGCCGAGTCGGCCGGGCTCGTCGTCGGCGGCGTGGACCAGACCGGCCTGTCGCAGAAGGCCGGGGCCGTGGTCTCCCACCTGCACCTGGCGGCGACCAGAGCCGAGATCGGCTCGGCGACGGTCGGCCCCGCCGGGGCCGACCTCTACCTCTCCGGCGACATCCTGCAGGCCGCCGGCGGGCCCCAGCTGGAACGGGTCCGCCCCGGCCACACCGTGGCGGTCGTCGAGACCGAGCTGATCCCGACCACGTCGATGCTCCAGGGCGGCGCGACCGCGCCCGCCGACGAGGATCTGCGCAGGGCGATCACCGACCGGGTCGGCCCCGAGCGGGTCGCCTTCATCGCCGGGCGGCAGATCGCCGAGCAGGTGTTCGCCGACCAGCTCCTCGGCAACGTCGTCCTGCTCGGCGCCGCCTTCCAGCTCGGCGGGCTGCCGTTCACGCTGGACGACGTCGAGCACGCGATGCGCCGGCAGGGCAGGGCCGCGGCGAAGAACCGGGAGGCCTTCGAATGGGGCCGCTGGGCCGCGCACGACCCGGCGGCCGTCGAGGCCAGCCTCGCCGGGCCCGCGGGCGCCGGGTCGGTGGCCACCGGGTCGGCGGGCGCGGAGGCCTCCGGCGCCGGTCCGGAGCCGGGTCGGCGGCCCGGCCTCACCGACCCGTCACCGGCGGCGCTGACCCGCGCGGCGGCGCTCGTCGCCGAGCGCCCGCTGCCCCCGGCGCTGCGTGACCTGCTGGTCCGCCGGGCCGCCCAGGTGATCGACTACTCGGGCGACTCGCTGGCGCGGCGCTTCCTCGGCCTGGTCGAGCAGGCGTCGGCGCGCGATGACGAGGCCAGGGGGTGGGAGCTCACCCGGGCGGTCGCCGACTCCTGGCACAAGATCCTGACCTACAAGGACGAGTACGAGGTCGCCCGGCTGCACCTGAAGACGGACTACGACGAGGTCGCGCGTGGCCTCGGCATCGACGGCCCGTACAAGGTGACCTACCACCTCCATCCACCCGCGCTGCGCCGGCTGGGCGTGTCGAGGAAGCTCCCGATGGGCCGGCCCTACGCCGTCGCCTTCCACGGCCTGCGGGCGATGAAGCGGCTGCGCGGGACGCCCTTCGACGTCTTCGGCTACGACCCCGACCGCCGCACCGAGCGGGCCGTGATCGCGGAGTACGAGGCGCTGATCACCGAGCTTGTGCGGCCGGTGCCGGCCGGGTCCGGCGTCTCCTACGAGACGCTGGTCCAGGCCGCCGAGTCCGTCCAGGTGGTCAAGGGCTATGCGGAGATCAAGGAAGCCGCGGTGCGGCGCTGGCGTGCCGAGGTCGCTCAGCTGCGGCGTGAGCTGGTCCCGCCCGCCGCTGGTACCGGTGGCGGCACGGCACCCTGACCTGATGTTCCCTCGCGTCGTGGGGAACCGGGGTGCATAACAGCCCGTTTCGCAAAGATTGATCGACCACGGGGTGTCGTGTCCGGTTCGAGCACCCCCAGGGAAACCATGATCGGCCGTGGTCCCCGGCGGCCGTGTCCGGGTGCGCGGGGTGCGGGGTACGCGGGGATCATCGGGTCCCCGGCACGGTCCGGGCCCGACAGGTGTGCGTACCGGGCCGGCCGCTATGCACGGCGGCGCGGAACCGTGGCGGGTGAGGGGCAGCCAGGACTCTCTCACCCGCCGCACATCACCCGATGGCGGAGACTCAGGGTGCATAACCGGCTCGGGGAGGAGGTACCGGGCCTCGGTCTGGGTCCTGTTCCGCGGGAGGCGCCAGCCGGCCACCCCGACCCGGGTCCCGACACGACATCCCACTCCTGATCGATCCACTCCTGGCCGATCTTTGCGAAACGAGCTGTAAGTCGTAGGTCGTGGGGCCCGTCCGCAGGCGTCTCGTGAGCGGGCGGCTCGTGAGCAGTGCCTCGCGAACTCGATAAGTGAGCGAGTATTTGCTATCTTCTGGGAACTATCGTTGCCGCGGGCGACCGATCGGAGTTTCGATGGATCTGCTGCTGCGCCACGCCTCGTTGATCGACGGGACGGGTGCCCCGGCCCGCGCCGCGGAGGTCGCCGTCAGCGGTGGCCGCGTGGTCGCCGTCGGCGCCCCCGGCGAGCTCACCCCGACGCCCGACTGCGAGGTCGTCGACCTCGAGGGGCTCACCCTCGCCCCCGGCTTCATCGACGTGCACACCCACTACGACGCCCAGATTCTCTGGGACGGCGACCTCACGCCGTCTAGCTGGCACGGCGTGACCAGCGTGATCATGGGCAACTGCGGCTTCGGGGTGGCGCCGACCAGGCCCGAGCACCGCGACATCATCATGCGCCTCCTGGAGAACGTCGAGGGGATGTCCCTCAGCGCACTTGACGCCGGCATCTCCTGGTCCTTCGAGACCTTCCCGGAGTACCTCTCCGCCCTCGACCAGCGGCCCAAGCGTCTCAACGTCGGCGCCTTCATCGGCCACTCGCCGCTGCGCGCGTTCGTGGTCGGCGGTGAGGAGCGGCCGGCGACACCGGCCGAGCTCGAGCGGATGCGCGAGATCGTGCGCGAGGCCCTCGAGGCCGGCGCCATCGGGTTCTCCACCTCGCGCCAGCCCGCCCACCAGGGCGCCTACGGCCGTCCGGTGCCGAGCCGCTTCGCCGAGGTCGACGAGGTCTACTCGATGGTCTCGGTGCTCAGCGAGCTCGGGCGCGGCGTCGTCCAGGTCTCCATCGGCCCGGGCCTGTTCGTCGACCAGTTCTCCGAGCTGGCCACCCGCTTCGGCGTCCCGGTGACGTGGACGGCGCTGGTCGCCCGCGCGGACAAGCCAGGCGCGGCGATGCGCACCGTCGAGCGGGGCGGGGCGCTGCCCGGCGAGGTCTACCCGCAGATCGCCTGCCGCCCCATCGTCATGCAGATCACGATGGACGACCCGGTGCCGCTCGCCGAGATCGACGAGTGGAAGGAGGCGCTGGCGCGGCCCCGCGAGGAGCGTGCCGACCTCTACCGCGACGCCTCCTGGCGGGAGCGGGCCCGCCCCGCGACGCTGAGCGCGTGGAGCCACCGCTGGTCCAAGATCGATGTCGAGGAGACCGGCGCCCACCACGACGTCGTGGGCATCCCGCTGGACCGGCTGGCGCAGCAGCGGGGCACCACCCCCTTCGACGTCATGCTCGACCTCGCGCTCTCGGACAGCGTCCCCACCCGCTTCCGGGTGGTGCTGGAGAACGACGGTGACGCCGAGATCGCCCAGCTGCTGGCGGACAAGCGCACCCTGCTCGGGCTCTCCGACGCCGGCGCCCACGCCAACCAGCTCTGCGACGCCTGCTACTCCACCCACCTGCTCGGCCACTGGGTGCGCGAGCGCGGCGCGATCGCGCTGGAGGACGCGGTCTGGCGCCTCACCGGTCATCCCCACCAGGCCTTCCGGGTGGACGGCCGCGGGCTGGTCAAGGAGGGCTTCCACGCCGACCTCGTCGCCTTCGACCCGGCCACGGTGGGCACGACCCCGGTCGAGCGGGTGTACGACCAGCCCGGCGGCGCCGACCGCCTGGTGGTGCGCAGCACCGGCATCGAGCACGTGTGGGTCAACGGCGTAGCCACCCGTTCGTACGGTAAGGACATCCCCGGCGCCACGCCCGGCCGCCTGCTGCGCGCCCGGGGCACCGGGGAGGGCACCCCGCAGTCCTGACCACCGGACCAACCCCGCGCCCGGGTAGCCATTTCGCGGTGGCCACCCAGGCGCTTCCGCGTCCGCGGGCTCTCTGTCTCTGCCGCTCAGGGCCTGGCCGGGCCCGACCCGGGCGCCGAGCTGGACCGGCCGGGGGGCTGGTGTCCTAGGTGACTGTCCTACGCGGACTGTCCTACGCGGACCTGGCGGTCTCCTTGTCGGGGATCCGGAGCAGGTCGGCGGTGTTGCTGCGCAGCACCTTGCGCCGCGTGACCGGGTCGCAGTCGTCGAGGCGCTCGACGTAGTCCATGGGCTGGCGGAGCCCCTCGGGGTGCGGGTAGTCCGAACCGAAGAGGACCTGGTCCGGGCCGAGCACGCTGATGAGGTCGTGCACGTCGTCCTCGGGGAACGGGCAGACCCACAGATGCTCGGCGAGCATCTCGCTGGGCTTCGCCGAGAGCGTGCCGCCGATCATCGGGCCGCGCCGGCCGAGGGCGGCGGCCTTGTCGACCGTCTTCAGCAGCGGTCGCACCCAGTTGCTGCCGTTCTCGATCGAGATGATCTTGATGTTGGGGTGTCGGCCGAAGAGGTTGTGCAGGGTGAGCGCGCTGAGCGTGTCGACGATCGGCCGCTCGGTGTTGCACAGCGCCCACTGCAGCGGCGACTGCAGGTGTGACGGGTTGCCCGCGTCCTCGGACCAGAGCCGGCCGTACGCCGCGTTGTAACCGCTGTTGGAGACGTGGAACACGACCCCGACCCCGGCCTCGGCCGCCATCGCCCAGAACCGGTCGAAGTCGGGGTGCGCGGGGGAGCGGCCGCCGATCGGCCCGGGGCGCAGGTGCACCAGGCGCGCGTCGGCGTCCAGCACCCGCTTCAGCTCGGCCACGGCGTGGTCGATGTCGAGCAGGGAGAGCATCGGAACGGCGAAGATCCGGTCCTGCTCGGCGTAGCCCCAGTCCTCCTCGAGCCACCGGTTGAACGCGCGCAGGCTGGCGTAGGTCAGCTCGACGTCGTCCGCCATGTCCTGCTCGACGGCCACGCCGAGGGTGGGCAGCATGATGGTCGCCTCGACACCCTGGTCGTCCATCAGGTCCAGCCGCGCGGGCCGCTCGATGAACGCGGGGTGGTCCTTCGCGTTCAGGACCTCGCGGTGGGTGAAGCCGTCCGCCACCTCGCCGACGAACAGGCCCTGCAGCGCGCCGGGGGCGGACGCGTAGTCCCCGGGCATCACGCTCATGAAGGTGCGGCGGTCGCCCAGATAGACCCGGCCCAGGCCGTCGGCCCCGCGCTCGACCCGTACGGTGCGCTCCTTGAAACCGGCCTCGATATGCCGGGAGAAGCAGTCGTCGGGCTCGTAGTAGTGGCCATCGGCATCGATCAGCTGGTAGTCCACCGCGTGCCACCTCCGGGAAAACGATTCAGTGAATACTCGCTGCGCCGGTCGAAGTGCCGGGACTTGCGCGCGGTGCGCTGGCTGGCCACGAGGTGCGGGTCGTCTCCGGGCGCCGGGCAGGCCACGAGACGGATCGTCGTGGTCACCTGGCTGCCTCCTCCGCCTGTCGCGGTTCTGTCGCCTGCCGCGGTTTCGTGTCGCTCGGCGGCCTGCCGCGCAGATCGCGGGCCGGTTCGCACGGCCTCAGTCCTGGTAAGTGAGCATACACTTTTTTCCTATCGGGCGCAGGGGCGTTTGCGGTGGCAGGCTGAATGCCCGCCTTCCCGAAGGCGGGCGATCTCGTTCTCACCGGTAACGCGCGGAACGCCGCCCAGGCAGTTCTCCGGGATCTACGGCGGTGCCGCCCCGAAAGGCGGGTGATGAATGCGGACGCCGGCCAGGACGGCCGGCGTCCGAGGGGATTCCGCGGTGCTTCCGGGATCCGTGAGGGTCAGGTCTGTCCGCGAGGTCTGGCGGACGGCTTTGGCGGCCAGGAGGGCGTCGATCTCTGCCGGGGGGAAGCCGAGGTCGGTGAGCACGGCGACGCTGTGCTCACCGACGCCCGGCAGCATCGGCGTGACCGGGTCCGCGTCGACGCCGGTCGGGCCGTACCGCGGCAGGGCCCCGATCTGCTCGAACCAGCCCCAGTCGGCGACCTCGTACGAGGCGACCCGGCCGAGCTGGCGGTTGACCGGGTCGTCCAGCACCGCGCGGCGGAAGCCGTCCCGGTCGAGCGGTTCGATGAGGTCGGCGAGCAGGTCGGCGGCGCGCAGACGGGCCACCCACTCGGCCGCCGGCGCGGCGGCGAACACGGCCTCCAGGACGGACTCGGCCCGGCGGGCGCTCGCGTCGTCCGAGCCCCCACGCAGCGGCACGTAGGACTCCGGCAGGCCGCCGGCCGCGGTGCCGTCGTCGCCGCCGGCCGCGTCGCCGGTGACGGGCGTCGCGGCGGGTGCCGTCAGCTCGCGCAGGCGGGCCCACGCGGCGCGGTCGGGCAGGACGAGCGCGAACCAGCGGTCGTCGCCGCCGGCGTAGATGCGGTAGCCCGGGCCGTACCCGGTCTGGGTCGAGTCGAGCGAGGGGGTCGGGACGCGCTCGCCGTCGCGCTGGAACACCCCGCTCTGCAGGAGCATCCCCGCGCCCAGCAGGCTCGTCGCCACCCGCTGCCCGCACCCGGTCGACTCCCGGGCGTACAGGCCGGCCAGTATGCCGGTCGCGGCCACCCAGCCGCCGCTGACGTCCAGCGGAATCCAGGTGGGGGCGACCGGATCGTTGCCGGTGCCGCCTACAGCCTGCTCCAGGCCGGTCAGCGCCTGCATCAGGGCGTCGTTGCCGGGGTACTTCGCCCGCGGTCCCGTCGGGCCGAAGGCGCTGGCGTGGCAGTACACGGCGCGCGGGTTGAGCCGGGCGACGGTCTCCGCGTCGATCCGGAGCCGTTCGGCCACCCCGACCCGGAAGTTGTGCACGACGACGTCGGCCCACCGGATCAGCCGTTCCACGACGGGTCGGGCTTCTGGGGCGCCCAGGTCCATCGCCAGGCTGCGCTTGCCGCGCTGGCAGGCCGCCACCGCGTAGGCGGCGGCCCGCATGGCCTCGCCCTCGGGCGGCTCGACCTTGACGACCTCCGCGCCCAGGTCGGCGAGGATCTGGGCGCCCAGCGGACCGGCCACGAACGCCGAGAAGTCCAGGACGCGAACCCCCCGCAGGAGACGGCCGGACGTCCCGGCCGCGCTCGCGGCGGGGGCGCCGTCCGCGGGCGCGGGGCGGACGGGACGGACGGAGATCGGCGAGCCGACGACGACGTCCCGCCGGCCGGACTCCGAGCGGGTCACCGCCAGGCCGACCTCGGCCAGGTGCGGGTCGGCCAGCGCGTCGCCGGGGCGCAGCACCGGCTCGCAGGCGATGCCCGCCTCGCGCAGCCGGTTCAGCCAGTCCTCGCGCGGCCGCAGCGCGAACGGCGAGCGCCAGCGGCGGGCACGCTCGTTGAGCGCCCCGGTCATCTGGTCGGCGTAGTAGCCCTCGTCGCTGGGGGTGTCGCCGAGAACGTCGATGAGACGGGAGTACATCCCCTTACCACCGAACCAGACCTGCAGCAGCTCGCCGTCGGCGCAGCGGTACAGGAAGTTCGGGAAGGTCGATCCCTTCTCCCAGTAGGACTCGATCTCCGTCGCGGCGCGCTCGGAGCGCCCGATCATGCACCCGAGGGTGGAGAGCAGCCCGTCGTAGAGCGACGTCTCGGCCCAGCCGCCGGTGCCCGTCCCGACCCGGCGGCGCAACAACGCGAGCGCGGACGTCGTGAGTAGGAAGGCCGTGCCGCTGCCCGACGCCTGCGCGTCGATGAAGATCGGGCCCGGCCGGTGCCCGGCGAGCTGGGTGCAGAACCCGGCCCGCGCCTCCACCAGCAGCCCGAAGTCCTCCCCGAGGCCCTTGGACGTCCGGCTGGGCCGGCAGCGGGCGTACACCAGGCCCGGGTTGGCCGCCTGGAGGTCGAGATGGCCCAGGCCGCGCTGCTCGACGAGCGCCTCGGGTCCGTAGACGAACGCGACGTCCGCGCCCCGGAGCAGCGCGCGCACCTCGGCCGCGTCGTCGGTGACGACGAGCTGCTTGTCGCGGTGCCAGACCTCGCCCCAGGCCACGTGCTCGTCGATCGCCGGCGTCGACGTCCCGACCGCCCGGACGACCCGCGCGCCCAGGTCGGCGAAGATCATGCCGGGCACGCCGCCCGCCAGGCCCAGGCCGAGGTCGCTGGTGCCGACCGCGACCTCGACGACCGACAGGCCCTCGCAGGGACGTCCGGCGGGGGCGGTGCTCACGGCGCGACCTCGTCCGCCGGCAGCCCGTCCACTGACAGGCCGTCCACTGACAGCCCGTCCGCCGGCAGCGTGAGGCGGGGCAGTACCTCCCTGGCCGCGAGAGTGATCACCTCGAGGGTGTCCTCGTGCGCCGCCGGGGAGATGATGAAGTGGCGCACCCCCGCGTCCACGTACTGCTGGAAGCGGGCGGCGACCTCCTCGGGCGTGCCGGCCGGGGCGACCCGCTCGAGCATGCCGCCGGGCTTGTTCCCGTAGGCGCCGCCGAGGAACGACGCGACGTCGTCGCGGGCGCGGTCGCCGTCGGGGCGGATCGAGCAGTAGACGTACATCATCCACTCGAAGCCGGACTTCTCCAGGTCGCGGCCGTCCGCGGCGGCGTGCTCGCGGACGGTGCCGACCGTGCGGGCATAGGCGTCCGGTGACATCAGGTAGGGCATCCAGCCGTCGCCGACGCGGGCGGCGCGGCGCATGGCGGGCCCCTTGCGGCCGGAGATCAACAGCGGCGGGCCGCCGGGGCGCCCGCCCGGCCGGTCCGCGCCGCGCAGCTCGACCGGGACGAGCTTCGCCTCGTCGAGGTGGAAGAACTTCCCGTGGTGGGTCACCGGCTCGCCGGACCACAGCGCCCGGAGGATGTCCAGGGTCTCGTCGGTGCGCGCCCCGCGCTCGGCGACGGGCACGCCGACGGCGTCGAACTCCTGGGGGAACTCGCCGCCGACGCCGACCCCGACCGAGATCCGGCCGCCGCTGTGGACGTCCAGGTCGGCGAGCTGCTTGGCGATGATCACCGGGGGGTAGAGCGGGGCGAGCAGGATCGAGGTGCCGACGCGGACGCGCTCCGTCCACGCGGTCATCAGCGCCAGCCGGGTGATCACCTCTCCGGTGCCCGTCCGGGGGAGGATGTGGCCGCCCTGCCAGACGGACTCGATCGGGAGGCGCTCCGCGGCGGCGAGCCACGCCCGGTCCGGCTCGGGGAGGGCCGCTGCTCCGAAGACGATGCGATTGCCTGGCAACCAGGGCTCCTTAACGGACGACCGGCCGGACGGCGTGACCAGGCCGTCCGGGTCGGGGAGCAGACTCGGCGGCTGTCCGCGCGCGTGTCCGGGCTTGCGTGGCAGAATAGCGGAGTGAGCGTACACTCCTCTTCCCTGTGAAGGGAAGCTGAGCAGGGAAGCAAGGGCTGAGCAGGGAAGCAAGGGGGAGAGGCTTGACCGCGATCGTGGGTATACCCCCGGCCGTGACCGAGGAGACCGAGCCGTTCTGGACGGCGGCTCGTGAAGGCCGGTTGCTCGTCGAGCACTGCCCGGCCTGCGGGYCCGACTCCTTCCCGCCGTACGGGGCCTGCCGGGTGTGCCGGAGCCGTCCGGTCGAGTTCGTGGAGATCACCGAGCGTGGCCGGGTGTACAGCTTCACGGTCAACCACCAGCGCTGGATGCCTGGTCTCGAAGTGCCCTACGCGATCGTCCTCGTCGAGTTCCCGGGCCATCCGGGAGTGCGGGTGGCCGGCCGGCTGCGCGGCTGCTCCCCGGAGGCCGTGGAGATCGGGATGGCGGTCGAGGTCGGCTTCGAGCCGGGGCCCGGCGACTTCGCCGTCCCGAGCTTCGTCGCCGTCGACCGCGCCTCCGAGAACGGTGCCGGGGCGACCGCGTGACGGGCACCGAGCACTTCGAGAAGCGGGTCGTGCTCTCCGGCGTCGGCCAGTCGGCCGTCGGGCGGCGCATCGACCGCTCCGGGTTCCAGCTGACCCTCGACGCCGTTCACGCCGCGATCGAGGACGCCGGCCTGCAGGTCGACGACATCGACGGCCTGGCCATGTTCCCCGGCGGCGGCAAGGCCAACCTGCCCGGCTACGCCAACGGCAACCTGTACGAGATCCAGGACGCCCTGCGCCTCACCACCACCTGGCGGCAGGGCCAGGTCGAGGGCATGAGTCTGCCCTTCTACGGCCCGGCGCAGGCGATCGCGACCGGCCAGGCCCGCCACGTCGTCATCTGGCGGACGGTGAAGGAGGGCAGCGCCGCGCGCAACGCCGGCGGCCGCCCCGCCTACGGGTCGATCCACCCGGCGGCCGAGGGGCCGCTGGCCTGGCTGCTGCCGATCGGCGCGCTCTCCCCGGTGTGCCAGGTGGCCCCCTACGCCACCCGGTACATGCACGAGTACGGCGTCACCCGCGAGCAGCTTGCCTGGATCCCGGTGACCCAGCGCGCGCACGCCGCCCTCAACCCGGACGCGGTCTACCGCGACCCGCTGACCGTCGACGACTACCTGGCGTCGCGCATGATCTCGACGCCGATCTGCCTGTACGACTGCGACGTTCCCGTCGACGGGGCCACCGCGATCGTCGTCTCGGCGGCGGAGACGGCCCCCGACCTGCGGGCACCGGTCGCCATCGAGGCGATGGCCGGGGTCGTGGACGGACGCCCCTCGTGGGAGCAGTGGGAGGACATGGGCCGGGTCGGCCACGCCACCGCGGCGGCCCTGTGGAACCGGACCGGTCTGCGGCCCGCCGACGTCGACGTCGCCCAGCTCTACGACGGCTTCACCATCGAGGCCGTCTGGTGGCTCGAGGCGATGGGATTCTGCGGTACCGGCGAGGCGGGCGCCTTCGTCGAGGGCGGCAAGCGGATCGCGCTCGGCGGCGACCTGCCGCTCAACACCTGGGGCGGGCAGCTCTCCGGCGGGCGTCTGCACGCCTCCTTCGGCCACACCGCCGAGGCGATCCGTCAGCTCCGCGGCGAGGCCGGGGCACGGCAGGTGGTCGGCGCGGAAGTCGCCGCGGTGACCAACGTCGGCGGATACGAGGCGGGCGCGGCCCTTCTGACGCGCTGGCGTGGCTGAGAGAGGAGACGTCGGATGGCACGAAGTTCTGGACGGGTCGAGGGAAAGGCCGCCATCGTCACCGGAGCCGGCTCCACGCCGGGTGACGGGATAGGCACCGGGAAGGCCAGCGCCGTGGTGCTCGCCCGGGAGGGCGCGAGCGTCCTGCTCGTCGACCTGTACCCCGAGCGCGCCGAGCTGACCTTAAAGATGATTGAGGAAGAGGGCGGCAAGGCGAAGGTTTTCGCCGCCGACGTCACGCAGGCGGACCAGTGCGAGGCGATGGTCGCGGCGGCCGTCGAGAACTTCGGCACGGTCGACATCCTCGTGAACAACATCGGGCTGGCCTCCCTGGGCACCGTCGTGGACCTCTCGGAGGAGGCCTGGGACCGCGCCCTCAACGTCAACCTGCGCACGGTCTTCCTGGCGTCCAAGTACGCCGTGCCGGTGATGGCCGCCCAGGGCTCCGGCTCGATCGTCAACATCTCGTCGATCTCCGCGCTGCGGGGCGACGGCACGATCGCCTACTCGGCGGCCAAGGGCGCGATGCTCGCGATGACCGTCGACATGGCCTACTCGCACGGGCGGCAGGGCATCCGGGTCAACGCGATCGCGCCGGGGCACATCACCACCCCGATGGTGAACTCCGTCTCCGGGCAGGACCCGCGGGCCGACTTCCGCACGCAACTGCGCAACGAGGCCGGCCTGCTCGGCACCCCGGGCACCGGCTGGGACGTCGGCTGGGCCGTGGCCTTCCTCGCCTCCGACGAGGCGCGCTGGATCACCGGCATCACCATGCCGGTGGACTCCGGAGTCCTCAGCATCACGCCGCTGTCGATGGCGCAGTACCTGCGCGCCATCCCGGAGTAATAGCCGCCGCACCGCTGGGCTGACCGCGCCGGGCGGCTCGCCGGGACGGACGACACTGTTCCGCCCCGGCGGGCCGCTTCACCATTGCCGCAGCGCGCCGAGTACTTCGGCGCCGAGTACTTCAGCGTGCGGACTACTTCAGCGCGAGGACCTTCGACGCGGCGAACTTCCCGCCGTCGGCGGCGCTTCCGTCGAACCCGTACATGATGTGCGCGAAGAAGTTGAACCCCGAGGCGCAGACAGGGTCGCCGAGATTGCAGCACTCCTTGGCCTTCGGGCCGTAGAGCGGACTCGCCGTGGTGATCTTACCGGCGGTCAGTGCCAGCGGGTTGCCGAACACGACCACCGCCGCGACCCGCGGGGCGAGTTCCTTCGGAATGGTCTCGCCCACGCCGAGGAACGTCGGAATCCCGATCGAGATGTCCGTGACGCTGGCGCCCTGCGAGTACCCGCCCAGCACGAACTTCGTGTTCGGGCAGGCGGCCGCGGTCGCCTTCACGTGCCGGGTCATGTCGGTGGCCCCAGGGCCGGCCGACGTCTGCGCGTAGTCCGCGGCGTAGTTCACGGCGTACGAGGYGACCGTCTTACCGGGCAGGTTCTGTTTCACGGCGTTGACGAACGGGCCGCCGGTGATGCCCAGGCCGGGCAGCTCACCGCTGCCCCGGGCGAAAACGACCTCCACGTCGGAACAGGTGGCCGCCTGCGCGGGCCCGGCGACGATGCCACCACCGAGGGTGCAGGCCGTCGCGGCGACGGCGAGCGCCAGGGCGCGGCGTTTCCAGGAGCCGACAAATCTCATGCGCGAATCTCCTCGCGTAATCGACCAGCGCAGTGCGGCTGGTCTGTTGTCCCACCCCCTCCCTTTGTCAAGCTTTGGTGCGTTTTGGACGCTATCGTCCGGTCTGCCCGTAGACAACGAGTACCTGATCGGGTTCACCCGAAAGTGCCACCGGAGCGCCACGCAGGGACACCGTCGTCGCCCGTGGGGCCGGCGTTCAGGAGGGCAGGACCACGGAAGGGACGTATCGGGTGCTGGAACGCGAGGAGCGGGCGTTCGAGGAGTTCGTCGGGCGCACGGGCGACCGGCTGGTGCGCTGCGCGGTGTTGCTGGTCGGCGACCGGGGGACGGCCGAGGACCTGGTCCAGGGGGCGCTGGAGCGCACCTACCGGCACTGGCCGCGGGTGTCCGCCGGACACCCGGAGGCCTATGTGCGGCGGGCGCTGGTCAACGCGGCGGCGAGCCGGTGGCGCCGGTTCCGGATCCACGAGGTGCCGCTGGGTGCGGACACCAGATCGGCCTGCCGGACCACGCCGACCGGCTGTCGGTGCGCGACGAGCTCATCCGTGCCCTGATGACCCTGCCCGTCCGACAACGCGCGGTGCTCGTGCTGCGCTACCTCGACGACCTGCCCGAGGCGGAGGTCGCGGCCGCGCTCGGCTGCAGCGTCGGCTCGGTCAAGAGCCAGGCCTCGCGCGGACTCGCCCGACTGCGGGCCAGCGCGCACCTCGACGACGTCCTGCCGGCGGAAAGGAGGACTCCGTGACCATCGACGTCGAACGGGATCTACGAGCGGCCATGCGGGCCGTGACGGCCGAGGTCACGGCCCGCCCGGACACCACCCGCCTGGTACGCGAGCGGTTCCGCCTGCGTCGGCGCAGGCGGCGGGTCGCGCTCGCCGCGGCGGTGGCGGTGCTCGTGGTCGCCATCCCCACGGGTCTGGGCCTGGCCCGGTCGGACTCCGACACCGTCGAGGTCAGGCCGGCCCGCCCGTCACCGACCGCCAGTCCGGCCGCTGGGCCGACGTCCGCCCCGACCGCCGGTCCGGGTTCCGGGCTGGGGCCTGGTCGGGACGTGGGGGGCGTCGGCATCACCTGGATACCCGCCGAGATGACCTTCGAGGAGGACACGAGCGGTGCCGGCACCGGCGAGCCCACCCCGGACATCGCCACCTACTGGTCGTCCTTCAACGCGATGATGGGTAAGCAGATGGCGTTCGTCATGGTCACGGTCAGCTGGGGGCCGGTACCGACCCTCGACGCCGTCGAGTCGAGCATGCGCGTGCAGCCAGAGCGGACCGTCGCCCGCACGACGGTCCGGGGTCGGCCGGCCGTGTTCACCCGCATGGACCCCAAGCGGGAGTTCGCCCTCGTCTGGGCCGAGCAGGACGGGCTGCTCATCGAGGTAGCCGCCGGCACTCCTCTCACCGAAGACGAACTGCGCCGGGTCGCTGAAGGGCTGGTAGTCGGAGCCCGGCCAACGCTCGACCCGAAGACCGAGCAGGCCGTCCGCGAGGCCGTCACACAGGCGTACGCCATGGACGGGCCTGCGGACCGGGCGCTCGCGGCGATCGAGAACGGGCAAGGTCAGCCGCGCCGGCTACTGCATGACCATCCTTGATGACTGCCCGATCGATACACCTGCCACCCCGGCGGGCGGGCCCTCATGACCGCGCCGGAGCGGCCGGCGCGTCGATCAGGGCAGGACCGCGACGAAGCGCCAGTCGAGGACGTCCCGGTCGGGTTCCTGGCCGGGCTCGCCGTCGCCGGGTCCGCCGTCGCCGGGGCCGTCGTCGGCGCGTACCCGCGAGCGCAGGCTGACCAGGCCGCCGCCCGCGGCGAGCGGGGTGAGGTCCTCCACCGTGATGTCGCTGCGCAGGGTGTCGCCCTCGTACACCGGCCCGACGTGGTCGCAGCCGTGCCAGCCGGTGACGGTGACCAGCCGCGGCAGTGCCCGCGTGACCTGGGCGAACGCGAGGCCGATGGTGTGACCGCCGTAGACCAGCCGCCGCCCGCCGCCGGCCCGGGTGTCGTGGTGCACCTGGGCGATGTTCAGAGTGAGCCGGGCCAGCTCGGGCGCGCTGGACACGACGTCGCCGCCGCCGACCCGCCAGCTCTGCCCGACCTTGAGATCGGCGAAGCCCGCGCCCTCGGTCGCGGCCGCGAAACGCTCGAGGTCCCAGCCCTCGACGACGGCCCCGAGCTCCGCCGTCCCGGCCGTCTCGACGGTCCCGATGGCCTCGATGTCGTCGCGGTGCCCGGTGGTCCGGTCGGGGTCGCGCAGCGGGAGCATCGCGCACCGCCAGAAGTCCAGGACGGGCCGGTCGAGCTGGTCGACGGTGGTGATGCGCAGCACCGCCAGCCCGGTCGGCCGGCGCCCGGGCCGGACGCTGTTCTGCCGCAGTGCGACGACCTCGGTGGACGTCCGCAGCGTGTCGCCGATCTCGGGCGCCCGGCGGAAGACCAGCCCGCGGTAGAACAGGTTGGCCTTCACGTGATGGGTGACCACCGTGGACTGCCCGATGGCGACGTCCCAGACGACGTTCGGCGGGGCGAGCGCCGCGGCGCCGGTCACCTCGGCGCACAGTGCGGTGTCGAGGGCCAGGGCGAGCCGGCCGCCGACGATCGAGCGGTGGACGTCCGCGAGGCCGGCGGTCAGCGTGACCCCCGGCGCGGAGCGGAACCGCTGCCCGACGGCCAGCTCGTCGAAGTAGGGCCCCTCGGCGACCGATCCGATCGTCATCCCGCCCGTCCCGTCGTCTCACTCGCGATCACGCCGGTGTCGATCAGCCGGCCGATCTCGGCATCCGTCAGGCCGAGTATCTCGCCCAGGACGGGCGCGGTGTCCTGGCCGAGGCGCGGTGCCTCACCGGGCGCGCCGTACTCGCCGTCCCAGCGCATCGGCGAGCGCGCCGTGATCGCCGTGACGGTTCCCGAGGACGGCTCGTGAGCCGGCAACCGGACCTCCGCGAGCAGCGGGATCGGGTCCGCGGCGTGCGCTGCGACGACGTCGGACATGCCCCGGTACCGGCCCCACAGCACGCGGGCGGCGTCGAGCTCGTTGCTGACCTGCTGGTAGTCGCGGGCGGCGAACCAGGGACGCAGCACCGCGGCGATGGTCTCGCGTAGCCGGTACCGGTCGGCCTCGTGGGCCAGGTCGGCGTCCAGCGCCGTTTCGAGGGCGGCGAACACCTCGCCGGTCTTGGTCACCGAGCACAGCGCCGCCCACTGGCCCTCGGTGAGCGCCACCACCATCACCCGGTTGCCGTCGCTGCAGGTGAAATCGACGCCGAAACTGYCGTAGACGTGGTTGCCATGCCTGGGCCGCTCGGTCCCGCGGGCCGCGGCCTCCGACAGCCAGCCGAGATTCGCCACACCGCTGAGCGCGACGTCTGCCAGCGCCAGCTCGACGAACGCGCCGGCCCCGGTGCGGTCGCGGTCGCGCAACGCGGCGAGAACCGCCGTCGACACGGTCAGCCCGGTGATGAAATCCCAGGCCGGCAGCACGTGGTTGACCGGAGCGCCGCCCTCCTCCCGCCCGGTGATTCCCGGCAGGCCGACCTCGGCGTTGACCGTGTAGTCGACGGCGGGCCGCCCGTCCGGATAGCCCTGGACGCGAACGTGGATCAGGTCCGGCCGGCGGGCGGTCAGGGCGTCGTAGGACATCCAGCGCCGCCCGACGACGTTGTCGACGAGGACACCGCGATCCGGCCCCGGCGCGGTGATCAAAGCTGTGACCAGCTCCTTGCCCGCGCCGGAACGCAGGTCGACCGCGACGGACCGCTTCCCCTTGTTGAGGGACGTCCAGTAGTAGCTCTCGCCGGTGGGTGCCACCGGCCAGCGCTGGTAGTCGCTGCCGCCGCCGATCGGGTCGACCCGGATCACGTCGGCCCCGAGCTGCGCGAGCGTCATCCCGCCGGTGGGCCCGGCGACGAAGCTCGCACATTCCACGACCTGCAGTCCCGCAAGCGGCCGCCGGGTCATGACGCCGCCCGTGTAAGGGCCGGGGTGAGCCGTCCGAACACCGGGGTGCACCGCCCGAGTGTCGGGGCGAGACAGCGCCCGCCACCGAAGCGTGCCCATGCCCTGTCCGGGCCAGACTCCGCGTCCATGCAGCCACCGCCATACATAGTCGTTAATCAATATTCAGCTCAGAGCATAAGCACCCTTGGATGTCCTGGTCAGCGGAACGCACCTCACCACTCGTCCGGCGATGTTGGTGGCGCCGGCCAGACGTCTCCCGGACCGCTCGGGAGGTCCCGCCTCAGATCGGGTGGTTTTCACAGCGTGCAGGGCGGTGGCGGCGGCCCCTGCGGTGCGGCGGCCGCCGGGGCTGCGGGCGTCGTGCCGGCGGCGGGTGTGGCACCCGCCATCGCCGGGGCGACGACGCCGGTGTACCCGCTGCCGAGGATGAGGTGGATCCCGGTGATGGTCGAGTCGGCGCGGGCGATCGAGCCGGGTACCGCCGCCTGCACCGTCCACGCGGCCTGCTCCTGGCCGGGGCCGTAGCGCACCTGTGACGCCGCGCGGGGGTCGGCGTTGCCGGCGCTGGTTGCCTGGAACCCCTCCCGCACCAGCGCCGTGGTCACCTTCGCCGCCAGGCCGGACGTGCCGGAGCCGTTGTAGACGGCGACAGCGACCTGCGCGGGTGGGACGGTCACCGGGCCGGGCGTGGCCGAGGCGGTCGTGTCCTCGAGGGTGACGCCCTCGACCTGGCCGCCCAGCGGCATGACGATTTTCGCGAGGTCGACCGGGTCGTAGAGCTGCACCGCGCCGAAGCCGGGCAGCGTTCCGTTGTCCGGGTTTCCGCCGTCGGCGAGGCCGGGCGCGCGGGTCGGCAGTGTCTCGACGTGCATCGTGCCGGCCGCCATGCCCTTCATCGACAGTCCGAGGGCCATGAGCTCGTCGAGTGTGGTGTTACCGAGGGTGACCGCTCCGGTCGCGGCCCGGAGCAGCGCCGACGACTTGAGTGGGTTCGTCAGGACGTCGCCGCTGGTGGCCTTGCGGAGCACGGCGCCGAGGAACTGCTGCTGGCGGTTGATCCGGGCGATGTCGCCCTGCATGAAGCCATGCCGCTGCCGGACGAACGCGAGTGCCTGCTCGCCGTTGACGTGCAGGGTACCCGGGCCGCCGGACCAGCCGCTCATCGTGTCGTTGGTGTTGGTGCTCACCCGCCACCGCTTGTTGTCGTCCTGGAAGTGGTCCTTGAAGTCCGAGGGCAGCACGCAGACGTCGACGCCGCCGATCGCGTCGGTGATCTGTTTGAAGCCCGCGAGGTCGACCGACACGTAGTGGTCGACCCGCATCCCGGTCAGGCTCTCGATCATCTTCACCAGCAGCGACGGGCCGCCGTCGGTGATCGCCGAGTTGAACCTGCCCCGATGCTTCTTGTGCACCTTGCCGGCCGCGTCGGTGTACTCGGGAATGACGACGAGGGTGTCGCGCGGGAACGAGACCATCGTGGTGGCCCCGTCCCCGGCCACGTGGATCAGCATCGTGGTGTCAGAGCGCTGGCCGGCGACGAGCGAGGAGCCGCCGTACTCGTCGCCGGTGCCCGCGCGGCTGTCCGTGCCGACGAGCAGATAGTTCTCGACATCATGGTCCGCGGCCGGACGATCGTCACCCAGGTCAAGGTCGACGTGCGTGACGTTGCCGTTGGCGTAGGCGTACAGCGACCAGCCACCCACACTGAACAGCAGCACTGCGGCGGAAAGCGCGGCCGTGAGCACGGCGCCGAACCGCCCGCCACGGAAACGCCCGCGCCGGGATCGGTCAAATCCACCGTCACCACGCAGGCTTAGCCGGGAGGGAAGCGGCGAATCTCCTGGCACGGCCACCCCTCAAACATCCGCCCGATGTACCCGATTGATGATGATAAGTGAGGTGGGTCGGGTCGAGGCAGGGCGGTGATCGGGTCACCCCAGATGTCCTGGCGATTGTCTGGCGCAGGATGGTTGTCAAGGGTCACCGGTGCCGATTTCGCGGACGGTCAGTGGGCGATCCGAGCGGGAACGGGTTTGACACGGCAGCGGTACCAGACCCGAGGAAGCCGCCAGCGGTCGTTGGTGGAGTCATGCCGGATCCAGGACGTCGTGGTGAACGACGCGGTCCGCGCCCGCAGACACGGTCTTAAACCCGTTCCGAATGATGCTTGGAGTTTGCGCAGGCAGATGATCGGGCAGGCGGGGCCGAGAAACGCCCGGTGGATGTCGACCCGGTGTTCCCACTGGGTGCGGAGCTGGCGAGACTGGTGCAGCCAGGGAAAGGTTCGGCCTTCTGGCCAACGTTGGCGGCCCAGGCCGGAGCCCGTGGAGCTTCCCACGGCGGGTTGGCAGCCACGTCTCCGGGCAGTGGGACCCGAGATGCCCAGGTCCCGCATCCCGGGGCTTGGGGCTTCGCCGTGCTCGTGCCRGCTGCGGGGCCCCGTCAGCGCGGGGCTCCGCCGGGTATGGGCCGGGGCGGTCGCTCAGGCCCTTGCCTCGACCGCGTCCGTCGCTGCGGCGCCCGCGGTGCCCTCCGCCACGGAACCGGCGGCGGCCCCAGCGGCCCCGGTCGGCCGGTCGTGCGGGCTGCGCTGGTCGGGAACGACGGAGGTGGGTGCGGCCGACTTGCGGGCCGGGATGGCGAGGGCTACCAGGAAGGCCACCAGTGCGGCGCCGGCGCCGATCAGGAAGCCGACGCGCAGGCCGGTCAGTGACGGGACCTGCGTCGTCCCGAAGGAGATGGTCATGTTCGCCAGCACGACGCCGATCACGGCACTGGCCGTCGACGTCCCGATGGAGCGCATCAGGGTGTTGAGGCCGTTGGCGGCGGCGCCCTCGGAAGCGGGCACCGAGGCCATGATCAGGGTTGGCATCGCCGCGTAGGCGAGCCCCACGCCGCCGCTGATCGAACAGGCGATGACCAGGACGCCCACGGGGCTGCCCATCAGCCCGAGCGCGGCGACGTATCCGACGGTCATCACAGCTGTGCCGGAGAGGAGGGCGGCCTTCGGCCCGCGGGCGGTGATCAGGCGTCCGGCGAAGGGCGAGACGACCATCATCATCAGCCCCGCCGGCGCCATCCACAGGCCGGTGGCGAGCAGTGACTGGCCGAGGCCGTGCCCGGTGGCCCTGGGTAGCTGCATGATCTGCGGGCAGATCAGCGACATCGCGTACATCGCGAAGCCCAGCACGGTGGAGGACAGGTTCGTCAGGAGCACCGGGCGCCGGGCCGAGGTGCGCAGGTCGACCAGCGGGGCCTTCGTGCGCGTCTCCCACCGGCCCCAGGCCAGCAGGACGGCGACCGCGGCTCCGAACAGCCCCAGGGTGGTGGCGCTGGACCAGCCCCAGGTGCTCCCCTTCGACACGGCGAGCAGCAGCGCGACGAGGCCCGCGGAGAGGGCCACCGCTCCGGGCAGGTCGAAGCTGCCGGAACCCCGGACGGGGGACTCGGGAACCACGACCGTGACCAGCGCCATGAGGATCAGGGTGGCGATGGCCGAACCCCAGAACAGCACATGCCAGTCGAGGTTCTGCGCGACGATCGCCGCGATCGGCAGTCCCAGCGCGCCGCCGATGCCGAGCGACGAGCTCATCAGGGCCATGGCCGGGATCAGCCGCTTCGGTGGGAGAAGGTCACGCATGATGCTGATGCCCAGCGGGATGATCGCCAGACCGAGGCCCTGCAGGGCCCGGCCCGCCACGATCGGCACCAGGGAGTCGGTCAGGGCACAGACCAGCGAGCCCGCCACGAGGATGTAGCCGGAGAGCAGGAGCATCCGCCGCTTGCCGAACAGGTCGCCGAGCCGGCCGAAGACCGGGTTCGCGACGGCTCCGGTGAGCAGGGTCGCCGTGATGGCCCAGGACGCGTCGCTCGCGTTGGAGTGCAGGAGCTTCGGCAGTACCGGGATCAGCGGCACCATCAGCGTCTGCATGAGCGAGACCAGGACGCCGACCGCGGCCAGGACGGCGACGATGGCGCTGGCTCGTGACGGAGCGTCCGTCCCGGCTCCGGAGTCCGGGCCGGGGCCCGGACTCGCTCCGTTCGAGACTTCGCTGGCGTCCATGTGCACCCCAAGATTAGCTGTACAGTACAACTATATGTATCACGCACATCGACGTGATGTCCGTGTACGACCGGTGGGTTCTTGGTCACACCTCGCGCGGAGGGGTTGTCATCTCTGCTGTCGGCTGAGCTTTTCATGCTGTTTGCCCATATTTGGTGCTGGCCGATTGCGCTGACACCAGGGCAATGGGCGCAAAGGTGCAGGTCACGCGCGAGACTTCCGATGTCCCGGGTGGAACAGCCACCTCCCGGGAGCACCTGCTACGTCCTGGGGGGCTTCACGTGAACCTTGTAAGGCACCTGGCGGCCGGTCACGTCCGGGGCGACTATCTCGACGGCATCGCGGTATTCAGCGGGATCCCCTACGCCGCCCCGCTGGACGGCCCCGCCCGCTTCGCCGCCCCCCGCTTACCCGAGCGGTGGACGGGCACCCTGGACGCCACCAGGTTCAGCCCCAGCCCGCCGCAGACCTCGTGGATGGGAGGGTTGGAGTCGCTGTGGCATCCCGGTGACGGCACCGACTGCCTGAGCGTGAACGTGTGGACGCCCGATCCCACCGGGCGTGGTCTTCCGGTGCTGGTGTGGTTCTACGGCGGCGCGTTCCTGATCGGCTCCGCCAGCCAGCCCGAGTACGACGGCGCGACGCTCGCCCGCGGGGGAGCGGTCGTGGTGACCGTGAACTACCGGGTCGGCTTCGAGGGGTTCGGCTGGCTGCCCGACGCGCCGCTCAACCGCGGCCTGCTCGACCAGCTGGCCGCGCTGCACTGGGTGCGGGACAACATCGCGCAGTTCGGCGGCGACCCTGGCAATGTGACGATCATGGGCCAGTCCGCGGGCGGTACCTCGGTGGCCGTGCTGGTGGCGGCGGACGAGGGGCGGGGGCTGTTCAACCGCGCGATCGCCCAGAGCGTCGCCGGTGGCTTCCTCACCCCGGAGCACGCCCGGGCGACCTCCGAGCGCATCGCCGCGGCCCTCGGGGTGCGCGCCACCGCCAGCGACCTGGCAGCCGTGCGCCCCGAGGCCATCCACGCGGTTCAGCATGAGGAAGGCCAGATCACGCCGTACGGGCCGATCCTGGGTGGGGAGCTCGTCCCCGCTCTGCCGTGGCGGCGGCTGCGCGGCGAGGTCGATCTCGTGGCCGGCTCCACCCGTGACGAGTACCGGCTGTTCGCCATCGCGGCGGGCGTGGCGGACGCCGATCCGGCGGCGACCGCGGTGACGGTCGGCCTGCCGCCCTCGGCGGCCGGTGCCTACCGGGCGGCCCACCCGGATCTGTCCGATGCCGACCTGAACGCGATGATCCTCTCCGACGGCGCCTTCCGGATGCCCTCGCTGTGGTGCGTCGGCAACCATCCCGGCCGTGCCTACTGCTACGAGTTCGCCTGGCAGAGCCCCGCCTTCGCGGGCGCGCTCGGCGCCTGCCACGGCATCGACACCCCACTCACGTTCGGCAACTTCGTCGGGACGATGTCGTCGATGCTGCTCGGCAATCCCGTCCCGGCCGGGGTCGTCGACCTGTCGGAGCAGATGCGCTCGGCCTGGATCTCGTTCGCCGCGACCGGCGACCCCGGATGGCCGGTCTACCGGGCGGGCAAGGCGATCACCCGCATCTGGGACGTGCCGTCCCGCCTCGCGGCCGATCCGCAGGCGGTGTCCCGCCAGATCTGGGAGCAGGCCGCGACGGCGGGCTCCGGCCGCTGACAGGTTCCCTGAACCGCGGTCGGCCCGAGTCGCGTCACGAGACCCGGGCAGGCCAGACGGACGGCGGTGTCAGGTGACCGGTAGTCGTCCCGTGACCAGGCGCGAGATCGACGCCTTGTGACCCTGATTGTTTCCGACCGTTTCGGACTGATTGGGGATGGTTCGACACGGCCGGAATCATCTTGTGCGCACGTCGCGCCGACGCCGGCCCAGGGCTGCGAACTGTGCTTTGCGTGACGATGTCTGCGCAGGTCAGGGTCCATATTTGGCGTCCTGGGGGTAGCGGCTACGATCCTCAAACTTCGCTAATGAAATGCTTAGGCACGAGGGTTGGGTGCCGTGGGCGGTCCAGTGAGGAAGGCCTCCACGGCGCACGACATCGCCGCGTGCGTTCGTCCACGCGCTCATAGGGGGACCTGTATGCGTAAGGCTGGAGTGGTAGGACCGTTATCCCTGGTAGCCGCGATCGTCGTGGGTGCCCTGACAGGGTGCTCGACATCGGGAGCAGGAGCCGGGGCGAACGGCCCCTGCGACAGCCCCGGAGTCACGGCCGACCAGGTCAAGTTCGGCTTCATCTTCTCCGACACGGGCACGGGCAGCGAGGCGCTCTCGTCGGCCCGCCTGGGAGTTGACGCCAGGATCGGGCTGGCCAACGAGACGGGAGGGGTCAACGGCCGCCGCGTCACCTACGACTGGCGGGACGACGCGGCCTCCTCGTCCACGAACGTGCGGGTGACCCAGGATCTCAGCAGCTCCACCTTCGGCCTGGTGGGAGTGACCTCCGCGATCGGCGGCTCCCTCGACAGCCTCGAAAAAGAGGGAGTTCCGTACGTCGGTCTCACCCAGCCCTCCTACGCCAAGTACCCGAATGTCTTCGCGCACCTGTACGACGCGGCGCCGGAGACGATCGGCCGGTACTTCCAGGCCAACGGCGGAACGAAGGTCGCCATGGTGAGCACCGGGGGGTCGGCGTTCACCGAGGAGGTCGCCGGGCGGTACCGCAGCGCGTTCGAGTCCGTCGGTCTGCAGGTGGCCCCGCTGATTCCCTTCGCGGCCAGCGTCGACAGCCCGGCGCGGGTGGCCCAGCAGATCGCCGGCAGCGGCGCGAACGCGCTCATGGGCTTCACCACCGTGGACGACCTGGCCGCCATCGTGCAGGCCACCCGCCAGGCGAACCTGGCTCTCACTTCGACCGTCTCGACCAGCGGGTACGACCGCGGCGTGCTCGCCTCGACGGGGCCGGCGCTGCGCGGGGTCTCCTTCCCGGTCTATTTCCACCCGTTCGAGGCGGGCGGGCCGGCCATCGACCGCTACCGCGACGCGATGACCCGTTTCGCGCCGCAGGCCGTCCAGCCCGAAGAGAAGTTCGCCATGTACGGATACATCTACGCGGACATGTTCCTGCGCGGACTTGAGCTGGCCGGCGACTGCCCGACCCGCGAGGGCTTCATCAGCGCGCTGCGGAACGTGACCGACTACGACGCCGGCGGGCTCATCGAGGCGACCGACCTGCGCACCAACGCGACCACCCCGCTTCAGTGCGCCGCGTTCGTCCAGGTCAATCCGGCCGGTGACGCGTTCCAGGTGGTGCGCGAGCGACTCTGCGCCAACGGCCAGGGGAACTGAGCCCTCAGGCGGCGGGTGGTGGTGAGCGGCCCCACCCGCCGCCTCGGTTGACGACTCTCCCGTACGCCCTCATAGTGAGGTTGCCTCACTATGAGGGCTGGATGATGCCGGCCCGTGACGTCCGACGCCGGAGCCCTGTCCCACCTCGGCCGCGGCGGGACAGAAGGAGTCGGCATGGACGTCCCCCTCGACCGCCGCCCGAGCCAACGCGTCGTCGTCGCCACCCTCTTCGTCGCGACGATGTTCATCACGATCATGGACACCACGATCGTCAACGTGGCACTTCCCTCCATCGCCGCCGACCTGGGCGTGAGCTCCGGGTCGATCGACGAGGTCGTGATCGCCTACCTGGTCAGCCTGGCCGTCTCCATCCCCGCGTCGGGCTGGCTCGCGGACAGGTTCGGCAGCCGGCCGGTGTTCCTCGCCGCGCTGGGCGTGTTCACGGCGGCCTCCGCCCTGTGCGGGCTTGCCGGCAGCCTCCCCGCGCTGGTGGTCTTCCGGGTGCTGCAGGGCGTCGGCGGTGGCCTGCTCACCCCGGTGGGCATGGCGATGCTCTACCGGGTCTACCCACCGGCGGAACGGGCCCGGGCGGCCCGGATTCTCATCGTGCCCACCGTCGTCGCGCCGGCCGCCGGCCCGATCCTCGGCGGGGTGCTGACCGACCAGGCGTCCTGGCACTGGGTGTTCCTGGTCAACGTGCCGATCGGGATCGCCGCGTTCGGCTTCGGCCTGGCGTTCCTGACCGGCTCCCGGGTGCCGGGTGCCGGCCGCTTCGACGCGCTGGGCTTCGTGCTCTCGGCGAGTGGCTTCGCCCTCGTCCTCTACGCGCTGTCCGTCGGGCCGAACCACGGCTGGCGCTCGGCCGGGACCCTCACGGCCGCCGGGGTCGGGCTCCTGGCGACCGGGGCCACCGTGTGGTGGGAGCTGCGCCGCACCCAGCCGCTGCTGGCCCTGCGGCTACTCGGCAACGACCTGTTCCGCACCGTCAGCCTGACCCTGTCGATCGCGTTCATGGCGTTCATGGGCGTGCTGTTCCTCGTCCCGCTGCTCATGCAGACGGTGCGGGGCGCCAGCGCGACGACGTCCGGGCTCGTCGTCTTCCCCGAGGCCCTGGGTGTGCTGACCGCCACCCAGATCGCCGGGCGCCTCTACCCGAGGATCGGGCCGCGCCGGCTGATGGCCGGCGGCCTGGTCTTCGCGGCCGCCTCGATGCTCGCCCTCGGCTTTCTCGACTCGGCCGGATCCCTCTGGCCGCTGCGCGCGCTGCTGTTCGGGGTCGGCTTCGGTATCGGCTTCGTGATGATGCCGGCCCAGACCGCGGCCTTCGCCACCATCTCCCCGCAGCGGACGGGCCATGCCTCCGCGCTGTTCAACGCGCAGCGCCAGCTCGCCTCCGCGCTCGGGGTCGCGCTGGTCTCCACCGCGCTCAGCCTGGCGCGACCCGCCGCCACAGAGCCCGGCGGCGGGTCGGTCGTCGGCGACACCGGCTCCTTCCGGTGGGCGTTCGTCGTCGCCGCGGCACTGGCCGCCCTCGGGCTCCTCGCCGCGCTGCGCGTTCGGGACGCCGACGCCGCCCCCACCATGCGCCCACCCGCGGCGGTGCCGGCCACCGCCGCGGGCGCGGCCACCACGCCCGTCACGGCGGCTGGCGCGCCCGCGACCGCGGCCGGCGCGCCCGCCGCGGAGACCGTCCTACTCGGGCACGGTAGGGATGACCAGGGTGGAGGTTCCAGGGCCGGTGCTGACGGTCACGTCGACCGGGCTCGCGTTGGGAGTGAGGACGTCGGCGGCGCCGCCGGAGACCCGGACACCGATGCGGTGGCCGGCGGCGAAGCGGTGGTGGACCGGCCGGATGCCGATCTCGAAGGCGGTGGGCTCCCCGGCGGTCACCGGCGTCGGTGAGGACGCAGTCCTTGCCCAGGAGCAGCGTCCCGGTGCGGCCGTGGGCGGCCGGGCGTAGTTCGAGACCTCACGCCAGCCGGCACCGGTGCCTTCGGGACCCTCGAAGCTCACGAACGTCGGGCGGTCCGGCACGGGGTGTCCGGCAGATCCATCACCCAGCGGTCGAACCAGGCGAGCAGCAGGCCCGGCGCGAGCCCGTCACACTCCGGCCAGGTTGTGGAGACCGGCGCGGACGCGATCGAGGGGCATCTGGCGGGCCGCGACGAGGTAGTCGACGACGTCGGCACGCAGCGCGGTGAACAGGACGTGCGCCAGATAGTCGGTGTCCTCCCCGGGCCGCACGGCCGCGAGGCGCCGGGCGAGCTCGGCGATCCAGTACCGRCTGGACGAGTTCGAGTAGTAGGCGTTCGGCCCGCGGTGCTCGAGTGCCCGGATGAGGGTCCGGTTGGCCACCACGAAGTCGAGCAGGGCGTCGAGGTAGGCGCTCAGCGCCTCGGTCGGGCTGCCACCGGGGCCGAGCGGCGCCGGCCCGTGCTCGACGCGCTGGCTCAGCGCGTTCGCCCGGGGCTGCAGGACGGCCTCGACCAGGGTGGTGCGGTCGCCGAACCTTCGGAAGACGGTGCCCTTGCCGACCCCGGCGGCCTCGGCGATGTCGTTCATCGACACCTCCTCGGCCCCCTCACGGTCGAACAGGTCCGCTGCCGCGGCCAGGATCGCCGCGCGATTACGGGCGGCGTCGGCCCGCTCGACCCCGGTCACCGCCCACCTCCTCCCGCCGCGCGGACCGGCGGTTCGCCGGCCCGGCGATCCGCCGTGTGGCGCCACTCGCGTGGCGCCGGTTCCAGTCCGCGTGCGCGAACGGTTCCAGCAAATTCTGCCAGGAGTTCCGCGATGGTGTCCGGGGCGCCGCCGCTGCCCCGGACCGGTGTTTCAGATGTCCCGATTCAGCCGCGCGCAGGGTTTCCATCAGGTTAAGCGTGTCGGGATTGTCTGACCTCGGGAATTGCGTGCCGCGCTGCCGCCGGGGCGCCTACGAGGGCTGGCCGAGACCGCGGATGAACACGGTGATCCCCGGGCCCCTCCCGCCGGACGGCCTCCGAGTAGTAGCGGCCGCTGGAGATCGTGGTGCCGGCCGGGTCGACGGTCCAGATGACGACCGCCGCCATCTCCATCCCCGTGGCGGCCGCGGCCGTGGTCGTCTCGGTCCGCACCTCGTTCCCGTTGACCGCCGTCCGATGGATCTCGACGGCGGAGCCGGGGTGCGTCTCGAACAGGGTGTTCAGGGTGGCGATCTCCTGGTCACGCCCCCGGAAGCCACGGGCCGGCTGTTGCGGGACGATCATCTCGAAGGCGGGTCGAGGCAGGTCCTGAGCCCGTCGACATCCTTTGTGCTGATGGCCCGGAAGAAGCTCTCGACGGGCCGGAACGGGTCTGCGTCCGAATGAGCAGTGGATGATGTCACGCTGACATCCTTGCGAGGGGAGGAACGGTGGAGAAGCGGGCGGGACACGTTTCCGGATGGCTGCCGATGAATCGGTGGAGCCCTGCCGTTCAAGGCGGTCGAGAAATGCCGTCCTGCGGTCGCGAAATACAGCCGAACAGTGCGGTTGCGAAATGCGTCCGACGATGGCTGTCGCGCTGACGTTCCCCGTCGCGGTGACGTCGCGGTGACCGCCGGGAATCGGTTTCGGTATCGGTGTGCGCGGCGGCGGGGAGAAGAAGTCACCTACCGGACCGGGCGGCTCGTCAAGGGGTGTCCGCCGGCGCCCGCGGCGTCTGGTACTTGGCCCAGTCCGTCCGGCCGAGGCCGACGACGGGGATCCCCTGCTGGGAAAGGTTTTCCAGCGAACCACTGATCGCGGAGGTGGCCGCCACGAGGCCGAAGACGGGCTTACTCCGGAGCAGGTCATCGGTGACATGAGCGTTCTGCGACGGGGAGTTCTGGTCGTCACGCCAGTCGTAGGTGATCAGGCGGCCGTGTATTCCGCCTTCGTCATTGGCGAGGCCGATCCTGGCGTCGATCCCGGCCCGGGCCGAAGCATACGCGGCGCTACCCGCACCCGAATCGGAGACGAGGAATCCGATCTCGACCTGATCAGGCGTGACGCCGGGAGCGCCGCAGGCGCCGGATGCACTGGACCCGCCCCCGCCGGCCGAGCAACTGGTCGCGGCGACCACGAGGATCGTGGCCGCCAGCCCTAACTGTCGTGTCAAACTACCCCGAAACACAAACGTCCCTATCAACGGTAAACGGGAGCGATGGCAGGGTCCGGTGAGCGGTAAACCGGATAAACAGCTCGCGGAGCCGCCGGCCCACCAGGAACCCGCTTTCAGTGGCGATCGCTCTGGACAGGTCAGGATGGTAGCGACCGCCGTAAACCGGCCTGAGTCCGCCTGTTCTCTCTGATGGCGGGCGTGTGCCATCGCCAACTGGCCGACGCGGGCCGCGCCACCGTGCGGCGGGCCTACCGCGGCCTCGCGCCCGCTGCGCCAACCGTGGTCGGCGGCCATCGAGGTGGTGCCGACGGTGGGTGATGGGTGACGTGTCGGGCGTGTCGTTGGGGCGAGCGTCCGCGCCGGCACCGATTCGGGCCGATCGGCGCCGCGGCACTTGACAGGATGATCTATCGCGGCCAGGATCGAATGTATGTTCGATCTCCTCGGAGTCCGGCCACGCCCTCGCACCGTCCAGGATGACTCCGTCGCGCCGGGCGAGCAGTTTCCGTCACAGCGAGTAGCCGATGATTCCCGCCCGCTGTCCGCTCGGGCGTCGAGCGGCCTGCCGCCGAGCGTGGCCCGGGTCGCGGCGCGGACGAGACTGTCCGCCGAACTGCTCGCCGCCATCCTCACCGTCGACGGGCGATCACGGGCGACCCTCGACGACATGGAGCGCGCGGACGCTCTCGCGGACGTGCTCCTCGCCCGCCGCCGGCAGCGGGTCGACCGGCATCGCCCCGAGCTCGCTCGGCCAGCCCGGCACGGTTGACGCGTCAGCCCGCGGTGACGGTCCTGGCCTGGCGGATCCGCAGCTGACGCTGTCCACCGTGACGCCACTGCCGCCATCGCGGGCGGCAGCCTCGTCACTGCCGTCGTAGCCGCGGCCGGTTGTTCTGCTTGATGCCCGTCGGTATCCGGGTCTCTTAGCCGGCCAGGTGTTCAGGCACGAGCGGTGATGTCGGCGATCGTAGGTTGCCTACGTAACGCTGTTCCGGTGCGTCACGCCGCCGGGAACTCTCGGACGCTGCACGATGAGTTCCCGGATGAACAGCTGTCCTCTGTGGAGGACTTCCTCCAGCGCTTTCTTACATCGCCGGCCGTTTATCGACATGCCCGGCTGATGGTTTCTCCCGCCGGTCCTCATGCCCACAGCCAGGGGGCCGTGGTGCACACAGCGGTGATCTGGTGCCGATGGGTACGGCCTCGATCAGCTGTGCGAGTGCRCCCAGCGCAGGACCCGGCGACGGATGGGACGCCGCTGCCCGACAGCCTCGCCGGCCAGGTCGAGGCGGGTGCGGACCGTCCGCCGCTCCGGCTGCGCGGTGGTGGCGCCAAGGGACAGGAAGGTCTCCTCGGAACCGAAGTGCCAGGGGTTGTCCGAGCGACGGGTGGCCGGCTTCTCGTACCCGCTGGAGTGAGTGGCGGCATGGATGGCGTTCAGCACGGCGGGCTCCCGGGTGCAGAGAAGGGGCAGGTGATGAGGCGGTCGAATCTCAACCGCCCTAATTAATAGTGCATGCACCACGGAGTTCTTGTGGGCCCGATCGACGTGACCTCGGACGCACTCGGCAGGGAACCGTGAAAAATGTGACCGACGCCCGTGTCCTGGAACACAATGCGGCCGAAAAGTGTCGCGAGATCGCGACTGCAGGGTTGCGCCGCTCACATTCGGGCCGGCCATCGGTGACGTGTGTCACCAATGGCGGGAATGTGGATTTCGGCGGGATCTCCGGTGGAACGGGCGCCGCCGACGGGCGCGGACCAGGACAGCCGGCGGGCAGCGGGCGGGCGCAGGCGGGCAGTGGAGCCCGTTGCCCGCGAGGGTCTGTCGGCGGCGCGGGGCCCTGGCGGCCGGCATCGACGGGACGCGCCAGCCGATCCGGGCAGGTCGCGCCGGGGATGGATCAGCCGACGCGCAGCTGCTCGCCGGGCAGCGTCACCTCGTCGCCTGGCCGCAGCTGGCGGCCCCGGCGGGTCTCGACCTCGCCGTTGACGCTGACGCTCCCGCTGGCCAGCACCGCCTTGACCTCCGAACCCGCCTCGACGACGTCGGCGAGCTTGAGGAACTGGCCGAGCCGGATGACGTCGCCGTCGATGCTCACTTCACGCATTCCCTCAGCATGCCCGACCGCCGACCGCCGACCGGACCGGCTGGCGGGACGCCGCGGTCGACGACCGGGCGGGGCCCGCGGCTGGGGTCGTAACGATCAGGCTCGCCGGTTCAGGCGGACGGGTCGAGCTGGAGCGGGAGTGCGACAAGCGAGCGGATCGTCGTCGTGAAGGCTGGCTGGAAGCCGTCCGGAACGCGGTAGTCGGGGATGCGGGCGTGCCATTCGCGCAGGGCGATGCGCAGCTCCAGCCGAGCCAGGTGTGAGCCCAGGCAGCGATGCGGCCCCCGCCCGAACGCGATGTGCCGGTTCGCGTCGCGGTTGAACCGGACGGCCTCAGGCTCGGGGATCTCCCGCTCGTCGGTGTTGGCGGCGCCGAGCAGACCGGTCACCACCTGGCCCTTGCGTACCGGGCAGCCGGCGATCTCGGTGTCCTGGGTCGCGAATCGCGCCACCATCATCACCGGCGGCTCCCAGCGGAGCAGCTCCTCCACGGCGTTCGGAATCAGCGTCGGGTCGTTCACCAGCGCATGCCGCCGGTCGGGGTGGAGCGCGAGATGCAGCATCATGCAGTCCAGCGAGGCCGAGACGGTGTCCAGGCCGGCGACGAGGAAAAGGAAGCAGATGTCGAGGATGTCCTCGTGGCTGAGGCGTGCGCCCTCGACCTCGGTCTGCAGGAAGCGGCTGACGATGTCCTCGCCCGGGGTGGAGCGCCGGTCGGCGATGACGGCGTCGAAATACTCGTAGATCGACGCGGCGGTCGTCTTCAACAGGGCAACCGAGTCCTCGTGGCCTCGGGGCCGCCCGGTGATCGACTCGGGCCGGATGAAGCCGTCCTTCATTTCAAGGAAGGTGGGGAGCTCGCCGAGCGGAAGCCCCAGCAGGGCGAGGAAGACCTGCGACGGGAACCGCAGCGAGAACTGCTGGACGAAGTCCACCTCGCTCTCGGTGGCGATCGCATCGACGAGGCCGCGGGCCAGCTCGGTGATCGGCCCTTCCATCTCCTTCATGCGCTGCGGGGAGAAGAGCGGGTCAAGGATCCTGCGGTCAGGAACGCAGGGTTCTCCATGGGATTTCCCGACTCGGGTGCCGTACCCGACGCCGCACTGTCAGTCGACATGTGAGCTCCTCGCCGTAGGCTGCGACGAATTTATACCAAGTATAAAAACGTCGCAGCCTGGCGAAGTGGGCCCGCCGCGCCGTCGCCCGCTGCCGGTGGGTGCCGCGGCGCCACTCAGAGCGGGTAGGTCACCGTGGTCAGCCGCTCGGACAGTTCCCACAGACGTTCGGCGGTCCCGGTGTCCCGCGACGCGGCGTTGGAGGTGACCAGGACCGGGTGGCCGGTCATCTTCAGCAGCCCGGACGGCCCGTAGTACTCGCCACCCCTCGTCGATGGATCAACCGCCGCGCGCAGAAGGGGCAGGGAGCCTTTGAACGCGGAGTGGACGATGGGGTTGGGGATGTGGTCGACGACCTTCTTGAGTTTCCGCTGGATCGGGCTGGGGTTGCCCCCGACCTCCGTGTTCGCGCCACCAGGATGCGCGGCGACGGACCGTGCCGATCCTCCCGCCGCCGTCAGCCGGCGCTGCAGCTCATAGGTGAACAGCAGGTTCGCGAGTTTCGACCGGGCGTAGGCCCGGAACGGCCGGTACTTCTGGGCCAGGTCGAGGTCGTCGAAGTCGATCTTTCCCATCCGGTGCCCGTTGCTGCTGACCGTCACTATGCGGCCGGCGTCGGAGGCCGTCACGGCTTCCAGGACGAGCCCGGTAAAGGCGAAGTGGCCGAGGTGGTTGATGCCGAAGTGCTGTTCGAAGCCGTCCTCGGTCCTGCCCTGGGGCAGTAACATGACGCCCGCGTTGTTGATGAGCAGGTCGATGACGGGGCGCTCCGTGACCAGCGCGTCGRCGGCCTTGCGGACCGAGGTGAGCGAGCTGAGATCCATCTGCAGTACTGAGACGTCCGCCTCGGGTACGGCGATCCGGATGGTGTCCAGGGCGTCCTGTGCCTTGACCGGGTTACGGCAGGCCATCACCACTGTCGCGCCGCGCCCGGCGAGCAGCTTGGCGGCCTCGAAGCCGATTCCGGAGTTCGCGCCGGTGACGACGGCCGTCCGGCCGTTCAGGTCGGGAACGTCGGCCGCACTCCAACGCCGCCGCTCAGGCGCTTCCGCCATGACGACCTCCGCGATCGATACAGGGCGAGGATCTCCGCCCATCTGATGTGAAACCCGTGGCCATATCGAGACCACTGGCAGCACACTACAGGCACTGGTCCGCGTGTGATTCCCGTAGCCCACGCGTTCGCGCATGCCAGGCCCAGCACCAGACAGACCGTCGCCGTCCTGCTTCGGTGGCGGACATCCGCCACCGGGATCACGTGGAACCCGGCGCCTTTGCCATTGGCACGAGGGGCAACTGCGCGAGCCCGGTGGACGTCCGCCCGGCGCGTTCTCGGACCCGCTGCCCGTATACCTGCGTCGCGGTATCCTTGCCATTAGGCGCGCGTCGAGCGACTGGCCTGGAGATTGGCGCCGAAATAGCCGCTGGCCGAGCGGGCCCCGTTGCGGCCCCGTAGGCGGCAGGCCACCCGCTCCCCCGATGCTCATCCCCGGCCGGCCGGGGATGCCTCGGGTCAGATCCAGCCGCGGGCGCGGGCGAGCTGGACGGCCTCGTGCCGGTTGACGGCGCCCAGCTTCGCGGCAGCCGATGACAGGTAATTGCGTACCGTGCCCCTCGACAGAGCGGCCCGGGCCGCGATCTCCTCGACCGGTGCGCCGCCGGCGGCCAGCTCGAGGACCTCGGCCTCACGCGAGGTCAACGGGCTCTCTCCGGCCGCGATCGCCTCCGCGGCCAGCTCCGGGTCCACGTAGCGGCCGCCGCCGTGCACCGCCCGGACCACGTCGGCGAGGACCTGCGCGGAGACGGTCTTCGGAAGGAAGCCGCGCGCCCCCGCCGCGAGCGCCTGCTTGAGATAACCGGGACGTCCGTGGCTGGTCACGATCACGTTGGCGCACCCGGGGACCTCGGCACGCATCGCCTGGGTGACGGCGATGCCGTCCATGCCCGGCATCTGCAGGTCCAACAGCGCGACGTCGGGGCGGTGCAGCCGCCCCATGGCCAGCGCCTCGGGCCCGGACGCGGCCTGGGCGACAACCGCCATGTCGTCCTCCATGGCCAGCAGTGCCGCCAGCGCGCCGCGGATGAGGTTCTCGTCGTCGGCGAGCAGAACCCGGATCACGGCTGCGCCTCGGCCGCGGTGGGTGCGGGTCGCGGTGCCGTGACCGGGCCCTCCGAGACATCGTCCGGGACGGCGAGCCGAACCTCCAGGACGAAGCAGCCCCCGGATTCCCGGGCCACGCTGAGAACGACGCCCAGGCCGGCGAGCCGCTCGCCCAGACCGGCCAGGCCGCTGCCCGCCGTGGGCCCGGGCCCAGGCCCCGCGACGGGCCCTGGGCCCTGGGCTCGGGGCCGCGCCGGGTCGCGGGGCGTGCTGGCTGGCGGTGCCCGGCGCGGCCGGCGGCGCACCGTCGTTGGTGATCCGCAGTACCGCGGTGCGTGCGCGCCCGGGCCCGAGGCGCACATCGAGGTCGACGGTGCAGGTGGTGGCCGCGCTGTGCCGGATCACGTTGGTGGTGGCCTCGCGGACGACCCAGCCCAACGCGGTCTGCGCGGAGGGGGGCAACGCCCGGTCGAGGGTCTCCCGGCTGACACCTCCGGTGATCTGACAGGCCACCCCCGCCGAGCGCAACAGCGCCCGGGCGCCGGCGAGCTCCGCGCCCAGGTCGGCCCGGCGGTAGCCGTCGACAACCGCGCGCATCTCGCGCAGCGAGTCGTGGGCGACCTGGCGAACCTCCAGCATGCGTTCCGCCGCGGCAGCGTCTCCGTGCTCGGCCAGGCGTGCGGCGAGCTCGCTCTGGACGGCCATCAGCGACAGGTTCCGGCCCAGCACGTCGTGCAGGTCCCGGGCGAACCGCAGCCGCTCCTCGGCCACGGCGAGGCTGGTGTGAACCGCCCGGGACCGGTCTATCTCCCACACCACGCCGAGCATCCAGGTCGAGACCCGGTAGGTCAGCGCCACCAGCACAATCGGGTACGCGTAGTACCCGGCCGCCTGGAGCGGTGTGACTTCGGGGCCCACGTCGGCCGCCGGCGCCACGGCGTCCACCATGGCCTGGATCAGGGCGCAGCCGGCGGCCCCCACCACCACGCAGGCGAGCAGCGACGGTGTCCGCAGCAGTGGCGTGACCGCCGCGGTCGACGCGCCACCGGCGATCATCGTCACGATGAGCGTGACCGACATGCCACCGCCGCCGGGATCGGCGTCGAACCCGGGGATGGCGGTGCCCATCGCGGCCAGGACGACCGCGCCCGCGGCCACCCCGGCGATCAGCGGGGCCGCCGCCCGCCGCCCGCCCAGATGGGCCGCGAGCCCGGCGCGCAGCAGCACCACACAGGCCACGGCGTGCAGCGCGGACACGACGAGGAGCCCACCGGCGGCCAGCCCCCAGGCACCCGGCCGGGAGCTGATCGCCAGCAGCACCAGCCCCGGCTCGGTGGCGGAGAACAGGTACAGCGGCCACCGGGTGATGGCGTCCATGCGCTCGGCGCTGCCGCGCTCGCGCCACCAGCGCCACCACCCGGTCATGGAATCCACGGTGTCATGCCCCGCCCGCCGGGTGGGCCATCGGACACCCGACAGCCGGCGGCGGGCGAACCGGTCAACGGCGCGGCTCCCACCGGAACCACCGCCGCGCCGCCCAACCGGCGGCGACCACCCACGCCACCAGTACCAGGGCCGGCGGCACCGCCGCTTCGAACGAGCCGGTGAAGTCGACGGTGCGGCCGTCGCCCGCCGCGCCGGTCAGGCCGAGTCGCATCAGATCGACCACCGGGGTCAGCGGCAGCATCCGGGCGGCCAGCTCCCACGGCGCGGCCAGCGCGTCGAGCGGGACGAGTAGCCCGGACAGGACGAGCGGCACGACCAGCACCGGCATCGTCGTCACCTGGGCCATCTCGACGCTGCGGGTCACCGTGGTGCTGAGCGCGGCCAGCGCCACGAAGATCTGCGCCCAGGCCACCGCGACGGCCGGAGCCGCCGTCCCGGCCAGGATCTCGAGATCACCGGCCTCACCGGCGCGCAACCGTTTGAGCACCAGGTCCTCGCGCCGGGCCACCAGCGCGGTGACCAGGTTGTAGTACACGGCGGCCAGGAGCACGACCGCCGTGATCGCGGTGAGGGCGGCCGCCCCGGCACGGGCCGATCGGCCGCCCTCGACCGGGACCGACATGACCACCGGAATCAGGCTCACCGGTGTTCCGAGCGCGATGAGCAGCGCAACGGCGTTCCGGCGTAGCAGCACCATCTCGGCGCGGCCCAGCGACCTGACCCGCCGCGCCGCACCGGAGCCGCTCGTCCCCGGGAGCGGGCGTGCCGGCGCGGCACCCTCGCTCGCTCCGCTCACGCCGCTCGCTCCGCCGCCGCATCCGGTCGGGCCTGGCGGCCGGGCTGGTCGACCTCGCCGGGGAGCGAACCGCCGGAACCGTCCACAGCGACCTCGGAACGGGCCACGGCGAGAAACGCCTCCTCGAGCGACGCCGACCGGGCATTGAGGTTGCGCAACCGCACCCCGTTCCGGTCGCCCCAGGCCAGCAGCATCGTGAGGGTCCGCTGGAGATCCGCGGTGGTCAGCAGGACCCCGCTTCCGCAGCCGCCACCCCCGCCTCCGTCGCCGCTCCCACTCCCGTCGCTGTCACTGCCGCCTCCGTCGCCGCTCCCGCCCTTGCCCTTGCCCTTGCGGCCGCCGAACCACGCCTCGGTCAGGTGCAGCCGCGCGCCGGGGAACTCCGGCAGCTCGACGGGGAGTCCGGCGTCGAGCTCGAACGTGATACGGGCGGGTTGCGCCGCGACGACCTCGGCCGGTGTGCCCGTCCGCACGATCCGGCCCCGATGCATGATCGCCAGCTGGTCCGCCAGCGTCTCGGCCTCCTCGAGATAGTGGGTGGTGAGCGGCACGGTCGTTCCCGCCGTGACCAGGCCCTCGACCCCGTCCCAGGTCGCCCGGCGGCTCTGCGGATCCAGACCGGTCGTCGGCTCGTCGAGGAACAGCACCTCGGGCCGGCCGAGGACGGCCGCCGCGAAGTCGAGCCGGCGCCGCTCGCCGCCGGACAGCTGCCGGACGCGAATCCCCGCCCGATCGCGCATGCCGGCCAGCTCGAGTGCCTCGTCCACCGGGCGCGGCGACGTCAGCGTGCCGGCCCACGCCCTGATCGCCTCCGCGACTGTCAGGTCGGCGGGGAAAGCCCCGGACTGGAGCATGATCCCGATCCGGGGCCGCACCAGGCGCCTGTCCCGGAACGGGTCACGCCCGAGTACCCGGACGGTGCCGGCGCTCGGCCGGGCCAGGCCCTCGAGCACCTCCAGGAGGGAGGTCTTCCCCGCGCCGTTGGTGCCCAGCAGAGCGAACAGGCAGCCGCGAGGCACCACGAAGGCCACCCCCCGGACCGCGTCGTGGCCGCGCCGCCCCACCGGACCGTAGCGACGCCAGAGATTCCCGGCGGTGATGACGCCGGCTTTTTCGTCCACGTCCTTGTTCATGACCTCGAGCATCCGTCACCATCCGTGTCACCGATGGTGACGGTGTCATCGGTTTCCGTGCGGCGCGCACGGCTCGCCCATGACAAATGTCAGCGTCGCCGATGCTCAGGCAGCGCTGTCGATGACGGCTACCGCCATCCGGCCGCCGTCCACGTCGAGGACCGTTCCGTGGATGAACGCCGCGTCGTCCGAGGCGAGGTAGACGGCCGCGATCGCGTCGGGATGACCGGAGCCGCCGGCGGGAGTACCCCGCATCATGGCCTCGGCCGGATGCTCGACGGCGGCGTCCAGGTCAGGGGTGCGGATAACGCCGGGCGAGACGGCGTTGACGCGCACACCCAGCGGTCCGAACTCGGCGGCCCAGGAACCGAGGTTGATGATCACGCCCTCGCCCGCGGCGACCATGGCGGGGGCCACGGCCTGGGTGAGGAAGAACGGAGCCTTGACGTTGACGGCGTAAACCCGGTCGAAGGTGCGATCGTCGGTGGTCAGCGTGGTGTTCGGGGGAAGATGCCGGCGTTGTTGACGAGAATGTCGAGACGGCCGCCGAGGCGGCGGGTCGCCTCCTCGGCCAGCGTTCGACTGCGGGCCGGGGTCCCGTCGAGGTCGGCGTGAACGAAGTCCGGCCGGCCGCCGCTCTCCCGGATCGTGGAGATGACGGCCTCGCCACGGGCGCCGTCCCGACCGGAGACAACGACGTGGGCCCCTTCGGCGGCGAACGCCACGGCGATGGCCCGGCCGATGTTGCTCGTGGAACCGGTGACGAGCGCGGTCCTGTTCTGGAGTCGTTGAGCCATGTCCGGGGAGGCTAGGCAGCCATTTTTGGACCCGCAAGTCCAGAATCGCCGAGACCCGTCGCGGGTATCAGGCGCCGCTGCCGTCCCCACAGAGACGCTCATGGGCGACCTGGTAGGCGCTACCGGTCGGATTGGACGGTCATGAACGAGAGTGATGGTGCGCTTTCGGGCGAGTCGATCCGTCCTGCTCTGGCGCGCCTGTGCTCAAGAACTCAGGTCGACCGGATCGGCTGGCCCGCGCAGGCGGGACGTCTCGCATCTCGGATCCGCTATTGGTTCCGTCGACGATGAAGCGGGTGGCCGTGGTCGGGCCGATGCCCCGGGAGCCGTCCGTGCGCCACCGCGGTGGTGGGCGCCAAGCCCGGATCCACAGGGATCCTCCCGGTGCAGGTCCGCTTCGCGGCAGAACGATGTCACTAATGTAGACGTTGCGGTGAACCCGGCCGAGGTCAGGGTTCGGGAGCAAACCCAGGCCGTCGCTTCTGGCGGAAGTGATCAGCCCTGGTTGGAGCCCGGGCCGGCGGAGCCGGGAAGGTGATCGTCGTGGATCGCGTCCACCAGCAGGCCGATGGCCCAGGCGATGGCCTGGGTCGCCTGATCGCCGTCGAGGTTCCACATCGTGGTCAGCCGCTCGTAGGACGGAATGTGCCACAGGACGTCCAGCATGCCGGTGGCCATCACGCGTTGGGCCTCGGGCCAGCCGGCCGTGTGTTGAGCGACGGCGGTGACAAGCGCCTCGCGGCGGCGCTGGTCCTTGGGTATCGACGTCGCCTGCGCGGGGTTCGTGGGGGTCCACCGTGGAACCGCGTAGGACGACAGCGTCGCGAAGGCGCGTGCGGTGACCTCGGGGAGGCGATCGAGGTCGAGGCCCTCGTAGCTCACACCCGCCTCGTCCTCGAGGCGGCGCAGGACGGCGTCGTGGAGATCAGCCTCGGTGGGGAAGTGCCGGTAGACCGTGCGTTCACCGACGCCGGCCCGCTCGGCGACCGCACGGAACGTCAGATCACGCCAGTCCCACGCGGGGAAGCTGTGGACCAGGGCCGAGCCGGCGTCGACGATCCGCTCGCGCGTCTGGGCCGCCAGCTCCCGCCGGCGCGGGCTGTCGTAGCGCCGGCGAGGCGGTGTCGCCGCGCTTCGGTCTGGGCTGGGTGTTGCCGCGGCGCTCATATTGGTGACATCATACTACCGCGAAGGCGGCTCGAGTTAAGGGAGAGTGGCTGTGGATCTTGGCTTGGTCGGTGCCACTGTGGTGATACAGGGTGGCACGCACAGTGTGGGTCTGGCCACCGTAACGCGGCCCTGATCCCCATGGGCCCCGCCGATTCCAGGGTGACGGCCGCCATCCGCGGCCATACAGGCCCACTACCCCTCCGCCGTCAATCACGTCAGAGTTCCACGCCGTTCGGCATGCCAACAATCACAACGGATTCTGCCTCAGCGAGCACCCGGCCCCGAGTGCCCGATGGCTGGCCTCCGGCGGGCACCAGAGCCTCGATCCGTTCGTCGCGCTCGGCCATGTCGCCGCCGCGACCCAGCGGTTGCGGCTGCACACGAACCTTTCCGTCGCGCCCTACCGGAACCCGTTCCTGCTCGCCAAGGCGGCGGCGACCGTCGACAAGCTCTCCGGTGGACGGATCGTGCTCGGGCTCGGCACCGGGTACATGAAGACCGAGTTCTTCGCGCTCGGAGTCGACATGGACGAGCGCAACACGCTGTTCGACGAGATCCTTGACGTGCTGCCGATGCACTGGAGCGGTGAGCCGTTCAGTTACAAGGGCCTGCACTTCGACGCCCGGAACGTCATCACCCGGCCCCGACCGGTGCAGGACCCGATTCCCATCTGGATCGGCGGTAACTCGAAGCTGAGCCGGCGCCGCATCGCGCAGCGGGCGCAGGGCTGGATGCCGCTGGTGGGCCCGCCGGAGCTCAGCGCGGCGGTGCGGACGACCTCCATCGGTTCGCTGGGGGAGCTGGCTGTCATGATCAACGAGATCCGGGACGCCGCCGCGGCCGCCGGGCGGTCGGACACGATCGATGTGCAGTACTCCTACAAGGACCGCTCCATCGCGACGCCGACCGTCGAGCCCGACCGCCACCGTGAGGCGATCGCCGAGATCGAGAAGGCCGGGGTGACCGCCGTGGTGGTGTCGAGCCCATCGGTGTCGTCCGCGGCCACGCTCGAGTTCCTCGAGGCGTTCGGCGCGACCTACCTGTCCTGACCGCGCCTGGCGAACGGGCCCGTATCGCGCGAGTCAGCGCTTGACGAGTAGATGCGGCGGGGGAGGGCCGAAACGCCCGCGGACGAAGTCCAGGAGCCCGCGGACACGTCCTTCGAGGTTCCAGTAGGGGCCGCGCCGGGCCGGGACGACCGCGCCCGAGACGAGATGCCACAGTGCGATGCAGAACCGGATGAACGCGTGGTAGCGGCCGGAGTGGTCCCGCACGAGCAGCAGGGTGTTGCGGAGCTGCAGGTAGTCGATCGCCGCGGCGGTGGAGCCGATGTTCGGGTTCTTGACCATCGCGCCCCGCACGAGTCCGGACTCCCAGCCGGCGGACCTCGCCCGCAGCGCGAGGTCCGCCTCCTCGCAGTACGCGAAGTAGCGTTCGTCGAAGATCCCGATCTCGTCGAGGCAGGCACGGCGGGCGAACATCAGCGTGCCGTGCGGGTGCCCGGCGGGCTCCCAGCCCTCGTCCACGCTCGCGGGCATGAGGATCCCGCCGAAGTAGGGGTCGATGACCGGCGTCGCTCCGTCGCCGACGTCCGCACAGGCAAGACCCGCTCGCGGCTGCTGCGCCAGCACGCCCAGCATGTGACTCAGGCAGGTGGGCTCGGGCAGCGCGTCGTGCGGCGCGAGCACCACCCACTCTCCCGCGTCCGCGTCGGCGAGGAACGCGCGGTAGCCGACGTTGGCCGCCGGTCCGAACCCCAGGTTGCTGCCAGCGAGCACCACCGTGACATCGGCGGCCTCGACCGGCGGCATGACCGCCGATCCGTTGTCGACGATCGTGATCGAGACGGGAACGTCCTGCGCGCGGAACGCGTCGATGGTGTCGACGAGTCGCTTCGGCTGGTCACGGTGAACGATTACGACCGAAAGAGGCTGCACAAACCCAGTGCTACATCAGATCAGTGGGCCAGCGTGCGAAATAGGGTGAAGCCGGGCCATGACGGACCGGCTGTGCCGGATTGCCCGCGGCCGGTCAGCGTTCCATCAGGTGATCCGCTCGGCACCGGGACGCGGGGACACGGGAACGCCGGGCCGCGAGCACGGCCGGCAACCCGACCGCGCTGTCACCCGATCAACGATCGACGATCCCAACCCGCGCGCGCCGTGCGCCGTGCGCGCCGTGCCTTCAACCACTCGTGCCGTGGGACGGAAAACGTCCACCGAGAACTGTCTCCGTGGCGGCGAACGCGCGCCGCGCCATCTCGGCTGGCCCCAGGCCCGCGAGCGAGGCGGAGTACACCTCTGTCGCCACGACGGGATCGGCTCCGGTCGCGACGAGAACATCCAGGACAGCCTCGATGTCGGCGTCGCCGTCCCCGGGCAGCAGGCGGGCGGTGATCGTCTCCGTCCTCAGGTCGTCGGCCGGCCGCGCAGGCGCGTCACACAGCTGAAGGACATGGATCCGCTCCGCCGGCACGTCACGCAGGGTGTCGTAATCGGGCCCACCAGGCTGGCGGAACCAATGCCACACGTCGACTACCAGGCCGAGGTTGTCGCGGTCCACCGCATCCAGGAGCCGCATCACCGCCCTGATGTTCGGCACCACCGACCACGGCAGGAACTCGAAACTGATCCGCAGACCCCGCTCCGCCGCGAGATCGCACAGGTACGCCAGCCGCTCCGCCACGCCGGCGATCGACGGTACCTCGTCCTCCAGCGTCGTCGCGATAACCGTCGGGGAGCCGGCCCACTGCGCGATGTCGAGAAGTGGTCGGGCCTGCTCGGCTATCTCCTGTCGGTCGGCGGTGACCCATTCCATCAGAACCTCGACAGTGGGGATCGCCAGCCCCCTGTCCCGGTGGTAACCGAAGAACTCCTCCGGAGTCATACCGTCAGCGACGGCGCCAGCGAGGTGCGAACTCGTCAGCTGCGCCCCGTCGAACCCCGCGTCCGCGACGGCGTCGACGAGTGTCCGGACGTCGGCAGCGTCGACCGGATGGCCGAGCGGTAGAAGAGTCGGAGCCGAAATGGCCCTCATCGGACGAACCTCTCATCGGGAAGAATGCTGCGGCGCGCGAGTCCAGGCTAGATCTCTGACGCCTACGTCATGTGTGAGTTGTGGCGATGTTGTGCTGTTGGGGGCGGCCCCGTTGCGGGCGCCGAGTCGGCGCTGTGCGGTCCCTGGTCTTCGCGGTCTCCATCGGCAAGATAGGTTATTCCAGTCAAAATGGACATCTGCTTACCCAGGTGAACCTGAGTCGCGCTTTCGTTACGTAGGGAATCCCAGATCGGCGAAGGTGGCGAAGGCCGCCGTATGGCACCTTCCCCGACTATCGGGGTGAAGTCGTGGACGGCATTCATTCCTTGGTGACCAAAGGGGCGCGCGTGACAATCATAGGAGACGACGTTGAGATCGTTCTCAATTATGGTCAGCCGGTCAGCTGGTTCGTTCCGGCCAGGGTGACCAGCCAGCAGATCCAGGACCGTGAGCACACGAACATGTTCCTGGCGGAGCTTCTGCTGAGGTATCCCGCCGGGCCGCCCGCGAACCTCATCAACCCGTCGATCGCGGCGATCAACGTCCATCCGCGTATCACGCCCAGCGTCGTCCGGATCGAGATCAGTAATCAGGAAGCCGCCCTGGCCATCCCCAACACGGCTCCGGCCGCCGCGCCGGTCGCGGCAGTGGCCGCAGGAGCACCGGCGGGAGCGCGGCGGGCGGCCCTGCGGGCACGGATGCAAGCCCGGCGCGGCGCGTACACCTGGAGAGAAGGCCGCAGTGTGGCCTTCAACGCCTGGATCAACGGCGCGGCGCCACTGGCGAATCCCATCGGCGACAACGCGACCATCAACTGCTGGGAGGCGGTACTGGTAGCCGCGGCAGAAGCCGGTCTGGTCACGGTCGCCCAACTGACCCACGCGTACGGAGCCGTGGACCCCGACACCGCCGTGTACAACCTGTTGACGGCAGGCGGCGTGCAGCAGATCAACTGCGCGAATGCCGCCCCCGCGAACAACATCCAGGCCGGCGACGTCATCATGGTCGAACACGCGGGTCAGCCGCTGCACCATGTCATGGTGGTTCTGACCGCCGACCCGGCGAATTTCCTGCAGATCGAGGTGCTGTCGCTGTGGGGCACCCTCGGCGGCTTCGTTCTCGGCCGGGGGGAGCTGAACTTCCTGCTCCTCCCCACGACGGTGTTCCGTTATTCGACGCTGTAGCGCCGGATTCGCGTGCCGCGCCTGCCACGATCCGCCCGCTGCGAGGACGTGCCGGAACGGGTCGATCCCGCTCCGGCAGTCCGCGATGACCGACAGAACCGCCACTCGGCTCAGGCGCGACGGGGCGTGATGTCGAGCCAGACGAGCCGGTGGTCGGAGCTGGGGAACGGGTACTTCCCGGTCAGCCGCGAGAGCGGATCGGTGGTCTCCGGCCAGAACACGCCCGCTCCCGCCGTGGCCAGATCGCGGGAGGGCAGCACGTAGTCGACCCGCAGGTTGCCCGGCGCGGTGTCGGCGAAGTCGGCCGTGTCGTGGGCCGGGTCGCCACGGTGCGTCGCGTTGGCGCCGCCCTGCAGTACCGCCGCCTCGGCGGCGCCCGCGCTCGACGGGATGACCGAGGCGTTCACCTGGCGGCTCTGGAGCAGCTGGTTGGCGGCCGAGGAGACGCTGTCGCCATCGACTGGGTCGGCGTTCATGTCACCGGCGATGACGAACCGCGAGCCCGGCCGCAGCCCGCCGCGCCTGCTCTGGTCGTCGTAGATGTAGGAACCGCCGCCCGGCCGGACGTAGTCGGCCCAGAAGCGGATCTCGTCGTGATTGCGCCGCCCGTTTCGGTCCTCCGTCCCGTCGAAGGTCGGCGGTGTCGGGTGGCTCACCAGCAGGTGAACCGTGTCCCGCCCGACCTGGACCGGCACGTCCCAGTGGCTTTTCGACGAAAGCCGGACGGCCGCCAGCTCCTTCGGCGAGTACCAGTCCGCGGGCGCCGCCGTCGCCGGGTCGTCCGGCAGCAGTGCGCCCGGCATGTCCTTCCAGCGGAAGTCCCGGAAGGTCCGGACCTGCCGGACGTCGATCGGGAACCGGGAGTAGACGACCAGACCGTACTGCCCGGGGAAGGCTCCGAAACCCAGCGCGTCGTCGCCGTAGCCCGGAGCTCCGGGGACGGTGACCACCTGGCCGTCGTTGTTAAGGTCGAAACCGGAGGCGATTCCGGTGTTGCTCGGCGCGATGTACCGGAAGGGATACCTGACCGGCTGAGCGCCTTCCTGACTCCTGGCCAGGTAGTTGTCCGCGAACAGCTTTACGGCCAGCGGGTCGTGGTCGAACTCGTTGATCAGAAGTACGTCGGGGTGGGCCCGCTGGATGATCTGGGCGACTGTCTGCGCCTGGACGTCATCGGGTGTTGACAGGTCCGTCCGCAGCTCTCCYGCCGTGGCTCGGTTGAGCGAGGCATTGAAGGTGGCGAAACGCACCGTCGAACCACCCGATCGCTCGTCGGCCCCGGCAACGGTGTTGGTCTCCGGGGGCGAAGCGGCGTGCGCGGCGGTGGCCATCCCGGTGAGCACGAGTGCTCCGGCTGCGGCGACGGCCGCGGCACGAGTGATTCTTCGATGGTGTCGGGCCATTGATCCATCTCCGTACGTTCCGGTTGTGGTACACGGCATCGTGGACCGGTCGCCAACGAGAACTGCCCCGTTCGTAACCCGTCGTCACGCAGTGTAGGAAGCCAGGGCATACGGAGAACTACAGGCGATTGAAGTCTTCAGCACGCTCCGTGTACAGGTGTCTTTCGACACGGAAAACTCTCGACGAGCCATACGGTTAACCGAGGTGCTATTTCCGGGCACCGGCGGGTGGTCGGATTGCTGTCGCGGTTGTGGCGCGACCGCAACACAGTGGCGGCACGAGCAGGCCGGAGATGGCGATACGGAGTATGCGTCGGGCGCGCCGATGATCCGTCCAATGCCCGCCCGTGGCGGGTACCCGCGGTCAGCCGGGATGCGTTCATGGAGCAGACCCATGGAGGACACCGCCGGGGCCCGTCGATGTTCCGCGAGTTCGGCAGAGTGGAATTGACCGGAGGAGGAGTCGTGGGACGCTCCCGCGACCGGCGAGGCGCGGACCCGGCGGATCCTCGTGTACCGGCTCAGCTCCACCGGTCGGTACGAGCTGAGCAGGCAGCTCGGCTACCAGGTCGAACCCGGGCAGCGGATCTCCGAGGTCGCCGCCTACGGCGAGGACGGGCTCCTCGTCCTGGAGGCCTCGTTCACCGCAGGTGTGGGCAACCGGAACGCCCTGTACTCGGTGCCGGCCGCCGGCCGCGGCGCGGACGTCACCACCGTGCCCGACCTTTCGGCGCTCCCGGAGCGTGCACTGGTGGGTAAGCGGCTCGTCGCGGACCTCACCGCCTGCCCCACCCTGGGCGCTACCACCCCGGGCACCCAGGTCAACCCGCTGATGGACAACTACGAAGCACTCGCGATCGACCCCCGGGGGCCCGGGCGCGGCACGGCGATCGTCAACGTGCTCAGCGACGACAACTTCCGGTGCCACCCAGGTGACCCGCGTGTTCCGGGTCGCGGTGCGGCTGCCCTGACCCCGGCGACGAATGTCGTCGGACGTCGCACGCCCTATCCGATCATTCTCGCCCGAAGCCGGTCGCCGAGGTCGAGACGGCGCGGTACCCGCATGAGCTCGGCCGGCGTGACGACCACCCCGAACGCGCGGAGCCGTTCCGCGAGCAGGTCCCAGTCCTGCGCCCCGCCGCTGTCCTCGACCGCCGCGAGGTCCGGCGGCAGCGGGTGGTCAACGTCGGCCCAGTCCGGCAGCGGGACCATGTACACCGTGCGCTCGATCTCTTCGATCGTCAGCTCGGACAGGCGCTCGTCGGGGGTCCTGCCCCTGCCTGACATGCCCCAGCCCCGGTCATCCAGGAGGGTGACCTCACGGCCGTCCGAGAGCTCGGCGAACTCGTGCACCGTGAAAGAAAGCCCACTGTCGGCGTCGCTGACGGCACCCACCAGTCGAGGGCAACCATGGATCGGGCGGGATTCCTGAACTGACTGTGGGGCCCATGCCGTCCGCTGCCAGACTCTGCGACCACGATTTGTTACTCGGCGCGCCGGGCACTGACTGACAGGTAAGGGCGGACCACGGGACGGCTGTCAGGAAGCCGGGGCGCCTGCGATCGCCAGCGCGCAGCCCACGATGTACAGCGCCACGAAGATGGCTGGTAGTACCTGCTCCACCTCGAGCATCGACGCCGGAGCCAGGGTGGAAGGGAGACGCCTCGACCCGGCCAACGAGCCCGCCTTACTAGGATCGAACGCGCTACGTCACTTCCGCTTCTCGTGAGGCCCGGGCCGGGTGCGGAGGTGACCCGTCCTGATCCAGAGGGGGAGCGTTGCCTGACAATAAGAGTCGGCATACCAGACTCGATGCTGCTGAAGGTGCGTGACGAGGCACACATCTCGACCTGGATCGAGTCCGGGATCGACATCTCGGTGCCCAGCATCGCCCGGGTCTATGACGCGTTGCTTGGCGGCAAGGACAACTTCCCTGCTGATCGCGTCGTCCACGACCAGCTCATCCAGGTGATTCSGGATGGCAAGACGTCCGCGCAGTACAACCGGCAGATGCTCCGGCGTGGCGTCGAGTTCATGGTGGAGCAGGGCGTCAGCCAGTTCATCGATCTGGGGTCCGGTCTTCCGACCGCGGAGAACACCCACCAGGTCGCCCAGCGAATCGCACCCGATTCGAAGGTAGCCTACGTCGACATCGATCCAATCGTGCTGGCGCACGGCCGGGCGTTGCTGGCAGAGAACGACAACACCACGGTCGTCACCGCGGACTTCCGACGTCCCGACGAGATTCTGAGCAACCCGGACGTGGCTGCTCTGATCGATCTGTCGAAGCCGGTCGGGCTTCTGATGCTCGCGGTCGTTCACCACGTCCACGACGACGAGGACCCGGCCGGCCTGGTCCGCGCATACGTCGATCGGATGGCGTCGGGCAGCTACCTGTTCCTGACCCACTTCGTCGACCACGGAGCGGAGACCGCGCCCATCGAGCAGGTGCTTCTCAACGAACTGACCAGGGGGCGCTTCCGCTCGGTCGACGAGATCATCTCCTACTTCGACGGACTGAACCTCGTCGAGCCAGGCGTGGTCTACAACCCGCTGTGGCGGCCCGCCGTACCGGTCGTCGAGCCGTACCCACTGGCTGTCAGGCTGGTGGCGGGCGGTATCGGACGCAAGCCGTAGACCCTGTCACCCTGTGATCCGCCTGGAGTCATATCGTGACCTGGCTGCCGGCACGCAGCGCCACGACGGCGCCGACGAGCACGACCAGGGCGGCTGTCGCCACCGGCGTCCAGCGCAGGCCCGCGGCGAATCCCGGCACCAGCGTCTGGGTGCGCTGGAGCAGCGGGATGAGTGTGCGGTCGAGCAGGAACCCGACGCCGACCAGCGTCGCCGCCATTCCCACGCCGTAGGCGAGAACCAGCAGGACCCCGAACCACGCCCGCCCCAGTGCGACCGCTCCAAGCAGCACGACGACGGCCGACGGCGTCGGCACCATGCCGCCGACGAGTCCCGCGGCGAGCAGGCCGCGTAGCCTCGGCTGGTCGGTGACGGGCGGGTGCACGTGCCAGCGCCCGCCATGCGAGTGACCGTGCTGGTGCGCATGACCATGACCGTGCGAAGGGCCGTGGTCGTGGTGTCCATGGCTGTGAACGCCGCTGCCGTGGTGGTGGTGATGGCTGTCGTCGCGGTGAGGACGGGCGTGGCTGTGTCCACGGTCGTGTTCATGGCGGTGGTTATTCGAGTGGTCGTGGCCCGCGATCAGTAGGCCGCGATACGGCGACATGATCAGCCTTGACCGCAGCAGACTGGTACCGAGACCGATCATCAGCAGCCCGCTCGCGACACCGAGCCACGGATAGATCTTCTCCGGAGCGAAGCCGCTCGACGCCGACAGCACGACCGCGAGGACGAGAACGCCGAGGGTGTGGGTGAGCGTGACCGCTCCGGCGGTGACGGCGAGTTGCCGTCCTGTCGCCGAGCCGCCGACGATCCGGGCCGCCATCACCGTCTTGCCGTGCCCGGGGGCGAACGCGTGCGCTGTCCCCAACACGACCGCGGCGAGCAGTGCGAGCACGCCCAGGCCGAGTGAGAAGGAGTCCCGCTCGACCAGGCCGTTCACCCAACCGGCAAGGCCGCCGGCCGCCTGCCGGGCCTCGTCTGACGCACCGCTACCAGGCGTTCCAGTGCCGATGGCGCCCGCCTGCGACAACGGGTCGGCCGCGGCGGGTCCGCCCGGACGAACGGTCAGCGTCGCGCGAGTGACGTCAGAACCGCCGCCCAGTGGGTCGTCGGGGTACCGGGTCAACAGGTTCGTCGGTGAGCGGGACGGTACGTCCGAGGAGACCACCGTGGTGCCGTCCCCGACCGCGACCGTCTCCCGCCAGCCGACCCGGTCGGCGTACGCGGCCAACGTGTACCGAATCGTCGTGGTCGTGGTCGTGTCCGCGTCCGCTGCCCCGGCGGTCTCGGCGGAGTATCGGCAGACCAGCCGCATCGTCGACAGCCCGCCGTCGCCCGGTGGGAACGACAGCGAGCCGCCGATCGGGACGAGAGGGCGGGCCCGGCCGTCGACCGCCAGCGTCGCCCGTCCGGCCGTGCGGGCGCACTCCGCTTCCCGCCAGCGGGCGGCTCCCAGCGCGTCGACGTCCGGCCGGACCTGCGCCGCCGGTATCTCGGCGAAGTCGGCGACCACGTCGACGAGAACCTCCTCGATGCCCACCCGCAGCACGCTCGCGCTGTTGACGGTGAAACTCCCGAGGGGATGTGCCGACGCGGATCCGCCCGCCGTCAGGACGAACGCGGCCACCGTCACGGCCAGGACGGCTGCCCGACGCAGCGAGGTCACCGGGCACTCGCGTCGAGGGACGCGAGAAGGGCCTGTGCCCGGGGCGCGTGCAACGGTGAGAAGTGCGGGTCGGTGTCCAGCGCCGCCCGGAGGTCCGCGACCGCGGCGTCGGTCCGGCCGAGCGCGGCGTGCACGACGCCCCGGTGGTAGGAGAACAGTGCTCGGCGGGTGCCGAGGCCGAGCGCCGACTCGGCGGACGGCAGCGCCTCGTCGTCTCTGCCGAGCTGGTGCAGCACCCAGGCACGAGCGTCGTCCACGAAGACCCCGGCCCGGTGCGGTTCGCCGCCCGGCGCCGGGGACAGCGCGGCCAGCGCGGCGGCGGGGTCGCCGTGGTCCGCCTCGAACAGCGCCAGCTCGACGTCGACCTCGACTCCCTGCGCGCGCATCAGCTCCGCGGTGGAACGCACCAGGGAGTACTGCCGCTTCGCCTCGTCGGGCCGGCCCAACGATTCGAGCAGTTCTCCGTACTCGGCGACGATCCACGGCTGTGGGCTCCGAGTGGCCGCGACGGCGTAGTCCGCCAGGGCCGCCTCGCTCTCGCCCCGGGCGGCGGCCACGCGGGCACGACCGACGAGCAGCGACACCGATGACGGGTCGCTCGCCTGCCCGCGTTGGTAGGCCTCGTCCGCCCCGACGAGGTCGCCCGAGTGCCGCGCCAGTTCACCGAGATGGAAGTAGGCGAACGCGGCATCGGCTGCCGACGTCGCGTCGTCGGCTACCCGCCGCAGCATCGCGGCCGCCTGGTCGATCTCGCCGCGCAGCTCGAACGCGTAGGCGACCCGGGCCAGCGACGCGACATCGGGACGCAGGTCGACCGCGGTCTGCGCCGCCTGCCACGCTTCGGGATAGTGCCCGAGTTCGACGAGCGCGTCGAAGCGCACCCCGTGCGCGGTCGCGTGGAACGGGTTGACGGCGACCGCGGCATTCGCGGCGCGCAGCGCACCGGGGAAGTCGTGACGTGCGGCGGCGAGCGCCGCCTGCCCGGCGAGGGCGGCGTCGTTGTCCACCGGACGCAGTTCCAGCGAGCGGGCGAACGCCCCGTCGGCCCGTGGGTAGGACGTCGGATCACCGGTCACTCTGGCCTGCTCGACGTAGGCGAGGCCGAGCTCGGCCCAGGCCGGCCAGTCCCCCGGCACCTGGCCGAGCCGGTCACGCAGACTCGCGACGGGTGCGGCCGCCGCCCTGCCCGCGGAGGACCACGCCTCGTCCACGGCCGCCGCTCCGGTCGGCGTCGGCGCGACACCGTGGCCCGAGTCATCCCGGACGAGCGGCGGGCCGACCATGGCCAGCACAGCCGCGCCTGTCAGGCCGGCCACGCAGACCAGGCCGGCGAGCACCCGCGCTCGACTCGCCCCGCCGCCCAGTCGCCGCTTCATGCGTGTCCTCCCCGCTTCCGTCCCGCCGGTCGTTCGCCAGCGATTCGGATCCGCGGCGGTCGCGGACTGCACCTGGGACGCAGAAATGATGTCAGGTAGCCGACACGATCCGTGCTCCTCTCATCACCGAACCACGGACGTTCACCGGACAGGCGCATCCGTCCGGTCCGTCGATCCGTGAGGGAGAACCATGAGCTGACTGACATCCGCACGCGACGGAACGCCCGGCCGCCGACGGCGGGGACGGCTGCCCCGGCGGCGCGCTCTGGCTGGCGCGACCGCCCTGCTCTTCGGTGCGACGGGCGCCGTGGTGACCCTCGCACCGACGGCCGCTGACGCGTCCAGCCACCGGGAGGCCCCGCTGATCAGCAGCGACCCGACGGTCGACAACACCGACACCTACGCCTTCGTCAGCCCGGACGACCCGGATTCGGTGACGCTCGTCGCCAACTGGCTGCCCTTCCAGGAACCCGCCGGCGGACCGAACTTCTACCCGTTCGCGACCGACGCCCAGTACGACATCAATGTCGACAGCAACGGCGACGCGAAGCCCGACATCACCTACCGCTGGACGTTCGCCAGTACCTATCAGAACCAGAACACGTTCCTCTACAACACCGGGCCTGTCACCTCGCTCGACGACCCGGACCTGAATTTCCGGCAGACCTACAAGCTGGAGCGGATAGCCGGTGGCAAGACCACCGTGCTGGCGGACAAGGTGCCCGTCGCGCCCTCGTTCGTGGGCGACGCGTCCATGCCCGACTACCTGGCGCTGCGCACGGCGTCCCTGAAGGAACTGCCCGGCGGCGCCAAGACGTTCGCCGGACAGGCCGACGACCCGTTCTTCCTCGACCTGAGGGTGTTCGACCTGCTCTATGGCGGCGACCTGTCCGAGGTCGGGCAGGACAGCCTCGCCGGGTTCAACGTGAACTCGGTCGTGCTGCAGGTCCCCAAGACCGAGCTGGCTCTCAAGGGCGACCCGGCGCGCAACCCGGTGATCGGGGTGTGGAGCAGCACCCAGCGGCGCAGCGCCTCGATCTACGGGCCGACCGACGGCTCCGGCATGCGGATGTCCTTCGGTAACTGGTCGCAGGTCTCGCGCCTCGGCTCGCCGCTCGTCAACGAGGTGGTCGTGCCGATCGGCCAGAAGGACCGGTTCAACGCCTCCACTCCCGCCCGGGACGCCCAGTTCCTGAACTTCGTCACCAAGCCCGAACTGCCGAAGCTGATCGAGGCGATCTACAAGATCCCCGCGCCGGCGACACCGCGCAACGACCTCGTCGCGGTGTACCTGACCGGTGTGAACAAGGCCAACCTCGGTGTCGACCTGAACGCACACGCGCTCAACGCCGACGTCGACCCGGCGAAGATCGCGCCCTCCGAGCAGCTTCGGCTGAACATGTCGATCCCGCCGACCGCGGAACCGAACCGGCTCGGCGTCCTCGGAGGCGACACCGGCGGGTACCCGAACGGCCGACGGCTGGGCGATGACGTCGTCGACATCTCGCTCCAGGCTGTCGAAGGCGCCCTGCTGCCCAACCCGCCGGCGGCGGTCACCGGCCTCGGTGACGGCGTCGACGGGCCCGACGTGCGGTTCCGCGGATGGTTCCCGTACGTCGGCCTGCCCACCTCGGGTTCGAGCTGACAGGGCGGCACGACCATGACCAGACTCCGGCGAGCCGCCTCGGCCGCCATTACGGTCGCCGTCATCGTCGGCGTGGCGGCCTCCTGCGGCGGGGAGGGACCTCCGCCACTGCCCGAAGCCGGGTCGTTCGCCCCCGGTGCCTGCCAGACGCTGGCCCCGGACCTGATAGCGACCCTGCGGCTGACCCGGGCGGACCCCGGCGCACCGGACGAGATCAAGGCGCTCGCCCGCGACCTCACACCGCCCCAGGAGAAGCTCTACGGCCGGATCGGTACGGCCGGGGAGTACGCCGGCGACCTCGAACGGGTCACCACGGCCGTCGGCTTCCTCCGGCTGCGGGTCGATTCCGGGACCTACGACCCCGCTCTGCTGACGGAGGTGAGGACCACCGCCCGGATGCTGGCGGACCGCTGCACCTGACCGCAGGCGCCCGGCCGCCGTCTACCGGGCCCCTGCCGATCTGAGCGGACCGGCTCGGCCAACCGAGCCGGTCCGCTCCCGCCCGACCAGCGAGCCGAGGAGCATCGCTGTGGCGACTCCGGTCTGACCGATCCACGACGTTCCCGCCTGGTGGTGGTTCCACGCCGGGCACACAGCTGAGACGAGGAGGAAGCCGGCGCTGCCGTACACGGCGAGGGTGAAGCCCCATCGGTGGTCGGCCAGCAGGGAGACGAACGCGGCTGCCAGGAGGACGAGGGCGCCGGCGCTGACGACGTCCACCCACGGCGGTTGCGTTGGTGGTCGTGCCTCGCGGGGCGGCTGGATCGCCGCGACGGTCACGAACCCTGCGAGCAGCGCCGCGGCCCACAGCCGCCGCCAGCCGACGACGGGGGTGGCCGGTGCGGCGACCGCCTCTGTCGGCCGCGGCGACCCGTCGACCTTCGCGGGCGGGTCGGACCGGACGATGACCGGACCTCGTCCGCGGGCAGGACGCGGGTCGTGGCGCGGACGCTCGGGACGAATCCGTTGGACCTGTGATGCTGACATGTCCCCACGGTGCGGCCCACGTGTTGTGTGGCCGCGTCGCATGGCTGGAGCCAGTGTTGAGAGCCCGTGGTCCACGGTCCGTGCGAACCGACAGCTGACGACCTCGATCCGTCACTCGACCGTGCCGGCTGCCCCACCCACCCAGCCGGTCCGGTCCGGACCGGACCGGACCGGACCGTGAAGCAGACGAGCGAGACGGCTCGCTACTGGCACGGCGTGGACTGGTAGCTGCCGCCCCGGTCCGGGTCCGCATCATCTCGGCCACCACGGCCGGGTGGGAGAGCATCAGGTGCGACGAGTCCACCTCCACGGTGTCGACCCCCGCACGCTGGTAAGCGAAGCGCTGGACCTCCGGATTGATGGTGTGGTCCGAGGTGGCCACGATGCCCCACGAGGGCCTGGTGCGCCACGCGGCGGCGGGCGCCTTCTCGGCGAAGGCGCCGTGGACGAGGACGACAGTGGGCTGAGACCAGCTCGTCGGCCTTTCCCGATGAGACCTGATGGGAGTTGTGCGGAGTGCGCGGCCCGCGCACACCACCGGGCTGTTGACGATCTGTGCATCGCTTCCGTGTCTGGGGCCCCGGGCCTTCCACCTCCACGCCGGGCGCCGCTACCTCGGTGTATTCCGGGCCGCGTCCGCGTTCCGCCGTCCCGGCTTCTTCCCGTCGGTGGCCGTAGCCCCGCGACCACCACGCACCAACCCTGTCCGGCGACCGGTGGGCCGGGTGGAGGCGGCGCCGAATCCACTAAGCGTCCAGTTGTCATCAAGAGAGTCGACCTAGTGTGATCAAAGGCAGGTGTATGCGGTCGGGCACGGCTGTTGTGGGTTCGTCCAGCCATGGCTCTGGAGGCGAGGTCTCACCATCAGGAAGCCCGTGGTCTTCATCCACTGCCTGTGGATACATGCCGTTTCCGCCGCTCATCGTCGAGGACAAGGCCCAATACCGTGCCCGCCAGGGTCCGTCAGGGCGGTCCGCCGGCTCTATCCGCGGTTGGCGCCAGCTCGCTGACGAGGCCCTCGCCTGGCTCGCCCATCGAGGCCTGTGACGCCCGTCCTGTTCCGCTCACCGTCGGCGGCCGTGCGGTCGCCGTCCTCGCTGTGCTCTGTCGCGAGGACAGCCCACGCGCCCGCGACGAGCAGGATGCCATCGAGGAGGTCGCCCGGCGGGCGGCCGTCGCGGTGGGCAACGCTCAGCTGTACGAACAGGAACGGCGCACCGCTCTCACCCTGCAACGCAGCCTTCTCCCGCAGCGACTGCCGACGATCGGTGGGCTGTCGTTCGCCTGGCGCTACCTTCCTGGCAGCACCGGCGCACTGGTCGGCGGCGACTGGTACGACGTCCTTCCCCTGGACGACGGTCGGGTGGCGCTTGTCGTCGGGGACGTCATGGGGCACGGCATCCAGGCCGCCGCGACCATGGGCCAGCTGCGGGCCTCCGCCCGCGCACACATCACCACCGATCCCAGTCCGTCGGCCGTACTGGCCCGGCTCGATGAGGCGGCGAATCGTCTCGAGCAGGGACAGATCGCCACGGCGGCGCTTGCCGTGCTGGACCCCGCGAACGCGCGGCTCACCCTGGCATCCGCCGGGCACCTGCCACCGCTGCTGGTCCCTCCGCGCGGCGAGGCCTACTACCTGCCGGTCGATCCAGGTCCCCCACTGAGCACGGGACTACCCGAGTACCCGCAGACGCAGACGCAGACCACGCTCGAGTCGGGCAGCATTCTCCTGTTCTTCACCGACGGGCTTGTCGAGGACCGCAAACGGCCAGTGGACGAGGGGATGAAGCTCCTGCGGGTGGCTGCCACCGCGGCAGCTTCCCCCGACCAGCTGTGCGACCAGTCCCTGGCCGCACTCGGCCGGCTGGCCGGCCACGACGACGACACCGCCCTGCTCGCCGTCATGGTCAACACCCTGGGCCCCGCATGATCTCGCCGAGCTGGAGGTCGTTGGCCCAACCGGCGATCTCAGCGTGCTCGCGGTAGCGGCGGACTCGCGGTAGTGGCGGAGGTGGCCCCGCCGTCCGTGGTTCGGGCCCGGCTGGGAGGGCGGGCCCCGAACCACGGCCGGCGGACGGTCAGGCCTTGGCCTGCGCGCTGGACCGGGCCGGGTTGGCCTGCTGCGCGGCCTTCGGGTCGGTCTCGTCCTGCTTGGCCCGTACGCCTGCCTCGATCTGGGTGCCGAGGTCCTTGTCGACATTGCGCCAGTACTCGAAGGCGCGGACCAGCACGGGTTCGCTGACACCGTCGAGCAGGTGCCCGACGACGTTGTCGACCAGCCGCTGCCGCGCGGCATCGTCGAGGACATCGCGGACCATCGTCCCGGCCTGCCCCCAGTCGTCGTCCTCCGGGCGCGAGGTGTAGGCGGCGCGAACCATCTCGCCGTCGGAGTACCAGTGGCCGCCGTCGTCGGTCAGCTCCGGCTGGGCCACCGGGCCGCTGTAGGAGTTCGGCGCGTACACCGGGTCGGTGACGTTCTGCACCCGCATCGCGCCGTCCTTGGAGTAGCTGTGGACGGGCACCTTCGCGGAGTTCACCGGGATCTGCTTGTAGTTCACACCAAGGCGGGCCCGGTGGGCGTCGGCGTAGCTGAACCCGCGAGCGAGCAGCATCTTGTCCGGCGACAGCCCGGTGCCCGCGACGATGTTGTTCGGCTCGAACGCGGCCTGCTCCATCTCCGTGTGAAAATCGGTGATGTTGCGGTTGAGCATCAGCCGGCCGACCTCGTRCAGCGGGTAGTCGCCGTGCGGCCAGACCTTGGTCAGGTCGAAGGGGTTGAACCGGTAGGTCTTGGCCTCCTCGAACGGCATGATCTGCATCTTCAGCGTCCAGCTCGGGAAGTCCCCGGCGGCGATGTGCTCGAAGAGGTCGCGCTGGTGGTAGTCGGTGTCTACCGAGGCCATCTGGTCACCCTCGTCCTGGGTGAAGAACTCGATGCCCTGATCGGTCTTGAAGTGGTACTTCACCCAGAACCGCTCGCCGGCGGCGTTGATCCACATGTACGTGTGGCTGGAGTATCCGTTCATGTTTCGCCAGGTACGCGGAATGCCGCGGTCACCCATCAGCCACGTGACCTGGTGCGCGGATTCCGGCGACAGCGTCCAGAAGTCCCACTGCATGTCGTGGTCACGCAGGTTGTTGTCGGCCCGGCGCTTCTGGGACCGGATGAAGTGCTGGAACTTCAGCGGATCCCTGATGAAGAAGACCGGCGTGTTGTTCCCGACGATGTCGAGATTGCCCTCGCTGGTGTAGAACTTGACCGCGAAACCGCGTGGGTCGCGCCAGGTGTCGGGGCTGCCGCGCTCCCCGGCCACCGTCGAGAACCGAATGATCACATCCGTCTCGGTGCCCGGTTGGAACACCGCCGCCCGGGTGAACGCGCTCATGTCCTGGGTGACCTGGAAGGTGCCGAACGCGCCGCCGCCCTTCGCGTGCGGCTGACGCTCCGGGATGCGTTCCCGGTTGAAGTTCGCCATCTGCTCGATCAGGTAGTGATCCTGCAGCAGCAGCGGGCCGTCCGGCCCCACGGACAGCGAGTGCTCATCGCTGGCGACGGGTATTCCGGCATCGGTCGTCGTCGGACGAGGCTTCTGAACGGTCACGACTCACTCCATTACATCGCGGGATTTGACATCGCGGGACTTGCCCACCCGGTCGACAGCCGCGGCACCCGTCCCGGACCGCGATCCCGGCCTCGGCGATCACGAGCTCCGTGTCACCAGATGCCGGACGGCAGCGCCGTGCGACAGCCACCCCCTGTTCGTCGGCTACCCATCCCCGTACCGGGAAAACCGATGCGGACGAGGCCTGCGGCAGTCGGGACCGACGGAGCGCTGGTGATCCCGCCCGGAGTTGCGTGCCGGGTCGTCGCGATCGGCGACCGGTGCACCTACCGGCATGGCTTCCAGGCCGACGATGAACGCGCGGGCGACTGCGTGCGGCGCCCTGGCATAGGAGTCGGTCCGAGCTGGCTGGCGAGGGACCCGCTCAGCGCCCGGGCTCAGGCCCGGTGACGGATCAACGAACCTATGCCGCCACCAAACAGGCCAATCGCGCCCAGAAGAATCCCGAACGCCCCGAACGTCGTCTGCGTGTCCCAGGAGATGGCGGAGGTGAAAGCAAGTAGGACACCAATCACAATCAGCGTGATCGCGGCAAGGGTGCCGATAATGCTCGGATCGGTCATATGGCCGTCTTACCCGGCGACGGCGGGTTGTAACGGGAGATCCTGACCTGACCCGGATCGGTGGCCATCGTGCAGAGTTCCCACCGTTTGAACGTGCCTGCTCCTACGGGTCACCGGGCCAGAGCTGGGTATAGCCGCACCGCAACCACGCGCGAGCGGTCATCCGACGGAGGAATTTCCGATGAGCATGGTGGACAAGGCGAGGAATGCCCTGCAGCGGTTCACGGGACGCGGCAAGCGGACCGCAGGCCGGGCCAGCGGGGACCGAGGGCTGGAAGCCCGAGGTGCCGCGGAGAAGATCGGCGGGAACATCAAGCAGGCCGGCGAGAACCTGAAGGACACCACGCGTTGACCGATGCGCGGTGTCGGGTGACATCAGGCTCCAGAACAGCACCGCCGAGTTCGAGACCCGCCGGGCCCGTCGCATTGACAGAGCCGATGACATCAACTCCGATCTCGCCGGCAGCCCGGACAAGGGATCCGGACAAGGGAGACCGGACAAGGGATCCGGACGAGGGAGAGGAGAAGAGATGCGGGTCGGCTACAAGCTGGCAACCGAGGCGTTCGGCCCCCGGGAGATCATCCGTCAGGCGGTCGCCGCCGAGGAGGCCGGCTTCGACTTCGTGGAGCTGAGCGATCACTTCCACCCGTGGCTGGACAACCAGGGGCATTCGGCGTTCACGTGGACGATGCTCGGCTCGATCGCCGAGCGCACCGACCGGGTCGGGCTGGTGACCGGCGTGACGTGCCCGACGATCCGGTACCACCCGGCGGTGGTCGCGCAGGCGGCGGCGACCGTCGCCCTCGTGTCCGACGGGCGTTTCACGCTGGGGCTCGGGTCGGGGGAGCGGCTCAACGAGCATGTCGTCGGGCGCGGGTTCCCCGCTGTGGCCAGGCGGCACGCGATGCTGCGGGAGGCTGTCGAGATCATCCGGCTGTTGTGGCGGGGTGGGTACCAGTCCTACGACGGGCGTTACCTCCAGCTGGAGGACGCGCGGGTGTTCGATCTGCCCGATCCGCTGCCGGAGATCGCTGTCGCCGCCAGCGGTGGGCCGTCGGTTCGGCTGGCGGCCGAGTGCGGCGATGCCCTGTTCGCCACCGAGCCCAAGCCCGGGATCGTCGAGGACTACGCGGCCGCGGGCGGAACCGGGGCGCGTTACGCCGAGGTTCCGCTGGCCTACGCGGCGGACGAGGCCGAGGCGGCCAAGGCTGTACACGCGACCAACCGGTGGGCGCTGACCGGCTGGAAAGTGATGAGCGAGCTACCCAACCCGGTCAACTTCGCCGCCGCGACGACGACGGTCACCGAGGACGACGTGAGGGGGCAGTTCGCCTGTGGTCCCAACCCGGCGCGGCATCTGGCGTCCGCCCGCGAGTTCACCGATGCCGGCTTCGACCAGCTGGTCCTGATGAACGCCGGCCCTGACCCGGACGGCTTCTTCGACTTCTTCCGCTCGACCTTGGCGGCGCCGCTGCGAGCCCTGGCCCCGGCCGCCTGACGGCCATCGGGACGATCGCCCACAGGACCACCAGCAGCGCGAGCCGCGCGAGCCCTACCTGGGCGACCCGGCTCGCGACGCGGACCAACGTCTGCTTCTCCCGGTGACCGAACACGGCCCGGTGAATGCTGACCGGCATCACGAGCAGGCCGGTCGCACCGGCCGGCAGGAGGACGATGGCCAGGTACAGCGAACGCTGCTCGTGGTTCACGTCGTGAGTCGACGCGCCGGCGTGCCTGGCGGGTACAGCACGCCGGTCCAGTGGGCGTAGCTCCAGCCGGACGTACCGATGTGCGCCTGCGCGCCCAACAGCCGTACCGTCCTTCCTTGATCGGCGAGATTCCGGCGCTGGGAGGACCAGGCGTCCGCGGTCATGCAGAAGCCGTGCACGAAGACGAGGGTCAGCGTCGCGTCGCTCGGGCCGATCTCGTCGACATGCAGGGACACCCCGTCGGAGGCGATCACCGTCGTCTCCCGCAGGGCGTGCGCGGCGGTCCGCGTCGGCTCCGCCGTTCGCCGCGTTCGCTCTGGGCGCCGTGCCCCGGGGACGGGGGCTGGGGAGCGCCGCATGCCGGGTGGAGCGACAGCCGTTCGGGCCTTCCGGGTCACCAGGCCCACGTCCCCACCTCCATCAGTGCGATAAAAACATCTGTGCCCCGTTCTGGGGTGGTGTATTCAGTGCAGCCAGCGGCGGTGGCGCCGGCGGGAGAGCTTCGGCCAGCGGGCGGCGAAGACATCCCTGGTCAGGTGTGCCTGTTCCCGCTCGCCGCCGAGGAGAAGGCCGTAGGTGAAGGAGGATTCGCCGGCCTGGTTGGCGGCGATCGCGAACTCGCGCAGGACGCCCTGGGCGACGACGCAGTCCTGGTGCTCACCCAGGCTGTTCTGGATTTTCTTGGCTCGCCTGGTGTGCTTCGCAGCGTGTTCCCCGTAGACCGGCGTGGCCGCCTCGCTCGCGTAGCGCAGCTGCTTCGCGGCCTTCCGCGCGGCGTGCAGGGCGACGTCCTGGCTGTCGCCGGCGGGGGTGTGGAGGGCTCGATCGACCCGGCGGCGCAGCTTGCGGTCGGTTTTGCGGATCGGGGCGCGCAGGGCCGGCCCGGCCGGGCGGCGACCAAGGGCGGAATACGGTGGTTCGCCGACGAAGGCGATCAGGTCGTCGACGAAATCCAGGTACTGCGCGTCGCGCATCCAGGTCAGGGCCTGCTCCCGGCCGCGCAGGTGCTGTGCGCGCAGATGGCCCTGCACGCGGGCGGCGACGGGGCCCAGCAGGTCCCGTTCGTCGAGCGCGTCGATCCCGGCGGTGAACCGCTCGAGCTGGACCTCGCCGTCGCGGGCGGCATTGAGCAGGAGGTTCAGTTCCCGCAGTCGGGCCTGGAGCGCGCGCGCCGGTGCTGGGTCGAACAGCCGCTGGAACGTGCGCAGGGCGCTGCGCAGCCGGCGGGCGGCGACCCGCATGTCATGAACAGACTCGGGATCGCCGAGGCGCACGCGGGCGTCAGCGGCCAGCAGGGCCCGGGTATGGGTCGCCAGATAGCCGCGGACGGCCTCACCCGCGGTTCCCCCGGCCGGGGCGCCGTCGGCGGGGAGCTCGGGGAGTTCCGGCCGCGCCGCCCGCGATCCGAGTGCCCGGGCGAGCTTGGACGGCCCGGCGGCCGGCCGGGCCCCGGCCTCACACAGCACCGCGCCGGCCGCCGGCAGGAGATCGAGGTCGTCGCCGAGGGCCTCGACCTCGATCTCCCGCCAGCGGGACAGCGTCGTCGACGTGCCCAGTGTCTGGGCGTGGACCTCGTCGTCGGCCAGTTCCGCCAGGTCCCGTCCGTCGGGGGCGCGCAGAGTGGTCGCGCGGCGGACGGTCCGCACCCTCGCGACGGGGGCCAGGGGCCTGCCGCGGGTGGTGGCGGCCACGAGGTCGGCGAACTCGCCCGGGACAGTGCCCTCGGCGGAGGGGTCCCGCTCGATCGCGTCCAGCGGACGGCTGATCTCGTCCCGGCCGGCCCCCGAGCTCTGGAGCTTGAGATGCCAGCCGGCGTCATGCCCGCCCTGGCGCCGTCGCAGCGTGATGCGGTTGCGGGCAAGCCGCAGATCTTCGGTGTCGTAGTAGACGGCGTCGAGATGCTCCTCCGTCGGCCCGGCGGTCGAGGCGACCCCGGCAAGACCGGTCAGGGCCGGGACGACGAACGTCGAACTCACGTCGAACTTGGTCTCTACCTCCCGATGCCCGTGGGCCGGTGTACGCATAACACCCTCCGTGTCGGCTTTCACTTCTCCTTTCGGGCCTACCCCCTCCGATGTCGGTAACCCACCGCCCGCGGGGTGGGGTGAGACGTGCCTGCCTGGTGTACGGCGGCTCAGCGCGGTGTGAGACGGGGCTGTCCGGGTACCCGAACGAACGCCGCGAACATCATGCGCCGGCTCAGGCCAACGCGACGAGGAGCTACCCGGTGAGCCTGCTGACCAGCCTGCTGCACGACCTCGACCAGGACGAACGCGACCACCTCCGCTTCTGATCGCGCGGGACGGGGGCCGCTACTGGAACGGCGGCGCCAGCGTCCTGTTCGGCATAGACGGACCGCTGCCGAATGCCGACAGCATTCCGCGTGGTGCGTCCCGCCGCGATTGAGGCGAACGGCCACCGTCGCGCCAGGGAAGCAGTCCTCCACCCTCCCTGACGGCCGGCTGGGTTGGGGCCGTGGCGTCGAAGATGGATATGGTCCGCAGAATGCTCACTGCCTTCTGGGTGAATTTTCCAGTGATGAGGTCGTTGCAGGCCGGGTTCTCGTACATCAGTTGGACGGCGTACCGGCGTGCCCAGGCGGTGTCGACGGCGTTGTCCTGAGCAGGGATCGGTCCAACGTACGGGTGGATGTCGGGGTCCACCGGCGGCAGGGTCACTGGACCTGACGGCGGCAGCGGCGGCAGCGGTGTGGGACGCGGCGTGTTGCAGTGGGGCGAGCAGTCCACCGCAGCCGCCGCACTTGCCGGTCCGGCGCCCATGAGGACGGCTCCAGCCAGGGCGACAAGGGCGAGCAGACCGAAGACGGCCTGGCGGAAACGGCTGTAGGAGGGATGGGGCCGGGGCATGAGAGCTCCGGACGGAAGGCGGTCAGTTGTCTTCTGTTCGGAGCAGCTCGGCTGCCGGATGACCCAGACCCGGTTTTGGCACCAGGCGGCCAGCGTTTCCCGGAGGCAGCGCGACACGCCGCCGGCTCGGTGTGTGCGGCGCGGGCCGGCTCGCCACCCGGGTCAGGCGGCGGAATCAGCGAGGGGACGGGGCTCGTGGACGTCCCGCAGCTCGGCGTCCACGATGACGATGAGCTCGACGCGCATGCCGTCGGGATCGGTGAACCAGACGGCATGGAACGCACCCAGATCCTCCACTGTGCCGTCGCTGGCGCCGCACGCGACGAGGCGGGCGCGCAGGGTCTCGAACGCTTCCGGCGATTCGGCCGTTAGGGCAAGATGGTCGAGGTGGCCCCGGTCGAACATCGCGGGCAGCGCGGCGCTGTGGGGATTTCCGACCACCTCGGCGGGATGCAGCCAGGAATGCGGGCCGGTCCGCAGTATCGCGTGCCGGAAGGCCGGGGTCGTCTCGCTGAAGACGACGTCCAGGTCGAAGACCCCGTGATAGAAGTCGATGAACCGGTCGAGGTTCCCGGTGAGGACAGCGACGTGGTTGACGCCGACGAGCAGAGACATGTGAGATCCTTCGGTCATTCCCGGGCAGGGCAAGGTTCAAGGGTCTTCGTTCAGGGGACGTTTGTTTCGGAGGCGTTTGTTTCGGAGGCGATGCCGCCGGTTGCGTGGGCGGCAGTGGTGGGGGCGGTAAGGGCGACACCTCGGGCCCGGGCGCCTTCGAGGAGGAGCTCGAGGGCGAGAGCGGCCGACTCGGCGGACTCCGTACCGTCCATCTCCCAGAAGTCGCGCAGGGTCTGCCAGGTGGACGCGGTCGTGAGGAGCTGGACGACCGCGGCGACGCGGCGGGTGTCCTCAGTGCCAAGGCCGGGCGCTTCCGCGCGGACGAGCGCGACGGCGGCGCTCTGGCGTTGCTCCCGGCTCGAGAGGCGAGCGAGCAGGCCCTCGGGAGTGAGCAGGAGTTCCCGGATGACCGGGGCCACCGCGTCGAACCCTGGAAAGGCCCGCCGTACGAGCGCGACGGCGCCCCGACCGTCGGTCGGCAGCTCACCGTCGAACCCAATTCGCCGGTTGGCCCAGGCGAAGACCGCGGCAAGCAGCGCTTCCCTCGTGGCGAAGTGCCGGTAGACGGTGCGTTCGGGAACGCCGGCCTCCTTCGCCACCTTCGCGAAGGTGAGGTCCTCCCCGGCCGTAAGCAGGGCGGCCACACCGTCGAGCACGCGTTCGCGCACGACCTCGGAGCGGGCCTCCCGCAGCGACGACTTCATGGCAGTGATGCTGCCAAGTTGGCAGTGACACTGTCAATATCTGTCAGGGAACTGTCGCCCCACCGTGCTGGTGCATGGCGCCGTCACATGACGAGGATGAGGCGAGGCGTGGTCCCTTCCCCGGCCCCGCCCCCCGATGCCGCCCTCCGGCCTTCGCCGGTTTCCYGGGGAGCTGGGTGTGGAATCGGGCCGCGTCGGCGGCCAGGGCCTGGGTCAGGCTGGGTCGATGCCGGGTCGGTGGATGTCGACGAGCGGCGCGGGCACGACTCCGTGCATCCCGAAGAGGCGGCCAGATATTTTGAGGTGCTTCCCGTTTCTCGGACACCGGTGTAGTCGGACTACATCAGCTTTATGCTGCTTCCTTCCCTTCGGTCTGGGTTGCGTGGTATGCGCGCTCGATGTGTTCTGGGGTGCGGTAGTCGAGAGCAGAGTGGAGTCGTTGTCGGTTGTAGAAGACCTCGATGTATTCGGCGATCGTCGTACGCGCGGCGCGGCGGGTTGGATAGGTTTCCCGGTGGACGAGTTCGTTCTTGAGTGTTCCGAAGAACGACTCCACGGCGGAATTATCCCAACACACTCCGGTGGCCCCGGCCGATGGGCGTACACCGTGGCTTTTCAGGACGCGAGGGTAGGCATCCGACGTATCTTGGGCGCCTCGATCGGAGTGGAAAATTGCGTTCTGGGTGAGGGTGGTGCGGGAGGTGGCCGTGGTGAACGCGTCGGTGGTGATGAGTTCGGTGCGCAGGTGGGTGGCCATCGACCAGCCGAGGACATTGCGGGAGTAGCAGTCGATAACGGTGGCGAGGTAGATCCCCCCGGGCTCCGGGCTACCCGGCCGCTCTACCCCATCTACCACCTCATCGCCTACCGCGGGCTCCGCCGCGGCGAATCCGTCGGCATCCACTGGGACGACATCGACTTCACCCACGCCACCCTCACCATCCGCTGGCAAGTCATCCAGATCGGCTACGCCACCCAGCTCGGCCGGCCCAAATCCGACGCAGGCGACCCGTCATCTCCCTCTACGCCAACACCCTCGCCGTCCTGAAAACCGCCCGCACCCGCCAACACGCCGCCCGCCTCGCCGCCGGCCGCGACTGGCCCGACACCGGACTCACCTTCACCCACCCCGACGGCCAGCCCATCCACCCCGAACACCTCACCAACCGCTTCCACACCCTCCTCGACGAAGCCGCACTACCCCCCATCAGCCTCCACGGCCTCCGCCACGGCGCCGCCACCATCGCCCTCGCCGCCGGCGCCGACCTCAAAGCCGTCCAAGAACTCCCCGGCCACTCCACCATCACCCTCACCGCCGACACCTACACCCACATCCTCCCGATCTCGCCAGCGAGATCGCCGAGAACACCGCCCGGCTCATCCCCCGCGCCCGCACCCCCCACCACTACCCGAAGACCATCACCAAGGACTGACCCCACCAGCCCCGCCCGGGCCTGACCCGGGCGGGGCCACACCCCCACCCCCACCAACCCTCAGAACTCCTCCCAACGTGCCCACCCGCCAGAACCTCGCGCCCCGCCCTCCCCCTGACCGAGCAGTTGGGTACGATGGTGCGCAGCAGGGCCGTTAGCTCAATTGGCAGAGCAACCGGCTTTTAACCGGTGAGTTCAGGGTTCGAGTCCCTGACGGCCCACCTCGGAGGGCACTTCCTGCGCATTTTTAAAGCACTCTCAAGGTCAATCTTTTGGCGCTTTCGCGGTCACCAGAAGCTGGCTGGACCGGTTTTATGACGGCCGCAGAACCGTGCGGGTTCTTACTAGTAGACTGTAAACCAAAATTCTTTCCGATGACACATAACTCGACTTTCGTAGTTATGCGGCGTCGGTCTCCCAGGCCAGGCGGAGGGTGTGGATTTCTGCTGGTGTCGGCTGCTCGGGGTGTGTGGCCTGATATTTGGCGGCGATGAGAACGCGGCGGAGCTTGGCGAGGATGTCGGCGGTGGAGGGCTGGGTTTTGGTGGTGTACCAGGGTGCGCGGTCGCGGTGGTCGGTGGCGTCGTCGCAATACCAGGAACTTTAGGTTCGGATCAGGATTGTGGCGACCGTGGGTGGCGGTCCCGTGAGGTGCTTGTCGATCGGCTTCTTGGCGGGGAACGGGGTGCGCTTGGTCCGCCGGACGACCCGGGGATTGGAGCGGAGGCGTTTCGGGAGGACGTGTTCGGCGATCTTAGTGGTCACCGCGGCCAGGATCCGGGCCGTCCGGCGGAGGGGGGAAAATCGCCCGGCGCACAACCTGGCGGCGGACGATCGTCACGGTGTGGGTGAAGGAGAGCCGGTCGGGGTCGATCCCTTCGACCAGCGCGGTGTCGTGGAT
>NZ_MAXA01000004.1 GCF_001854695.1 Parafrankia soli
CCTTGAAGTCCTCGACCAGCCAGGGCTTGAGGCCAAAGGCCCGCCAGACGCGGTGCACGCTGGTCGGAGAGATCCCCACCCGCTTCGCGAGCTCGCGCTTGGACCAATGGGTGGCCCCTTCGGGCACCTCTTCCAGAGTGCGGACCACGACCTCCTCGACCTGGGCATCGCTGATCGTGCGCGGCGCGCCCGCCTCGGCTCGTCGCTGAGCCCGGCGCACCGGTGCCGGACGAACCGGTTCCGCCACCTGCCCACCGTGTCCCGGCTGATTCCCAGTTCGGCGGCCACGGACTTGTTGGTCCTGTCATCCRCGCACATCAACACGATGCGCGCCCGCTGGGCCAGGCCCTGCGCAGTCCTGCGCCGGCTGGCCCACCCCTGAAGGGTCCGCCGCTCGGCCCCGGTGAGCACGAGCGGCAGACTCGGCTTACCTGCCATACCTCCATGACACCGCAGGTCCCATGAGATCGCAGATCTCCGGACCGGGACACTAGGGGCTGAGACGTGCGGCGGTCGACGTCCTGCTGGAAGCTACTCGCGGTCAGTGCGCATATCCTGGCGGTGCCAGGCGTGGTCGTCGACGATGCCCCCGTGAACGGGGAGCAGGGCCTCGACAGGCTTGGAAAGTGCCTGGCCGACCACTTTGATGTTGAAAACTGTACGTTCCAGGTCGAATCAGCCCAGCACCGCGATCACGAACCCGTCCTACACCGCTAACGGACTACTGGGCGGTGGCCTGCTGTCCACCGTGTCCGTCACCAGCTGGCCCGAGGAGCGCGCGAACGCGGTCGCGTCCGTGCTGGTCGCTGTGATGATCCTGCCGCCCTGACCGCCACCAGCGTGCTCGGATCCGCCTGTATAACCTGGTCCTGTCCGGCGTCATCCTCGTCGCCCTGGTGCGAACAGGTTGCTGCTACCCGGGTAGCCCAGCGGGTCCAACGGTCTCAGCTGGATGTCTTCGCGGTGTCTCGGTGGGGTCGGGGGATGGGTGCTGTCGTGGTGGGTGAGATGTCGACTTGTGCGGTGAACCTGCGTAGTCGCAGGCTGTTGGCGACGACGAACACCGAGCTGAACGCCATGGAGGCGCCGGCGATCATCGGGTTGAGCAGGCCTGCCGCTGCCAGGGGCAGCGCGGCGAAGTTGTAGACGAACGCCCAGAACAGGTTGCCCCTGATGGTTGCCAGGGTGCGGCGGGAGAGCCGGATCGCGTCGACGGCGGCCCGCAGGTCGCCGCGGACGAGGGTGAGATCGCTGGCCTCGATGGCGACGTCGGTGCCGGTGCCCATGGCGAGGCCGAGGTCGGCCTGGGCGAGGGCGGGGGCGTCGTTGACGCCGTCGCCGACCATCGCGACGACCTTGCCCTCGGCCTGCAGGCGCCTGATCACGTCGACCTTGTCGGCTGGCAGCACCTCCGCGATGAGGGTGCCCGGGCTGGTTCCGATGCCTACTTCTGTCGCGACCGTGCGTGCGACGGCCGTGTTGTCGCCGGTGAGCAGCACGGGGGTGAGCCCCAGCCGGCGGAGCTGGGCAACGGCCTGTGMCGAGGTGGGTTTCACGACGTCCGCGACGACGAGGACGGCGCGGGCCTTCCCGTCCCAGGCGACGCCGACGGCGGTGCGGCCGGCCGCCTCGGCGGTGGTCCTGGCCGTGGCGAGGTCGGGCGGCAGCGGCTGGCTCCACTTCTCCAGGAGGGCCGCCCGCCCGATGAGGACGGCGTGCCCGTCGACGACCCCCTGGACGCCGAGTCCTTCGAGGTTGCTGAACTGCTCGACGTCGGGCAGGTCGCCGACCCGCTCGCGGGCGCCGCGGGCGACCGCGGCGGCGATCGGGTGTTCGGACGCGTTCTCCAGCGCTCCGGCGAGCCGCAGCATCTCGGTCTCGTCGACGCCGGCGGCAACGTGGATCTCGACCAGGTTCATGCGTCCCGTGGTGACGGTGCCGGTCTTGTCGAGCACGATCGTGTCGACGCGCCGGGTGGATTCGAGTACTTCGGGGCCCTTGATGAGGATGCCGAGCTGCGCTCCCCGGCCCGTGCCGACCAGCAGTGCCGTCGGGGTGGCCAGCCCGAGGGCACACGGGCAGGCGATGATGAGGACGGCGACCGCGGCGGTGAACGCGGCGGCCGGGCCGGCGCCCGCGCCGAGCCAGAAGGCCAGGGTGGCCGCGGCCAGGGCGATGACGACCGGCACGAACACGCCGGAGATCCGGTCGGCGAGCCGCTGCGCGGCGGCCTTGCCGTTCTGGGCGTCCTCGACGAGCTTCGCCATCTGGGCCAGCTGGGTGTCGGCGCCGACCCGGGTGGCGCGCACGACCAGCCGCCCGCCGGCGTTCACCGTCGAGCCGGTGACGGAGTCGCCCGGGGCGACCTCCACGGGGACGGACTCGCCGGTCAGCATCGAGGCGTCGACGGCCGAGGAGCCTTCTTCGACCGTGCCGTCGGTGGCGATCCGCTCGCCGGGCCGGACGACGAACCGCTCGCCGACGGCCAGCTGCCCGATCGGGACCCGGACCTCCGTGCCGTCCCGCAGGACCGCCACGTCCTTGGCGCCGAGTTCGAGCAGCGCGCGCAGCGCAGCGCCGGCCTGCCGCTTGGCCCGCACCTCGAAGTACCGGCCGGCGAGGATGAAGGTGGTGACTCCGGCCGCGACTTCCAGGTAGATGTTGCCGGTGCCGTCGCCGCGGGCGATCGTCAGCTCGAACGGGTGCGTCATCCCCGGCGTCCCGGCTGTGCCGAACTGCAACGCGTACAACGACCAGCCGAACGCCGCACCGACGCCGATCGAGATCAGCGTGTCCATCGTCGCGGCGCCATGTCGCAGGTTCGTCCAGGCGGCGCGGTGGAAGGGCCAGGCGGCCCAGGTCACGACGGGGCTCGCCAGAGCCAGCGAGAACCACTGCCAGTTCGTGAACTGCAGCGCTGGGACCATCGCCATCACGATGACCGGAACCGCGAGCACGATGCTGGTGATCAGGCGGTGGCGCAGCGGCCGGGTCGGATCGGGTTCGGTGCCGGCCACACCTGCGGCCGGTTCCAGGCCCGCGGCCGGAGGCCGGGGCAGTTCGGCGGTGTAGCCGGCTGCCTCCACCTGGGCGACCAGCACGGCCGGGTCGACGCCCTCGGGGGCGCTCACCCGGGCCTTCTCTGTGGCGTAGTTGACCGTGGCGGTGACACCATCGATCCTGTTGAGTCTTCGCTCGACCCGGTTCGCGCAGGACGCGCAGGTCATCCCGCCGATCGCGAGCTCGATCTCGGTGACCGGGGCGTCGGTGGCGTGCGCCGTGGTGGTGGTGGCGGTTGTGGTTGTGGTGCTCATGCCGGCCGATGTCTCCTCTCGCGATCAGTGCCCGTGGCTGTCGTCGGCGTGCCCCGCCGTGGGCGATGTCGTGGGCGATGTCGTGGCGGCGTCCGGCACGGCCGGTCCGGTGGGCACCGTGAACTCCGCTGTGCGGACGACTCCGTCGTGTCGGAAGTCGAGGAACAGCCGGTAGCTGCCTTGGGTGGGTACGTCGGCCACGAACGGGATGTCCGGGCCGGCTGACGTGTCCTCGCCGTCGGGATGTACGTGCAGGTAGGCCAGATCGCCCTCACGCAGCGCCACCAGGTGCCCGTAGGCGCCAAGGTAGGGCTCCAGGTCCGTCACCGGCTGCCCGTCCTTGTGAACCGTCAGGGTGAGCGGCGACGCCTGCCCGCCGACCAGGTCGCCGGCGAGAGTCACCTCGTAGCCGTCCACCGAAGCGCTGCGTGTCGGCGGGTGGGTGATCGRCTCGAACCGGCCCGGCGCGGTCAGGTCGACGCCCAGGGTGGTGGCCGTGGCGCCGGTGGGGGTGAAGTCCGCGAATGCCCGGTAGGAACCAGCCGTGCGCACCCGTAGGGGAACGGACCAGGTCCCGTCGGGTGCCATCGTCGGATGGAGGTGCTGGAACGCACTGCCGTCGCGGCGCACCACGATCAGGTGCATCCGCTTGTCGTGCTCGACGTCGAAGGCGGTGAYGGCGTCCCCGTCAGGCCCGGTGATCCGGAACGTGAAGTCGTCCGTGTCATCCAGTGTCAAGGCCGACGCGGTGGGTGTGAAGGTGTAGCCGCTCAGGCTCGACGCCAACCCGCCCGGCAGGTCCGAGGCGTTGTCCGAGGCGTCATCGGAGGCGGTGCCGCCGTGGCCGTCCCCGTGGCCGGTGCTGCCGGTGTCGGAGCTGTGCTCCGGGCTGGTGGTGGCCGCGTCCAGCGGACCGACCGCCGCACCGACGCCGTAGGCACCACCGATGACCAGGGCGAGCGCTGTGCCGAAGGCGGACAGTTTCGCGATCGTGTTCATTCGCACTCCCTTCTCGCGGGGCCTGGCCGTGGCCGCGACCCGCAGGGCGCCGGCCTCAGCCGACGAGCTGGTAGCCGGCCTCCTCGACCGCGGTGCGCACCTTGGTCGGATCGAGCTGCCGGTCGCTGGTCACAGTGACCGCGCCGGAGCCCAGGTCCACGGCCACGTCGGTGACGCCGGCGATCTCGCCGAGTTCTTCGGTGACCGAGGCGACACAGTGGGCGCAGGTCATGCCCGTGACGGTGTAGGTGGTCGTGGTCATCGGGAGGTCCTCTCTCGGAGTCTGGTAATGCGCCGGTACTTGACGGGCCGCGCGTACTGGCGGCGGCCAACTCGACGTACCGAACATACCCCTGGGGGGTATCCATGGGAAGGGGTGCGCCCTTCGCTGCCACTGGCAGAAGGAACGCGCGGTCGACTCGCCGTCCCACGTCYATCGCCCCGCCCCGGTCGACCGAGCGTGCCGTCCTACGTCACCCGCCAGCGCGGAAGCGCGGGAAGCCAGACTCAGTCCTCGTGAGGTGCGGTGCCGGGGCGATGGGCGTGGCTCGACGCGGGCGCAGGCCGCTCCGGTTCGCCGGTCTCTCCCACCGTCGGTGGTGTGGGGGGCGTCCCGCCTTCGCCGCCGCCTGGGGTTGGGGTCGCTGGATGCTCCCCGTCCTGACCGTGGGAGTGCGGGACGGACTCGTCCGTGGTCTCGTGGCCGTGGCTGTGCGAACCGGCGAGTTCTACCGCGGGCAGCGCGAGGCCGGCAACACCGGCGCCAGCGGCACCGATCACGACGGCCGCGCTGAGCGAGGAGCGGAACCCGCGCGCGTGCCGGGACCACAGGCACCACAGCGCGAGGACGCAGACCGCTGCCTCGAACGCGACCGTGGTGAGGTCGACTCTGTCGATCTGTTCGGGCATGCCGGAGTGGGGGCCGACGGGTAGCCCGGAGGTCCGGCTGACTGCCCACAACAGGATCGACCCGGCGTTGACCAGCAGGCCCGCTGCCATCGTCCGCCCGCCGGCCCCCCACATCACAGCGAGCGCCCAGCCCGCCTGGAAGACCGCCGTCGCGAAGAAGAACATCCCTGACAGCTGCCAGTCACCGAAGTGGCTCGGCGCGACAGCGAGATGGGTGGCGGCGGCGCCGAGCGAGGCGAACGCCGCCATGATCCTGCCTGCCCCGATGTCGGTCATGATCCGAGGCTCGGTTCGCCTCCGACCTGTCGTGCGTGACGCGCCCGCAGTATCGACCGGGCCCGGGGACGAGTCGGTGTACGACGCCGAAGACGGATAGGGGCCCTCGATCTGCTCGTGCTCATGCCGGTCGCCCGGACGAAGCCGCTCCGAGGTCGCGCCCGGCCGCGGGGACGACCGCCTGGCCGGGGTCGCGTTGCGTGCCGCGTGGCGTCCCGTCTGGCGGATGACGAGCGGTGCGGTTGGTGGACTGTCCACGGTTCGCCTCACGTGGTCGGGCGCGCCGGCGCGGTAGTCGTATGGGCCACTGGTAGGCGCCGTATCGATGGGCCACTCCGTGGCGGAATGCCCGCGGTGTCGTCCACCCGGAGCTTCGTCCTCCGCGGCGTGCCGCCAGCTCGCGTGTCCGCTGCCCGGATCCGTCACAACAGCGGCGAGGCCCGGTAGCCGAGTTCTTCGATCACCTTGACCACGTCCTGCGGGCTGTTCTGGCTGAGGTCGAGTTCGACCGTGGTGCGCGCCTGCTTGAGGGCGGTCTGGGTGGCGCGCACGCCTGGCAGGTCCTCCAGCGCGTCGTCGATGAGCAGCGAGCAGCTGCCGCAGTGCATTCCTTCGACGCGGAACGTGTGTGTGGCGACGGACACTGTAGTACTCCGTTCTCCTTGTTCGATCGAAGCGGAGGCGGTCAGACGACGGTGATGAGGCCGGTGTACATGCCCATGCCGCACGCATAGCGCAGCTGGCCGGGCTCCAGGACGCCCAGGTCGATCGTCGTGTCACCCTGGGCCGGCAGGATCTCCTCGACGTCGCGGTCGGGGATGACGAACGACCGGATGCAGCCCTGCACGTTGTCCGAGTGCACGACCAGCGTGGTGGGCACACCGGCCTGTACCTGGACGTTGCCTGGGCTGTAGGCATCGGCGCGAGCGGTGATTTCCACGGTCTGACGGCCCTCGGCGGTCGAGGCGGCGGACGTATCGGCCGTCGGCGGCTGGGAGAGACCGAGGGTCTCGGCGAGCCGGTTGGCGGCCAGGGGCGAGCCGGCGAGCTGCAGGCCGCCGTTGAGGGTGTAGAGCCCCATCGCCAGCACGACCAGTCCGGTGACCACGGCCAGTCGGCCGCGCCACGCGGTCGCGGCCTTGCGGGCGGCGTAGCCGAGGACGGCGAACAGCGGGCCGGTGCCAAGGACGAACACACCCATCGTGGCCGCGCCCGCCAGCGCAGACCCGGACGCGAGTGCCAGCGCCTCCACCGACAGCGTCACGCCGCACGGGATGAGCACGGTGGCCAGGCCGAGCAGCGCCGGTGCCAACGCGGCCTGGGAACGGGCGCGCCTGCGGACGATCCTCGTCCACGACGCGGGCGGTTCAACGACGACGCGGCGGAATCCGGGTACGCCCAGCTGGGCGAGACCGAACAGCATGATCAGCAGGCCGGCGCCGGTCTGTAGCCAGGTGCGCGCGTCGACCGAGAGTTCCACCGCGCTGCCGGCCGCTCCCAGCAGTGCCCCGAGCAGGACGTGGGAGACCAACTTGCCGGCCAGGAACCCACCGACCGGCACGAGGTCGTCGCCGAGCTGCGTGCGCCAGTCCGGTTCCTTCCCTGCTTGCGGCGACCGCATCCCTGGACCAGACCGCGCCCGTTGGCCACGGGCCGAGTGGCGGCCTCGGACGGGTGCGCCACCGGGCAGCCGCGCTGATCCCGCCGCCGCAGCACGCTGCCGGGTGATCAGACCGGTCAGCAGTCCGCCCTGTACCGCGGCACAGGACACCCCGCCCGCAAACAAGCCGGTCACGAGAACAGTTGCGAGATTCACCGAACCTCCGCGACGGCGGACGAGGGTACCGAAGGACTCCCGGTCGAGCACCAGCTGGGCGTCTCGCGAGAAGGCGCTGGCAGCGACGCCCGACATCGCGGGCTCCTTCTCGTACGGCGGCGCCTACCGGCTGCCGTGTCCGGCTTCCCTATCCGGGGCCTCGCCAGTCGTGGCGCCCGGAGGAAGGACGGAACCCTTTTCCTGCCCGACGTGCATGTCGAAGGGAGCGCCGAGACCGGGGCAGGATCGGCACGCGGTCCGGCGTGAGTGGCCGAAGGCTACGCTAAACCACTACCGCACGTAGTAGACAAACGGGTCAACAGTGACCGGCCGAAGTGGTCCTTCCTGCTGCCGAGAGAGCGACGGTGGCAGCGGCTGGCGCCCTCGATCCTGGTAGTTCCTGCCCCAGGCATCTAGGCCTTTGTCGCGGGGGCAGGGTGGGCAGGCGATCCAACCGTCCAAGGAAGATGATGCGGCTTGATGACTTACTACGGGGTGCAGTAGATAGCGAAGGCTTGGTGGTCCGCCACTCTCAGCCCACTTCCGGTCCCGTGGCCCGACCGGGTGCGGGGGAGCGCGACCCGGGCGGACCTGCCGCCTGCCTTCCCGTGGGCAACGCAACGCATCTATACCCATGGGGGGTATAGATGTATGTTCTCTGGTCCGAGCGCGGGCCTGGCTCGGCCCGCCGGCGGTCGTTTGCGGGGAGGAGCCGGTCATGTCTTCACAGGTGGACGACGGTCGGACGTCGACCGTGGTTCTGGAGGTCTCCGGGCTGCGGTGGGCGACGGAGAAGGCGCGGGTCGAGGCCGTGCTGGGCCGACGCCCAGGGGTGGTCGAGGTGGCGGCGAATCCGGTGGCGCAGACCGCGCTGGTCCGCTTCGACCCGGAACAGACCTCGACGGCGCAGCTGGCGGGCTGGATTCGCGACTGCGGCTACCACTGCGACGGGCTGTCCGTTCCGGCGCACATCTGTGATCCCTTCGCCGAACCGGGGCGGCCCCCCGCACACACACCGGTAGCGTCCGTGCCGGTCTCACCTGCGAGGGCTTCGGATGCCGAGGCCGCGAGCGAACCGCGGTCCGGCCAGGTCGGACCCCGACCGGACGTCCCGTCGCACCATCCCCCTCACACGCCTGCTGCCCACGAGGCACACGCCGTGCACGAACCACACGCTCGGCACGCCGGCCACGGACCAGGAGACGACCGGACCCCGGTCGCCTCTCCGCACAAGGCAATGGGCCACGGCGGGCACGGCGACCTGTCGATGGCCGGGATGGTCGCCGACATGCGCCACCGATTCCTGGTGGCTGTGATCTTCTCGGTCCCGATCCTGCTGTGGTCGGCGATCGGCAGGGACGTGCTCGGCTTCGAGGTTCCCGCCCCGCTTGGGCTGCGCGACGACGTGTTCCAGCTGTTCCTGAGCCTGCCAGTGATCTTCTGGGCTTCGTGGATCTTCTTCGACGGGGCGTTCAGAGCGCTACGTGCGCGGACCCTGGACATGATGGTCCTCGTCGCCGTCGCGATCGGTACCGGCTGGACGTACTCCCTGGTCGTCACCCTCACCGGCGGCGGCGAGGTCTTCTACGAGGCGGCTACCGTGCTCGCCGCCTTCGTGTTGCTGGGCCACTGGTTCGAGATGCGTGCCCGCGGCGGCGCCAACGACGCGATCCGCTCGTTGCTGGAGCTGGCGCCTGAGAAGGCGTTGGTGCTACGGGGCGGCGAACCTGTCGAGGTGTCGACCGCGCAGGTGGTCGTCGGGGACCTGCTGCTGGTCCGGCCGGGCGGCAAGATTCCGGTCGACGGAGTGGTCGCTGACGGCGAGTCCGACATTGACGAGTCGATGGTCACCGGCGAGAGCCTGCCCGTCCACAAGGCGCCGGGTTCCGAGGCGATCGGTGCCACCATCAACACCACCGGCACCCTGCGGGTCCGAGCGACGAAAGTCGGCGTCGACACCGCCCTGGCGCAGATCGTCTCCCTGGTCCAGGAGGCGCAGAACAGCAAGGCTCCCGGCCAGCGGCTGGCTGACCGGGCCGCGTACTGGCTCGTCCTGATAGCCCTTATGGGCGGGCTCGCCACCCTGCTGGTGTGGCTGCTCGCCACCGACCGACCGACGCAGGAGGCGGTGCTGTTCGCGATCACCGTCGTCGTCATCACCTGCCCGGACGCCCTCGGTCTGGCCACCCCGACAGCGATCATGGTGGGCACCGGACTGGGTGCCGGCCGGGGCGTCCTGTTCAAGAACGCGACAGCGCTGGAGACCGCTGCCGGCGTCACCGCGGTTGTCATGGACAAGACCGGCACACTGACGAAGGGCGAGCCCGAGGTCATCGACGTCGAGACGATCGACCTCCCCGAGGAGGACCTGCTGCGGTTGGCGGCTGCGGTCGAACGGGAATCCGAGCATCCGCTCGCGGCGGCGGTCGCCCGCCGTGCCGACGCGCGCGGCATGCCCCGGCACCACGCCGAGGCGTTCCGCAACGTCCCGGGGCAAGGCGCGGTGGCCACCGTCGACGGGCACCGCGTCGCGGTCGGCAACAGCCGGCTGATGCGGGCCGAGCGCGTCGCGCTCGGCGACGCCGCCCACCGGCTGGACGCCCTCGCGGCCGACGGGCGCACGGCCGTGCTGGTGGCGGTCGACGGGCGGATCGCCGGCATCGTCGGGTTCGCCGACACACCGCGGCCGACCGCCGCGGCGGCGGTTGCCGCACTGCACGACGCCGGCGTCGAGGTCGTGATGCTCACCGGCGACAACCTGGGCACGGCGCAGCGGATCGCGAAGGAACTCGGCATCGACACGGTGATCGCCGAGGTCCTGCCAGGCGACAAGGCCACCGAGGTCGCCCGGTTGCAGGCGGGCGGCCGACGAGTGGCGATGGTCGGCGACGGCGTCAACGACGCTCCGGCGCTGGCACAGGCCGACCTCGGCATCGCGATCGGCGCCGGCACCGATGTGGCGATCGAGACCGCGGACGTGGTGCTCATGCGCTCCGACCCGCTCGACGTGCCCGCCGCCCTGCTCATCGGCCGCGCCACCGTCCGCAAGATGCGCCAGAACCTGGCCTGGGCCGTCGGCTACAACGCGGTCGCGCTGCCGATCGCCGCCGGCGTCTTCGAACCCCTCGTCGGGCTCACGCTACGACCCGAGATCGCCGCGCTGACCATGTCCGGGTCCAGCTTCCTGGTCGCGGTGAACGCCCTGCTGCTCAAACGACAGAAGCTGCCGCGAACGTTGACAGAACCGGCCTCGGCTTAGGACCGCGGCGAGGTGGCCGCCGGTGCCGACACTGCACACCAGGATGTCGACCTGCTCGAACCGGTTGGCGAACTCGTGGCCCAGCCCGGCGTAGGCGGCAACGTTGTCCGGGGTGCGGTACTGGTCCGGGCAGTAAGACGTCAGGGTCGGGCCCGGTCCAGCCGCCCTCCGGGTTCCTCTGTGTCCCCGGGGTTGGCGCCTTCCGGCTTGGCCCAGAAGCCCCTGCCGGAGTCGACGAACGGGTCGCTGACCCACATCACCGGGGGACCCACCAGCCTGTCCGGCCGCGGCGCACCCGCCTGCCTGGTACCTGGCGCGGGACGGTTGCAGACGCGCGAACCGCTTCGGGCGATCGGAGGTCGGTGCGGGCACGGACTCTGCTCCCCTCTACAAGCTTGGCGGCGAACTCCCGAATCGAACTACCACTACGGAGCATAGTAGTTTTCCTTCGGAACGCCGCCGTGTGCATGGCCTTGTCGTGGCCCTCGGCCAGCGAGCCTCGGGGAGTCATGGCTAGGTAAAAGGGCTGATGGYCCCTTCTTGGGTGGCACCTCGCGCCCCCGCGGGCGAACGGTCATGGCGGCAACAACTATCTTGCGTAGTAGGCTCTGGGTGGCGGACGCGGAAGAGGGTGACGTGACGCGCTGCGAGACACCGGCACGACACGGCGCGCTCTGGGCTCGACTCACGCTCGTGTCAGCCGTCCTGCTCGGGCTGCTGGCGATGCACGCCGGCCTGGCCGCGCAGGTGCACGCGCTCGTTTCGCCGCCCTGCGTCCAGGGAACCGACCGTGACGTTCACCCGCACTGGTCCCACTCGCACGAGCCTGGGGCCGAACCCCACGGCCACCAGGGCGTGCTCTGTTCGGCGGTGTTCCGGGACGACCCCGAACCGGTTCACGGCGGCGAACAACACGGCCTGGCGGCCATGTCTACCCCCTTCGGTGCCTCTGCCTTCACCAGGACGCGTGGCGACCCACCGCAGACGCCGCCGCCTCGGTACGTGACCGACCTGTCTGTCTACTGCGTGTGGCGGCTGTGAGCGGACCTGCGTCGGACGTCACGCACGCCTGTCGGCGCGCTCGACGACTCCGGCCTCAGATCCGTTGGCAATCCGACACCGAGGACGACTCGTGCGAAGAAGACGCCACCTTGGACTCGCCGCCGTAGCACTGGCCCTGACAGCCACGCTCGCGGCGTGCGGGGGCGACGACACCCCGACGGGCCCGTCGTCCGCCACAGCAGGGAGCAGCAGCGAGGCCAGCGACAGCGCCCACAACAACGCGGACGTGATGTTCGCCCAGATGATGATCCCGCACCACCAGCAGGCCGTGAAGATGGCGGAGCTGGCACCCGACCGGGCCGCCGATCCGGCGGTGCTCGCGCTGGCCCAGCAGATCGGGACCGCGCAAGCACCGGAGATCGAGACGATGACCGGCTGGCTTGCGGCGTGGGGCGAACCCACCGGCATGCCCGGCGCCGGCGGTCATGGCACCGACGACATGGGAATGATGTCGGAGGGCGACCTGACCGCTCTCCAGACGGCGTCTGGTCCGAACTTCGACCGCATGTTCCTGGAGATGATGATCCGGCACCACGGGGGTGCGATTGCGATGGCACGCACCGAACAGCGGGACGGACAGTTCCCCGACGCCGTGGCCCTGGCCAGGACGATCGAGTCCACGCAGACCACAGAGGTCGAGACCATGAAGGGCCTGCTCGGTACCGGATAGCCGAGCAGGGCCCTGGGGCACCGGCCGCGCGCCGGTGCCCCAGGGCACCTCGGGTCCCAGGCGCGGCACTCGGCACGACGAACGCGAACGTCGGTCGCGGCGAATGACCTGACGACGAGACAGCTGACGACCGGAACAGCGGAACGGCTGGGAGACCTCGAAGTCGAGGCCATGGACCAGGTGTGGGCCGCGAGCGGCCCTCGTGGCATGGCACCAGGCCGGTGCCGGAGACCGTCCTGCCGGAGATGGTGGCCTTAACGGCCCGTTTCGGACCTGCGAGCAAGGCGACGGGGCAAGACGATCCACCCGGACTACCCGACCGTTCATCGGACACCGCGGGCCGCAGCGGCTTTGGCGGCCCCGACAGACGTCCCGTCAATCCTTCCGACAGCCACCAGTCTCGATGATCAATGTCTTTCGGTGGTGGAGAGGTCAGCACCGAGAGATCCCCTCACCCCGGGCAACTATGTCTCGTAGTAGGTGCCGAGCCTCGCGAAGGGTGGGTGGTGTCCGGATGCAGTGCGCCGAATTGCTGTCCTGATCCTCGCTGCGCGGGCCCGGGGAGGCTTGGTTGGGTGGCGGTCTGACCGCGATCTGGTGATCGAAGGCACTCCAAAGGCGCGTCTACTCCGCTCGGCGAACCTAGATCTTGCTGGAGCGGCGTGGATGTCCGTCGAAGATCTTCTGAGATCTTCCGATTGCTACCTACTATGCTCTGTAGTCGGTAGTGTGTGCATCTGCTGCAGCATCGGACCGTACGCCGAATCCTGCCCCCGGTCCGGTGACCCCTCCGACTTGCATCTGGGGCAGGAGCGGGGGAACCACGTTCCTCCGGGCGTCGCCTCCTTCGATGCCCTTGGGGTGAAGCCGAATACGCACAGGGCGTTCGGTCGGGCTCCCAGCCCGAACCCGACAGCTCACCTCGCAGGCGTAGGGGAAGGATCACCATGGTGTCTGCGCAGAGTGCGCAGCTTGATGCAGAAAGACGCCGACAGGAGGGACGCGGTCGCCACCGGGCTCCGTCCGTCCCCACAGCGTCGAGCCGGGCCAGAGCGCGGGCCCGCGCTGTCGCAGCGGTGACCACTGGCACTGTCGTGGTCTCCGGTATGGCTCTCGCTGGATGTGCGCCGGAGCCCAGCTCGGACGGCGCGTTGGACGACAGCACGAACACCACGTCACTGACGCTCGCGACCCAGATCGGGTCCCGGGTGGCAGTCGACGGCCCCGTCCAGGGTGCCGCGGGAGAGGGCGCGTCGCGCACCGTCCTTGATGCCACGACGGACATCTCTGCACCGACTCTGTCGTCCAAGATCGACGTGGGTCTGCGCGTGACGAACCCCGACGTGACTGTCAACGCGGACGAGCCTGTCAATGTCGGCTTCTCGCTGTTCAACGAGGAGACCCACGCCCCGCTGGCGGACCAGCTCATCAAGGTACAGGTCAAGCTACCCACCGGCTGGGCGACCTTCCTGCACCTGACCACCGACGAGCGTGGCTTCGCCTCCTACACGGCCCGCGTCCTCATCACCACGAACGTCACGGTGATCTTCGATGGAACGGACGCCCTCCAGTCCGCCCGCTCGGAGAACGAGGCGACGCTGCGCGTACGCCCGGCCCCGCCGCCGGTATCTGTGCAGGGCACCAGAAATGCCGTGAACGTCGAGACTCCGGCGGTCGACGTCAGCATCCCGGCCAACACGCTCGGGGAGAAAGCCGTATACCTGGCGTCGCGGCAAGCCGGTAAGCCCTACGTCTACGGGGCGACCGGGCCGTACAGCTTCGACTGCTCCGGCCTGGTGCAGTACATCTACAAGCAGCTCGGCAAGACACTTCCCCGGACCACCGACCAGCAGTACGCGGCGACAACCAGGATCGCTCAGGGCTCCGAACAGCCAGGCGATCTCATCTTCTTCGGCCAGCCCGGCGCGATCTACCACATGGGGATCTACGCCGGTGGCGGGAAGATGTGGGTCGCGCCGAAGACCGGTGACGTGGTGAAGCTCCAGACCATCTGGGCGGACTCCTACTCGGTCGGTCGGGTGACCTGAGCCGGTTCCACTGGCCATCGTGGCCCGGGCGGCTTTCGGCGGCGAGGTGCCGGTGGTCGTTGCAGCGGAGGTTGGCGACCAAGGGGGTAGGGGATGCTGTTCGGCCCAGGCGTAAAGGACACTGATTCTGGCTTATGTCGCGTCCGCCCGGACGGGCCGGAGCCGCACTTCGCTCGTCCGTCGCCATGGCCGCCAGCGCACGTTCACTGTGACGGGGACGACCCGAGGGCCTTGTACCAGCTCCGTCACGACTGAGCACGGCAAGATCATTAGCGTGGAAGGTGCATCCGACGTCCGCCTCCACCTGGCCTTAGGCCAGGTGGAGGTGACCGCGGACCGACAGCCCGGCGCCGACGCGATCCGTGCCGTGGTTCGCGAGGCCGGCTCTAGATAGGCCCCGGTGTCTTAGTTTCCGCACCGGCCGCGTCCCGGTTATCGGTCACTCGCCACGGGCCGGGCTGGCATTGCGAGGTCGATGTTCAGCGCCGTGACGAGTCGCGGGCAGTTTTGAACCGGCGCAACCGATCCCCTAGTAGGCCAGCCGGTCTGGTCTGAGTCCCACGCCGCTGTGAAGGCCATGGTGCTGCAGGCGGTCGCAGCGAGACGATCAGACGCAGTGATATCCGAGCTCATTGAGGGCGGGAACCGTGGTCATAACGAGTGGCAGGAGGAGCAGCACGGCGACGATGAGGCTGCGAGCCACGACGGCGGGACGGGACAGGGGCGGCTCCGCGGTCAAGAGACGCAGTACCCGTTGCCGTACGCCGGTGTTCGCCATGCCCAGCACGGATGCTGGGGGAGCCGCGAGCCGTAGCACTGCTTCGGCGACGACGCGGGGAGCGCTGCGCCGGGCCGCGCTGTCGTCAGCGGTGAGTTCGACGAGTCGGCGTAGCTCCTCCTGTCCTGTCCCGAAGAGCGGCACGGCTGGGAAGGCTCCGGCCAGCACGGCTGCCGTCGTGAGGATGAGGTGGTGTCTGCCTGCGAGATGGGCGCGTTCATGCGCGATGACGGCGTCGAGTTCGGTGGGATGCAACGCTTGCAGCGCGCCTTCGGTGACGACGACGCCCCCGCTCCGGCCCGGTAGGCAGAACGCACTGCGATCAGCATGATCCAGTACGTAGATCCGAAGTGTGGGATGAAAGCGCCCGAGCAATCGGACGTCATGCCGATGACGGACGCGCGATCGACGGCCGGTGACGGTGACGGCGACGGCGACATGAAGGAGGCGGAGCGCCGCAGCGGTGCTCAGGACGACGCCGGCAACTCGTGGAGTCGTCCAGTGGATGGAGATCGTCAGGTTGTGGTTGGTCCAACCGCACCACTGGACAAGCAGAACCAGCGTGTCCCCGATCGCGTGCAGCGGTATGAACAGGAGCGTTGCGGCCAGTACCGCCACGGAGACCACGGAGATCATCGCGGCCAGCCACATGGCGACGGCGAGCCGCGGCGCACGGGACGTCCAGGAAGCAGTGCGGAGGGCGTAGGGCAGACCGTGGGCGACGAGGGCCGCGTACACCGCGAGAACACCAAAGATCATGATGGGGTGGGTTCCTCATCGTCGCGACCACGGCTGGAGGAGTGCCACTGCACCGCTTCGCGCAACGTCTCGTACTCCGCAGCATCCATGGCGTGCACGAAGTGGAGCAGCGTCAGGCCTCGGTCGTCCGCCTCGGAAAGCACGGATCTCATCAGCTGGGCGGTGTAGGCGCTTCGGCCCAATGCGGGCTGGTAGCGGTAGGAACGTCCGGCTCGTTCCCGGGTCAGCCACCCTTTGTGGAACAGCCGGTCCATGACGGTCATCACGGTCGTGTAGGCCAACGGGCGTGTTGGCGCGAGTAGTGCCCGGACATCACGGACAGCCACCGGCCCGCGTGCGGACCACACCCGGTCCATGATTTCGGCTTCCAGGTCGCCGAGTTGTTCCACAACTCCCCCTCGTACGGCACCCGACAAGCACCGCGTCCATCTCATCCCGCGCCTACGCGAGCGGTCCTGCTTGCCCCGGTCACCGCCTT
>NZ_MAXA01000005.1 GCF_001854695.1 Parafrankia soli
CCGCGACCTGCACGCCTACCTGCGCTGGCGCAACACCCACCGCCGCGACCCAGCAGTGCTGGAAGCCCAGCGCCGCGAACGCGCCCGTATCCGCTCCGAACACCAGCACCGCTGGGGCCACGTCCGAAACGCCGCCTGATCAACAAGAACCGACCTGCATTCACGGACAACGCACTAGCGGCTGTTCCGGTGTCCTTCTCCCGGCCGTGCGCGGGCGAGAGAAGGACACCTCATCCGGATCCGGACATACTGAGCAGAGGGGTCGCATGGGCCAGCCGCCGAACCTGGGCCTGGACATGATCGGGTCATTGGACGCGCATTTCCAGGAGCGTCTGCAGCAGGTACCGCTGCTGCAGAAGCGAGCCAAGGACGAGGGGATCAGCCAGATCCGCGACGCGGCGGATGTGATCCCGCTGTTATTCCCGCACATAACCTTCAAGAGCTACCCGGAGATCCTCGTCTCGAAGGGGCGCTGGTCACAGCTGAACCGGTGGCTGGACTCGCTCTCCGCCTACCGGGTGGACAACGTGGACGTGCCCGGGGTCCAGGATCTCGATGGCTGGATGGAACGGCTGCATGCGGCCGGACACCTGGTATCGAGTTCGAGCGGCACCTCGGGAAAGAGCTCGTTCCTCAACAAGACGGCGCGGGATGTYGACCTCACCCACGAGGACCTGCTCGAGTGCTTCACCTGGCTCGGTCTCCCGCCGTCGAAAAAGTGGAACGTAATCACCACGACGCCCGACAACGGCATCCGCGCGTACCGCGTGACACGGGACTTCATCGTCGAGAGCTTCCGCCGGCCGGACGGCATTCTCTTCCCCGGACGAGGCGCGGACGGTCGGGTACCACGCCTACATGTCGCGGCTGTCCGCCATGCGGCGGGCGATGGCGGACGGCACCGCCCGCCCCGACGAGATCGCCGCGTTCGAGGCCGAGGCTGCCGGGCGCCAGGCGGCCAGCGAGGCGCACCTGCGCTACTTCGCCTAGCGGATCCTGGCCCGGCCGTCCGAGCCGATCCTGTTCACCTCGATGTTCCCGCGCTCTACCGGCTCTGCGAGCTCCTGCGGGAGGTGGGGGCGTCGGAGGGCACGCTTACCGCGGACAACGCGCTGATGGTGGCCGGCGAGCTGAAGGGGGCGACCCTGCCGGCCGACTACCAGGACCAGATCTTCCGGTTACTCAACATCGACCCCAGCCGGTTCCTGCACTTCTACGCCATGCAGGAGATCAACCTCCGGCTGCCCAGATGCCTGCGGGGCCGCTACCACGTGCCCGCGCGGCTCGCGCTGTCGTGCTCGACCAGCCGGGCGAAGCCCTGGCGCCGGTCTCGGACGGCATGGTTGAGGGCCGCGCTGCCTTCGTCGACCTCACGGTCGACGGCCGGTGGGGCGGCACCATGTCGGGCGACCGGATCACGGCGGACTTCGGCCCGTGCCCGTGCGGGCGTCCCGGCCCGACGGTCCGGTCCGGGATCACCCGCTATTCCGACTCCATCGGCGGCGACAAGATCACCTGCGCCGGCACCATGGACGCCTACGTCCGCGGCTTCCTCGCCGACTGAGGGGGACTCATGACGGTCACCGCACCCACCACATCCAGAATCCGTGTGCCGCACTTCGTGCGCGGCCGGCTGGAGTGGGGCGAGGAGAACGAGTACCGCTCGCGCGACTTCGGGGTCCCGCTGGCCACCCCCGCGCTGCGGTTCAACGAGCTCATCCCGCCCCGTTCCAAGCCGGGTCCCGCCTTCGGACGTCCTGGTCGCCGGAGATCATCGACTTTCTCGTCGAACTGGGAAAGCACCTGGTGCTCGAGAAGAACGAGTACCTGCAGGAATCGCTGGAGATGACGGCCCGGGTCAGCGCCCTGCCCCGGCGCGTCATCGAGAACACCTACCAACGGCCCAGGGAGTACCTCACCCGGGAGACGCTCGAGTACCGCCTGCGGCGGACCTTCGGCGGCCCGGAGATCCTCGACGGATGGGTCCAGTACACCGACCCGATGGGCCGGGTGAGCCGGGTCCGGGCGTTCCCGCCCCGGCTCGTCCACATGCTGACGGGCAACTCGCCGAGCGGCGCCATCACCTCGATCGCCGACGCCGCCCTGGTGAAGGGCGTCCACCTGTTCAAACTGCCCTCGGGTGACCCGTTCACCACCGTCACCGTGCTGCGGACGATGGCCGACATCGACCCGGACCACCCGGTGCTGCGCTCGATGTCGGCCGTGTACTGGCGGGGCGGCGACGCCTCCGTCGAGAACGTCGTCTACCGGTCGCAGTACTTCGACAAGCTGGTCGCGTGGGGTGGCGGTGCGGCCATCGAGAACGCAGCGAGGTACACCGGCCCGGGTTTCCACCTGATCGCCTTCGCCCCGAAGGCGTCCATGGCGATCGTCGGCCGGGAGGCGTTCGAGCGGACCCTGCGGGAGGTGGCCGACCTGGCCGCCGTAGACGTCTCCATCTTCAAACCAGGACGCCTGCGTCGCCCCCCGCCAGATCTGTGTGGAGGGGGATCTGGAGCAGGTCGACCGCTTCTGCGAGCTGCTGTGCGCGGCCCTGGGTGAGGACCGCGAGTTCGCCTCCGCGGTCGGCCCGAAGCCGCCGGCCGAGATCCGGGAGGCTGTCGACGGCCTGCGCTACCTCGAACCCGACTACCGCGTCTGGGGCGAGTTCGACGGGCGGGGCCTCGTCGTACGCTCGCTGGAACCGGTCGACTTCCACCCCACTGACAAGACGGTGAATGTGCTGCCGGTGCGGTCCATCGTCGACGCGGCCCGGTACGCCACGGTGGCCACCCAGACGGTCGGCGTCTTCCCCACCCACCGCAAGGCGGAGGTCCGCTACCAGCTGGCCACCGCGGGCGTGCAGCGGGTCGTGTGGCTCGGCAACGCCCTGTCGGGAAGCGTCGGCATCCGCACGACGGCATGTATCCGCTGCACCGGTTCGTGAACTGGGTGGCCGACGACGACACCTGACGGGTCGTTCCCTGTGCATGCCGGACCGTTCCGGCGGGCGTAAAGTCCCTGCCCGCCCGCCGGAACGGCCGCGCACGGTTCAGCCGAGGGCTGCCCCGAGGATGGTCGGCAGATCGACGGTGGTCCTGATTCCCGGGGCCGCAGCGCAGACGACGGGCACTGCGTTGACTGCTCGGTTGGCGGTGTAGCCGGGGGAGACCTCGCCCATCTTCTCCAGGGGGACTGGGAACCGCATCTGGATGTCGAGCGGGGCGTCTCCGTCGACGACGATGTGCCATCCGGTCGCGTGCAGGTCCCAGTCCTGGTCGATGTCGGTCGAGCAGTACCAGGTCGCCCGGAAGCGCAGCACCGCCTGCCCGCGCCGGATGCCGKACACGGTCAGGCGCTGGGCCGCTACGGTGCCGGCGGCGATGGTGCCGGCGGCGATGGTGACAGGCCTGGTGGCTGTTGCCACGCCCCCGCTGGCCTCGACCGTATCCAGCGGCATCCCGAGCGCGTCGGCGACAAGGTACAGGGAGGGCCCGAAGCTGATCCGCCCATGGGCGAGACGCAGCTCGTTGACGGCCTGCGGCGGCTTGCCGAACCCCATGCGGTCGAACAGCAGCTCGGGCGAGTCCCGCTGGGACAGGTCGCCGAACTCGTTGATGGTGAGACAGTCCAGGCGGCGCTGGATCGAGCTCAGCGCCAGAGGGATCGCCTCGGAGATGAATCCCGGGCTGCTGCCCGTGCTGTGGATTGAGGTCTGGCCCCGCTCACAGGCCACCTCGATCCGCGCCCGGAGAGCGGGGTCCATCCCGGCCGGGTAGTGGAACTCCCCGCGGGTCGTCACGACGTTGACGCCGGCCTCCAGCAGCCGGCACACCTCGTCCATGTCACAGGCGGCCGGCATGTACAGGACGCAGTCGGCGCCCAGGCTGACGATCTCGTCGACGTCGGCCGTGGCGAGGACACCGGTCGGGCCGAGCCCGCACAGGTCCCCGGCGTCCCGGCCGGCCTTCGCCGCCGAGTGGACGTAGACCCCGGCCAGGGCCAGGTCCGGATGTTCGATGATCCCGCGCAGTGCCCGCGTACCGATGTTTCCCGTGGCCCACTGCACGACCCGGTACCGCGGCTGGTCACCGTCGGCCCTGACGACCGTCGGCTTGTTCTCGTCCTCGTTCATCGGGAACGTGGTTCTCCTCTCCAGGGACGCGCGAAAGAACGAGGCGGATCCGCGCGGGAACGCGCCTCGCGATCGGGACCGGCCTCGCGCCGCGTGGCCGTGGCCGTGGCCGTGGCCGTGGCCGTGGCCGGACGTCTTGTCACCCTCCATCCCTCTACGGGATCAGGAGAAAGCCGCGCCGCGGCTCAGCCACCGATCGCCGACATCGGACGGTCGGGCTGACGGAAGGCGGCGTCATCGATGCCGTGGCCGGCGCGCTTGCCCCAGAACGCGGCCCTCCACAGCTCGGCGATCTCGGTGTCGCTCGCCCCCGCGCGCAGCGGCGTGCGCAGGTCGCTCTCCTCCCGGGCGAACAGGCAGTTGCGTACCTGACCGTCGGCGGTGAGCCGGACCCGGTCGCAGGCGGCGCAGAACGGGGCCGTCACCGAGCCGATCACACCGACCCGGGCGGGCCCGCCGTCCACCTCGAACAGCTCGGCCGGCGCGCTGCCCCGGCCGTCCAGCGGGGTGAGCGTGAACTCGCTGCGCAGGGAGGCCAGGATCTCCGGTGCGGTCACCATCCGCGCCCGCGTCCAGCCGTGCTGGGCGTCCAGCGGCATCTGCTCGATGAACCGCAGTTCGTATCCGCGGTCCAGGCACCAGCGCAGCAGCCGCGGCGCCTCATCGTCGTTCACCCCGCGCAGCAGGACAGCGTTGACCTTCACCGGGGCCAGCCCGGCCGCGGCGGCCGCCGCGAGCCCGGCCACCACGTCATGCCAGCGGTCCCGCCTGGTGATCACACGGAACCGGTCCGGCCAGGTCGTGTCGAGGGAGACGTTCACCCGGTCCAGGCCGGCCGCCCGCAGCGTCACGGCGCCGCCCGGCCCGGCGGTGCGGGCGAGGGTGAGGCCATTGGTGGTCAGCGACAGCTCCGGGCGGGGTGCCAGCGCGGCCAGCTGGCCGACCAGCTCCGGCAGGGTGGCGCGCAGCGTCGGCTCGCCGCCGGTGAGCCGGACCTCGGTCACTCCGAGCTGGCCCACCGCGATCCCGACCAGGCGGACCACCTCGTCGTCGGTGAGCGTGTCCGCGTTGGGCAGCCACTCCAAGCCGTCAGCCGGCATGCAGTAGGCGCATCTCAGGTTGCACCGGTCGGTCAGTGACAAACGCAGATCAGTCGCGATCCGCCCGAACCTGTCGAGCATACGTGTGCTGCCTAAGGCAGGCGTCACCGAAACCTCCGGAGGACGCCCCGGACTTCGGACTGGGGAGGAATCCGGCTCCCCCCGGAGCAGGGTCGTCTGAACATCGATAGATCCTCGTGGGCCGGGCGGCTCACGGCCGGGTGCGGYCGTCACCACGACGAAAAGCCGACAGTTGTTGATCACCAGATCGACGTGCCAGGACAGGGCGCAGTCGTGACACTTGCAACCTGATCACGATTTAGCCTAGACGAGCGTCAAGGATTTGCATAGACAAGCGTCAAGGTTCACGGTTTTCGATCAAGTGGCAGAGTGGCCCCACAGAGGGCCGACCTGCGGCCGGCTCACGCCACGATCGTGGCCAGCATCTGCCCCGTCACGCGGGCGGCGCGCCGAAGCACCGATCTGTGAGGAGAGCTCGACCGCCCCTGCCCATCCGAGGCGTTATCGACACACCACCCGCGGCAACCACCACCGCGCCCGTCTGACCCGAGAAGTCGCGACTCCGGTTTTCGCTCAGGCGTCAGCGATGCTTGCACCGCCATTAGTTTTCGCTCGGGATGGGTCGGCGTGTCGCCGTGACGTGGAAGGACCTTCGGAAGATCGTGCTCTCGCCAAAGAAGCCGTGATCAAACCGAAGGTCGTGATGGGCAGTGTGCAGGACGAACCAGGACACGTCGAGGCTCTGGGGAGGCTGTGTCGCTTCCGGCAGGAGTTCTACGCCTGCCTGACCCGTCGCGCGGACGCGCTGTTCGAGGTGACGGACGCGGTGCTGTGCACCGACGGCCCGGTCAGGACGCTGGTCGACCTGACGCTGGCCCCGGAGCACCGCCGTGGCCACGGGGCCTTGTACGACGGGCTGAACAGCGGCCGATGAGAGATCGCCCGGCTACGGCGCACGCTCGCCGGTCTTGCTCTTCGCCCGCCGGCCGACGGACGACTCGTGCTGGCCGTCGATGTCAGCCCATGGCTGCGCTCGGATGCGCCGACCAGCGCGCAGCGGCTGTTCTGCCATGTGCACGGCCGGGCGAAGAACCAGGCCCAGCTGATCCCGGGCTGGCCGTACTCGTTCGTCGCCGCCCTCGAATCCGGCCGGACGTCGTGGACCGCGGTCCTGGACGCGGTTCGCCTCGGCCCCACCGACGACGCCACAGMGGTGACCGCCGACCAGATCCGGGCGGTCGTCGGCCGTCTGACCGCCGCCGGACACTGGCACGACGGCGACCCGAACATCCTCATCGTGATGGACACCGGGTATGACGTGACCCGGCTGGCGTTCGTCCTGGCCGATCTGCCCGTCGAGGTGCTCGGCCGGATCCGTTCCGACCGTGTGCTGCGGCTCCCGAAACCGCCCAGACTCCCCGGCGTCAACGGTCGTCCACCCAAGCACGGCCCCGAGTTCGCCCTCGACAGGCCCGCGACCTGGCCCGTACCGCAGCACACCACGATCACCGAGACCACCCGCTACGGGCGCGCCACCGCGGCCAGCTGGGACCGGCTACACCCCCCGGCTGACCCACCGCACCTGCTGGCTTGACCACCCCGGCGACCTGCCGATCATCGAAGGCACCCTGATCCGGCTGCAGGTCGATCACCTGCCCGGTGACCGAGACCCCAAGCCCGTCTGGCTGTGGACCTCCGCCACAGGCGCCACCGCCGCCGACATCGACCGCGCCTGGCAGTCATTCCTGCGCCGGTTCGACCTGGAACACACCTTCCGGCTGTTCAAACAGACCCTGGGCTGGACCCGCCCGAAGATCCGCACCCCGCAGGCCGCCGACCACTGGACCTGGCTGGTCATCGCCGCCCACACCCAGCTCCGCCTCGCCCGACCCCTGGCCCGCGACCTGCGTCGCCCCTGGGAGAAACCCGCCCCGCCAGGATGGCTCACCCCCGCCCGAGTCCGACGAGGATTCCGGAACATCCGCACGATCATGCCCCTCCCCCGCCAGCGCACCGAAACCCACCAAAGCCGGCCCAGGCCGCCCTCCCGGCTCACGTAACCGCAGACCCGCACCCCACCACGACGTCAGAAAAACCACCCGACGGGACCTGACCATGACCGCCCACCAACACCGCACAGGTTAAAAATCAAGCTTATGCACGGAGAATGCCTTTCATCGAAATAGGGATTGGCTGGAGAGAAGAAAATGAATCAAGGGGACCGGCCTCCGTACCCGGGCCACGGCAACACGGCAACACGGGGAGAATCGCGGGGTCGGAAATCCGGAGGTCACTGGCGGGCGACACCCGTCCGCGCACGGCGCGCGCCCGCGCCGCGCCCGCCGGGTACGCCGTGACCGGGGTGAGGGGGTTCGACCGCCCCAGGGAGCGTGGGGCGGTTCGGTGGGCCGGGCCCGTGCCGGCCCGGCTGGAGACCGGGCCGACGGCCCGCTGTCCGCATGGCTGCCGGCCACGCGCCCGACTTTCGGGCCGTCGACCGGGGCATTCGTTCGACTGCCGACTGCCGACTGCCTCGCCACGGCCGGCTGGCTGCCCGCGTACCTGCGGCCGAGGCATCCACCGCCCTCGACCGGGATGTCCGCCACTGCCGGTCGGCGGGTCCACCACCGTCGACCGGCAGTGTCCACCACGGTCAGTGGGCGATGCTCACCACTGTCAGCCGGCGCATGCGCCCTGGTCAGCCGGTGGTGTCCGGCTCCGTCAGGTCGCGATCTCCGTCATCCGAGGATGACCGGGGTGTCCGCCGCGGGATGCACACTGACGGGAATACCGGAGTAGTGCGCCATCCCGGTTATCAGGTCGATGTCGTTCTTACCGGTGAGCCGGTTGACGTTCGCCCCCTGGTGTCCGTGCGGCACGGAGACCGCTCCCCGGCGGATGGAGGGGTCCAGCTTCGCGATCCCGGTCAGTTCGCCGTGCGCGGTGCGGACGGTCAGCTGCTGGGCGTCGGCAACGCCGGCGGTGGCCGCGTCGTCGGGGTGGAGCAGGACCTCGGCGGTGTCTCCCAGATAGGTGAACTGGGAGTTCAGGTGGCGTTTCTGCCGCCGGGGCACGAGGACCAGCGGCGCGGGCGAGGTCAGGGCGGCGAGCTGGTCGACGAGCAGGCGGGGGGCCAGCCGCCAGCCCCCGAGGCGGTCCAGGTGCCGCTCCACCCACGCCGCCGGGAACTCCTCCTGCGTCTGGGCCCAGCCCTCGGCGATGAGCTCGTCCAGTGGCCGGCGTGCACGGGCGGAGATCATCGCCAGCCTGGCGTCGTCGTCGGCCTGCCCGCCGCTGGTGTCGGCGAGGTCGTACCCGAGGCGGCGGCCCAGTTCCGCCAGTACCCACCAGGCCGACCGCCGGTCACCGACCGGTGCGACCACCGCCTGCGTGTGCTGAGCGGCGACCCGTGGGCTCAGGTGGTCCCATAGGGTGAGGTCGGCGCGTTCGAGCTGGTCCTTGGTGGGCAGGACGTGGGTCGACAGCGCGGTCGTCTCATTCGCGATGATCTCAATCGTGGCGAACAGGTCGAGTTTCTCCAGCGCCGGCACCAGGGTCGTGGTGTCCGGGAAGGCGGTGACCAGGTGCCCGCCGAGGTTCAGCACGGCGCGGATGTTGCCGGCCTCGATCTCGTCCGCGAGGACGGCGCAGGGCCACTCGCCGAGGAAGGACTGTGTCTCCGGCCGGCTGCGCGGGCCCGGCCCGAACGAGCCGCCGGCCGGGGAGACCGGGAGCTCGAAGGTCTCGAGCTGGTGAGTGAACCCGGGGTGGAACCACACACCGCCGGGCCGGTTCATCGAACCGGTGAGGATCATCAGCGCCCAGGACAGCCACTGCGTGACGTTCGCGCCGGCTGACATCGTGACCCCGGTCCCGGTCTCGACGGCAATCCGGCCCGCGGCGCGCACCTCGGCGAGCAGCCGGCTCAGCTCGGCCGCCGGGACGTCCGCGACCGCCTCAGTGTGTTCGAGGGTGAACGGCGCGACCGCGGTGGCCAGCATGTCGGCGTCGACGGTGCGATGGTCGAGCACGTCGCGGTCCGCACCGACGCGCAGCAGTTCCCGGACGAGGAAGGCCATGATCGCGTGGTCCGTGCCCGGCCTGGGCGCGAGGTGTCCGTGGGCCATCCGCGCGGTCTCGGTGCGCCGGGGGTCGACGACCCACACCCGCGCCCGCTCCCGTAGCTCCCGCAGCGTCCCGACCGGGTTGGGCATCGCGACGGTGTGGCCGTGGGACACCAGTGGATTGGTACCGATGTACAGAACGAGATGGGCGTTGTCGTAGTCCGGGCGGGGATTGAGTGCCGCCGACCCTCCGACCAGATCGGAGATCAGCACTTTCGCGGTGCCGTCGATGGTCAGCGGGCTGAACTTCGCCGGAGTGCCGAGGGCGGCGTGCAGGGCCTGCGCGACCCGGTACCCCGCCGCGTCCATACCCAGGCCGCTGCCGAAGAAGACACCGACGGCTTCGGGGCCGTACCGGTCGAGGATGCCGCGTACTCGGGTACCGATGTCGTCCAGGCAGGCTTCCCAGGTGGTCGGCCGTAACGTGCCGTCGACTTTCATCAGCGGGCGTTCGATACGCTCAGGATGGTGATGCATCTGGGGCAGCGCCCGCCCTTTCGAGCAGGTGTACCCCTGCGACAAAGGGTGGTCGCGGTTACCGCGGACCCGAATCACCTCCTGGCCCGAGACATCGACGAGGATGCCGCAGGTCGAGGTGCAGACCCGGCAGAAACTGCGAACCGTTCGCACGTCGTGTGCCGACATCAGGTTCCCCTTATCTGGTACGCAGATCTCTCAACAAAGAGCGGTACTCTCGTGTGATGGAACGATGGAACACACAAGTCGCTTTCTGGGTATCGCAGTCCGTAGCGAACAGTCATCCCGGCCGCTGTCCACCATGGGCGTAGGTGACCTTGCCGGCGGGAGGACGGTCCTCGCCGGGCATCCAGGCCTATTCACAGCAGGCGCCCACCCATTCCGGCGGACCGTCGGCGAAGAGCTGGCGCTTCCAGATCGGAACCCGCGCCTTCACCTCGTCGATCAGCCGCCGRCAGGCGGTGAACGCCTCCGCCCGGTGGGCCGCGCCGATCGCTGTCACCACTGCCAGATCGCCCACCTGCAGCAACCCCACACGGTGAACCACGGCGAGGGTTCGCACACCGTCAACGGCGGCCACCTCGCTGGCCACCCGGGCCAGCTCGGCCCGGGCCGACGGGTGGGCGGAGTAGTCCAACTCGACCACCGGACGTCCACCATCATGGTCACGAACCATGCCGACGAACAGGGCGACGCCACCCACCGCTGGTGCCCGCACCGCCGCCAAGCACTCGTCGACAGACAGCGGGGTATCCCGGATCTCCGCGATAATCACTTTCCGCAAAAATGCCTGACCCTCGCCGGCAAGAAGCTTGCAAGCCATACCCGGAGTAGCGGTGGCTACCGTCAGTGATTCCTGTTCCACTAGCCGACCACATCCGGTTCAGGCCGCGACTTCCCGCCGTTTAGACGGGAGCCGTAATCCCAGTAAGAATTCCCGAAGATATCGACTCCGGAAGATTCACCGGTGATTCTCGGTGACGCCGTCCGGCCTGATCCACGAATCGCATGCTGCCTACTGGCGGGCCGCTCCGGGGTTTGTCGAGCTGGCTGGCACCGATGGCCTTGTTCTGATTCGGCGGAAGACTGATCGAGCCGATCGCGGCGGGGGCCGTGCGGAACGGGTCCTGGTCCGGGACCACCGAGCCCGGAGCTGGAACGGTGTCCGCAGCGGCCGGCCCGGCGCCGAACGCCGCCAACGGCCACCGCCAGGGGTAAGACCGATTCCACCTGGCGAACCATCCGACGACGTAAGCGAACAGGTCTGGTCATGACTCCTCCTACCGCCGGGGACAGGCATCCGCGTGGCTACCGGCAGGCGCCACCAGCCACAACGACGAGGGTGACGGCAGCGTTCTGATCTCGGTCAGCCTAGACGAACGTCAAGGTTCTGCCTAGATGAACGTCAAGGTCGGATGAGTTCGGACCCGCAGGTCTTGCGGGGTCGGGGTCTGGCTACGGAGGGTCCGGATCGAGGGCAGGCCCGCTATCGCCGCCGCTGGTAGGCCGACTTCGTGCTTACCCGCGGCCGCCCGGTTACCTCCATCGGGTCGACGCCCTCGGCGAACAGTCGCACGGCCCGCAGCCGGACCGCTTCCCGACGGGAACGGCCTGCGCGCGGAGCATGYAAACCGCGTCCGTCGAGGCGAAGGGCGACCCAGCTCAAGGCCTGACCAGGCTCGGCGGGGTCGGGCGAACCGCAGACGCGGATGTGCCCTCAGGCGTGGGTACGGATGGCACGCAGGCCCAGCATGCGGCGCGCGGTGTTCAACAGTTGGCGCCGAAGCACGTCCTTGTCGAGGTCGGCCAGGCGCGGATCCGTCGTCGCCGCCAGTAGACCACCACCGACCATCACAGTGGTCACGAGTGCCTCGACATCCGGCTCCGGGCCGGCGAGGATCCGGTCCAGCCTGGCCACGAGATCCCGCAGAATCGGGTCCTCCCGGGCCAGGCGGCTCACGGCGGGATCAGCCAGCACGACCGCATTCAGCCGACTGTTCTTGATGATCATATCCACCATGCCCGCCAGGGCGGTGGCAACCTGATCAGTCGGCCGGTGCCGAGCCTCGGCCGCCTCGGCCACCCGCCGCAGGTCCTCAAGAGTCGGAGCGACCATCGCCCGGAGCAGGTCCTCCTTGGCGTTGAACTGGAAGTAGACAGCCGCCTTGGTCACACCCAGCTCATCAGCGATCATCTGAATCGACGTACCACTAACTCCGTTGCGAGCGAACAGCTCCAACGCGACAGCCAGCATCCGCTCCCGTGCTGCCCCCGCCCGCCGCTGAACTGTCACGAATCCGCCGCATCCCGCCGACTAGGGCTCACAGAGCTGACGACCAGCCCAACCGGCGAAAGTCTATCCTCCACCAGCCAAAGCCACTCCGACCCCGCGAGTGGAGTCCACGCACGTGGTGTACAGAGAGTAATCGTCTAGCGACTTGCCGGAGTGGCGGTTCGTGACGTAAAGCGACCACCGCGTGATCCTCGTTCGAGAACGACCAAGGACTCGATGAGGAGGAAACGCGATGGCCGTGCGTCCGACTGTGACCGACGCCGAGGGGTTCGGCGAGGAACTACTGACCGCGAGTCCGGACCTGCTGGGCTCGATGGTGAAGGCGTTCGCGGAGGCGTTGATGAGCGCCGAGGGGACGGGATCTGCGGCGCCGAGTACGGAGAGATATCACCGGATCGGACGAATCGCCGGAATGGATACCGGACGCGGGAGTGGGACACCCGGGCGGGGACGATTGATCTGGCTATTCCGAAGCTGCGGACCGGGTCGTATTTCCCGGAATGGTTGCTGACACGCCGCCGGCGGGCGGAGCAGGCGCTGATCTCGGTCGTCGCCACGTCCTACCTGCTCGGGGTGTCCACCCGCCGCGGCGACAAGCTCGTCGAGCAGCTCGGGGTCGCCCACATCTCGAAGTCACAGGTGTCCGAGCTGGCGAAGCATCTCGATGGCCAGGTCGAGGCGTTCCGTTCCCGACCGCTCGACGCCGGCCCGTACCGGTTCGTGCAGGCCGATGCGCTGACGATGAAGGTTCGTGAGGGCGGGCGGGTCGTCAACGTCCACTGCCTGCTCGCAGTCGGGGTCAACGGCGACGGGCACCGGGAGATCCTCGGCCTCGACGTCGTGAGCAGCGAGGACGGTGCCGGCTGGCTGGCGTTCTTCCGCGGCCTGGTCGCCCGCGGCCTGTCCGGGGTCCGTCTGGTCACCTCCGATGCCCATCGCGGTCTGGTCAACGCGATCGGAGCGACCTTGCCCGGCGCCTCGTGGCAAAGGTGTCGCACTCACTACCTGCGAGACTTGCTGGTCCTCACACCCAAGTCGTCGCAGCCCTGGGTCGCCACGGTGGTACGAACGATTTTCGATCAGGCTGATGCGAACGAGGTCGTCGTCCAGTTCGACCGCGTCGTCGACGGCCTTGCCGAGAAACTGCCCCGCGCCGCGGAACACCTGTCCGAAGCGAAGGCCGACCTGCTCGCGTTCACAGCGTATCCCCGGGAGATCTGGCGGCAGATCTGGTCCTCGAACCCGCAGGAACGCCTGAACAAGGAAATCAGGCGGCGCACCGACGTCGTGGGCATCTTTCCCGACCACGGAGCCATCATACGTCTCGTCGGCGCGGTACTCGCCGAGCAACACGACGAGTGGATCGAAACCCACCGCTATTTCGGTTACGAAAACTCGACCCTACACGCCCAGTGACATACGCGGTGGTGATGTTCGCCAACCACGCGACAGACAAGATAGCCGACCTCTTCGACGTCATGTGTCTCAACAGGTACTATGGCTGGTACATCGACAATGGCGATATTGTGTCCGGTGAACAAAAACTCGAAGCCGAGCTGAAAGGATGGGTGGAGAAGTTCGGCAAGCCTGTCATGATGACGGAGTACGGTGCCGATACCGTTGCCGGACTTCACTCGGTCTGGGAGATTCCGTGGACAGAAGAGTACCAGGTAGGCAGCTGGAGATGCACCATCGGGTATTCGACCGGATCCCTGAGTTTATTGGCGAGCAGGTATGGAACTTCGCCGACTTCCGCACGGGGCCCGGCATCCACCGCGTTGACGGTAACAAGAAGGGTGTCTTCACGCGGGATCGCCAACCTAAGGCCGGAGCACACTACCTCCGCGACCGCTGGAAGCGTCTGGGAAACAGGAAGCCCGCGTCCGAAGCCTGAGCGACCGGAAGAGGGCATCAGCCGGACCGCCGATGCGGGGCCCAGTCCCCTACGTGGTGGTACTGGGGATCGACGTCGACCGGCCCCAGGCCGGGCCCGCTACTACCGGGACCCGGCCGGCGGCTATGCGGACCGCTGGCAGACAGTTTCGGTGCCAGACCCCGAGGTTTACGCCTCACTCCCCGAGTCCGCGGGAGGGGCTGTGTGTGCCGCGGGCCGCAGGGCTACCCGGACAGAATCGCGCCCACTCATCCGCGGTCCAGCAGGGCGAAGGCCTCCTCGAAACTCTCCAGCGGGAGACTGTCGTCGAGAAGGTCGGCGGTGGGTACCTGCCCGTCGTTGATGAGTTCGACGGCGCGTCGAGAGCCCGCCCCGGGTGGATCGTGATCTGCCTCAGCGGGGCGGTTCAACACCTGCATCCGTCCCCTCGGCGGCGTTCGCAGATGACAGGCCGATGGCACACCAGCCGATCGGTCCTTCGCGCTCGAACTCCGGGCCTGCGCAGGCGGCTGGATTGTCAGCAGCGCCCGATACGCATCACGTCGAGCCGTTGTCGATGTAATGCGAACTGCGACGGAGAACGGCCGGTGGGAGTGAACAGAGAGTGGACGCGAATCTGCATTATGGCGACGCGGCGGATAGCGGAGTGGAGCTGCCCCACGGAAGGCCGACGAAGCCGCCGTAGACGCTGACCTGGGTGTCCGCGCTGGTGTCGTCGGGCCGCCAGCGGTGCACGGACGGGACGCCGGGTTCGACGAGGCCGATCACCTGAGCGAGTCTGACCGCTCGTGGTCGAGGGTGACCACTGCAGCCATCTGGCTGGGCAGGTCCTCGTCGGTGCGGGCGGCAAGCAGGTGCTCACGGTTGAGTTCTTCCCTGTGCTGGAGAATCGCGATCAACAGCTTCCCCTTGCTGGGGAAACAGCGCAGAACGCCCTGACGGGTCAGGCTGACCCGCCGCGCGATCGCGTCCAGCGACGTTCTCTGGTAGCCGCGTTCGGCGAACATCCCCAGCGCGACGTCCGGATCTCTTCGCTTCGAGCCCCGGCCATCTGTGTCCTCCGATCTTCACGCCACGGCAGAGCCGACGCTGCGGCGCTAAGCTACCTACACGTAAGTAGGTTGAGGTAGGGTGAGGTGGATGAGCGAGACCGCGATCATCACGGGGGCCGCCGGCGGCATCGGAGAGTCGGTCGCGCGGCGGCTGGCGGCGTCGGGAGCGCGCTGCGTCCTGGTCGACCGCAGCCCGGCGGTCGAGCAGGTCGCCGCCTCGATCGGCGGCGCCGCGGTGGTGGGCGACCTGACCGATCCCGAGTTGTCCCTGCGGATGGTGAAGACCGCCGGAGACCGGCTGGACCTGCTCGTCCTCAATGCCGGGACCAACTCCGTCGACAAGGATCCCGCCACCCTGGACCTCGACCGCTACCAGGCGGTCGTCGGCGTCAACCAGCATTCCGTCGTCTACGGACTGCGCGCCGCGCTCCCGGTAATGCGCCGCCAGGGAAGCGGTTCCATCGTGGTAACCGCCTCGCACGCCGCTCTGCGCGGCGTCGAGCAGGACCCGATCTACACAATGACCAAGCACGCCGCCATCGGCCTCGTCCGCGCCCTGTCCGGCCCTCTTTCCCGCGAGGGGATCCGATTCAGCGCCGTCTGCCCCGGCCTTGTCGACACTCCGCTGACGGCGGGGGCCCGCGACCGCTTCCAGGCCGCCGGCATCCCCATGCTCACCGCCGACGAGGTCGCCGCCGCCGTGGTGGAAACCCTCCGTACCGGCGAGCCGGGCACCGAACTGGTCGTCGACCCCGGCCGGGCGCCCACCCGCTACCTCCCAGCCCCGCTGACCTAATGGCACGGCAGGTCAGCGGGCCGGACGCCGACAGATCGGGGGGGTCTGTTGCATTGTGGGAAGGCAGGGCATGGATGACCCTGCCGACCAGATGATCAGATCGCGAGGGTGAGCTCGGTGAACGCGGCCGTCACCCGTGCGTGGGGGGCGGTGTCGATCCCGAGGTCGTAGTGGCCGCGGCGGATGTTCTGGACGAACGCATRCCCTGCGCTGATCGTCTGGGTGGAGCGCAGCCGTTTCAGGCCGCGCATCGGCCGGAGCCGTGCTTTGAGCCGGCCGTGCTCGGCCTCGATCCGATTGTTCTCCCGGGCGGCGTCGACGTGGCACGCCTCAGGCAAGAATTCGTCGAGGACCCGCGGGTAGACGGGTGCTTTGTCGGTGGTGACCTCGAC
>NZ_MAXA01000006.1 GCF_001854695.1 Parafrankia soli
GTTCTGGGCGTGACGCCGGGGGTGGAGTACACCACTGCCTGGCTGCTGGAGAAGAGCCTGTCGGTCGACAACCTGTTCGTCTTCGCGCTGATCTTTGCCTACTTCAAGGTGCCGCGGGCCTACCAGCACCGCGTGCTGTTCTTCGGCGTCATGGGCGCGCTGGTGTTCCGAGGCATCTTTCTGGCTGCCGGAGTGGCCGTGGTCAGCCGGTTCACCGCGGTGCTCTTCGCCTTCGCGGCGATCCTCTTCTACAGCACCTACAAGATCCTCCGGGAGGAAGAGGACAGCTTCGACCCGGGCAAGAGCATCGCCGTACGGCTGCTACGCAAGGTCATGCCTGTTCGGGACGAGTACGCCGGGATGAAGTTCTTCGTCAGAGAAGCCGGTAAACGGGTCGCCACCCCGCTGCTCGCGGTCGTCGCCGCGATCGAGGCAGCCGACCTGCTCTTCGCCGTGGACAGCGTRCCCGCCGTCCTCGCGGTCAGCGACGACGCCTTCATCGTCTACACCAGCAACGCGTTCGCCATCCTTGGCCTGCGGGCCCTGTACTTCCTGCTCGCCGGGCTGCTGGACCGGTTCCACTACCTCAGCAAGGGCCTTGCGCTGATCCTGTCGTTCATCGGCGTGAAGCTGATCCTTCAGGCGTCCCACAAGTTGTTCAGCAGCAGTGTCCCGGAGATCCCGTCACCGGTCAGCCTGGCGGTCATCGTCACGGTCCTGGCAGTGTCCGTCGCACTGAGCATGCGGCGCATCCGCCCGACCGCCCAGGAAGGCGCTGCTCCGGCCGCACCGGACGAGAACGGCGTTGCCCCGGGTTCGACTGGTGAACAACCCCCGGTGCGGGGGACGCGGGAAACGGGCAACCCACCGCAGGACAGCTGAGCTGCACATACCTCCCCGTGCGGCTTCTCGAGCCCGCCGCATCCGATGTTCCCGGCCCGAGGCTCGGGTTTCACATGTCGCCGGCCGCGATCGGGGTAGTGGCCGCTGGATGGGGGTGCAGTAGCGGGCCCGTTGCCCGCGTCTGCCAGTGTGGCCCCCATGGAAGGATCGGCGCCGGGGGTGAACGGCCTGCGTCCTGGAGGCCACCGCAGACCAGCTCGCCATGGGCCGCCTTGAGCGCGCGAACCGCCAGGTGCAGTGGGCACGACACGAGGTCGAACGTGCCCGGACGCAGGTGCGCCCAGATCATCACGGCCGCCACCGAGAACCGGCTGGCGCGCAACACGCTCGCCCGACTCGCCCGCGGGGCCCTGACTCGGCGGCTGGCGCTGCGGCTGCTGGCCGGGCTGCGATCTGATCGCAGGGAATCCAGGACGCTCTGCCCCCGTGGAACGATCGGTACCAGCGTCGGCCCCGAGACCTTGAGGGACCCGAAAGATTATCATACCTCGACCCGTTCTGCCACGGCCCGCTCCAGCTCGACCTCGAACCCAGCGGACAGGTCTACCTGCACCCCTCAAGATCAACGGACCCCGCGAGCCGCAATGTCGCGGATCCGTTCCACGTAGGCCGCCTGCGCCGCCCCACCGACAAACCCCACCACATCTGCTCCTTCCGGAGACGAACAGTCGTGCTCACCCTCCCTCACGGAGCGGCCCCGACCGGGACCTACTATGAAGGCTTGAGGGCTATGGTCGGCCCCGTGATGTTTGGGTAGTGGTTCGTATTGTGGACGGTTTTGTCCACGAGCTGGATTCGGTTGCTTGCTGACCTTTGGTCAGCTTCGCCACCAGCCGCGATGTCTGCCCGGGGGCGACCCCCGGACCCCCGGGTGTCGGGCTGCGCCCGACCTGGTGGGGTAGGCGTTGATGGTTATGTAGCCAACTGTGTAGCCAAGCCGGGTCAGTGTCGGTCTCCGTCCGGCTTGTCCATGGCCATACCGCTCAGGAAGTCGTCTATGGCGCCGTCGGCGGCGTGCAGGCGCTAGGGGAGAGCGTGGCCGTAGCGCTGTCTCGGTTGGACTGTCACCGGCGTGATAGCCCAGCAGGGAATGTGATGCGGAGGTCCATTCCGCCGTCCTGCCGGGGGAGCGCGGTGATCTGCGCGTGATGGCTGTCGGAGATGGCCTTGACGATCGTGAGGCCGAGGCCGAACCCGCGGCGGCCCGTGCCACGTGTTCGGTCGGACCGGCCGCGCCGGAAGGGTTCGAAGAGTCCGTTCACCTCACGGGGGAGCATTAGCAAGCCGCTGTTCGCGATGGCCAGGTACGTCTGGCCGGTGTCGATACCGGTGGTGATCTTGATCCAGCCACCCGGCACGTTGTGGTTGACCGCGTTCTCGACCAGGTTGCGGACGAGTTGGTGGAGCAGGATGGGGTCGCCGAGCACTGGAGCGGTAACCAGGTCGGCGGTGATCCGGGCGCTGGTCGGGGTGTCCGTGCTGGTCTGGGCGAGAACGTCGGCCGCGACGTCGGCGAGATCGACGGGGACCGGTTCGGTGAGTTCGTTACCTCCGTCGGCGAGGGTCAGGAGCCGGTCGACGAGGTCGGTGTTCCTGGTGTTGATGGCCAGCAGGCGGTCGGCGAAGTGCACAGTGTCGGGGTGAGCGGCCGGTTTGGTCGCTTCGAGCTCGATCACGGCGCGCTCCAGGGCGAGCGGGGTGCGAAGTTCGTGGGAGGCGCTCGCGACGAAGCGGCGCTGGCCATCGAAGGCGCGGTCGAGGGTTTCGAGCATGGCGTCGAAGGCATCGGCTAGCCGTTGGGTGTCGTCGCTGTGTCCGGTCAGCGCGATCCGCCGGCTGAGGTCGCGGTGCGGGCCGGTGGACCGTGCGATCTGCTCGGCGGTGGCGGTGATGGCGTGGAGCGGTCGCAGGCCCCGGCCGGCGATGATCCAGCCGGTGCCCGCGGTGGCGAGGCCTATGGCAAGGACGATGCCGCTGCCCCGAACGAGCAGTGTGTCGAGGGCGGCGTTCCTGATCTTTTCCTCGTTGCCCCTGATCTGCTCGGTGAGGTCGTCGAGGCTGATCCGGCTCCCGTTGGGTGTGGTGATCGTCGCTTCGCCTGCCTGACCGGCCCGCTGTTGAAGAGCGGCGATGCGGGACTCGGCGTCTCCGGTGAGCTCTGCGTCGAGGCGGGCTTGGACGACCAGGTAGAGCAGCGTGAGGATGACCGCTCCGGCGAGGATCGACAGCGCGCCGTAGAGGACGGTGAGACGGGCGCGCAGGCTCAGGCGGCTCATCGGATGCGGTATCCGGCCGCCGGCAGCGTTTCGATCAGTTGAGGTGTGCCGAGCTTGCGGCGCAGTTTCATCACCGTCATGCGGACAGTGTTGGTGAAGGGATCGATGTTCTCGTCCCAGACCTTCTCCAGTAGCTGCTCGGCGGACAGGATGCCGCCGCTGGCGCGGAGCAGTTCGACCAGGACCGCGTACTCCTTGTTCGTCAGAGTGACGGAGCGGCCGTCTCGGGTGACAGTCCGGCTGGCTTGATCCACTCGCAGGCCGGCGCGTTTGAGAACTGGAGCGGCGGCCGGCGCGGTGCGGCGGGCGAGAGCGTGCACTCTGGCAGACAGCTCTGCCAGCGCGAACGGCTTCACGAGGTAGTCGTCGGCGCCGATCGCGAGCCCCTCGACCCGGGCGCGGATCGCCGAGGCGGCCGTGAGCATCAGCACCCGCGTCGATCGCTGGGCCGCCACGATCGCGCGGCAGACATCATCGCCATGCACGACGGGCAGATCCCGGTCCAGGACGACGACGTCGTAGTCGTGAGCGGCGTATTTCTCCAGCGCCTCGCCCCCGTCGTAGGCCACGTCGACCGCGAACGACTCGCGTGTCAACGCCTCGCAGAGCGCACCGGCGAGCTCTGGTTCGTCCTCCACGACCATCACCCGAACCATCCGCTCTCCACCCCTCTCCTCGCATGCATCGGCGATGCGGTGCCCGTCCAGAGTGGCGCCGCCGGCATAACCGGCGGATAACCAGCGGCCGCCGACGTTACGGCCCGGTTATCCGCGACGCAGTCCACTGGATGCCGTACTCGCTAGCCCAGTTCACGACGGAGGGCACGGATGATCAGGACCGCACGTCCGTTGGCAGTGGTGGCCGCCGGCCTGAGTCTGGTGGTCATGGCGTTGGCCGGTTGCGGCTCCGGCGGCGGCACGGCCCCGGGCGGGACGGCGTCCGGTGGCGGTAGCACGGGGACACCGACGGTACAGACGTACGCACAGTGCATGCGTGACCACGAAATCGACATGGCTGACCCGGACCCGTCCACGGGAGTTCCGCAGTTCGGGGAGGGTGTTGATCCGGACGATCCGGCCGTGAAGCAGGCCCTGGCCGCCTGCCAGGATCTGCTGCCCGTCGGCAGTCGGGGAGAACCGAGCGACGCGGATCTCGACGTCTATGTGGCCTTCGCGCAGTGCATGCGCGACAACGGCCTGCCGAGCTTCCCCGACCCCCAGCCCGGCTCGGCCGGCGGCCTTTTCGCCGGCGCGGACGTCGACCGCAACGATCCGGCGTTCCAACAGGCGGCCCAGCAGTGCCAGACCATCCTGGACAAGGCGGGCGCGTGACCATGGCCGGAACCGGAACGGACGAGACCAGGACCGATGGGACTTTCGCGACCGCCCCACCGACGGCAGCCGAGCACGAGGCAGGCGACCGGCGTGTGCCGAGCGGGGCCTGGGCACGGGCGACGGTCGCCCTGCTGGCGAGCCCGCTACGGCGCCTTCCACGCCGGTACCTGTTCGTCCTCGCGGGGGCGGGAGTCGCCGTCCTGATCGTCGCCGCCGCGGTGGGATTCGGTGGCGGCTCGTCATCGCCGCCGACCGGTCTGGTTCCCGCGGCGACCGCGACGGTCCAACGCGGCACCCTCACCCAGACCCAGCAGGTCGGCGGCCTGATCTCCTACGGCGAGCCGGTAGGGCTCGTCGCCCAGCAGCAGTCCGGAGTCGTCACCTGGATCGCCGCGCCGGGCACGACGGTGAAGATCGGCCAACCCGTGTACGCGGTCGACGGCAGGCCGGTCATTCTCCTGCACGGCACCGCGACGCCCTACCGGACACTCGCCACAGGCACAGTGGGTCCCGACGTGAAGGAGCTGGAGGCCAGCCTCCAGGAGCTGGGCTACACCGGTTTCACCGTCGATGACACCCTCGACGCCGCCACCRCCCCGGCCGTGCAGGCGTGGCAGGCCAAGAGCGGGCTACCCGTCACAGGCACCGTCCCACCCGACCAGATCTTCGTCCACGACGGCGACATCCGGGTCGCCCTCCAGGCCATCCCGGTCGGCAGCCATCTGGGCCTGCAACCCAACCAGCAGGTCCTCACCTACAGCGGCACCACGCAGGTGGCATCGATCCCGCTGGACGTGTCGCTGCAACATCTCGTCCACACCGGCGACCCGGCGACCATCACCATTCCGACCGGTCAACGTCTCGACGGCACGGTCAGCAGCGTCGGCACTGTCGCGCAGACCATCGAGGAGCAGAACAAGACCTTCGTCACCGTGATCGTGTCGTTCGACGATCCGTCCGCACTCGCCGGCGGCTTCGACTCATCGCCGGTGACACTGAGGATCGTCACGGAGCAGCGGACGAACGTGTTGATGGTGCCGATCACCGCGCTCCTAGCGAACCCGGACGGTGGGTACGCGGTACAGACCGTCCAGGACAGGCGGCCGGTGCTTCTGCCGGTCAAGGCCGGATTGTTCGCTGACGGCAAGGTCGAGATCAGTGGGGCGGGCATCACCGAGGGCGTCGCCGTGCGAGTCGCCCAGTGAGCGCCGCGGTTCCCATCGTCGTCCTCGACCAGGTGTCCAGGCGTTTTGGCCCGGTCAGCGCGCTGGCCGAAGTCAGCCTGYGGATCAACTATGGCGAGCTCGTCGGGATCGTCGGGCCGTCCGGATCGGGCAAGTCGACGATGCTCCACCTGCTCGGCACCCTCGACAGGCCGACGACGGGCACCCTTACCGTCGATGGCCAGCCGGTCCATACGCTGAGTGACGACCAGCTCTCGGCGCTACGCGCGCAACGCATCGGGTTCATCTTCCAGCAGTTCCATCTCGCCCCTGGCGTACCGGCATTGGACAACGTGGCCGACGGGTTGCTGTACACCGGCGTGCGCTGTGCGGAACGGCTCGAACGCGCGCGCGCCGCCCTTGACCGGGTCGGTCTCGGTCAACGAGTCCACCACCGGCCGCACCAGATGTCCGGCGGCGAACGCCAACGCGTCGCGATCGCCCGCGCCGTGATCGGCGAGCCAATGCTTCTGCTCGCCGACGAACCCACCGGCAACCTCGACTCATCGTCCGGGGGCGAGGTGATGGTCCTGCTACGACAGCTCCACTCCGCCGGAACCACTGTCGTGATCATCACGCATGACCGCGACATCGCCGCAGCCCTGCCGCGACGCATCGAGATGCGGGACGGCCGCAAGGTCGGCGACAGCGGAGACGTCCGGACACCTCAGGGAGCCCGCGTATGACCACCGCCCGATCAACGACCGATGCCTCTGCAACGAGTGACGCAGCTGCCCGGGACGGCAACTCGCCGACGAGCAGGCCCGGACCTGCGGCGTGCGTCGGACCGGTGCCGGACGCAAACAGGGTGCTTCGCCCGGTCCGGCTCGCGGCGCGGGATCTGATCCGAGTCGGCGCCGGCGGTCTGCGCTCGCGACCGACGCGTGTCGCGCTGTCCGCTCTGGGCATCGCGATCGGCATCGCGGCCATGATCTCGGTTGTCGGCATCTCCTCCTCCAGCCGGGAGGACTTCCACCGCCAGATCGCCGCACTCGGCACCAACCTGCTCACCGTCAGGCCCGGCCAGAACCTCTTCGGCGACCAGGCGCACCTGCCGACCGAGGCCGTCGCAATGATCGGCGCGATCGGCGATGTCAAGTCGGTCAGCGCCACCGGCCTGGTGCCGGAAGCCAGGATCTACCGCAACGATCACATCCCGGCCGCGGAATCCGGCAGCATCGCCGTGCTGGCAACCAGACTGGACCTTCCCGACACCGTCGGCGCCAACATCGTCGCCGGTACCTACCTCAACGAGGCGACCCAGCACTATCCCGCCGTGGTCCTTGGATCGACAGCGGCGGCTCACCTGGGCATCGACTCGACCGGACCGGACCAGCAGATCTACCTCAGTGGCCGGTGGTTCACCGTCGTCGGCATCCTCGCCCACGTCGCCCTCGCACCCGAACTCGACCGCGCCGCCCTCGTCGGCTGGCCCGTCGCTGCCGACCTGCTCGGCTTCGACACCTACCCGACCACCGCGTACACCCGAGCAAACCCCGACCATGTCGAAGCCGTACAGACGCTGCTCGCCCGCACCGCCAACCCCGCGGCCCCCAACGAGGTTGACGTTTCCCGCCCCTCCGACGCCCTCGCCGCACAGCACGCGGCCGACTCCACACTCGGCGCGCTCCTGCTCGGCCTCGGATCGGTCGCGCTACTCGTCGGCGGCATCGGCGTCGCGAACACCATGGTCATCTCCGTCCTCGAACGACGAGGCGAGGTAGGACTCCGCCGCGCCCTCGGCGCCACCCGCGGGGACATCCGCAACCAGTTCCTCGCCGAAGCGCTTCTCCTATCCACGCTAGGCGGGATCACAGGACTCATCCTCGGCACCGGCGTCACCACGTGCTACGCCACCACCCAGGCCTGGCCAACCGTCGTCCCGTCCTGGGCGATGCTTCTCGGACTCGGCGCCACCCTCGTCATCGGCGCGGTCGCCGGGCTCTACCCGGCCACCCGCGCCTCCCGCCTCCAACCCACCGAAGCACTCACCGCGCCCTGAGCCGCCAGGGCACCGGGGCCGCTGACGGGCGGTGTCACGTCACAGGATTCGGAGCCGTCTGCTCGTGCGCCGGACGGCTCACTCACCGCCTCCGTCGCCGCGCTGACCGACCTGCGGCTCTCGCGGCGGGGAACAGCTGCGTGGTCAAGCCGGCCGAGGAGACGCCGGTGACGGCGTTCGTGCTCGACCAGATCCTCCGCGAGGCCGGTGTCCCGGAGGGCGTGGTCAACCTCGTGCTCGGCTACGGCCACACCGCCGGCGCGGCGATCAGCGCGCACCCCGACGTCGACAAGGTCGCCTTCACCGGCTCCACCGAGGTCGGCAAGCTGATCGTGCAGGCGGCCTCGGGCAACCTCAAGAAGGTCACGCTGGAGCTGGGCGGCCCGGAGGACGAGGGCGCTCACATCGGACCGCTCATCAGCCGCAAGCAGCTCAACCGGGTGATGGGTTACGTCGACGAGGGCAGGCAGGAGGGCGTCGAGGTCGTCACCGGCGGGCACCGGCTCGACCGCAAGGGATACTTCGTGCACCCGACCGTGCTCACCAACGTCTCCACCGACGCACGGCTGTACCGCGAGGAGATCTTCGGGCCGGTGGTCGCCGTCCTGCCGTTCGACGACGAGGACGAGGCCATCGCCCTGGCCAACGACACGACCTACGGTCTGGCCGGTGCCGTCTACACGCAGAACGGCGCCCGGGCCCACCGCCTCGCCAAGCGGATCGAGGCGGGCACCATCACGCTGAACTGCCAGCTGGTCTTCGACCACCAGATGCCGTTCGGCGGCTACAAGCAGTCCGGCTGGGGCCGCGAGTTCGGCAAGGACGGCATCGAGATGTACCTCCAGACGAAATCCGTCTACAACCAGCTCTGAACAGGAGAACGGCCGCCGGCACCGGTGTGCTCTCACATCACAGGTTGACGTTGGACATGTCCGGGTAACGCTCGCCCTGCACCGCCTCGCCGGCCTTCGTCAGGATTTCCAACTCGTGCGGAGTCAGTGAGAGGCCGGCGGCGGCGACGTTCTGCTCCAGGTAACGACGTCGTTTCGTTCCGGGGATCGGGACGATGTCGTCGCCCTGGTGGTGCACCCAGGCGAGCGCGACCTGGGCGGGTGTCGCGTTCCGCGCCGCCGCGATCTCCTCGATCTGGGCGACGACCGAGAGGTTGGCGTCGAGGTTCTCGGAGTTCATCCGGGGCATGCTGGCGCGGAAGTCTCCGGCCTCGAAGTCGTTCTGGGTACGGAAGGTTCCGGTGAGGAACCCCCGTCCGAGCGGGCTGTAGGCGATGAAGCCGATGCCGAGCTCGCGCACCGTCGGGAGGATCTCCTCTTCGGGGTGGCGTGACCAGATCGAGTACTCGGTCTGCAGTGCGGAGATGGGATGCACGGCGTGCGCCCGGCGGATCGTGGCCGGCGATGCTTCGGAGAGGCCGAGGTAGCGCACCTTCCCGGCGGTGACCAGCTCGGCCATGGCGCCAACGGTGTCCTCGATCGGCACAGTCGGGTCGACCCGATGCTGGTAGTAGAGATCGATGTGGTCGACCCCGAGGCGGGACAGGGATGCGTCGCAGGCTGAGCGGACGTACTCCGGCCGGCCGTTGATGTTCCTGGCCTGGGGATTGTCCGGGTCACGGACGATCCCGAACTTGGTCGCGAGCGTCACCTCGTCGCGCCGGCCGGAGATGGCCCGCCCGACCAGTCGCTCGTTTGTGAACGGCCCGTACATGTCGGCGGTGTCGAGKAAGGTGACGCCCAGGCCGAGCGCCCGCTGAATGGTGGCGATCGATTCGTTGTCGTCGGTTGCGCCGTAGAAGTCGGACATGCCCATGCAGCCGAGGYCCTGCACGCTGACCCGGAGTCCCTGGGAACCGAGCGGTACCTGGCGCAATGTGTCGTGGGGCATCGGTCGTCTGGTCCTCTCCCGATAGATATCAATCTTGGTGTCGATGGCTGTGAGATGGCGGCGAACCTCATCGAGACGCTCGGTGACGCGCTCCTTGTGGGCGGTGAGCAGCTCGAGCCGTTCGGTCTCGTTGCCGTGGCCGGCCCGTACAAGCGCCGCGTACCGCGCGATCTGGCGGATCGRCATGCCGGTTTGGCGCAGCGCGGTGAGCGTCGCGATCCAGCGCAGGTCCTCGTCGTCGTAGCGGCGATGGCTCGACGGAGCGCGCGCCACCCGATCGAGCATGAGGCCCACCCGCTCGTAATACCGCAGAGTGTGCGCGCTCACGCCGCTCACCGTCGCCGTCTCCGCGATGGTGAGGCCGCTGTCCGCCGGCCCGGCGACGCCGACGGAGGGCCGTCCCGGCCCGGGTGCCCGGCAGCCCCACGTACGCCCGGCCGGCACCCGAGGACCGTCTTCGCTGAGCTCGTCGATCGCGGTCATGCCTCGAAGCTAGGACTTCGAGCGCGCTCGAAGTCAAACCTCTTCCGGCGTACGGCGCGCCCGACCAGCCTCACCCACGCGGATCGGGACGGGCCGTCGTGCCCAGGATCAACGCGGCCGCCATGATCGGCGTCATTGGCGGCGTCGAGTCGGTCAGCTCCGTCTCGGTCAACCTGAGCGGGTCCTGGGGCCTCTGGAGGGTTGAGGAGGGCTGATGGACGATGACGGACACGATGAGTTCCGGGCGTATTTCGCCGCCCGGCTGCCGGCCCTGCTGCGGCTGGCGTACCTGCTGACCGGCGACGCGGCCGAGGCGGAGGACCTGGCGCAGACGGCGTTGGCACGTACCTTCGTCGCCTGGCGGAAGGTCCGTGTGTGCGACTCCCCTGACGCCTACGTGCGGCGAATCCTCGTCGACGCTCATAGGCGACGGTTCCGCGGTCGCCGGGTGGTCGAGACGCTGATGCCCACGGTGCCCGACAGGCTGGTCGGCGGGTCCGCCGGCGAGCTGGCGGCGGTGGAGGACCGGGCGGGACTCGCGGCGGCGCTGGCCGCCCTGCCCACCCGGCAGCGGGCCGTCGTGGTGCTGCGCTACTGCGAGGACCTGTCCGAGGCCCGCGTCGCGGAGATCCTCGGCTGCTCGGTCGGGACTGTGAAGACCCACGCGTCACGGGGCCTGGCCCGGTTGCGGGCCGATCCGTCGCTGGGGACGGCGATGGGACCGCGGTCCGACGGCGTGCGGCAGCCGTCGAGATCCGGCGACGGCGCCGTGCCGCCCCAGCTCGGCGCATCGGAACTGAACGGGACGAGGGAAGGTGCGGCATGACCTCCGACGAGGAGATGATCGAACGCCTTCGTGGCGCGGAGCGAACGGTGGACGTCCGGCCGTCGGGTGATCTGTGGGCCGGCGTACGGGCCCGGGTTCCGGGGGAGCGCCGTCGTCGGGTCGCGCGGCGGGCCGCCCCGGCGGTGGCGTGCGCCGTGGCCGCGGTGGGGATCGCGGCCGGCCTGACTCTGGGGGGCGGCACGGGAAGGCATCCCTCGCGCCCGCCGACCTTCCGCCGGCCCCGCGGATCACCCGGCTCCAGCCGGTCACCTTCACTCCGGACGAAGCGGCACATCTCGTGGTCGAGTGCCTACAGTCCGGTCCTGGGCCGGCGGACCCGGCGCGCTTCMAGCCGGGTGGGCTGACGGTGTGGGCGGCGGCGCGGGACGTCACCGGAGCGACCATGATTCTGTCGAACCCCTCGACGTTCGTCGACTGCGACGTGCCGGCGGACGCGGCAGGTCGACTGGACATCGACGGGGCGTATGTCTACGGCTGGGGGACCGGGCACGACGCGATGCCCCGGACCGATCTCGAGCTGGAGCACGCCGGCGGAAGTCACGGGATAGGCGGCGGCTTCGGAGGCCGCCTCGGAGCCGGCTTCGGTAGCGGCCCCGGTGACAGTCGCACGGTCCATGACTGTGGCGGACGGGTGTCGGCCCGGGTTGCCCGGGTCACCGCGACGACTCCGTCCGGCGAAATCGTCGAGGTTCCCATCCAGGACGGGAAGGTCGTGGTCAGGACCGTCCAGATCGATCCGCCCGAGCCCGGTCCACGGCCCGGTGAGCCCGGGTTCGAGGACTTCAGACGGAACAACCCGACGCTTTTCGGCGACTGGTACCAGGCCAATCGACCGGTCGTCCGGGCCTACGACCGGGATGGCCGCCTCCTGGCTGCAACCGAGGCGGGCTGAGGAGGGCCTAGGAGGGCTGAGACGGGCGCCGTCACTCCCCGTGCCGCGCGGGCAGAGGCAGTGGCGCCTCCTGACGCGCGACTGCGGGGGGTGGTGGCGGTCAGCCGCTGCTGACGGCGAGGACGATCTTGCCGCGGCCGTGTCTCGTCTCCAGCTCCCGGTGCGCCTCGGCGGCGTCCGCGAGCGGGACGACCCGGCGGACGTTGATGTGCAGGGCTCCGTGCGCCTGGAGGTCGGCCAGCTCGGCGAGCCGGGCGGCTGACCGGAGGTTGGGCGTGACCCGGATCCCGAGCTCCCCCGCCCGGCCGTGCTCGACGAGGGTGAGGATCCGGCTCCGGTCGGCGACCAGCGCCAGCGACGTGGTCAGCGCGTCGCCGCCGGCTCCGTCCAGCACGGCGTCCACGCCCGCGGGCGCGATCGCCTGGACGCGTTCGACCAGGCCGTCGCCGTAGGCGACCGGGATCGCGCCCAGTGAGCGGAGATAGTCGTGGTTGGCCGCGCCGGCGGTGCCGATGACGGTCGAGCCGGCGCGTACGGCCAGTTGGACGGCGACCGTCCCGACCCCGCCGGCGGCGGCGTGGATCAGGACGGTGTCGTCCCTGCCGACGCCCAGCTCCCGCAGCGCGATGTGGGCGGTCTGCGCCCCGCCGCTGAACCCACCCGCGACCTCCCAGGACATGCCGGCCGGCTTGGCGGTCACCTGGCCGGCCGGTACCACCAGATACTCGGCATACGCACCCAGCTGCCCGAAGCCGAGCACCTCGGCGCCCACCGCGACGCCGTGACCCCCGCCGTCGACGCCGTCGACGCCGTCGATCCCGCCGACTCCATCGACCTCGTCGCCGACCTGGTCGACGACCCCGGCGAACTCGTTGCCGGGAATCGTCGGGAGCCGGGGTGTCACCCCGGGCGGTGCCCAGCCCGCGCGGACGGCGCAGTCGATCGGCTGGACTCCGGCGAACCGGACCCGGACCCGTACCTGGCCGGGCCCGGCCACCGGCGTGGCCAGATCCATCAGCTCGAGAACCTCCGGGCCACCGTGCCGCGCGAACGCCGCTGCCTTCATCGGACACCCCTTCATCGCCGTTGACGAAGGTCGAGTCTGCGACCTCGACCGCGGTTGAGATCAAGGGCAGGAGATGAGACCCGGGTCACGCGGAGGCGCCACGCTCCGGCGAATTCTCGTCACCGCTCATCGGCCTGCGGGGGAGGCTGAACGTGGCAGCGACTCGTCTCGATCAGGATGGCGATGCCGTCGAGGAGGCGTTGCAGGCCGAACTCGAAGAGCGAGTCGAGGTCGAGGGAGCGGGGCGGGACGCTCGCCAGCAGCGGGTGAGCCGAAGTCGCCGCCGGTGGGGTGATCGCGGGAGTGCCGTGGGCGTCCATCCACTGCTCGTCGGTGAGGCCCGAGTCCTGCACCGCCTCCGCCTCCGCCTCCAGGTTCAGGGCCAGCCCACGGATGTGGGCGGCCAGGGTGGTGTGTACGTGGATCATGGCCACCGGGTCGAGACCGAGTCCGTGCAGTGCCCGCATCACCCACTCCGCATGAGCCTTGATCTGCGGCGACATCAGGGGCCTGGTGAAGGACATCGCCTGTGCCAGCCAGGGGTGCCGGCGGTACATGGCCCACTGGGACCGTGCCGCCGCCTCCAGGCACCGGCGCCAGCCGGCCGGCGGTGGGTCGGGTGGCGGTGCCTCGGCGAAGACCATGTCGGCCATCGACAGCACCAGCTGTCCCCTCCCGCCCACCTGCCGGTGGAGCGCCACGGTGGTGACACCGAGCTCGACGGCCACGCGACGCATGGACAGCGCCGCCAGCCCCTCCAGGTCGGCTATGTCGACCGCCACCCGCACTATCCGCGGTCGGGCCAGCCCCGACGTCGGATGGCCGCCGGCACGGGGCCGGGCAGCACCAGGGCTCCGGGGATGCGGGCCCGAGAAGTCGACGATCGTGCCGACACCCGGGAGAGGTCGGGCCAGACCCTCCTGGTGGAGCGTCGCGAGCACCTTGGTGGCCGTGGCCATCGCGATGCCGAACTCGCGGACGATCTGGCGGGTCGACGGCAGCCGTTCGCCCGGCCGCAGCTCGCCGGATGTGATCCGCCGCCGCAGTTCGGCGGTGATCCGCAGGTATGGCGGGACGTCCTCCGAATCGGAGATGACCACAGCGTGCCTCTTCCCGGACTGCTCTAGTGCGCATGTCGCCTGGGAACGGATGCTATCCGGCCATCAAATTCTGGTGCACTAGTGCGTGATTTCCTTTGCCGGACCTGTTCCATACGATGCGACCGTCCGGATCGATTCGATCCTGGTCGGGTGATGGTGGGTCGTGGCGCGATTTTCTGGATCCCACGCCCGGCGGAATGCGCACGTATATCGGAGTCCGAAAGGAAGTGGCGTGGTGGCTACGCAGGTCGAGACAGGGAGTGTGGAATCGACCGACGGAACGGTGATCAGTTATCGGACGATTGGCCGGGGCCCCGGTCTTCTGCTTGTTCCGGGAGCCCTCGCGGTCGCGGCGGACCTTGATGGATTCGCGGCCGCGCTGGCGAGCGGGTTCACGGTCCACACAATCGAGAGACGGGGGCGCGGTGCCAGCGGCCCGCAGGGCGACGCCTACACGGCGGCGAAGGAGCTCGCCGACCTCGAGGCCGTCCGAGCGGCGACGCGAGCTCGATTCGTCGTCGGGCACAGCTTCGGCGGATTCCTGCTGTTGGAGGCCCTGCGGAACACCGGTGCCACTGCCGGTGCCGGTGCCCCCGTCGGAGTCGGCGCGTTCGACGGCGCCGCCGCATACGAACCCGGAGTCCTCCTCGACGGCGTCGGGCCCGTGACGTTGGAATGGGTGCGGCGCTGCCAGGACGAACTCGATCGCGGCCGGCCACGGCGGGCGTTCATCACCTTCGTCCGTGGCGTGAACCCCGAGACGACGGGACGGGTCCCTCGTGCCCTGCTCGGACTCATCCTGGCGTTCGCGATCAGACCCGCCGAACGCCGCCGGAAGCACGCCCTGCTGGGCGGGACGATCAGGGAGCATCAGGAAGCGGCGAGGGTGGCGAACCAGCCCGACCGCTACCGTGCGATCACGACTCCGACGCTGCTCATGGCCGGCAGGGACAGTGACGACACCGCGGCCGGACGCGCGACCCGACAGCTCGCCGGGATTCTGCCCCGCGCCAGCCTCGTCACCTTCGGGGACCTCGACCATTTCGGGCCGGAGAGGGCGCCGCGGCGTGTCGCCGCGGCGGTGGCCGACTTCTTCGCCGCCGTCGGCACGTCCGGCTCGGCACGGGCCGAGCGGTGACGGTGACGGGCAGCGTCATCCGCCGAGACGCTGACCAGACCGCCAGCTCGCCATGGGGCAACTGCTCAAGCCGCCAACCGACAGGCCGGCCGGTGGCGGCGTCCCAGATCCGGCCCGATCGATTCCTGATCGATTCACGGCAGCGCTACTTTGAGTGACTAATCCACCGCGATGCGGCGCGGCCGGATCCCGGGCGGGGCGTGGCCGGCTTCGATGGCGCTTGACCTGCTCATCAGTCATGGTTGATCAGGGAGGGGGTATGGATGCGCCGAGACGTCGCCCTGCCGGGAACGGTGTCGGGGTGTCCTGATGACGCACCGACGCACCCCGGTCACCCGGGATGAGCCGAGCGGATCCCTGACCGATTTCGTGGGCTTGTTGACCGAATACGCAGAGACGGCCAGAGCCGGGAAGCGTAGAAACAGATAGAGACGCTGACGATGTGGTCTGGCGCACGCCCCGGACCCGCCAGTCGAGGAGGATCATGAACATCGACGACATGGTCTTGGTGAGCATCGACGACCACGTGGTCGAGCCGCCCGACATGTTCAAGAACCACGTCCCGGCGAACCTGGTCGACCAGGCGCCGCACGTCGTGCGCAACGACAAGGGCGTGGACCAGTGGATCTACCAGGGCCGGGTGACGGGCGTCAGTGGCCTGAACGCGGTCGTCTCGTGGCCGGCGGAGGAGTGGGGCAAGGACCCGGCCGGCTTCGCCGAGATGCGCCCGGGGGTGTACGACATCCACGACCGGGTCCGGGACATGGACCGTAACGGGATCCTGGCGTCGATGTGCTTCCCGACGTTCGCCGGGTTCAGCGCCGGGCATCT
>NZ_MAXA01000007.1 GCF_001854695.1 Parafrankia soli
GTCCGATACCGGGATGGTGATGTGCCTGCACATCGGCACCGGGTTCGGCGCGCTCAAGCTCGCCCCGGACGCGCCGATCGACAACCTGATCATCCTGGCGTGCCAGATCTCCTCGCTGGCTGTGCAGGACCTGCTGTGGGGCCCGGCGATGCGGACCTACCCGGACCTGAAGTTCGCCTTCTCCGAGGGTGGCATCGGCTGGATCCCGTTCTACCTGGACCGCTGCGACCGGCACTACACCAACCAGCGCTGGCTGCGCCGCGACTTCGGCGGCAAGCTGCCCAGCGAGGTGTTCCGCGACCACTCACTCGCCTGCTACGTCACCGACCCGACGTCGCTGAAGCTGCGCCGTGAGATCGGGATCGACATCATCGCCTGGGAGTGCGACTACCCGCACTCGGACTCGATCTGGCCGGACGCGCCGGAGTTCGTGCTCAACGAGCTGAACAACGCCGGTGCGACCGACGAGGAGATCGACAAGATCACCTGGCAGAACGCCTGCCGGTTCTTCAACTGGGACCCGTTCTCCGAGATCCCCAAGGAGCGCGCGACCGTCGGCGCCCGCCGGGCCATCGCCACCGACGTCGACACCGCCATCCGGTCCCGCAAGGAATGGGCCCGCCTCTTCGCGGAGAAGCACCCCGAGACCATCTGAGAACGCACGCCCTGGCCGGCTCCCGCTCCACCGGAGTCGGCCAGCGGCACGAAAACGAAAAGACCCGGCGCGACGCACCCACCTCGTTGTGGCTGCGCCGCGCCGGGCGTCGTTTCCGGCCCCCTTGGGACGTCCACCACGCCGCACCCGCGGTGGACGTCCCGGGCCGTGCTACGGGGCGATCTCCAGGACGATCTTCCCGATGGCGTGGCCGTCGGCCACATAGCGCAGCGCCGCCGCTGTCTCGTCGAAGGTGAAGCTGGCGCCGATGTGCGGCACCGCCCTGCCCGCGGCGAACAGTTCCATGAGCTCCCGCTCGTTGCGCTGGAGCTCGTCCGGCGCGTGCGTACCCAGGTCGCGCAGCTGCATCCCGCCGATCTGGATGCCCTTGAGCAGCACCAGGTTGAGCGGGATCCGCGGGATCGAGCCCGCGGCGTAGCCCACCGTGACGAACCGGCCGCGCCAGCGCAGCGAACGCAGCGCGGGCTCGGCCAGGTCGCCGCCGACGGGGTCGATGACCACGTCGGCGCCGTCCGGGAGGGTCTCCTTCAGCGCCTTGCGGAGGTCGTTCGCGCGGTGGTCGATGAGGTGGGTGGCGCCGTTGACGGCCGCCACCTCGAGTTTGCGCGCGGACGACGCCACCGCCGTCACCGTGGCGCCCAACGCCGCCCCGAGCTGGACGGCGGCGAGGCCCACCCCGCCACCCGCGCCGAGCACGACGAGCTGCTCGCCGGGCTGCAGCCGGGCCACCGACCGGAGCATGTGGTACGAGGTGCGGTGCGCCACGCCGAAGGCGGCGGCCACGGTGTCGGCGATGCCGTCCGGCGTGCGGGTGATGCCGGCGGCCCGCGCCACCGCGACCTCGCCGAAGGCACCGACCATGCCGGTGCCGAACACGCGGTCGCCGACGGACACGCCGGTCACGTCCGCACCGACCGTCTCGACGACACCGGCGAACTCGCTGCCGGGAACGAACGGCGGCGGCACCTTGATCTGGTACTCACCCGCGACCAGCAGGACGTCGGAGTAGTTCACCGCCGCCGCGTGCACCCGCACGCCGACCTGGTCGGGCTGCGGCTCGGGAGTGGGGAACTCCTCGACGTGGACGACCTCGGGCGGCCCGTACTCGCGGCAGACCGCGGCGCGCACCTCAGCCCACCCGGCCGCTGACGCGCGGGCGCAGCCCGGTGACGGTGAGCGGGCGGCGCATGGTCACCGGCCCTTCCACTGTGGCGTGCGCTTCTGGATGAACGCCATCGCGCCCTCCTTGGCGTCCTCGCTCTTGAACACCGCCGGCGAGAGCTGCGCCATGCGCTCCTGCCCGCGCGCGGGGTCGGCCGCGGCGGCCCGGACGATCTCCTTGGTCGCGGCGACGGCGAGCGGGCCGTTGGCGGCGATGCGCTCGGCGAACGCCAGCGCCGCCTCGAGCACCTTCTCCGGTTCGGTCACCGCGTTGACCAGGCCGAGCTGCTGGGCGCGCGCGGCGTCCACGGTGTCGCCGGTGAGGGTCAGCTCCAGCGCGAGGGCGAGGGGGATCCGGCTGGCGATGGCGACCGCGCCTCCGCCGGCCGCGAGCAGGCCTCGCTTGACCTCGGGCAGGCCGAACTTCGCCGCCGAAGAGGCCACGACGACGTCACAGGAGAGCAGCAGCTCGAAGCCGCCGCCGACCGCGGTGCCGTTCGCGGCGCCGACGAGGGGCACCTTGACGTCGCCGCTCATCAGCCGGTCGAAGGCCGCCCGGCCCTCCTTGTCCTCCGGCGCGATCTGGGAGAAGCCCCCGCCCGAGGTGAAGGCCTTCAGGTCCATCCCGACGCAGAACGCCTTCTCACCCGCGGCGGTCAGCACGGCCACCCGGATGTCGGGGTCCGACTCCGCGGTGAGGATCGCCGAGCCGATGGCGCTGAGCAGCGCGGGGGTCAGGGCGTTGCGGGCCTCGGGCCGGTTGAGGCGGATGACCAGCACCGCCCCGACCCGTTCCAGCAGGATGTCCGCGGTGCTGGTGTCGGTGTCGGTCATCGCTTGTAGTCCGTGCTCTCCGCGAGGTCGGCGGCCTCCTGCATGGCGCTGAGCACGATCGGGCCGAACGTCAACAGCTTCTCGTCGTCACCCGCGCGCTGGAAGCCCTGCTCGAGGACGATGGCGAGCTTGAACTTGCAGAGGATCAGGTAGTAGTCGTAGTCGTCGACCTGCCGGCCGGACACCTCCGCGTAGTGCGCGAGGAGCTGGGACTTCGTCGGCATCGCGTAGAGATCCGCGTAGCTCTTGCCGATCAGGTCGGTCGAGCTGGTGTCCTCGGGCCAGCTCTGCAGCATCCAGGCCAGGTCGAGCTTGGGGTCGCCGACCGTGCCCATCTCCCAGTCGACGATGGCGGCCAGCTTCGCGGGCGCCCCGTTCTGGAACATCACGTTCGCGAACTGGTAGTCGCCGTGCATGAGGCCAGGGATGAAGTCGATCGGCCGGTGTGTGCGCAGCCACTGCGCGGCCACGTCGTAGCCGGGCAGCTCCCGCTTCTTGATGCGGTTCAGGAAGGCCGTCCAGCGGTCGACCTGGCGCTCGTGGAAGTCGTCGGGGCGGCCGAGGCCCTCCAGTCCGCGGGCCTTCCAGTCGACCTTCGACAGCAGCGCGATGCCCTCGGCGAGCTGGTAGGACAGCCCCTTGCGGAGCTCGAGGTCGGAGTTGAACGGCTCCGGCCAGACACCGTGCTGGCTCATCGGCGACCAGCCGTCCACGAAGCCCATGATGTAGAAGGAGCGGCCGAGGACGGAGGCGTCCTCGCACATGCCGAGCGCCGCGGTGTGCGGGACGTCGGTCCCGTCCAGGGCCTCGATGATGCGCCACTCGCGCAGGATGCCGGCGTCGCGGCTGGCGGGCGCCCCCGCCGGCGGGATGCGCAGCGCTCCGTGCAGGTCACCGCGGCGGATCTCGTAGATCTCGTTCTGGGTGCCACCGGAGACGTAACGGTGTTCGATCGGCTCGCCCTTGCCGGCGAGTCCGGCCTCGTCCATCCACGTGGCGAGGCGCTCGATGTCGATCACAGGTTCCCCACTTCGAGTTCCAGGTACTCGGCGTACTTCTCACGCGCCGCGGCGAGGCGCTTGGGCAGGTGCTCGGTGGGCCACAGGTCGTCGGTGGGCTTGTAGTCGCGCAGCACCTGCTTGGCCACGGTGACCTTGTGGACCTCGGTCGGCCCGTCGGCGAGGCCCATCACGAACGAGCCCATCACCATCTGGTGGAACGGCATCTCGTTGCTCGCGCCGAGCGCGCCGTGCACCTGCAGCGCCCGCGAGGCGATGTCGTGCAGGACCGCAGGCATGACCACCTTGACCGCGGCGATGTCCTTGCGGACCTTGCGGTAGTCCTTGTGCTTGTCGATCGACCACGCCGTGTAGAGCACGAACAGCCGGAACTGCGCCAGCTGGGCGTACGAGTCGGCGATGAAGCCCTGGACGAACTGCTTGTCGGCCAGCAGGCTGCCCTGCGTGCTGCGGCTCAGCGCGCGCTCGCACATCATGTCCAGCGCCTTCTTCGCCAGGCCGATCGTGCGCATCGCGTGGTGGATCCGCCCGCCGCCGAGGCGGGTCTGCGCGATGGCGAACGCCTGGCCCTCGCCGCCGAGCAGCGCGTCGTCCGAGACGCGGACGTCCTCGTAGTGGATGAGGGCGTGGTGCCCCTCGCCCAGCGGCTCACCGGGCAGACCCACGTTCCGGACGATGTTGACGCCCGGAGTGTCCGTCGGGATCAGGAACATCGACATGCCCCGGTACCGGCTGACATCGGGGTTGGTGACCACCATGACGATGACGAACCGCGCGGTGCTGGCGTTCGAGGAGAAGAACTTCCAGCCGTTGATCACCCACCCGTCGCCGTCCTTCACCGCGCTGCAGGTGAACTGGGTCGGGTCCGAGCCCGCCTGCGGCTCGGTCATCGAGTACGACGAGAAGCACTCGCCGTCCAGCAGCGGCTGCAGGTACTGCTTCTTCTGGGCCTCGGTGCCGTAGTGCGCGATGATCTCGGCGTTGCCGGTGTCCGGCGCCTGGCACCCGAAGACGATCGGCGCCCAGCTGGAACGGCCCAGGATCTCGTTGAGCAGCGACAGCTTGAGCTGCCCGTGCCCCTGGCCACCGAGCTCCGGGCCCAGGTGGGTCGCCCACAGGCCGTGGTCCTTGACCTGCTGTCGCAGGGGGTCGACGACCCGTTGCAGCGTCTCGCCGCGTGGCACGAACTGCAGGTCGGGCCAAGCCATGTCGAGGGGCTCGACCTCCTCCCGCACGAACTTGTCAGCCCAGTCCAACTGGGCCTGGTACTCGGGTTCGGTCTCGAAGTCCCACGACATCGTCGGTCTCCTCTCGGAGTGGTCAGAATAGCGTTCTGTACACAAAGAACGCAACTTCCGAATGATCGAAATATCGATCCGACACTGGTCCGGTGATCACGGATCGCCGGGCTGACCTCAGGGCTGGTCCAGTCCGTTTCATCAGGTTCGGACACTTTTGGAGTGATTCCAGTTCGGGTTGGTTCGGGGGGGAGCAGTCGGATTCGGGCCGGCTCAGGGCAGCGGGACGTTCAGGGCGGGCCGTGCCCGCCCTGGGCCCACCAGCTCAGGGGTGTAGACGGCCGGCTCCCCGTTGCGCCTGGCCTTGGCCGCGTACATCGCCAGGTCGGCGCGGTGCAGCAGCTGCTCGGCGGTGTCCGGAACGTCCGGGTCCGGCTCCGCGTCCGGGTTCGCGCCTCGGTGCGGGGCACCCGTCCCGGTCTCCGGGTCGACGGTCACCAGGCCCACGCTGGCCGCGACGGTGAAGGTGTGGCTCGCCAGCCGCACCGGCGCCCGGACCGCGGCCGCCAGCCGACGTCCGACTGCCTCGGGATCGTCGGTGTTGGCCGAGACGAGCAGGATCGCGAACTCGTCACCGCCGAGGCGGGCCACGGTGTCCGCCGCGCGGACGCAGCCGGCGAGCCGTGCGCCGGTGATCCGCAGCAGGTCGTCGCCCGCCGCGTGGCCGAGGACGTCGTTGACCCGCTTGAAGTCGTCGAGGTCGCAGAACAGGACGGCGAAGCGCTCGGCGGGGCCCGGCTGGCGGTGCAGCGCCCGCTCGAGCCGGTCGATGAACAGGCTGCGGTTCGCCAGCCCGGTCAGCGGGTCGTGGAACGCCTGGTGCCGCAGCTGCCGCTGTTTCTCCTCCACCTGGCCGAGCAGGCGGATGTTGTCCGACATCGTCATCATCTGGCGCACCAGCGCGAGTAGCAGCAGGGCGAGCAGCGCCCAGATCTCCTCCCAGTGCCCGATGCCGTCTCCGGCGATCTGGAGCACCGTCGCCGCCCCGGCCGCGGTCAGCGGGAGGTACGGCAGGATCGCGTGCCACCGGCGGAGCCTGGCCGAGGCGGCCCGCCGACCCGGGCTGGGAACGGCGGCCAGCCCCACTCCCACGATGTCGGCGTCGGCGTCGGCGTCGGCAGCGGCACCGGTAGCGGTACCCGTATCGGGATCGGTGGAGATGGCGGCCAGGCCGATGAGCAGCGCACCGATGCCAATGGGCAGATCGGTCAGCCGCGGGACGTCGTCCAGGCCGTGGATGAGCACCGCGAGCTCCCACATGGCGGAGATCGAGGCGGCGCACATGCCCGTGAGCAGGAGCGCGTGGCCGCGGCTGTCGCGCGGCTCGCGGAACACGGCCACCAGGATCAGCACGACGAAGACCACGAGCGAGACCGCGGCGAGGATGATCGAGTAGAGCGGGCCGGGGCCGAGTGGTTCGCCGTGCCCGACCGTGCGCTCCAGCACGGTGGCCCAGACCAGCAGCGCCACCGAGCCGACCACGATCATGCCGTCCAGGATCGTGATCGCGTACCAGCGGTAGGCGTGCAGCGGCCCGCCGTCCTCGGCGTCGTCGTGCTCGACGGGGTCGGTCGGGTAGAGCAGCACGCCGGCGACACCCATCGCGAGCGGAATCAGATACACCAGCGAGGCCGGGGTCAGCTGGGGGACGGGAGATCGCCCCGCCGCCGTGTCCCGGAACACCGCGGCCGACGCCACCGCCACGGCGAGAACCATCACCGCCATGAGAAGCCGCCACCACCGCTCGGCGCCACGGCGACGCAGCCCGGCGACCACGCAGGTCGTCCCGCCGAGCAGCAGGAACCCGATCACCGTCAGCCGGACGGCGGACAGCGCCAGGCTGTCGGGGAGCACCTGGGCGAGAACCACGCAGGCGCCCGTCAGCACCGCGGCGCCGACCGCCGCGCGGCGGAAGAGCCGGTCGCGCCGACGGCTGTGCCCCATCTCCTTCCCCTACCGTTAACCGACGCAAAATACACAGATCGTTACTTTGCGTGGCGACCTGGTGGGAGGTCGGAGGCGGAGCCCGGTTTCAGTGGGCGGCGGCCGGCCCCGCCTGGAGGATCGAGACGCAGAAGTCGATGAGATGGCGCTGCTCGTCCTCGGTCGGCACCGTGCAGGGCTCCACATGGCGCTGCATCGTGCCGAGGACGGCGTCCTGGATCAGCCTGGCGTCGAGATCCGGCCGTGGTCGGCCGGCCGCCGTCAGCGGCGGGACGAGCAGCTGGCCGAGCTGCTGGTCGAGGGTGGCCCGCCCCGGCACCGAATCACTGGCCCGGGCGAGCAGCCGGTTAACGGTGGAGCCCTGCTGCGCGAGCGCCGGCCGGGTGATCTGCGCGATCATGCCGTCGACCCAGGCGGTCATCTGGCCGGCAGGATCGGACTTCTTCGACATCTGATGGCGAAGGTAGGAGCGCAGGATGACGATCCCGCGCTCCAGCACCGCGTGCATGAGCTCGTTCTTGCCGGCGAAGTACCGGTAGAAGGTCTGGTTGGACGTCCCGGCCTCGGCGACGATGTCGGCGACCTTGGGATCGGCCGGCGCGACACGGACGGCGACCCGCAGGGCCGCGTCGAGGATCTGCTCGACCTCGACGAGGGCGTCCCGCTGGTGCCGGTTCAGGGCCCGGTCGACAGCGGCCCGCACCGAGGCGGGGGTGCCCTCCCATTCCACTCCAGCAGTGTCGCTCATGGTCGAGGTCCTTTGGGTACGGGATGTTGGGAGGCGCGAAACTCGGTTCTTTGGATAATAGAATTATATTCTTTGCGGGGCGGGTCGGGGAGGCTGTGGGGGCGGTCAGGGTACCGGGCTCTGGCCGGGCGGATCACCACAACCGGGTGGTTCGCGGGCCGGTCACCTGGGCGGCGAAGGCGTCCAGCCGGTTCCACAGCAGGTGCCGGGTGCCGGCGAAATTGTGCATGTGCGCCATGCGACCGTCGGCAGGTCGGTGACCTCGGTCGGCGGAACGCTGCTCTCCCCGACACCGAGGTGGTCGACCATGACAACCACCGCGCCCCGGTGGACGTGGTGCTCGGCCTGGCTGTAGCCGGGTTCGGGCAGGTCGAAGTACCGCCGGGCGTACCCACCGCCAGGAAGCCCGACCAGGACGGGGACACCCGGGCCGGAGCCGCCCGCGGCTGAGCCGCCTGGTTCCAGGCCGCCTGTCTCCAAACCGTCCGTGCCGGGGCCGGCAGCGGACGGGGATGGCTGCGCGGGCAGGCAGACGGTCACCGCGATCTGCCAGCCGTCCTGGTCGGCTCCGTCGGGCTGGCTGCTCTGGTTCTGACTGCTCTGGTCGTGGCCGCGCGTGGCGGGTACCGGGATGCGCAGGTCGAGTCGCAGCACGCCGCCGTCCGGCCGGCCCGCCGGCTCGGGCCGTCGCTGCGGGCCGGGCGCGGGAAGCGGTAGCGCCTCGTTCCGGTCCGCCCCGACCACGGACGGCAATCCGATCACGGACAGTCACCTGGTCGCGGACGGTCGCTCTCGCCGGCGTTCGACGCGCGCGCAGCGTGACCTCGGCGGACCCACCGCGTATTGGTGATCTTTCTCGACATACACTCCTGGCGATCTCCCGGGCGGAGGTGGTGCGGAGGAAGGGCGGGCATGAACATCGTCGAAGCGGTTTTTCTCGGCGCCGTCGAGGGGCTCACCGAGTTCCTCCCGGTCTCCAGTACCGGTCACCTGACGATCATCGAGAAGCTGCTCGGCTACAGCATTGACGACCCGGACATCACCGCATTCACGGCGATCATCCAGGTCGGCGCGGTGTTCGCCACGCTGCTCTACCTCCGGCATGATTTCCGGCGGATCATCGCCGCCCTGGCCAGGGGTGTGACCCGGCCGGAGTACCGCGATCACCCTGATTTCCGGTTCGGTGTGGCGGTGATCGTCGGATCCATTCCCATCGGAATAGTCGGCCTGCTCTTCAAGGACCAGATCGAGACCACGCTGCGCAGCCTGTGGTTCGTCGGCACCGCCCTGATCGGGTGGAGCGCGGTGATGGGCTACGCCGATCGCGTCGCGACCCAGAAACGGCACGAAGACGACGTGACCTGGAAGGACACGCTGGTCATCGGCGTCGTCCAGTGCATGGCGCTGATTCCGGGAATCTCGCGTTCGGGGTCCACGATGTCCGCCGGGCTGCTGCGCGGGATCGACCGGGTGACGGTCACCCGCCTGTCGTTCTTCCTTTCCATCCCGGCGCTGTTCGCGGCGGCTCTGCTGCAGGTCGTGACGGAGTCGTCCAACATCGAGCAGGGCGTCGGCTGGACCGTCACCATCACCGCGACCGTGGTGAGCTTCGTGACGGCCTACTTCGCCATCGCGTGGCTGCTCAAGTTCGTCGCCCGCCACAGCTACAGCGTCTTCATCTACTACCGGCTCGCGCTCGGCTCAGTGATCCTGTTCCTCCTCGCCACCGGGATCATCTCCGCGACCTGACGCCGGGTTCGGTGCCGGGATCACGCTCCAGGATCCGCGCCGCCTGGCACCCTTTTGCCCTCCCGTCCCGGATGCGTGTGTTAGGGCCTCACCATCGGGGAGGACCCCACCCGTCCGACGTCGAAGTCGATGGGAGGAACCATGACGAGCACCGTGCAGGAATCGATCGATGTGGCCGTCCCGGTCCGGACCGCCTACAACCAGTGGACCCAGTTCGAGTCGTTCCCGAACTTCATGGAGGGGGTCGAGTCCGTCCAGCAGACGGACGACACCCACACCCACTGGAGGATCAAGGCCGGCGGCGCCGAGCGCGAGTTCGACGCCACGATCACCGAGCAACTCCCGGACGAGCGCGTCTCGTGGAAGAGCACCGAGGGGACCCGTCACGCCGGCGTGGTGACATTCCACCGGCTGGCCGACGACGCCACCCGGGTGACGGTGCAGATGGACTGGCAGCCCGAGGGGCTCGCGGAGAAGGCCGGCTCGGTGCTGGGCGCCGACGACCGCCGGGTGAAGGACGACCTCAAGCGGTTCAAGTCCTTCATCGAGGAGCGTGGCCAGGAGACCGGAGCCTGGCGGGGTGACGTATCGCGCCCGGACGCCGCCGGTCAGCCGGGTCAGCCGGGTCAGCCGGGTCAGTCCGGTCAGCCCGGTCAGCCGGGTCAGCCGGGTCAGCCGGGTCAGCCCGGTCAGCCCGGTCAGCCCGGTGAGTTCGGTCAGCCCGGCCGGTTGGGTTCGTCGGAAGCCCCCGGCACGGGCGGCGCCGGTGGCCCGCAGCGGGATCAGGGGACCGGCGGGGCGACGTACTCGCAGCCCGGCGGCGGCGAGTTCTGACCTGGCGGGTCACCCCGCGACCGAGTCGTCAACCGGCTGCACCGGCTGATTCGGCGGCCTGCGCCTCCCGCACGGCGGCGCGCAGCGCCGGGACGGCCGGCCCGGCGACCGGTTCCAGCAGCGCGAGCCGACCCTTGAGTGCCCGCCGGGCCCGGCCGCTTTTCATCGCCCCGATCTGACCGGCGGCGAGGAGCGCGGCCAGGCTCGCCGGGCCGGGGTCGGCGCGGCCGGCCGGTCCTCCGTGCAGGACCTGCTCCACCTCGCGGTGCAGTCGGCGGACCATCGCCCGGTCCCGCACGGTCACGGAGGTCGCCGGGATCATCCCCAGGATTCGGCGTCGCTCGACCCTGATCCAGCGGCCCGCCTCGAGCTGGTCGCGCACGACCCGGCCGGCGGTCCGCTGGTTTTTTTTCACCCAGTGCTTCCACGACCGGTGACGGGACGACGCGCCGACCTCGCCGATGAGCTGTGCGCACAGCTCATCGGCGGTCGGGGTGCGCCGCCGGCCCGGCGCAGCAGGCTGGCCCGGCCGCCCTTCCGCGTGCGGCCGGTGCTCCGCACGGGGCGCGACGGGCTTGACCCGGCCGTTCTCGTCGGTCAGCAGTCCAGCCTGGTAGAGCTCGGTCGCGGCGGCCGCGCGTAGCGCGCGACCCAGATAGGGCGAGCGGTACATGCGGTTCCGCTCCAGGTCGTAGGCCAGCAGGTAGAGCTGGGCCGGTAGTGACGGTGGTGGTTGCACGACGGGTCTCCTCCTGGGTGCCGATCACGGTGGCGGGGTGCGGCGGACGTCCACCGCCTCGGTCGAGGGGGCGTCCTCGGGGCCGGGCTCGGGGTCGGTGGTGGTGTCCCGCCGTGGGCGTCCGCGGCGCGGCATCGCGCCGGCCTCCCTCGGCAGCCGGCCCCGGTCCGCGAGCGCGGCCCGCAGCAGGAACTCGATCTGTGCGTTGGTGCTGCGCAGCTCGTCCGACGCCCATCGCGCCAGCGCGTCGTGGACGGCCGGGTCGAGGCGCAGCAGGATCTTCTTCCGTTCGGCCACGTACCGTCACCGGCTCCCGCGGCTCAGGTGTAGAGGGATCCGGCATTGATGACCGGCTGCGTCGACTGTTCGCTGCACAGGACCACGAGCAGGTTGCTGACCATGGTTGCCTTCCGTTCCTCGTCCAGCTCGATGATGTTTTCCCGGTCGAGGCGTTCCAGCGCTGCCTCGACCATGCCCACGGCGCCCTCGACGATCCGCGAGCGGGCCGCGACGACGGCGCCCGCCTGCTGGCGCCGGAGCATCGCCTGGGCGATCTCCGGCGCGTACGCCAGCCGGGTGATGCGGGACTCGATCACGTGTACACCGGCGGAGGCGACCCGGGCCGCGATCTCCAGTGAGAGCTTCGCGGTGATCTCCTCGGCGTTGTCGCGCAGCGACATGACCTCGGGGGCCGCGTCGTAGGGGTAGCTCGTCGCGATGTGCCGCACGGCGGTCTCGGACTGGATGGCCACGAACTCGACGAAGTCGTCCACCTCGAAGACGGCCTGCGCGGTGTCCTTCACCTGCCAGACCACGACGGCCGCGATTTCGATCGGGTTTCCGTCGGCGTCGTTCACCTTCGCCACGCCGCTCTCGTGGTTGCGGATGCGGGTGGAGACCTTCTTGCGCGTGGTGAAGGGGTTCACCCAGCGCAGCCCGGTGGTGCGGATCGTCCCTACGTAGCGGCCGAACAGCGCGACGACCCGGGCCTCGCCCGGCGCGACGGCGGTCAGGCCGCACAGCGCGAAGAACGCGGCGATGAGGCCGAGCACGCCGACCACGATGAGGACGGCGCCGACGGGGGCGGAGTGGTCGGCGGCGACGACGATCCCGGCGATACCGATCGCGAGGCAGGCCAGCATGCCCAACAGGCCCGCCAGCAGGGCCAACAGGCCCGAGTGGTCCTTCGCGTGGTGTTCCCGGACGCTCGGTTCGGGCATGTCGACAACGACATGTTCGACGTCCACCTGCGGTGCCTCGGTGCTCATGTGTGCCTCCGAATGAGGAGCTGGATCTGGCGAGCCGGTCCGCTCGGCGCGTTCCGACCTGGTGTGCTGGTCGGGCCCGGCTACCTCTGCGCTAGCGCCGAGGTATCAAAGTGATATCACTTTAGCTCGGTACTATGTGGTCGTCCAGCAGCGGGACGTGACGCGGAGGTGGTCGATGCCGGACAGGCGGCTCGAGATCGACGATGTGCGCAAGCGGTACGGCGAGGTCGTCGCGCTCGACGGCATGACCTTCGACGTTCGCGAGGGGGAGCTGTTCGGCTTCGTCGGCAGCAACGGGGCGGGCAAGACGACGACGATGCGCATCGTGCTCGGGGTGCTCGCGGCCGATGCCGGGCAGGTCCGGTGGGCCGGCCGCCCGGTCGACCTCGCCGCCCGCCGCCGGATCGGCTACATGCCCGAGGAACGGGGCCTGTACCCGAAGATGCAGGTCCGCGACCAGCTCGTCCACCTCGCCCGGCTGCACGGGATGCCGGCCGCTGCCGCCGGCCGCTCCGCCGACGCCTGGCTCGAGCGGCTGGGCGTCGCGGCGCGGCGGGACGACGAGGTACAGAAGCTCAGCCTCGGCAACCAGCAGCGGGTCCAGCTCGCCGCCGCGCTCGTGCACGACCCGGAGGTCCTCGTGCTGGACGAGCCGTTCTCCGGGCTCGACCCGGTCGCGGTCGACGTCATGAGCCAGGTGCTGCGGGAGAAGTGCGACGAGGGGGTTCCCGTGGTGTTCTCCAGCCACCAGCTCGAGCTCGTCGAGCGGCTCTGCGACCGGGTCGGCATCGTCGCCGCCGGGCGGATGGTCGCCGCCGGCACGGTCGACGAGCTGCGGGCGGACGGCACCGAGCGGATCGTCGTCGAGGTGCCCGGGGCCCCACCGGGCTGGGCCGAGGACCTGCCCGGGATGACCGTCCGCGCCACAGAGGGGGACCGTACGGTGGTCGACCTCGCTCCCGGCGCCGACGACCAGGACCTGCTGCGCCGGGCGCTGGCGGTCGGCCCGGTGCGGGAGTTCCGCCGCGGCCGGCCGTCACTCGCCGAGCTGTTCCGCTCCGCGGTGAGCACCGACGAGGGCGCCCCCGGCGTCCGCTCCCGTACCGGCTCCGGATCTGACACGGCGGGCGCGACGGACGAGGTGACGGTGGCATGAGCCCGGAATCCGATCACGAACACGGCCGCGAGGCCACGGCCGGCCCGGCCCCAGGCATCCCGGCCCAGACCGGCGCCGGGCCGGCGCCGGCGCCGGGTTCCGGCGGCCGGGGCGACTATCCGGCGCTGGGCTCCTGGGCGACCGTGCGGCTCGTCGCCGGTCGCGAGCTCGGCGTACGGCTGCGTTCCAAGGTCTTCCGGATCACCACCGTCGCCCTCCTCGTCCTGCTCGTCGGCGCCGCGGTCGTGATCGACCTGGTCGGCGGCGGCGATTCGACGGAGTCCGTCGGCGTGACGGCGGCGGAGTCCGCGATCACGGCGCCGCTCACCGCCGCCGCCCGGAGCCTGGACGTCGGCATCACGACCCGCGAGGTGCCCGACGAGGCCACCGGGTTGCGCCAGGTCGCCGACGGCGATCTGGACGCCCTGGTGACCGCGTCCCCGAACGGCCTGCGCGTTGCCGTCAAGGAGGACCTGAACGACGAGTGGCGCGCCGTGCTGGCTGTTGTGGCCCGCCAGCAGGTTCTCGACAACGAGATCAGCGTGCTCGGCGGCGACCCGGCCCGGGTGAACGAGGCGGTCGCCGCCACGCGGGTCGATGTCACCCAGCTCGACCCGGCGCCGGCCCACCAGGGCGAGCGGCTCGTCCTCGGGATCGCCGCCGCGTTGCTGATCTACATGGGCCTGATGCTCTACGGGCCGGCCGTCTCCCAGGGGGTGATCGAGGAGAAGTCGAGCCGGGTGGTCGAGCTGCTGCTGTCGACGGTCCGCCCGTGGACGCTCATGGCCGGCAAGGTGTTGGGCATCGGGCTGGTAGCGCTGATCCAGATGATCGTGCTGGCCGGCGGGGGCCTGGTCGCCGCGCTGGTCACCGGCGCGCTCTCGCTGCCCTCCGGCGAGGCCACCGGGACGGTGATCTGGTCGGTGGTCTGGTACGTCATCGGGTTCTTCCTCTACGCCCTCCCGTTCGCCGCGGTCGGGGCGATGGTCTCCCGGCAGGAGGACGTCGGGGGCATCTCGAGCCCCATCGTGCTGGCGATCGTGGTGCCCTGGGTGCTGGGGATCTCGATCGTGCCGGGCGATCCCGACAACGGCCTGATCGCGGTGCTGTCCCTGCTGCCGATCTTCGCGCCGGTGCTGATGCCGATGCGGATCGCGCTCGGGGTGGCGCCGGTGTGGCAGTTGGTCCTCTCGGTGGTGCTCGCCTTGGCGCTGATCGGCGTGCTCGTCCGGCTCGCCGGGCGGATCTACCGCAACGCGGTGCTGCGGACCGGGGCGAGGGTCTCCTTCCGGGACGCCCTGCGGGAGGCCTGAGCCGCCGCGGGTCCCGGTCCCGGTCCCGGTCCCGACCCTCGGCCCCGGCTCGGGCCCGGCCGACTCACACTTGGCGGTTCATCCCGGTGAGGACATAGCCGATCTTGCGCCAGGTGTTCGGGCCGCAGACCCCGTCCTCGGGTATGCGGCCGAACCACGGCGTCGCGTACCGCTGAAGCGAGGCAACCCGGGCGGTGGTGCGCGCGCCGTAGGCCCCGTCGGGCGCCAGGCGGTAGGGGTCACCCGTCGGCGCCTCGTGGCCGAAAATGATGTTCAGTGCGTTCTGCAGGGTGACGACCTCCGGCCCGCTCATCCCCTCCCGCAAGGTCGGCATCCCGGCGTACCGCTGTCGCGGGTCCGCGAGCGAGCCCCCGGGGGACRCCCCCAGCGCGGCCGCGAGGATGTCGCCCCGGCGGTTCGCGCGGACGTTCCCCGGGCACGAGTGACCACCCCACGCCGCGCCGCCCATGCGGTGCGTGCCGAGCCCGTAGCCGTTGGGTGAGTCCGTGATCTCGGGGCGCCAGCCGAACTCGCGCATCCCCCAGGCGAAGAGCTCGCCGAGGCGCTGTACCTGGATCGCCGTGTAGTCCTCGGAGTCGTACCCCTCGCACTCGACGCTGATCCAGAACGGGTTGCCCGCGGCCTGCGCCCAGGCCCGGCGGTCGAATGGGACGTACTGCTCGAACTCGCCCGCCTTCGACAGCCACAGGTGGGCGCTGACCTGGCTGGCCGGACTGTCGAACCAGCCGAAGAGCGAACCGGTGCCGACCTGGACGTGGGGGATCAGCCCGCGGGTCGGCTCCACCATCGTCCCGGACGTGTTGCGGACCGGGCGGTTGCGGGCCGGTGGGTAGAGGGTGGCGGCCACGGTCAGCCCCGGCCATTCGTGATCGCCGCGTGCCCGGTCTCTGCCGGCAGTCGGGTCCCTGCCTGCGCTCGACGTGTCGGTTGCCGTCGGTCTGGACGATTGACATCCTCCCCGGCCTGACGGCCGGGGATTCCCGCACCTTGCGATACGGGTTCCTGCTTCACCAACGGACGCCTCCTCGCTCTAGGAGCGAGGTGGTCTCACTCCGTCTCCACAGGCAGACACCGCGAGCCCCGCGGCCAGAATGTTCTTCGCGGCGTTGACATCCCGGTCGTGGTGCGCACCGCAGCGGCACTCCCACTCCCGTACGTGCAACGGCAGCCTTTCGACGATCGACCCACAGGCCGAGCAGGTCCTGCTGCTCGGGTAGAAACGGTCGACCGC
>NZ_MAXA01000008.1 GCF_001854695.1 Parafrankia soli
GGCCACCGGTTCTGGTTCCTTCTCCGTGACCGCGATACGAAGTTCACGGCTTCCGTCGACGCTGTCTTCGCCGGGGCCGGTATCGACGTGGTACGCACACCACCGCAAGCCCCGCAGGCGAACGCGATCGCGGAACGCCGGATCGGCACCGCCTGCCGGGAATGCACCGACAGGCTGCTGATCGTCTCCGAACGGCACCTGACCGCGGTCCTCGACAGCTACGCGGAGCATTTCAACACCCACCGGCCTCACCGCTCCCTCGGCCAGCACCCACCCGACTTGCCGCCTGCAGTCGCCCCGACGCCGGATTCCACCATCCGTCGCACACGCATCCTCGGCAGCATGATCAACGAATACCGCAACGCCGCCTGACCACTTGCGCGGAAGATCCTGTCAACCGCAAAAGACCAGCTCACAGGCCGAATCGGGATTCTGGAGCCCCACAGGCAGCAGCGGCCACCGGCCCGTCTCCGCGAGGACCRGAGTAGGTAGCACAAGTGCCACCCTTGGAGGGTGGATGAGATAGGGCTTCGAGAGGTCCGACAGAACGCCAGCGACCTGATACGACGCGCCCAGGCCGGTGAACGGCTCACCATCACCGTGGCCGGCCGACCAGCAGCCGTCCTCGGCCCGGTGAGTCCGCGCGTGTGGCGACACTGGGACGACCTGGCAGAACTCTTCGCACAGCCGGAGGACACCGACTGGCATGAGGACCGCAACCTCGTCGACGGTTCCCTCACAGATCCCTGGGAAAGCCGATGAATCGCGGCGTCCTCGGCACCAGTGTCCTGGTCGCCACGGACGTCACCCCAATCCCCGGCGAGTTGGCAGTCAGCGTCATCAGCATCGCCGAACTACAGTTCGGCATCCTCGTCGCCAAGACACCCCAAGCCCGCGCAACCCGGCTCGCCCGCCTCAGCACGATCCAACGACGGTTCGACCCGCTGCCCATCGACGACGCCGTCGCCGACAGCTACGGACGTCTCGCCGCCCGCGTCGTCGAAGCCGGACGCCAGCCACGCGCACGCACGATGGACCTGCTGATCGCGGCCACCGCACACGCCCACGGAGCCAGCATCTACACCCGCAACGCCGCCGACCTCGCCGGCTTGGAAGACCTCCTCAGAATCGTAACGATCTAGGAAACCCCTACATACCCATTACCGCCGACGAACAGCAAGGTCACCATAAGTGCGGCTGTAGTACTAAATCGGGGTTCTGGGCCCCACACGGTGTCGCCACCAGCCAGATCCAGCTCTCGACACCCTGCGCTGCTCCATACCGTTATCTAGTCGTTGCTGTCGGTCCCGTCGTGGTGCAATCAGGCTGTGTCCGTCCCCGGAGGATCCGCAGCTTCCCCTACGACAGGGTGTTCCTGCGCGGAGGAACTCGCCGACCTGCGGGCGGAGATCGCGATGCTCCGCGCCGAGGTGACCCGGCTGAGCGCGATAGTCGAGGGCCGTCCCGCGCAACCCGCCGATGTCCCGGTGTCTGCTGTTCCCGGGCCGGTGCGTGCTGGGATACGGGTGGATGCGGAACGTGTCGCCGCCGAGCGGGTGACGTTGTTCCGGTCGCTGTTCGTCGGCCGTGACGACGTGCACGCCCGCCGGTGGGAACGCAACGGACGAACCGGCTGGTCTCCCGCACTCGATCGGGAACCGGGGCAGAGCTGGGAGGAAGCTAAGAAGGCCAGACAGTACCGGCCGCTGACCGATGCGGTGATCCGTGACCATCTGTCCGGCACGGCGACGATCGGCCTGTACCCGATGCTGGCCGGCGACACCTGCCGGCTGCTGGCCTGCGACTTCGACGGCGCCGACTGGCAACTCGACGCGCAGGCCTACGCCCACGCTGCCCGGTCCACCGGCGTTCCGGAGGCGGTGGAGATCTCCCGCTCCGGCCAGGGTGCACACGTATGGATCTTCTTCGACGAACCGGTACCAGCACTGGACGCCCGGGCCGTCGGGTTCGCGCTGCTACGTGAGGCGATGGCCGTGCGCGGCGGTCTCGGTCTCGACAGCTACGACCGATTCTTCCCCGCCCAGGACCACCTCCCCGTCGCCGGAGAAGGGCTGGGCAACCTGATCGCCCTGCCGCTCCAGAAAGAACGCCGCGCCCGCGGCACGACCGTCTTCGTCGACCCGGACACCTTCACCCCACACGACGATCAGTGGGCGTTCCTCGCCAGACTCGGACGTCTCCCCCACACCGAGGTGCAGCGTCTGATCGCTGACATGAGGCCGGTCACGGTCGGCCCTGACACCCGCTGGTTCCGTCCCGCGCTGGCACACGAGCCGGCACCGCCGTCGACGATCCACGCCGAGTGGGCCGGAATGCTCGCCGTACGACGCGCCGGCCTGCCCCCGTCGCTGCTGGCCTCCCTCAAACACTCCGCGTCCCTGGTGAATCCGGCGTTCTACAAGAACGAGAACCTGCGGCTTTCGAACTGGAACACCCCGCGGTTCATCCGCTGCTACGTCGAAGACCTGGAGTTCCTTCACCTGCCCCGGGCCATGGCCGACAAGGCCACAGACCTCGTCCACGACGCCGGCAGCAGGCTGCAGATAACCGACCGTCGTACCGACCCACCATCCATCGACGTCTCCTTCACCGGCACCCTGCGCGACGCCCAGCCGGCCGCGGTCGCCGCCCTCATCCCTCACGATCTGGGTGTCCTCGAAGCCCCACCCGGATCAGGAAAGACGGTCATGGGCTGCGCGCTGATCGCCCACCACCACACCCCCACCCTGATCCTGGTCGACCGGACCCCTCTGATGGACCAGTGGCGCGATCGCCTCACCACCTACCTCGACATCACAGCGGAGCAGATCGGGCAGATCGGCGGCGGCAAGAAACAAGCCCACCGGATTCATCGACCTGGCCATGATGCAGACCCTGGCCCGCACAGATAGCGCCGCCGAACGACTCCCCGGCTACGGACTGGTGATCGTCGACGAGGCCCACCACGCCGGCGCCCCCACCGTGGAGAAAGCCGTCCGACGTATCCCCGCCCGCCGCTGGATCGGCCTGACCGCCACCGCCTACCGCCGCGACGGCCTCGGACCGGTCATCTTCATGCACTGCGGCCCCAAGCGCCACACCATCCCCCTGGTCGACCCCGCCGCCCCCGAACCGATGGCCCGCATCGTCCACCTCCACCACACCGACTTCACCCTGCCCGATGACGTCGACACCACCAAACCCGGCGCCATCACCTCCGTCGTCTTCACCGCCCTCGCCGAGAACGCCACTCGCAACCAGCTGATCTGCGCGGACATCCACACCGCGGTGACCGCCGGCCGGAACTGCCTCGTCCTCACCCGACGAACCGCCCACGTCGACGCCCTCGCCGACCTGCTCCGCGAGCACGGCCACCAGCCCCACACCCTGTACGCGACCAGAAAACCCGCCGAGCTGAAAGAAACGCTGGCCCTGCTCGCCGACCCGCCCACCGACGGGCCGCCGCTGCTGGTCGTCGCCACCGACCGGTACGTCGGCGAAGGCTACGACTGCCCCGGCCTGGACACCCTCTTCCTCGCCCACCCCGTCTCCTTCAAAGGCAGCATGGTCCAGTACATCGGACGCATTCTGCGCGACCACCCCGGCAAAACCAGCGTCGAAGTCCACGACTACATCGATGCCAAACTCCCCGCCCTCACCGCCATGTCACGCAAACGCGCCCGCCCCTACACCCATCTCGGATTCACCGGCCAGGAAAAGGCGAAATAGAAGAGCGGCTCAGGATCAGTGTCGGACACTCCCCGGCGTCTGTACTGCTTCTTCGTCATAGAGGTCGTCTCCCGCCCCGTCCACACCCTCGGGGTCACCTCCCACCCGGACGGATCGTGGACCACCCAGCAGATCCGGAACCTTCTCATGGATCTCGGTGACCGGGCTGCCGACTTCCAGGTCCTGGTCCGTGACCGCGCAGGACAGTTCACCACCTCCTTCGACGCGGTTCTCGCCGACGCCGGCATCACCACGGTCAAGATCCCGCCCCGGGCTCCCCGCGCGAACGCCTACGCGGAACGGTTCGTCCGCACCGTCCGCACCGTCCGCACCGAGGTCACCGACCGCATGCGATCTTCGGCGGGCGGCACCTGCGCACCGTCCTGGCCGAGTACGCCGCCCACTACAACGGACGACGACCCCACTGCGGCCGTGACCTTCAACCACCACGGCCCGACCACCCCATCGCCGACCTGACAAAGAAACGGATCAAGCGCCGACCCGTCCTCGGCGGCCTGATCAACGAATACGAACGAGCCGCCTAAAACCCCAGGTCACCACCGGTGGCCGAGTTCTAACACCCCACAGGCTCTGACTGTGAGCTCTCGTGAACAGAGCCACGACGGCCTGTCTCGACCAGCCTGCTATCCGCACGAACACCAGGTCCGGTCGGTCGCCCCTGTCAGGCCTTGCGTCCCATCCCCGCACCGATGATCTTAGCGGCGAGGGTGAGCGGGTTCGGCACGTCGTCGCCGGGGTCGGGCCGCCACAACGGGTTGTACACGACACCCGGCTCCAGCAGCTCCAAGCCGTCGAAATACGTCCTGATCTCCTCGAAGGAACGGAAGCGGCCCGTGCCGAGGTCTCCGAGCATGACCTTCTCGATCTCCGCAGTCTCGGCCCCGCCGTCCACGAAGTGGGTGAGGAAGACGTAGCTGCCCGAAGGCAGGACGTCGACGTACCGCCGGACCAGGCCACCCGGGTCCTCGTCATCGTTGAGGTGGTGGATGATCGCCACCAGCAGAAGCCCGACCGGCTGGTCGAAATCGATCAGGGCCAGAAGATCCGGATCGGCGAGCACGGAATCCGGCTCCCGCATGTCGGCAGTGATGACCGTGGTCCGGTCGTTCTCCGCCAGCAGCGCCCGACCGTGCGCCAGGACGATCGGATCGTTGTCGACGTAGACCACCGTGGACTCCGGGGCGATCGCCTGCGCCACCTGATGGGTGTTCTGCACCGTCGGCAGCCCGGCCCCGAGGTCGACGAACTGTCGGATACCCGCGTTCGTCATGTGGCGCACGCCCCGGCCGAGCACCGCCCGGTTGTAGAGCGGCACCTGCGCCCCGTTCGGGGTGAGCGCCATCAGCGTGTCGGCGATGGCCCGGTCCGCGGGGAAGTTGTCCTTGCCTCCGAGCAGGGCGTCGTAGACGCGGGCGACGCTCGGCTTGGTGGTGTCGATGTCGGCGGGCATCACCCGTCCGAGGGCATCAACGACGAGTGGCACCGAGGGCGGGTAGTGCGGGCTCTGATCGGACACGGCATCCTAAAGCGGCGAGTAGAGGCGTAAAGGGAACCAGTCAGACCATATCCGGCCAGACACGGTCTGCACACAGATCGGCCGGCTTCGCCGTGCTGTCCCTCCGCGCAACGCAACCGACCGGCAGCGCCGCCGCCCAGGCGGCGAGGACGGCGGGGGCGTGCGGCTGGGAGAACTATTCGGTCGTTTTGTCGCGCGCGAACCGCAGGGAGACTTCCATGATCCCGTTGTCCTCGGTCGAGATTCCCGGGATGCTGGGGTTCGGGATGTTGTAGTCGGCGAAGGTCACCGGGATCTGGCCGACGACCTGGATCTGGTCGCCGGAGCGGCGGGCCTGCAGATCCATCGTGACGGGGTGCGGGGTGCCGTGCATCGTCAGTGTCCCGGTGGCCTTGTACGTGCGGGTCTCCTCGCCGGGCGGCACGGAGCCCAGGTCGATCGGTTCGGTCAGCGTGAACTGGGACGTCGGATAGGTCTCGACATCCATGATCCGGCCACGGAACTGGTTGTCGCGGCGGTCCTCGTCGCTGGCCACCGAGACCATCTGCACCTCGAACTGAGCCTCGGTGACGTCGGTGTCCGCGATGGTCATCGACCCGGAGACGTCCGAGGTGCGTGTGGGTGCCTGAAACTCGTCCGTGAGCCCTGAGCAGGGGTTTTGGCTCACTCGACGGTCCCACCCGATGATCGATAGGCCTTCCGCCGAAGGCGATCGGACACCTGTACCTCTGCCTGTCGTCCAGCCGTGCTCTGCCGGCCATCAGGTGCTGTTGACCGGGACACCACCGTGTGGATGATCCTGGCCATGGCGGTTCGGCTGATCTACCTCGTCGACCACCTCCTCATCCTCGGCGAACAACACGCCACCGCCGTCCTCACCGCCTACATCGACCACTACAACCAGCACCGGCCCCACCGGTCACTCCAACAACAGGCACCGCTCAGCACCGGCACCAGCCCACCGCCCGAACCCGGCACCTCGGCCGTCCCACATGATCGACTCGGCGGGCTCATCCACGAATACCGGCAGACCGCATGACCCGACCCCAGTTTCCGACACCCACACGTCGATGCGGGCTTTGCTGACTGTCGGCCACCGTGTCCGAAAACAGACCGCCGAGCTCCTTCCGGCGAGCCGATTTCGTCGGTGCGGAGTCGACTCGCGGCGTCGTCCTCACGATTTCTCGGACCCGGCATCTCGACCGAGTCGATCAAATGTGCGGATCTGCGTTGCCGTGGTACGGTCGAGATCAGGCTGGTCATTTACGAATGTCGCCGCTCGAGCGATGTCGTCACCGGTCGTGGCCGGCCGGCGTCTTCATCGCCGGGGTTAGGTGGCCGTCATGGCGGCAGGCCAGATGATTTCTTTCCTCGATCGTGCCGATTTCGCGCGTTTTGACGACGACGGCGGCGCACCAACCCGGCTTCGCGTGGCCTCGGCGGACGCCTGTCCCGAAGCTCCCACCGGTGACCGTGGGCTACGGCTTTCCCTCGCTCCCGCCGGCGGCCGCGGTTCCTTTGACGGAGTCTGGTGGCCACACGGCCGGCGGCTGGACCGTGAGGCTCCAGCGCTCGTCGCGGCGCTGTCCGCCGCCGGTCACCCGATCAGTCGACTGTCGGTCAACGGTGACATCTGGACCGGTATCCCCCGCCGGTTCCCCCAGTCGACCCGCCCACCGGTGCGGATCAGCTGGTTCCGCGCCCTCGATCCGCACACGGTCACCCTGGACGGCGGCAACCGCCCCAGGTTCTTTCTCCTCGTGATCCCGCCCGACACGGCCGCGGACGTGGCAGCCGATGTCCTCCGGATGGCCGCGGCCGGCGGACTGTCCGGGCCGTCCGGCCAGATCCTGCGCCACGCGGGCGCCATGCCGCTCGGCGCCCGGTCCGGAGCGCCGTGAGGATCGCGATACTCGCGCCGGTCGCGTGGCGCACTCCGCCCCGGCACTACGGCCCCTGGGAGCAGGTCGCCAGCACCATCGCGGAGGGCCTGCTCGGGCACGGGGTGGACGTGACGCTGTTCGCGACGCTGGATTCGGTGACGGGCGGCGAGCTGGACGGCGTGTGCCCGCACGGGTACGCCGAGGACCCGTCCCTCGACGGCCGGGTATGGGAGGCCCTCCACGTGGCCCACGCGCTGGCCCGCTCCAGCGAGTTCGACCTCGTGCACAACCATCTCGACTGGCTGCCCCTCGCGTTCGCGCCGAGCTTCCAGGCCCCCATGGTCACGACGATCCACGGTTTCTCCGATCCGCGGATCGTCCCCGCCTACGCGCGGGCGGCCTCGGCATACGTGTCGATCTCGGACGCCGACCGCAGCCCCGAGCTGAAGTACGTCTCGACTGTTCACCACGGCGTCGACCTGGACGAGCTCCCGTTCTCGGCAGCGGGCGGAGACGACCTGGTCGTGCTCGGCCGGGTCCATCCCGACAAGGGCACCGCGGTCGCCGTCGATATCGCCCGCCACGCGGGGCGGCGCCTGGTGATCTGCGGAATCGTCCAGGACGAGCGGTACTTCGCCGAGCAGGTGCTCCCGCACGTCGACGGGGACCGGGTCCGTTACCTCGGCTCGGTAGGACCGGCCCAGCGGGCCGAGGTCCTGGGCTCAGCCGCGGCGCTGTTGCATCCGATCGCGTTCGATGAGCCGTTCGGGCTGGCCGTCGTCGAGGCGATGGCCTGCGGCACGCCGGTCGTCGCCTACCCACGCGGAGCGATGCCGGAGGTGGTCGACGAGGGGGTGACCGGCTTCCTGGTGGACGGGCCGGTGGCCGCGGCGGTTGCCGTGGATCGCGCCGCAGCCCTTGACCGCGCCGCCTGCCGGGCCATGGCACGGCGGAGGTTCTCCACCGCGCGCATGGTCGCCGACTATCTCGCCGTCTACGCGAGCGTTCTCGCCGACCCTGTCTTCTGATCCCGCCGCCCCCGCGGGCTGGTCACCCGGCGGGAACCATGCGTGCGAGGAGCCGGTCGACGGGCACGCTGGCCATCCCGATCCGGGTGTCGCCGATCCCGTACGGCAGCCACAGCAGACCGTCGTGGATCAGGCTGCCGCAGGAGTAGACGACGTTGGGGACATAGCCCGCGCTCTCCTGCCCGGTCGGGGCGAGCAGTGGTTCGGGCAGCGCCGCGACCACCCTTCCCGGGTCCTCGAGATCAAGCAGGATCGCGCCGATGGTGTACGTCCGCATCGGCCCGACGCCGTGGGTGAGCGTGAGCCAGCCCGCGGACGTCTCGACCGGGGAGCCGCAGTTGCCCACCTGGAGCAGTTCGAAGGCGACCCGTGGTCCGTGGAGCGGACGCGCCGGCCCCCACACCTGGCCGTCGTCCGATGCGGTCAGACCGGTGGACTCGCCGTCGGAGCGACAGAGCGCGAGGTGGCGACCGTCGACCAGCCGGGGGAACAGCGCCATGCCCTTGTTACGGGCGGCCGGGCCGGTGAGCGGTGCGGTGGTGAAGGCCCGCAGGTCGGGGCTGGTGAGTAGGCGCGGGGAGATGTCCGTGCCGTCGAAGGCGGTGTAGGTGGCCCGGTAGTCCGCGGTCCCGTCCGGCGCGGTGAACCGGACGAATCGCGCGTCCTCCATGCCGTTGCTCTCGCTGGTGACGGTGGGCCACAGCACCCGTTGTGGCAGGGCGCTGTCGGGTGGGAACTCGACCCGCCGCAATGATCCGGCGATCGAGCGGATCCCGGCGAGGATCCCGGGTGCCTGGGGGCGGCGGAGCAGGTCGGGGGGAACCGCGGCGAAGGCACGGGAGAGATCGGGGTCGGGTTCACTGCCGGGCCGCCGTGGGTCCAGGCTCTGGAGGACGGCACGGGTGACCTCGTCGTCGAGCCCGTGTTCGGTGAGCACGGCGCGCAGCCGGGCGGCCTCCCACTCGACGGGTACGGCGACGCCGGTGGTGAGTGGGCCGGTCCGCGGCTCCAGGCGCAYCGCCGGGCCCGGACCGATCACTGCGACGGCGAAGCCGATCGAGGACAGATGGCCCTCCCCGACGGCGCGCAGGCTCAACGCCAGTCGCAGCGTGCCGGACGGCAGCCCGGTCTGGTCGGGGTGCGGCACCGCCGAAGGGTTGGTGACGGCCGCGCCCTCCACCGCGTACTCGGCGGTGAAGCACGCGCCGAGCAGCAGGGTGCGCGCCGCGGAGAGCTCCGTGGGTACCAGCACCCGGGGAGCCACCACCGCGGCGTGCCGCGCGAGGATGCCCCGGTAATCCCGGTGGCGCGGCTCGAACCGTTCGAGGAGGTCGGCGACCAGGCTGTCGACCTCCCGCTCGGGCAGGGCGAGCGCGCGGGCCACGATGCCGGCGGCCCGGGAGTGCGGCTGGCTGCCCTCCTCACCGGGCAGGAAGAGCTTCGCGATGACCCGGTCGCTGTTCGGGGAGAGCCCCAGCGGGTGCCGCGTGACCAGGTCGTTCCGGGCCGACCCGGCAGCTGTGGTCCGGGTGCTGCCGGTCAAGGCGTCGATGCCAGGAGGCGGCGGGCGTGCTGGGTCGTGGAGAGCAGGGCGAGCGTCGATTCGGCGCCCTGGTTGAGGTTGCGGCCGCCGGGCTCGAGGCCGTCGTAACAGCCGCCGGTGTCGGGGTTGAGTAACGCCATCGAGCTGTCGTTGTCCCCGAGGAACCACCCGTGGGCGCGGCCGAGGCCGGTCAGCCACCTTTTCCGTCCGGTCGCCGCGTGGGCGCGGGCGCAGGCGTCCGCGATCGCCGCGGCCTCGATGGGCTGCTGGTCGAAACCGGGCCCGGGATCTCCCCCCTGCCGGCGACCGCCGACCGGGGTCGGTGACAGGTTTCCGTCACGGGTCTCCACCTGGAGCAGCCACGCCAACAGCCGCAGACCGTTCGCGAGCACCACCTTGTCGGGCAGGCACATGCCGGCGAGGATCAGTGCCTCCGGGACGGCCCCGTTGGCGTAGCGCAGGGTGGGCTCCGGCCACGGCCAGCTCGGGTTGGCGCCGACCGGTCCGATCACCTCGACGGCGGCGGTGAGCAGCGCGCGCGCCGGCTCGTCGTCCGGATGGGCGAGCAGCACCTCTCCGGCACCGAGTGCGGCGAACGTCATGGCCCGTGGCCAGGGCGAGCGGCGCCCCGCGCTGGCGAGGAAGCCGGCCCGCGCCGAGGCCCGCAACCGCCGGGTCGGCGCGGAGGCGGCCGCGGTGCCCAGCCCCCACAGCGCCCGGCCCCAGCAGTCACCGAGGCCGGGATCGTCCCGCCACCGCCCGTCACTGTCCCGCCGGTTGTGGACGGCGCCGTCCACCGCCTGCGCGGCCAGCACGAAGGCGAGGTAGCGCTCCAACAGCCGCACCAGGTCCACCCCGGGCGATGGCTCGCGGGTGAGGACGACCAGCCCGCGCGCGACGTCGTCCACGCAGTAGCCGTGCTCCCGGCGTGGCACCGAACCGAGGGCGTGCTCGAACAGTCCGATGCCGTCGGTGAGCCGGAACAGGTGATCGAACGAGATCGCGGAGCTCACCGGGCCACCGGCACGGGCGCGGTCGACGGCCGGCTCCCGGTGCGGGCGACCAGTCCGGCGGCCAGCCGCCGGTAGCGGCCGGCGACCGCCGGCCACAGCAGGTCGGGGGCCTGCGCGGCTGCGGCGCTGGCCAGGCCGGCGCTCACCGTCTCGTCTGTCGCTATGCGGCGCACCGCGGCAGCGATGGCCGCCGGGTCCCGGTGCGGCACGAGCAGTCCGCTGCCGTCGCCGAGGAGCTCGACCGCGTGCGGGAACCGGGTGGCGACGATCGGCCGCAGCGCGGTGACCGCCTCGATGAGGACACCGGAGGTCACCTGGTCGACCGAGTCGTACGGCAACAGGACGACGTCGGCCTGGCGCACGAGCCCCGCGAGGGACACCGGATCCAGGTAGCGATCATCGAAGCTGACCGAGCCGGTCAGGCCGAGGCCGCGGATCCGGGCGGCCAGCCCCTCCCGGTACGCCTCGCCCTCCCTCGCGAGGACCTTCGGATGGGTCTGGCCCGCGATGACGTAGTGCGGGGCGGGATCGAGGTCGGCGAGGTCCGCCATCGCGGCGATGCCCCACTCGATGCCCTTCCCGGGCCCGATCAGACCCCAGGTGAGGATGATCGGCCCGCCGCTGTGCTCCGTGGGCGCCCGGCGGTTGTCCGCCGCGCCGTGCGGGATGACCACCACCCGTCGTGGATGGACCTGGAAACCCTCGACGAGCCGGACCCGCGCGGTCTCGGTCATCACGACCACCGCGTCCGCCGACGCGACCACGGACTCCAGGACGTGCCGCTGGTGCGGGGTCGGTTTCACCAGCACGGTGTGCAGGACGACGATAACCGGAACGTCGAGAGCGTCGAGCACCGCGAGCACCTCGTCGCCGTCCGGACCTCCGTACACGCCGTACTCGTGCTGCACCACGGCGACGTCGAAGCCGTTCAGCAGCCGTGCCGCCGCACGCGGACCGCCCGGCGTGCCGGCGACGAGATCTCCGACCAGAACCGGCCGGCTGGTCCGACCGGATCGACCCGGTGGTCGGGTTAGCGGTGCGGCCGGCTCGGCTGTGGCACCGGCTCGGTCGGTGGCGTCCAGGAGGCGCACCACCCCACTGGACGCACCGGGCGTTGGACTGTTCAGCTCGTCGAACAGGGCGGCAGCGAAGGTCGCGAGACCGCACTGGGTGGGCGGATAGGTGCTGAGGAAGCCATAACGCAGGGGCACGAGCTGATTCCTCCCAGGCTTGAGCCGTGTGGAGGAGTGCCGGCCGCCAGCGGGGCCCAAAACGAACATGATGATCGGGTCATGACCCGGGCACCCGTCGCGCCGGAGGTTGACACTCAACCTTGTCGAGTGTTAACCCACTTATAGTCTTCGGGAATATCGAAAGCAACCGGGGAACCGGCCGGCACCACTCGCTGTCGAGTCTGGACACTTTCGGCGGCCCGTCGTCCGCCGCCCTGGCCGGGGTCCTTCACCCGGTCGGCGTGCCACGGCGCGTGAACGGCCGCCGTGGTCGCCGCCGGGCCCGCAGCCTCGAACGGACCGTTTTCATCGCCACGGACGAGATATCCGGGAAGTGGATTGCGAGGATGGCAATATCGTCCTGGGGCGGCCCGTCGGCAAAATCAAGCACCGCCGCCTCGATCGTCGCGGTGAGTCGGCCGGCGGCCGGATCAGTGGCCGCGAGCAGCGTCCGCAGCCGATCATCGCCGTACTGGTCGTTCCCACGGCGGGCCTCGGTGACGCCGTCCGTGTAGAGCAGGATGGTGTCACCGGGACCGAATCTCGGCCGGCTGGTGGTGAGCTCCGGGTCCTCGAAGACGCCGAGCACCAGGCCGTGGGAGCCGATGGGGGTCACCGTGCCGTCGCGCCCGCGGAGCAGAACCGGAGTGTGCCCGGCTGAACAGAGGGCCAGGGTCCGATTTCGCCGGGACCGGTCCACGGCCATGTATGCGACGGTGAGGAACCGCTCACTGTCGGGATGCTGGGTGAGTAGTGCCCGGTTGAGCTGGTTCAGAATGGCGGCCGGATCACGGGTGCGACTCGCCGCCGCCCGGATGGTGTAGTGCGCCAGCGCGGTCACCTTGGCCGCCTCGACACCCTTGCCGGCAACATCGCCCAGAACCACGCCGAAACTGGTACGGCCGGTCTGGAAAACGTCGAAGAAATCGCCCAGGACCTCGGCGCCTTCGCCCGCCGGGCGGTAGCGGGCCGAGACCTCCAGGCCGGGGATCTCCGGAACCTCCGGGGGGAGGAGACTCTGCTGGAGAGTCCGGGCCAGGGCGGTCGCTGCCGCCGCCACGTGACGCAGCGCGATCTCGCTCGAAACGGCCTGGGCGAGGGTCTCCAGCAGTTCGAGGTCGCGGGCCGTCCAGAGCCGGGGGCGGACGTCGGCCGCCCCGAAGGCACCGAGTGTGCGGCCGCTCGGATCGCTGAGAGGGAAGCTGGCCCATGCCCTGATACCGGCCGACTGGACGAACGAATCACCCCGGACGCGATCGTCGCGGCCGGCGTCGGGCACGACCAGCGGCCGACCCGTGCCGATCGCCAGGCGGCAGAGGCTGTCTGCCGCTGCGATCTGCCGACCGGTGAGGTCGCCCRCCGCCGTACCCGCACGGGACTTCCAGTAGGAACGCCCGTCGTCCATCGCCATGACGAAGGCAAACGGGGCGCCGAGCATGACTGCCGCCAGGCGGGTCAGCCGGTCGAAGGGCTCCTCCGGCTCGGCGCGGAGCAACACCGAGGCGACCTGGTCGGAGCCCGCGTCACGTGCCGGCCCGGTCCCTTCCGGCGCCGACGCATTGTCCACCTCGCAAGCCTAACCGCACTAACCGCACGATTCTGCTCCGCGGCAAAAAGCCGGTGGCTCGTGGCCTACACCAGCTGCCGCAAACCGTCCGTCAGCCGCATCAGGCACCGCACCGTGCCGCCTCCGTGCGGTCGCCGACGACCGTCGGCCGGGAGGACTGGGCGGACCGGCGCCGCCGGGTGATCTCCTCGACGTTGCGGTGTGGACGTCCTTGCCGCGCGGCTGCCTGGCCATCGTCGAAACTCTGCCGGATCACGTCGAGAGTCAGGTTTCGATCGGTGTCGTTCAGGCCCGTGGTCAGAGCCTCGAAAATCGTCACATCGTTGCTTCCAGCTCATGACGCGCTATCCAGTCGTATGGGTGCCTGCCCAATTTTCCGGACAGCAACCCAATTTCCGCATGTTCACCGGTCTGGTGACGAACCGCACCCGTGGCAGGGCAAACTCGGATGCGCCGGTTCGCGCGGCCGGGCCATGACACTGGTCGAGATCTCGGGGAGAAGACGTTCCATGATCCGCTCGCGGGGCTGACGAATGGGCGGGCTTCGTGCGTAGGCGGAGGTCGCGCAGCAGGCAGACCTCGGAGAGATGGTGGATCAGCTCGCGGTGGATGTGCAGCACCAGATCGGCCATCGGAGCATCGGGGAAGGGCTCCGTAGCGCCGATCAGGACCCGCAGGCCGGCCTCGCCGAGGCCGCGCGCCCCGGCCGACCAGCGGTCGACCTGGGCGTCGAACTGGTCGAGCGCGGTGGCCGCGCTGCCCGCGCACTCCCAGGCCTGGCAGGTAGGAGGCGGATCGGCTGGTGCGCCCGCAGTGCCCTGGGTAGGAGTCGGATCAGCGCGGCGAGTACTGCCCGGTCCGCTCAGTCCTACTGGGCTGGGTGGAGGCGACGCAGTACCTCGACCTCGCGCCGCAACACCAGCAGTTCCAGGTCCTGGATGCCGCCGGCCCTGTACCGTCGCATCACGTCTGGTCGCGGGCCCACGCCGACTTCTGGCACCCGCGAGTGCAGCAGGCCGCCTCCGGGACCCCGCCAACCGGCATCGAAGGGTCGATCTCCCCGGAACCGTCCAGGCGACGCAGGAGGGGACAATTCCGAGGTCGGAAGAGTTCACCTCATATCGGCCGTACGCCGGCCGAGGGCACCTGTGTCGTATGTCGGGATGACTCGCACCGTCCTGCAACGCACGTCCCAGCTCGCCAACTGTGGCAGCGGGAAGAGGTCAAGATCGTGATGCGCCTCCTGAGATCCTCGCGCGGGTTCGCGAGCCGCCGAACGCGCGCTGAACGCTCGGCAACCACCCTGGCCGAGACACACCCGCACCGGCCGCGTAGGCAAGGAGACCAGTGATGGCCACACCCACGGCGCCCTACTCCCGCACCCTCGACCCCGCAGAGATCTATGAAGCCCTGCTCCCGGACSGACACTGGCACGTATTGCGCGAACCCCGGTTCGAAAACGTCGAGATCGGCGAGCAGGTGGTCCCGTGCCTGCGAGCACTCCTCGAGAACAAGACCGGAGAGATGCTCGTCCCGATCGACCAGATCCGCGGGTGGATGGTGCAGCGGGCCGACCCTGTGGGGCTCCAGAATCCCGATTCGGCCTGTGAGCTGGTCTTTTGCGGTTGACAGGATCTTCCGCGCAAGTGGTCAGGCGGCGTTGCGGTATTCGTTGATCATGCTGCCGAGGATGCGTGTGCGACGGATGGTGGAATCCGGCGTCGGGGCGACTGCAGGCGGCAAGTCGGGTGGGTGCTGGCCGAGGGAGCGGTGAGGCCGGTGGGTGTTGAAATGCTCCGCGTAGCTGTCGAGGACCGCGGTCAGGTGCCGTTCGGAGACGATCAGCAGCCTGTCGGTGCATTCCCGGCAGGCGGTGCCGATCCGGCGTTCCGCGATCGCGTTCGCCTGCGGGGCTTGCGGTGGTGTGCGTACCACGTCGATACCGGCCCCGGCGAAGACAGCGTCGACGGAAGCCGTGAACTTCGTATCGCGGTCACGGAGAAGGAACCAGAACCGGTGGCCACGCTCGTCGAGATCCATCAGCAGGTTCCGTGCACGTTGGGTGACCCAGGCCGTGGTCGGATGCTTGGTGACCCCGAGGA